>NZ_JACYNW010000001.1:0-1026285 GCF_014839445.1 Microbacterium sp. CFBP 13617 | reverse complement strand
CTGCGGGGCCTTTCGGCCGCTCCGCTCTCCCCTGTGGGGCGAACAAGTAAAAGATTACGTGCGACACCCCGACTCGGCCAATCCAGCCACATCCCGGGCGTGTCGCACCCCCACACCCCCGGAAACACGCGGGTGTGGGCCGATCAGACGAAGCGGTCGACGCCGCCCCACCCGCCGACCCACGCCTCGAGGTGGGGCTCGTCTCTCGTCGGATGTACTCCGTCAGCCACCCGGGTGTCTCGGCGGAAGGCCGCCGACGCTCCCCATCGGTGTGTGCGCCGGCACGACCGACGCGACTCCGCGAGTCCGAATCGAATGCCTTTGGCGGTGACCAGGTCGAGCGAGCCGATCTCCCCGTGATCGAGCGATGCCACCGCGTCGATGAGGGTGGTGGCATCCAGGATCACCACCGCCCGGGTTAGGTGCAGGGTGATCCGCGCGTCCGGGGTGGAGGCGTCACCGGAGAGGAGCACGCGGGGATCGGCCGTCCATGCGTGCTCGCGCAGGGAAGAATCCACCGCCACGGACGCCTGCGGGAACGCCGCGAGGACGGAATCGACGCAGAGGAAGGCCGCCGACGGGGTGACCGCATCGGGCAGACGGACGAGGAGGTCGGGCACCGCGGGGAGAAGACCCCTCCCCCGTGACCCCCGCACCGGGATCTTCGCGGCGAGGACCTGCGTCTGGCGATTGCCCTCGGCCGCGCGGTCGCGGTCGTCGCGTGCGGCCCAGTCGGGACCGTCGTGCCAGGCCACGGCCTCCGGGATGTGTGCGAGCACTGCGCCGGCCTGCCAAGCACGATGCGCCCACTCCCAGTCCTCGCCGCCATAGGAGGAGAACGACTCATCGAATCCCCCGATCTCGTCGAAGAACGCGCGGGAACACGCGGCGACCGCGCTGATGACATACCGGTAGGAACGGTCGTCGGCGTGAAGGAGGTTCGCGCTGCGCGCATACGCCTCGACGAGCCACTCGGGTTCGGTCAGCTCCCGCGGCGGGGCGACCTCGGCGATCGGGAGGCCGGCGGGCACTTCGGACAGGTCGGCGTGACGACGGCGTCCGACGGTCACCGCGTCGGGGAGCAGAGCCGGGAGGCGCGACATCCGTCGGATGTACTCGGGCTCGGGCGTCGTGTCGGCGTCGAGGAAGCAGAGGACCTCACCCGTGGCGGCCGCGGCCCCCAGGTTGCGTGCGGCCGCGGCACGGAAACCCCGATCGTCCTGGCGGACGAGCCGAACGCCGCGGGGGACGACGGGCGACTCGGGCGAGCCGTCGTCGGCCACGATGATCTCGAGCCGGTCGGCGGGGTGGTCCTGCTGCTGCAGCGCCGCGAGGGTGCGGGCCAACTCCTGCGGCTGCGCGTAGTGCGTGACGATCACGCTGACCCGCGGCGGATCCGGCTCGCGATGCGACACCAGGTCCCACCGGTTGCCCGGAACCCACGGCATCCGATCGTTCCATCCGCCGTCGTCCGCGTTCACCACGACACGTCCGCCCACCAACGGCGGTAGGCCCGCGCGGCATCGGCGCGGCCGAACGGGACCGGGTGGACGCCGTGCCAGGTGCGGCCGGCATCGGCGCGCGCGGCCGCGACGGCCGAAGCGAGCTGCTCGGGCTCGACGACGTCGAGCGTTCCGGGCCGGAGGGCGGCCATCTCGTCGACGTAGCGGTTGCGCACGGCGACCGGCCGGCGGCCCCACCCGATCCACGATGCGAGAGACCCCGACGCCGACACGTGACGGTGCGCGATCACCGGGACCGCGACCCGCCGCGCCCGCGCGATCATGTCGGCGTCGTCGAGCCACCCGGTCACCTCGACGGTGACGCCGGCGGCGGCCGCGCCGCGGACGAACGCGTCGAGGTCGGCCGCGTGGCCCTCGGACGCGCGCCCGAGCACGCTCAACCGCGTCAAGCCCGAGGCGGCGGCCGCGGCGAGTGCCTCGTCGTGCCCCTTGCCGGGGTAGAAGTAGCCGAGGACGCCGACCGCGTCGTCGGAGGGAGCGGAGACCGAGGGCGGAACGCTCGCGACGGGGAGCGGAACGACCGTCACCGGGCCGTTCCACACCCCCTCTTCCCGCAGGAGCTCCCGCTCGTGCGCGCTGTTGACGGCGACGGCGCGCGCCGCCTCGCTCACGGAGCGGTAGAACGCCCGACGCCGGGGGCGGTTGCGTTCCCCGTCGGAGGCCTGCGGCACGTCGTGCAGCGTCGCGGTCAGCGGATGCCGTCGGGCCAGCGCCTCGACGGTGCGCGTGGCCTCTTCGGGTGAGGAGCCCCAGAGCCGATCGGTGATGTGCGCGTGCACGGGCGTGCCCGGGGGAAGGGATGCCGCCTCGTCGGGCGTGATAACCCGCACCCCGGGGGCGCCGCTCACGACCTCGGCGGCCATCTCGCGCGCGTACACGGCGACGCCGTGCGGCCCCGGGTGGGCGAGCAGCACCGGGAGGGTGGCATCCGGGATCGACGTCGTCATGCGGCCTCCGCCCACGTGCGCAGCAGCGGAGCCAGACGTTCCGCGACGGCGGCGAGCAGTTCGGGGCGCTCGGCGTAGTACGCGAGATGCGCCTCGCGCACGAGAGCGGCCGGCACCGTCTCGCCGTCGACGATCCAATCGGGCCGGGGCGCGGTGTCGAGATCCCACGCGTCGACGACCCACCTCTCGAGCGGCGCACGGACGGCGGCGAGGATCGGGCGGCCCGGGTCGACCACCCGGCCGGGCGCCCCGAGGGCGGCGACGATGCGCTCCCCCAGGGGGAGGAAGAGCGCGTTGCCGGGATGATTCACCGTGCGAGCGAGATCGTCGACCACCGGAGCGAAGAGATCGGATGCCGCGACGTCGAGCCCCCGGGCCTCGCGGCGCCGCAGTTCCGCGATCGAGGCGTCGGCGATCGCGCGGACCGTCTCGGCCGGCACGCTCGAGGCGACCGGAGCGCCCAGCGCCTCGGCGACGATCCGGACGTCGTGGTACGCGACGAGCGGCGGATCTTCGGGGAAGTCGGGGAGGCGCAGAACAGCCTGGAACGGGTGCAGTCCGGCGAAGCGCACGGCCGGGACCGTGACGGTGCGGGCCGCGGCGGGAAGAGCGGCGCGCAACTGGGCGGTACCCAGCGGAAGGCCGCGGTAGTCGTCGCGGATCGGCTGCGCGACCAGGAACGCGGCATCGGCGAGGAGGACGTGCAGGCGCCGGGCATCGTCGGCGGTGAGCTCGTGCACCGCGGGGACGCGCACGGCGGGAAGAACCTCGGACGAGATCACCAGCCGCAGTGACTCCGCCTGGCAATTGCCCACCACCAGGCCGAAACCGTCGGCCGGGGCCTTCTCGCCGTAGAACTCGGCGTAGTGGCGACGGCGCGCTATCACCGCGTCGCCGTGGTCCGCAAGGCTTCGCAGTCGCGCCCTCTCACCACCCATGATGTGAAGGTATCCGTCGGTGTCATCGTCGTCCCAACCGCCCCGTTGCATTGCGATGTGCCTGGCGATGCGGTACGCGCACCGTCACGCACGCAAGCACGAGGAGAACACGAGATCGTCGTCACCACCGTCCCCCCGGTCCGGGTCGCGGCCGTCCCCTCGGCCCACCCCTATGTCGCCGCCATCACCGACCGCGACCACGTGACGCTGCTGTCGGACCCGCCGCCGCCGGGAGCCCCCGCCGGCCAATGGTGGCCGCCGCAGGTGCTGCTGCCCTCGTGGCTCGAAGCGCACGCCGACGACTTCGACCTGGTGCACCTGCACTTCGGCATCGAGTCGTACAGCCCGGACGAACTGCGCGCGACGGTCGAGACGCTCCGGCGGATCGGGCGACCCCTCGTCTACACGGTGCACGACCTCGAGAACCCGCAGCTGAGCGAGCAGGACGCGCACCGGGCGTCGCTCGTCGTTCTCGCCGCGGGCGCCGACGCCCTCGTCACCCTCACCGACACGGCCGACGCCGAGGTGCGCGGGATCGTCCACCGACCGACGACGGTGATCGCCCACCCCACGCTGCTCGGCGACGCACCACGCCCCACCGGTCACGTCCACGATGTCGCCCGCATCGGGGTGCACCTGCGCGATCTCCGCCCCAACATCGACGGGGTGGGGACCACCGCGACCCTCGTCCGCGCCGTCGCCGCCCTGCGCGCGCAGGGTGCGCGCATCGAAGCCGTCGTGCGGATGAACGAGCGGGTGCGCGACGCCGAGGCGGCGGCATCCATCGACCTCCTCGTCCGTGACGCCGACGGTGTCAGCGTCGAGCGCGGAGCCCGTCTCGACGACGACGCCCTCGCCGAGTGGCTCGCCGACCTCGACGCGTGCGTGCTGCCGTATCGGCACGGCACCCAGTCGGGCTGGGCGGAGCTCTGCTACGACCTCGCCGTTCCGGTCGTCGGCACCCGCATCGGCCACATCGCCGCCCAGCATCCCGGCGACTTCCACGCCTTCGACGTCGGCGACCCGCTCTCGCTCGCACGCGCGATGGTGGAGGCCACGGCTCCGGCCTGGTCGACGCCGGGATCGACGCCGCGCACGGCCGAGGTGGACCGGCGACGGGCCGAACGTCTTGCGGAACGGAGCGAGGTGCGTGCCGCGCACGTCGCCGTGTACCGCCACGCACTCGACACGGAGGTGGCCGCATGATCCGCGGCGCACGGTCGCTGCGGGTGCTCGTCGTCGCCCCGTCGCGCTACCCCCTGCGTCAGCCGCACGCCGGCGGACTGGAGGCGTGCGTCTGGGACCGCGTGCGCTGGCTGCGCGCGCGCGGGCACGAGGTGACCCTGTGCGCCGCCGAGGGCTCGGACTTCCTCGGTGACACGCCGGAGTTCTCTCTGCCCGCTCCCGCCTGGACGCGGCCGGAGGCGGCATCCGACACCGAGTACCCGCACGGGTATGCGGCGGCCGTCGACACCGCCTTCGATGCGGCCCGCGACCGCCTCATCGCCGACCGCCACCTGTACGACGTCGTGGACAACCACAGCCTGCATCCCGCGCCCATCCGGTGGAGCCGCGAGGCGGACATCCCGGTCGTCACGACCCTGCACACGCCGCCCCTGGAACACATGCTGGAGGCCGCGGCCGACGTGCGCGACAGCCCGCACCGTTTCATCGCCGTGAGCCAGGCGACCGCGCGCGCGTGGTCGGTCGAGGGGGTCGACGCCTTCGTCTTCCCCAACGGCATCGACACCGACCAGTGGACGCGTGGCGCCGGCGGACCGTCGTGGGTCTGGTCGGGGCGCGTCGTGCCCGAGAAGGCACCGCACCTGGCCATCGAGGCCGCCCGCTCGGCGAACGCCCACATCGTGCTCGCCGGCCGGATCGGCGACGTCGACTACTTCGAGCAGGAAGTCGTGCCCCGGCTCGGCGTGCACGCGCGCTACGTGGGCCCGCTGCATCAGCCCGACCTCTGCCGCCTCGTCGGATCGTCGGCCGTCGCCCTGGTCACGCCCATGTGGGAGGAGCCCTTCGGCCTCGTCATCGCCGAAGCGCTCGCCACCGGCACCCCCGTCGCGGCCTTCGACATCGGCGGGGTCTCCGAGGTGCTCGCGGGCATGCCCGGATCGGCGACGGTCATGCCCGGCGACGTCGTCGCGTTGGGCAAGGCCGCGGCCGAGCTCGCCGCACAGGGCGCGCGCGAACCCCTCACGCGCGTCTGGACCCGCCGGGCGGCCGTGCGACAGCACTCGCTCACGGAGCGCTACCGCGAAGTGGAGCGGGTGCTCACCCACACCGCTCAGCCCGTCGCCGCGCGACGCGTGCCGGCGGTGTCGCGGTGATCGGCTGGTACGTCCACCACCACGGCTTCGGCCACGTCGCGCGTTTCCTCGCCGTGCACCCGCACCTGCGGACCCCCGTCGTGGCGTTCTCGTCGCTCGCCCGTCCCGCCGGACTCGCCCCCGAGACCCAGTGGATCGTGCTCCCGCCGGACGCCGACGTGGTCGAGGCCGCCGACGGCACGGTGCTCGACCCGCGCGAGGCGGAACCGACCGCCCGGGGGAAGCTGCACTGGGCACCCCACGGGCACCAGGGACACCGCGCACGACTGGCCATGATCGCCTCCGCGGCGGTCGACCTCGATCTCGACGTCTTCGTCGTCGACGTCAGCGCGGAGGTCGTGGCTCTCGCGCGACTTTTGGGGCTCCGCACCGTCGCGGTGACCCAGCCCGGCGCGCGCACCGACGCGCCCCACGCCCTCGCCTACGCCCTGGCCGATCGCATCGTGGCCCCCTGGGCGCACGGCGCGGTGCCGACCCCCGCCCTCGCCGAGCACGGCGACCGCGTGGTGTGGACCGGGGGCATCTCGCGCTACGACGGACGCACCCCGCCGGAGCCCGCGACCGAGCGATCGGTGCTGCTGCTCGGCCGGGTGCTCGAGCCGGAGGTCCGCGACGAGGCCACCGCACGTCTTTCCGCCCGCGGCTGGCGGGTCACCGCGATCGGGCACGACGAGGCCTCCCGCGTCGACGACCCCTGGCCGTTGCTGGCCGGCAGCACGGTGGTCGTGAGCGCCGCGGGCCAGAACAGCGTCGCCGACCTCGCGGCATCCGGAGCCCGCGCCGTCGTCATCGCGCAGGACCGCCCCTTCGACGAGCAGCGGGCGACCGCCGACGCCCTCGCCCGCTGGGGCCTCGCGCAGCGGGCGGACGACACCGTTTCGGCCTCCGACCTGGTCGATCTGGTCGAGCGGGCCGCCTCGACCGAACCGGACTGGTCGCGCTGGCAGGTCGCGGGCGCGGCCCACCGCATGGCCGCCGCCCTCGAGGCGGTGCGGCCGTGAGGACGGCGCTCATCACGGTCGCCTCAGCGGCGCGGCGCGAACACCTCGAGCGCCAGCGCCGCGTGATCGCCGAACTCGCCGACGACATCGTGCGCGTCGAGGCGTGGCTGGACGAGACGCCCCCGGACGGTGTCGCGGAGGCGGGGACGCTCACCATGCTCGTGCCCCCGGGGCCGCACGGACTGCGGGTGGGCGAGGGGCGGAACCGCGCGGCGGACGCGGCGATCGCCGCGGGCGCCGAGCTGCTGGTGTTCCTCGACGTGGACTGCCTGCCCGGGCCCGACCTGCTGTCCGCCTACCGCGCCGCCACCCGCGCGCACCCCGACGCGGTGCTCTGCGGAGCGGTGACCTACCTGTCGAGCGTGCAACGGCCGGAGAACCTCGACGACCTGCCCCTTCTCACCCGCCCGCACCGCGCCCGCCCGGCGCTCGGACCCGGCGAGACGCGGCGGGCCACCGACCGGGATTACGACCTGTTCTGGTCGCTGTCGTTCGCCGTGACCCCGGCGACATGGGACCGCATCGGCGGCTTCCACCCCGGGTACGAGGGGTACGGGGCCGAAGACACCGACCTCGCCTGGTCGGCTCGTGCTGCGGGCGTCGAGATGCAGTGGGTCGGCGGGGCGGACGCGTACCACCAGTGGCATCCGGTCTCTTCTCCCCCGTGGCAGCACCTCGACGACATCCTGCGCAACGGGGGCACGTTCTTCGAGCGGTGGGGAGCGTGGCCGATGGGGGGATGGCTCGACGCCTTCGCCACGGCCGGGGCCATCGAGCGCCGCGGCGACGGCTGGGTGCGCGTGCGCTGAGCCGGGGGGGGGGACGGCGTTGAGTGTCCGAGACACGCCGCCATCGTGCGGCGCTCTACGGCGTGTTTTGGACACTCAACGGGTGTTTCGTCGACGCGGCGGGCGGGCGGACGACGGGCGTGCGGCCGTCGCGGGGCGGAGGGCGTGTGGCCGACGCGTGGTGGCGGGCGTGTGGCCAGCGCAGGGTGGTGCGCGTGCGCTGAGCCGTTGAGTGTCCGAGACACGCCGCCATCGTGCGGCGCGCTACGGCGTGTTTTGGACACTCAACGGGTATCCGCGGCGCGGGGCGGAGGGCGCGGGAAAGCCCCGGCGCGGACGCCGGGGCTTTCGGGGCGGGTCAGGCGCCGCGGAGCCAGACCGTGGTCTCACCGGGCAGCGTGTCGCCGTCGAGCGCGACGCTGGCGAGCAGCACCTCGCCCGCGGGCAGCGCCGCGGGCTCGGTGCCAAAGTTCGTCACGACCGTCCAGCCGTTCGGGCGGGCGAACGCCACCACGTCGTCGCGACCCGTCTCGATCCACTCCATCTGCTCGTCGGTCTGCAGCTCGTGCCGCAGGTCGAGCGCGCGGCGGTAGAGCGACAGCGTCGAGGCCGGGTCGCCGTCCTGCAGGTCGACCGCGTACGTGCCGAACCACTCCGGCTGCGGAAGGTGCGCGCCCGCCGAACCGAAGCCGAACGCCGGACCGTGCTCGGTCCAGGGCAGGGGCACGCGGCATCCGTCACGGCCCTGATCGACGCCGGGGCTGCGGAAGAACGTCGGATCCTGACGGTCGGCGTCGGGGATCTCGGCGACCTCGTGCAAGCCCAGCTCCTCGCCCTGGTACAGGTACGCCGACCCGGGAAGGCCCAGCACGAAGGCCGCGGCGGCGCGGGCGCGGCGCTCCCCGCGGCGCGAGTCGAGAGCCGGGGACTGCCCGCCGGAGAGCAACCACTCGTTGCCGTGCTTGAGGGTCGGGCGCCCCTCGGCGTCGCGCTCGGCGTCGGGGAGTCCGTACCGCGTGGCGTGGCGGACGACGTCGTGGTTCGACAGCACCCACGTGGTCGATGAGCCCGACTCCGCGGCCAGCGCGAGGTTGTCGGCGACGATGCGCCGGAACTGCGCGGGGTCGAAGTCGGCCTCGAGAAGGTCGAAGTTGAACGCCTGGCCGAGGCTGTCGGCGCTGGCGTACAGCGGCACGCGCGAGGGGTGCACCCACGCCTCGGCGACGGCGGTGCGCGGCGGGTCGTAGGAGTTGAAGACCGCGCGCCACTCGGCGTAGACCTCGTGCACGTCGTCGCGGTCGATCATCGGGTGGGTGCCGTCGTGCGGCAGGGCCTCGAGCTCGGCGCGCGAGCGCAGGGGCTCGCTGAGGTCCTTCGTGAGCATGTGCGCCACGTCGATGCGGAACCCGTCGACCCCGCGGTCGCTCCAGAAGCGCAGCGTCGTGACGAAGTCGGCGCGCACCTCGGGGTTGACCCAGTTCAGGTCGGGCTGCGAGACGTCGAAGTTGTGCAGGTACCACTGCCCGTCGGCGACCCGCTCCCACGCCGACCCGCCGAAGAGCGACACCCAGTCGGTGGGCGGCTCGGCGCCGTCGACGCCCGACCCCTCGCGGAAGACGTAGCGCTCGCGCGCCGCCGAGCCCCGGCCCGCCGCCAGCGCCTCCTGGAACCAGGCGTGCTTGTCGGAGGTGTGGTTGGGGACGATGTCGACGACAACCCGGATGCCGTGGGCGTGCAGCTGCGCGATGAGCTCGTCCATGTCGGCCAGGGTGCCCAGTCGCGGGTCGACGTCGCGGTAGTCGGCGACGTCATACCCGCCGTCGGCGAGGTCGGAGGGGTAGAAGGGGCTCAGCCAGACGGCATCCACCCCCAGCTCGGCGAGGTACGGCACGCGCGAGGTGATGCCGCGGATGTCGCCGAGGCCGTCGCCGTCGCTGTCGGCGAAGCTGCGGGGGTACACCTGGTACACCACGGCCTGACGCCACCAGTCGGGGGCATCGGACAGCTCGCGGGTACGGGCGGAGGGGGATGCGGTCGTCACGAAGAGGGTTCCTTTCGAGGGGAGGGGAGGGGAGGGGAGGGGGTCAGCCCTTGACGGCGCCCTGGGTCACGCCCGCCATCACCCAGCGCTGGGTGAAGAGATAGGCGACGATCGCGGGGGCCATGGCCATGAGGTAGGACGCGAAGGCGACGTTGTAGTTGTTGCTGAACTGCGTCTGGAAGAGGTTCTGCCGCACCGGAAGGGTTTGCAGCGTCGGGTCGCTGATGATGAGCGAGGGCATCATGAAGTCGTTCCACGCGTAGAGGAAGGCGAAGATGCCGACCGTGGCGCTCATGGGAGCCAGCAGCGGGAAGATGAGCTGCCAGAAGGTCTGCCAGGTCGTCGCGCCGTCGATCCGCGCGCTCTCTTCGAGCTCCAGCGGGATGGAACGCAGGAACGCGGTGAACAGCAGCACGCTGAAGCTCAGCTGGAACATCGTGGCGAGGATGATCACGCCGAACGGGTTGTCGAGGCCCACCCGGCCGGTGAGCTGGATCTGCGGCAGGGCGACGACCGGGAACGGGATGAACATCGCCGCGAGCAGGTAGAAGAACGAGTACCGGAAGAGCTTGCGCTCCCAGTTGCGGGCGATCGCGTACGAGGCGAACGCCGCGAGGACGATGGTCGCCATCACCGTGCCGGCCGTGACGAGGAGCGAGATCGCGAGCCCCACGGGGAACTTCGTCAGCGTCCACGCCTGCACGAAGCCGTCGAAGCTGATCGGCGAGGGGAACGAGAACGCGTTGCCGTCGACGATCTGCGTGCCGCTCTTCAGCGCCATCGAGACGGTGACGTACAGCGGCAGCAGGACGGTGAGGGAGCAGAGCACCAGGATGGTCGTCGTCGACCAGTTGATGCGCTCCATCCCGACGCGACGGATGCGGCGCTTCTGCGGCTGGTCGGCGGGGACGGCGAGTTCGGCCTGCTCGAACGCGAGCGCGGGCTGGTTGAGAGCGGTCATGACAGGGTGTTCCTTCCCCGGGTCAGCGAGAGCTGCAGGAGCGAGATGACGATGGCCACGACGAAGAAGAGCGCCGCGTTCGCCATCTGGTACGCGTAGTCCCCGCCGTTGAAGCCGAGGATGATCGACATCGCGACGCTGCGGGTCGCGGTGCCGGGACCGCCGCCGGTGAGGCCGACGATGATGTCGTAGGCGTTCAGGAAGCCCTTGAAGCCCAGGATGATGTTGATGACGACGTACCCCGCCACCAGCGGGAGGGTGATGCGCAGCAGCTGCTGGGTCTTGCTCGCCCCGTCGAGGCCCGCGGCCTCGTAGACGTCGCCGGGCACGGACAGCAGCCCCGCGATGTAGATCAGCAGCGTTCCGGGGATCGCCTGCCACGCGGTGACGATGACGATCGCGACCCACGCGAGGTCGGGGTTCGCCAGGAGCGAGGTCTCGAGCCACGGGATGCCGAGCGAGGCTCCGGCCTCGGGCACCGAGTTGCTGAAGAGGAAGTTGAAGACGTAGGCGATGATGATGCCCGAGATCACCATCGGGATGACGAAGACCGTGCGCAGCGCCTTCTTGAAGCGGATCTGCGAGGTCAGCCCCACCGCCAGCAGGAACGCCGCGATGTTGACGACGATCACCGTCGCGACCGAGAAACCGAAGGTGAACAGGTAGCTCTGCAGGATGGCCGGGTCGCTGAAGATCGCGATGTAGTTCGTCAGCCCGGTGAAATTCCACTCGCCGAGGCCGATCGAGTCGGTGAAGCTGAAGAAGATGCCGATGATGCCCGGCACCGTGATGGCGAGGGTGAACAGCACGAGGGTCGGCAGCAGGAACAGGTAGTAGATCGGCTCGACGCGGCGGCTGCTGCGCCGAGCGGTCGTCTTCCCGCCCGTCACGATCGTGGTGGTGGTGGTCATCGCGCGTCCTCCTCGACGGCTGCGTCGGTCGTGGACGCGGGCGGCTGACGGAACGCGAGCCGCGACCAGTCCTCGTCCATGGTGCGAAGGGTGGCCTCGGGCGAGGCGCCGAAGATCATCGCCTGGGCGTAGTTGAAGGTGGGGATGGTCTTGGGCACGAGCACCGAGGCACCCTGGTAGATGCGGCCCTCGTCGTAGTACGGGATCATCCCGGCGACGCGGGGGTCGCTCGGCGACGGAGCGTCCTTGGTCGGCGCGAAGCCGAGCTGCGACTCGTTGTAGGCCTCGATGATCTCGGGCTGGTACAGGTACTCGAGGAAGTCGCGCGCGGCATCCTGGTGCCGGGAGGCCTCGGGGATGATCGCCGCGAGATCCATGTTGACGCGGACGGCGAGGTCGTCGGGGTCGTCGGTCATCGGCAGCGGGAACGTGCCGACCGCCAGATCGGGCGCGGTCTTCGCGATCTCGCCCAGCGCCCACGGGCCCTGCAGGTACATCGCGGCCTCGCCCTGGGCGAACGCGAGATTGCCGTCGCCGTAGGCCCGGCTCTCGGCATCCGGATTCGTGTAGTTCTGGGCGAGCTGCATCATGCGGTCCATCGGCTCGGTGAAGTCCTTGGCGAACGAGACCTGCGACTCGGGCCCCACCTCGGCGCCCTCCGCGGCGAGGCCGTCGAAGAAGTCGAGGACGTCGAGCGAGCCGCCGACGGAGTAGTCGTACCAGCCCTGCGCCACGGTCCAGTCGTCTTTGAAGGTGCCGTAGAACGGCGTGATGCCGTTGGCTTTCAGGGTGTCGGCGACGGCGAGGAGCTCGTCGTAGGTGGTGGGGACCGACAGGCCCAGCTGCTCGAACATCTGCGTGTTGTAGATGACGGATGCCGCCATCACCGAGTACGGGAGCGCGCTGGTGCGCCCCGCGCAGGAGCCGTACTGGTCGAGGAGCGGCTGCAGGTCGTCGCGCACGCTGGCCGCCGCCTCGGTACCGCCGAGATCACTCAGCGCGCAGCGCTGCACGAAGCGGGCGACCTCGTAGTTGTAGTTCGCCAGCATGATGTCGGGCGGGTTGCCGCGCACGAAGCTCGCCGACACGACGTCGACACCCGAGCTGTCCATCTCGACGCGCACGCGATCCTGCGAGGCGTTGTACTCGGCGACCACGTCGTTCATGAACGACAGCGCCTCGCGCTTGCTGAAGGTGAATCGAATGGTCTCGCGGCCGTCGGAGGAGCAGCCGGCCAGCATCGCCATCCCGAGCACCCCCACCGTCGCCGCGGCGACCCATCGTCGGCCCGCTCTGGTCTTCGTCGACACGTGTTCCTCCTTCGCTGCACTGCGAATATGTTGTCCCGTCGAGTAAATCTACTCGTCAAATCAATGTCGTGCAGGCAGTATTGCAGCAGAACGAAAGGGGGTCAAGAGTGTCGATGGATGCCATCACGACGACGCCGTCGCTGCGTCGCCACAACCTCGATGCGGTCCTGGGCTACGTCTGGGACGCCGACGCCTTCACCGCGAGCGACGTCATTCAGGCCGTGGGCGTGACGCGCTCCACCGCCATCGACGTGCTCGACGAGCTGACCGCCCGCGGCCTGCTCACCGAGATGCCGAACGCCCGAGCGGTGGGCGAATACTCCAAGGGCCGACCGGCCCGACGCTTCGCCTTCGACCCCGGCGCGGGCCTGGTCGTCGGCGTCGACGCCGGCCGGGGCCACCTCACCGCCACCGTGGCCGACCTGCGCGGACGAGCACTCGCCACCTCGCGGCTGACCGTCGACCCCGAGCTCGATTCGCCCGAGCGACGCCGGCGCGCGGCCGAGGCGACGGTGGACGCCGCCCTCACCCGCGCACGACGCGCGCGCACCGAGATCATCGGCCTGTGCGTCGGAGTGCCCGCCCCCGTCGCCCGCTCGGGGCGCTCCCCCGTGCACCACGACGGCTTCTGGGCGCGCATGAACCCCGACTTCATCGACAGCTTCGCCGCGTGGGCACCCGTGGTGCGCGTCGAGAACGACGCCACCCTCGCCGCCGTCGCCGAGCGCACGCACGGAGCCGCGGTCGGCAGCGACGACTTCGTCGCCCTGCTCGCCGGCGAGCGTTTCGGCGCCGGCATCAGCGTCGACGGACGCCTGCTGCGCGGCGCTCACGGCGGAGCGGGCGAGACCGTGGCGTTCGATCGCGTGGACGGGGTCGGCAGCGCCTGGGGCCTCGCACCGCGATGCGTCGACGCGGCGCGCGAGGCCCTGGCCTCGGGATCCCTCCCCCTCGACAGCGCCCTGCGCGACATCGACCCCGACACCCTCGACGCCAAGACCGTGCTCGACCTCGCCGCCGCCGGCGACGCGGGGGCCCTCGGCGTCGCCCGGGCGGTGGGCCCGGCGCTCGCCGGGGTCGCGGCGGTGTTCGGCAGCCTGTTCGACGTGGAGCGCGTGGTGGTCTCGGGCGCGATCGCCGCCGGAGCCGGACCCATCATCGACGCGGCCATCGGCGCCCTGCCCGCGTCGCTGCACCTGCCGGCCCCGCGCATCATCGCCTCGACCCTCGGGGCGGACATCGTGTCGATCGGGGCCGTGGCCGCGGCCGTGGAGACGGCCCGCACGCACGCCCTCGACCTCGACGCCTTCGCCCTGCCCGCCGATCGCGCGCGGGCGTGACGGGGAGACCCTCGGGCGAAGAGAGGGTGACGGGCCGCGGCATCCGAAGCCGACGCCGACCGCACGACGAGAGGTCGGGCGGCGGCAAGCCCCCTCGCCGGATCCGCCGCTGCGGATAGCGTCGGGACCGTCTCATCCCCGATCGAGAGGAAACCGGATGCCCGCGTGGCCCGAGCACGTCTTCTGGTGGCACGTCTACCCGCTGGGATTCGTCGGCGCTCCCATCCGCGACGACGTCGACCCGGATGCCGAACCCGCACACCGCCTCGACCGCTTCGAGCCGTGGCTCGACCACGTCATCGAGCTAGGACTGAACGGCCTGCTGCTCGGCCCGGTGTTCGCGTCGGAGACGCACGGCTACGACACCGTCGATCACTTCCGCATCGATCCCCGCCTCGGCAACGACGAGGACTTCGACCGTCTCGTGTCGGCGGCGCGGGAGCGCGGCATCCGGATCCTGCTCGACGGCGTCTTCAATCACGTCGGCCGCGGGCACCCGGCGTTCCGCGCCTTCGCCGACGGCGGCGACGACCCGGGGCTGTTCCGCGCTCGTCGCGTCGACGGCCGGGTCGAGGCCGACGTCTTCGAAGGGCACGACGCGCTCGTGGCGCTGGACCACTCCTCGGAGGCCGTGGCCGATCTCGTCGTGGAGGTCATGTGCCATTGGCTGGAGCGGGGCATCGACGGCTGGCGATTGGATGCCGCCTACGCGGTGCCCCCGGAGTTCTGGTCCCGGGTGCTCCCCCGCGTGCGCGAGCGGTTCCCCGAGGTGTGGGTCGTCGGCGAGGTCATCCACGGCGACGCCGCCGAGATCGTCCGCGCCTCGAGCATGGACGCGCTCACGCAGTACGAGTTGTGGCAGGGCGTCTGGCACGGGATCTCGGACCGCAACCTGTTCGAACTGAGCCACGCGATCGAGCGTCACGACGAGCTGCTGGCGACCTTCGTGCCGCAGACCTTCGTCGGCAACCACGACGTCACGCGCATCGCCTCGGCGGTGGGCCCCGACCTCGTGCCCCACGCCCTCGCGGTGCTGTTCACCGTCGCCGGCACGCCGTCGGTCTACGCCGGCGACGAGTTCGGGTGGACCGGGGTGAAAGAGCAACGCCTCGGGGGCGACGACGCGGTGCGGCCCGAGTTCCCCGCCGATCCGGGCGAGGTCGATGCCGACGCGCGGATCCTGCGAGCGCACCAGGCGCTCATCGCCCTGCGGCGTCGGAAGCCGTGGCTCTGGCGCGCCCACACCGACGTCATCGAGGTGACGAACACCGCCGTCGCACTGCGGACGGCCGTGGGCGACGACGCCGTGGTGGTGGCGCTGAACATCGGCGACGAGCCGGTGACCCTGCCGGTCGCCGACGGGCGGACGGTGGTCGCCGGCGAGGGCACCCCGGCCGACGGGCGGCTCGAGCTGGGCCCGCGCGGGTGGGCGGTGCTGGAGGCCTGAGTCGGCGGCATCCACCTCGTTCCCGCCGGGCATGTCCCGAAACGTGCGAGTTCGACGGGCTGGAGCTGCACGAAGTGGGACATGCGACGTGGCGACGGCGACGCAGCAGCAGCGGCGACGACGTGGCAACGACGACGCAGCGGCGACGCAGCCGCTCAGGCGCCGACGCGGAAGCGGTGCTCGGGGCGGCCCGTCGAGCCGTACCGGAGGCTCACCTGCACCAGGCCGCGCTCGGCCAGGGCCGTCAGGTGCCGCTGCGCGGTCGCACGCGAGACGCCGATGCGCTCGGCCACCTCGCTCGCCGAGGCCTCGTCGGCGCCCAGAGCCGCCAGCACGGTCTGCTCGGTCGCCGAGCGGGCGAGCGACGGCCCCTCGCGCTCCCCGCGCATCACGGATGCCGCGCGGTCGATGTCGTCCTGCGACAGCGGCCGCGAGCTGGAGAGCAGGTTGCGGTACCGGGCGTAGCGGTCGAGACGCTCGGCCAGCACGCGCGTGTCGAAGGGTTTGACGAGGAAGGCCAGCGCCCCGGCGGTGAACGCACGGCGGACGGTCGTGGCATCGGTCGCCGCGGACAGCACGAACGCGTCGACGCCGACCGAGCGCACGAGGTCGACACCGTCGCCGTCGGGCAGGTACACGTCGGCCAGCAGCAGGTCGGGCTGGTGCGAGGCGACCGCGGCGCGGGCCTCGCCGACCGTCCGCGCCGGCTCCAGGGCGACGAAGCCCGGGCGGGCCGCGACGGCGTCGCGGTGCAACCCCGCCACACGGAAGTCGTCGTCGACGACCAGGACGCGGATGTCGGTCATTCGTTCTCTCCTCGCAGGACTCCCGGCAAGCGGGCGGCCACGACGGCACCGTGGCCGTCACCACCCGGGTCGACCACCCACACCTCGCCCTCGCGACGGCGGGCGAACTCGCGCGAGAGCGGCAGCCCGATCCCGAGGCCGTGCACCGCGCTCGGGTCGTCGTCGCGCTCGCGGGGGGCGAAGACGGCATCGACGTCGGCGATGCCCCCACCCGTGTCGGTCACGGTCATCACGATGGCGTCGCCGTCGCCCAGCACGGCGACCTCGACCCCGCGCGGCGCGGGGGCCGAGGCCGCGGCGGTCACCGCGTTGTCGACGAGGTTGCCGAGCACGGCCACGACGTCTTCGACGTCGTCGACGGTGCCCCGCAGGAACGTGTCGTCGGAGACCCTCAGCGTCACCCCGCGTTCGCGTGCGGCGAGCGCCTTCGCCCCGAGGAAGGACTGCAGCATCGCGTCGCCGACGAGGTCGATCCCGGGCACCGCCCAGTCGACCGAACCGCGGTCGACGAGGTCGGCGAGGAAGGCGCGGGCCTCGGCCGTGCGCTCCGCATCCAGCAGGCCCACCGCCGCGTGCAGACGGTTGGCGTTCTCGTGCCGCTGCACGCGCAGGGCGTCGCCCATCGCGCGGACGCTGTCGAGACGCCCCGACAGCGCGGCGACGTCGGTGCGGTCGCGCAGCACCGCGACGCGGCCGAGCGTGCGCGCACCGCGGCGGACAGGGCGCACGTCGATGAAGACGACCCGGCCGCCGACGGGCAGCCCCGTGCTCGCGCCGGTGCCGGCCAGGGCGGTGGCGACGGCGGGCGCGAGGGCGAGGGCGGAGAGGGGGCGGCCGACGGCATCCGTGATCCCGAGCAGTCGTTCGGCCGCGGCGGTGCAGACCCGCACGATCCCCGCGTCGTCGAGCGCGAGCACCCCCTCGTCGGCGCCCTCGAGCACGGCGGTCTGGGTCTGCACGAGAGCGACGAGCTCCTCGGGCTGCACCCCGAGCGTCAGCCGTTCGAGCCGGCGGCGCATGAGCAGCGCGACGGCCGCGCCGATGGCGACGGCCAGCAGCACCGCGACCGCGATGCCGACGAGGAGGGCGGGGAGGTCGTCGAAGACGCTCGCGCGCTCGAACCCGACGCTCACCTCGCCGACCGGGGCACCGCCGGCGGGCGGATAGACGGGGACCTTGGCGCGGGCGGACTCCCCCAGGGTGCCGACCTCCCACGTCACGACCTCGCGGCCCGCGAGCGCGTCGCTGAAGCTCGTGCTCACCACCTCGCCGAGGCGGTCCGGATCGGGGTGGGCCAGACGGATGCCGTGATCGTCGGTGATCACGACGAACAGGCCTTCGGTGCGCGCGGTGACGTCGGCGGCGTACCGCTGGAGGACACCGTCGCGGAGGGTCGCGGCGACCGGCGTGCCGGGGTCGGCGGAGTACTCGGCGACGAGGTCGCGCACCTGGGGCGACTCGGCGACCGAACGCGCGATGTTCAGGGCCGAGGAGTCGGCCTCGGCCCTCAGCTGCTGCACGCCGAGCCACGCGAACACCGCGGTGCACACCGCGACCACGGCGACCTGCGTGGCGACCTGCACGACGAGCATCCGGGTGGCGAAACGCATACGCACCTCCGGGCTCGTGCTGCGCGAAATGCGCAGAACACACGGTACGCGCATAACCCGCCGCAATGCGAGCAAGCGCGCGCCCGGGGGCACGGCATCCGTAGTGTCGCCGGATCGAGAGCGCGAGAGCCGCGCCCGTCACGACGAAGGAGTCGCGATGACCCCCCTGATCCTTGCGGCCGAAGCGGCCGAGTACCCGGTGGCCTATACGCCCGCCGACGGGGTGCTCGTGGCCCTCGGCTTCCTCATGGTCCTGTCGTTCATGGCGCTGATCATGACGCGGCGCCTGACCCCCATGGTCGCCCTCATCGTGGTTCCCACGGTCTTCGGCCTCATCGCCGGCGCGGGCCTGGGCCTCGGCGACATGGTCATCGACGCGATCAGCACGATGGCGCCCACCGCGGCCCTGCTGATGTTCGCGATCATGTACTTCGGCATCATGATCGACGTGGGGCTCTTCGACCCGCTGATCCGCGTGATCACGCGCGTGCTGGGCGACGACCCGGCCAAGATCGTGCTCGGCACCGCGATCCTCGCCGCCGCCGTGTCGCTCGACGGCGACGGGTCGACCACCTTCATCATCACCACCTCGGCGATGCTGCCGCTGTACCTGCGGCTGGGCATGAGCCCCGTCGTGCTCACCTGCGTCGCGGGACTCATGAACGGCACGATGAACATCGTGCCGTGGGGTGGCCCGACCGTGCGCGCCGCGACCGCCCTGGGCCTGCAGCCCACCGACGTGTTCGTGCCCATGATCCCCTCGTTGATCGCGGGCCTGGTCGTCGCGCTCGCCTTCGCCTGGTTCCTCGGTCTGTCCGAGCGCAAGCGTCTCGCGGGCTCGGTCGACACCTCGAAGCTCGACGCCCCCGGTGGATTCGGTCGCCTCGGCGCTCCCAAGATCTTCCGCGGCGCGGAGCACAAGCCCGGCGCGGTCGCGTCGCTGCGCACCGGCAACATCGTCACCGTCCGCGGCGGGCGCGACGCCGTCGCCGCGACCCAGCTCGTCGACACCGCCGACACCGCGATGGCCGACACGATGCTCGATCCGAACCGCGCGACCCTGCGCCCGAAGCTCATCTGGTTCAACCTCGCGCTGACGGCCGCCGTCATGGTGCTGCTGGTGATGGACCTGTTCCCGCTCGCGTTCGTCTTCATGGTCGGAGCCGCGGTCGCCCTGATCGTCAACTTCCCCAAGCTCCGCTCGCAGGCCGATGAGATCGTCGCCCACGCGCCCAGCATCGTCGGCGTCGTGTCGATGGTGCTCGCCGCCGGCGTGCTCGTCGGCGTGCTCAACGGCACGGGCATGGTCACCGCGATGGCATCGTGGATCACCGAGGTGATCCCGACGTCGATGGGCCCGTTCCTCGCCGTCATCACGGGGGTGCTGTCGATCCCGTTCACGTTCTTCATGTCGAACGACGCGTTCTACTTCGGCATTCTGCCCGTGCTCGCCGAGAGCGCCGCGAACTACGGCATCGCCCCGGTCGAGATGGCGCGCGCCTCGATCACCGGCCAGCCCGTGCACCTGCAGAGCCCGCTGGTTCCCGCCATCCTGCTGCTCGTCTCGCTCGCCGGCGTCAACCTCGGCGACCACCACAAGAAGGTGCTGTGGCGCGCGACGATCGTCTCGCTCGTCATGCTCGGCGTCGGCGTGCTGGTGGGCGCGGTGCCGCTGCTGGGCTGAGACTGCGTGCTCGAACGAAGACCCCGGATGCCTCGGCATCCGGGGTCTTCTCGGTCGACGGCGTCAGCGCGCGAGAGGCGCCGACGACCGCACGACGAGACGGGTCGGCAGGGGGGTGCTCTCGGTCGCGGTGTCGGGCTCCTCGACCGATTTCTGGCCGCGGAAAGTCACGGATTGATCAAAGTGAAGCCTCACGCCGAGCCGCCGGGCGGGGTGTCGACGGTTTCGCCGTGTTGCACCGACGACGCCGACGCCCGCGCAAGCGTTTACCGTCGTAGTCATGACTTCGCTTCCGCACGGGAACCACGAGAGCACCCCCGCGATCGGCACCACCGTCTCGGCGGACGACTTCAAGCGCGCCTTCCGGGGCCACCCGGGCGGCATCGCGGTCATCACGGCCTACGGCGAGAACGGCCCCGTCGCACTGACCGCTTCGTCGGTGTCCTCGGTCAGCGCCGACCCGCCGCTGCTGATCTTCTCGGTCTCGGCGCTGTCATCGGCGACGCCGACGATCATCGCGGCCGACACGATCGTGGTGCACCTGCTCGACGCCGAAGACATCGGGCTCGCGCGAACGGCCGCCACGAGCGGTCTCGACCGCTTCGCCGACACCTCCACCTGGTCGCGGCTGGCCACGGGCGAGCCCGTGTACCACGGGGTGCGCGCGTGGCTGCGGTGCCGGATCGTGAGCCGCATGGATGCCGGCGGCTCGACCGTCATCGCCGCCCAGGCCCTGCAGGTCGACGTCGAACGCGACCTCGAACCCGGCGAGTCCGGCGCCGCGCTGGTCTACCACAACCGCGCCTGGCACCGCCTCGGCGACCACTCCCGCCTGGACGACTGAGCCGGGCGACGGTCGCGCGGTGCGCCGTCGGCCGCGAGAACACCCGTTGTCGCCGAGCGCACACGCCGTCACGTGTGCGCTCGTGCAGAGCGTGTGACCTCGCGAGTGCGGCGGGAGGCACGGCCCCGCGGCCGGCGGGCGGCACGCTCCTGCGGCAGGCGGGCGGCGCGGTCGCGCGGCGACGACCCGCGTCAGGCCCAGGTCACCTCGGCGGTCGCGAGCACGACCTCGCCGGGGCCGAGGGCCACCACGCGAGAGGCGTCGGCGGTGCCGCACAGGCGGATCGCGGAGTCGACGAAGGCCGGCGCGGTCATGCGCACGCGCAGCGCCGTGAGGCGCCGTGCGGGGGCGTGGCGGCGCGCGGCGTCGACGAGCAGGATGCGCAGCAGCGGACCGTGCACGAGCATGTCGTCGAGCCCCTCCTCGTCGCGCGCCCAGCGGCGGTCGTAGTGCACGAGGTGGGTGTTGAACGTCAACGCCGAGAAGCGGAAGAGCTGGCGGGCGTCGAGGGTGACCTCGTCGATCCACGCGGCCTCGGCGGCGGCCGCGGGGTCGGTCCGGGGCGGGCGGGCGGGGCCCGAGGCCGCTCCGAGGAAGACGTCGTGCCAGGTGCTGCGCACCACGACCTCGCCTCCCACGGCGATCGCGCGCTCGATGTCGGCGAAGACCAGTCGGCCGCTCGCTCCCGTCTTCTCGACGAGCGAGCCCGCGGTCGCCGTCTGCGTCGCGACGTCGCCCACACGCAGGACGCCGGGGAACACCGTGTCCTCGCCCGCGTACATCCGCCGGGGCAGATCGATCTCGGGCAGGATGCCATCGCGCGCGGGCGTCCCGTCGGGGCGCAGGTCGTCGAGCGCGACGGCGAAGGGGAAGAAGACGCCTTCCCACCCGGGCGGGAGCGTCGCGCCCTCGGCACGCACCGGGTCGGCGAGGGCGAACGTGCCGCGGAAGGCCTCGACCGGCACGGCATCCAGGACCTGCGTGCGGGTGGTGCTCACGACAGCGCGCCCGAGGCGCGCAGCGCCGCGATCCGGTCGGCGTCGTACCCGGCGAGACCGGTCAGCACGGCATCGGAGTGCTCGGCGAAGCGGTTCGCGACGCGCGCCGGCGTGGCGGGGGTGGCGCTGAGCTTGATGGGCTGCCCGAACATGCGCAGCACCCCCAGGTCGCCGTAGTCGGCCTCGACGATCATGTCGCGCTCGGCGATGCCGGGGTCGTCGACCACCTCGCCGATCGTCTTGATCGCGGTGAGGGGGATGACGTCGCCGGCGAGGGCTTCGAGCTCGGCCTTGGTGCGGTCCCGGAGCCACCCCGCCACCACCGGCTTCACCCGGCGCGCGTAGACCTCCGCGTCGAACCTCTTGCGCATCGTGTCGATCTCGGGATCGTCGGCCACCTCGGGCGACCCGAACAGCTCGCAGCTCGCGCGCCACAGCTTGTCGGTGTAGGCGCCGAAGAACACCTGACCGTCGGCGCAGTCGAACAGCTCGTACGGCCGCACCCACGCGTGCTCGTTCCCCGCGGGCTGGGCCTCGACCCCGCGCACGGTGTAGTCCACGACGGCGGTCTCGGTGAGCGCCAGGATGCTGTCGACCTGGGCGACGTCGACGAGCTGGCCCTCGCCCGTGCGCTCCGCGTGCCGGAGGGCGGCGAGCGTGCCGATGACGGCGAACAACGTCGCCGAGAGATCGCCGATCGTCACCCCCACGCGCACGGGCGGCTGCCCGGGGTAGCCGTTCATCGACCACATGCCGCCGGCCGCCTGCGCGGTGTTGTCGAAGGCGGGGCGGCGGCTGCGCGACCCGGTCTGGCCGTAGCCCGAGACGGCGACGTAGACGAGGCGCGGGTTGGCCGCGCGCAGCACGTCGTAGCCGACTCCGAGCTTGTCCATCGTGCCGGGCCGGAAGTTCTCGACCAGGATGTCGGCCCGTCGCACGAGGTCGAGGAGCGTCTCGGTGCCGCCCGGAGCGGCGAGGTCGAGGCCGACGCCGAGCTTGCCGCGGTTGTACTGCGCGTAATAGGCGCTGAACTCCTCGTCGCCGTGCGTGAGGTACGGCGGGAAGCCGCGGGACACGTCGGGATCGCGGGGGTTCTCGATCTTGATGACCGTCGCGCCGAGGTCGGCGAGCGTCTGCGCGGCGTAGGGTCCGGCGAGCACGCGCGACAGGTCGAGCACGACCACGCCCGCGAGGGAGCCGGATCCGGGGGCCAGGGGAATGCTCATGCGGGGGTCTCCTCCAGGGGGACGGGGGCGGTGCGGGTGAGCGCGGCCGCGACGCGGGAGACGTGCGGGCGCCCGCGGACGCCCGCGAGCCAGGCGCTCGTGCGGGCGAGGGCGACGAGGTCGAGCCCGGTGCGGATGCCGAGACCCTCGAGCATCCACACCAGGTCTTCGGTGGCGAGGTTGCCGGTGGCGCCGGGGGCGTAGGGGCAGCGGCCGAGGCCGCCGACCGAGGAGTCGAACTCGGTCACGCCGTTCTCCACCCCCGCGAGGACGTTCGCGAGGGCCTGACCGTAGGTGTCGTGCAGGTGCAGGGCGAGGGCGGAGCGCGGGATGCCGGTACCCGCCACCGCCTCGATGACCGCCTCGACGTGTCCCGCCGTGGCGACCCCGATCGTGTCGCCCAGGGCGAGGGTGCGGCATCCGGAATCGTGCAACGCGGAGGCCGCGTCGACCACGGCGGCGAGGTCGACGTCGCCCTCCCACGGGTCGCCGAACGCCATGGAGACGTAGCCGCGCACCGGGACCCCCTCGGCCCGGGCGGCCGCGACGACGTCGGTCGCCCGGGACACCGCCCCGGCGCGGTCGGTGTTGAGGTTGGCGCGGGCGAAGGACTCGGTGGCGCTCACGACGACGGCGACCTCGCGGATCCCGGCGGAGAGGGCGTCGTCGAGGCCGCGGCGATTGGGGACGAGGGCCACCGCGCGGCTCGCGGCGGGGACGGCGACCGACGCCACGAGGGGGCGCGCGTCGGCGAGCTGCGGGATCCACGCGGGCGGGACGAAGCTGGTCAGCTCCAGCGCCGTGACGCCCGCGGCGTAGAGGCGTCGGCAGAGCTCCGCCTTGACCGCCGTGGGAACGACGTCGGTCTCGGCCTGCAGACCGTCGCGGGGACCCACCTCGTAGACGGTGACCTCGGCCGGCATTCCCGCACGGGCGACGACACGGGGGAACGGGCGGGGCGCGAGGCCCGTCACGACGAGGCTCCGCGCAGCTCGGCGAGCACCTCGCGTGCGTCCTCGACGCGGATGCGACCCTCGGCGACGATGCGGGCGGCGACGGCCGCGACCTCGTCGACCGCCGCCCCCGCGCTGGCGGCGATCGTGCGGGCGTGCAGCGTCATATGACCGCGCTGGATGCCCTCGGCAGCGAGCGCGCGGCACGCGGCGAGGTTCTGGGCGAGCCCCACCGCCGCGATGGCGGCGGCGAGCTCGCGCGCCGAGCCGACGCCCAGCAGCTGCACGGCCGCACGGGCGGCGGGGTGCGCGCGCGTCGCTCCCCCGACGAGCCCCACCGCGAGCGGCACCTCGAGGGTGCCCACCAGGTCGCCGTCGGCGTTCTGCTCGAACCGCGAGAGGGCGCGGTACGCGCCACTGCGAGCGGCGTGCGAATGGCATCCGGCCTCGACCGCCCGGGTGTCGTTGCCGGTGGCGAGCACGACCGCCGAGATGCCGTTCATGATGCCCTTGTTGTGCGTGGCGGCGCGGTACGCGTCGGCCTCGGCGAACGCGCTCGCCGCCACGATGTCGGCCACGACGCGCGGCCCGCCGAGCAGGTCGGCAGGGAAGACTGCGCGAGCGCGCGTGAGGCGCAGCTCGGCCTTGTTGGTGAGGATGCGCAGCAGCGTGCGGGCTCCGGCGATCTCGGCGATCCGGGGGGCGAGGGCCTCGGCCATCGTGTTCACGGCGTTGGCGCCCATGGCGTCGCGCACGTCGACGTGCAAGTGCAGGATGACCTGCACCCCGGCGCGGGTGGCGAGGGTGCGCACCGACACGTCGACCGCTCCCCCGCCGAGCGAGACGAGCATCGGGTCCTGCGCGTCGGCCAGGGCGAGCAACTCGTCGCGCGCCTCGAGCAGGCGCAGGCATGCCCCCTCGGGATCGACGGCGTCGAGCACCTGCACCTGGGCGATCATCACGTCGCCGGTGGACGAGGTGAAGAAGCCGCCCGTCTCGCGGGCGATGCGCGCGGCGTTCGAGGCGGCCGCGACGACCGAGGGTTCTTCGGTGGCCATCGGTACGAGCCGGTCGATGCCGTCGACGCGGAAGTTCGTGGCGACTCCGACCGGGATGCCGATGAGCCCCACCAAGTTCTCGACGAGGTGGTCGGCCTGCGACAGCGACAGACCGTCGCGGGGATCGAGGGCCGCGAGGTCGTCGGCCGACAGACCGGCGGCCTCGGCGACGCGCGCGCGCCGATCGAGCGGCTCGTGGTCGCGGAGGCCCGGGAGGCGGCTGTTCGTGGTCACGGGGGCTCCTTCGCGGGCGGGATGCCGCCGCGTCGACCGCGGCGTCCCTTCGACGCTAAGACGAGACCCGGTGGCGGCATATGGACCGCCGACACACCGGATGACTCCCCCACTGCGTCGATCACCCATCGCCGCGCGACCCCAGCCGCTCGCGCAGTTCGTCGAGGCGGACCGCCGTCGACAGGCGGAAGAAGCGCTCGTCGTCGCGCCACCCCTCGCCCAGCAGCGCGTCGAGCTTCTCGAGGCGCTGGAGGATCGTGTTCGTGTGGAAGGTGAGGGCCCGCGCCGTGCGCGTGGGGCTGGCGCCGTGGCGCACGAAGGCCCGCAGGGTCGCGAGCAGATCGCTGCCGCGAGACGCGTCGTGCCGCCGGACGGCGCCGAGCATCGTGTCGAGGAAGGCGTCGAGCACCCGCCGGTCGGCACCGATGGTGGCCGCGTACGGCAGGAGGTCGTCGGCGGGGACCCGCGCGTCGTCGATGCCCAGGGCCTGGGCGAGGGCGAGGGCGGAACGCACGTCGGCGGCCGCCCGCACGAGGGCTCCCGCCTCGACGCGCACGGTCACGGCCAGCACCTCGGTGTGGACGAGGGCGCGCACCGCCTCGTACGAGGCGGGGTCGAGGGGATCGCCGTGGGCGGCCAGCACCAAGCCGTCGAGCTCCCCGACCAGGGCGGCGGGCCCCAGCCGCCGGGCCACCACGCGGGCGATCTCGGGACGACGCTCCGCCGGCACGGCGAACGCCGTCACCGCCCCCACGGCCGTCTCGTCGATTCCCGCGCGCCGCGCGGCCGCCGCGACGTCGGCGCGACGCTGCGGCGAGGCCGTGACCAGATCGAGCAGCAGGTCGGACCGCTGGCGGTGCCCGGCCTCGGCGACGGCCTCCTCCGACAGGGCGAGCAGCGCCGCCACCTGCCCCGCCCGTTCGACGGTGCGCAGGTCGACCTCGTCGAGCGATCGTGCCGGAGGCCCCACGACGATCGCCCCGAACACCCGACCGCCGGCGACGACGGCGCTGACGATCCCGGCATCCGGGAGCCGGATGGGTCTTCCCTCGGCACGGCTGTGGTCGAGCGCGCGCTGCACCGCCGCCGTCGGGGTCGCCGCGTCGTCGCCCCCGGCGCGCACGCCTCCCGCGGCGTCGACGATCGTCACGGCCGCCTGCAACGCCGTCGACAGCGTGGCGGCCACGGGCGCCAGTCCGCCGCCGGCCAGCACCGCGTCGACGAGCTCGCGATGCACGCGGTTGGCGCGGTCGCGCGCGGCGACGTGCGCGGTCAGCTCGGCCACCGCCGCCTCGGCGCGGAGCGCCTGCGTGCGGGCATCGGCGAGCGCCGCCGCCGTCTGCAGCACCACCGACGCGTGGGCGGCGAGGGCGGCCAGCAGCGCGATGTCGTCGGGGGTGTAGGCGCGCTCGTGCCGTTCGGCGACGAAGAGCACCCCCAGCACGGCGGAGTCCGAGAGCAGGGGAACGCCCAGCAGCGACACGATCCCCTCAGCCTCGACCGCGGCGTCGATGCCCGAGGCGTGCCGCTCGGGGGCGACGGCGTCGTACCGCCGCACCGCCCGGGGCAGCCGCGTCTCGGCGATCGCGCTCACCAGACCGCGCCCCGGGGGGACCTCGAGGTCGCGCAGTGCGCCCGTCACCGCCCCGCGGGTCGCGCGCACGCGCAGCGCCCCGTCGACGCCGTCGAACTCCGACAGGTAGGCGACGTCGGCGGCGAGCAGCTCCTGCGCCCGCTCGACGAGACGCTCGAGAACGGCGTCGGCGTCGCGCATCGCGGCCAGCTCGCGCGCGCTGGCGTAGAGGGCCGCGAGCTCGCCGGCCCGGCGACGCAGTCCCTCGACCTCGCTGCCGACGGCGTCCGCGGACCGGTCGGGGTGGATCACGGGATCGCTCAGTCCGTCGTCATCCGCACGCCGAGCACCGGCACCGCGTCGAGCAGGTCGAGGGTGTACCTCTCGGTGGGCGCGGCCAGCAGCTGCTCGGTGGGGCCCGACTCGACGATGCGCCCGTGACGCATGACGGCGATCTCGTCGCTGACGTAGCGGACGACGGCCAGGTTGTGCGAGATGAAGAGCATCGACAGGCCGAAGCGCTCCTGCAGCTCGCGCAGCAGGTTGAGCACCGAGCCCTGCACCGACACGTCGAGGGCGCTGGTCACCTCGTCGGCGATGAGCACGCTCGGCTCGCCCGCGAGAGCGCGGGCGATCGTGACGCGCTGCCGCTGGCCGCCCGAGAACGCGGCGGGCAGGTCGCCGGCACGGTCGGGATCGAGGTGCACGAGCCCGAGCAGCTCCCGCACCCGCGCGACGCGGGCATCGCGCGAGAAGGACTTCCCGCTCGCGCGGAGGGCCTCGGCGATCGACTCGCCGATGCTCATGCGCGGATCCAGCGCCGAGAACGGGTCCTGGAACACGAGCTGCAGACGGCGACGCGCCTCGCGTGCGTCTCTTCCCCGACCGGATGCCACGACCCCGCCGACCCGCACCTCTCCGGCGGCGGGCGGCACGAGGCCCACCGCGGCCGCGGCGATCGTGCTCTTGCCCGACCCCGATTCGCCCACGAGGCCCAGCGTCCGTCCCGCGGGGACGACGAGCGAGACGTCGTCGACGACGGTGGCCCGGCCGTATCGGACGGACAGGCGGTCGATCTCGAGGGCGTTCACACCCCCACCTCCTCGGCGAGGGCAGCGGCGGCCAGTTCCGGCGGGATGACCGGAAGAGGGCGCGTGCGGTCGGACGTCATGTCGGGCAGGCACGCGATCAGCGCGCGCGAGTACGGGTGGGTGGCGTCGTCGCGGATGCGCTGGGCGTCGAGCTCCTCGACGATCAGGCCGTCCTTCATGACGAGGACGCGATCGCAGAACGCCGAGACGAGCGCGATGTCGTGCGAGATGAAGACGATCGCCGCGCCCGTGTCGCGCTGCGCCCGGCGGAGCACGCCCATCACCTGTCGCTGCACGGTGACGTCGAGGGCGGTGGTGGGCTCGTCGGCGATGATGAGCTTGGGTCGGCCGGTGAGGGCCTGACCGATCATCGCGCGCTGGCGCATCCCGCCGCTGAACTGGTGCGGGTACTGCGACAGGCGCCGCTTCGCGTCGGCGATCCCGACGGCCTCGAGCGCGGCGGCCGCGTGCGCGCGGGCATCGGCGCGCGACATCTTCAGGTGCACCTCGGGAACCTCGGTGAGTTGGCGGCCGATCGTCAGCGCGGGGTTCAACGAGGTGAGCGGGTCCTGGAACACCATGCCGAGCTCCACACCGAGCGTGGAACGATCGGCCGCGGTGAGCGGGCGCGTCATGTCGATGCCGTCGAAGGTGTGAGCGCTCGTCGTGATCCGCGCATCGGTGCCGAGCAGACCCGCGAGGGCCATGGCCGTGAGCGATTTGCCCGAGCCCGACTCGCCCACGATGCCCACGACCTCGCCCGGGAGGATGCGCAGCCCGACGCCGCGGACGCGCTCGACCTCGCCGCCGTCGGGGGTGGCGAACGCGATGCGCAGGTCGGCGATCTCGGCGACGGGTTCGCCCGCCGTCGCCGCCGGTCGTGCGGGGGCGGCCGCGACCCCGGAGCGACGCAGCGGGGCCACCGCGCCGAGGGCACGTCGGGCCACGGCCGCTCGGCCCCCGCCGCGCGCGTCTCCGAGCGCCTCGCTCACGAAGGTGAACACCAGGCCCGCGAGCACCACGGCGATGCCGGGGCCGATGGCGGCGAGCGGGTTGACGTAGATGCGGGTGATGCCGTCCTGCAGCAGTCGCCCCCAGTCGTACTCGGGCGCCTGCACACCGAGACCCAGGAACGACAGTCCCGCGAACGACAGCAGCGTCACGCTGGCGGTGGCCGCGGCGTTGACGAACAGCGGGTTGGTGATGTTGGGCAGGATGTGGCGCACCAGGATGCCGAACGGTCCGACGCCGACGACGCGGGCGGCCCGCACGTAGTCGCGGCCCGAGACCGACGACGCCAGGTTGTAGACCAGACGCGCCATGAAGGGGATGCCCGAGATGCCGATCGCGAGCATCGCCGTCACGGCGCTCGCGCCCCAGATGACGGTGAAGAACAGCACCATCAGCAGCCAGGGGAAGGCGAGGAGCACGTCGAGCAGGCCGGTGGCCAGTCGACGTGCGTGCCGCGGCAGGATCACGGCGATCAGGCCGTAGGCGATGCCGCCCACCGTGGAGACCACCGTGGCACCCAGGGTCAACAGCAGCGAGATGCGGGCTGCGACGAGCACGCGCGCGAAGATGTCGCGGCCGAGGTCGTCGGTGCCGAACGGGTGCGCGAGGCTCGGCGGCAGCAACCGCGCGGGGACGTTCGAGGTCTCGGCCGCGTCGAGGAAGAGCGTGGGTCCCGCGGTCGCGAGGAACAGGAACAGCAGCACGCCGATGAGAGCGGCGATGCCGGCCGGAGACAGCAGTCGTGAGCGCCAGGTCATGGGTCAGCCCTCCGTGATCGAGGACCGCGGGTCGACGGTCACCAGGATGAGATCGACGACGAGGTTCACGCCGAGGATGATGAGCGCGTAGACCACGACGAGCCCCTGCACGATCGGGTAGTCCTTCGCCCCGACCGCCGGGACCATGACCCCGCCCATTCCGGGGATCGCGAACACCGTCTCGATCAGCACGGTGCCGGCGATCATGCCGCTCAGCAGCAGCCCGCTCACCGTGAGCGAGGCGGTGATGATGTTCGGCAGCGCGTGGCGCAGGTAGACGAGCCGCCCCGGAAGACGCTTCGCCCGCGCGGTGGTCATGTAGGTCGCTCCCAGCACACCCGACATCTCGACCTGCACGATGCGGGCGAGGTAGGCGAGGGGCCCGAGGGCGAGCGCGAGCACCGGCAGCACGGCATCCTCGGGCTTTCCCCATCCGGCTGCGGGGAGCCATTTGAGCTGCACGGCGAAGAGGGCGATGAGCCCGACGGCGAGCAGGAAGCCGGGCACCGCGATGAGCATGCCCAGCACGCCCGAGATGAGCGCGTCGGCGACCTTGCGACCCGGACGCTGCAGGGCGACGGCGGCGCCGATGCCGATCGGGACCGCGGCGACCAGGGCGAGCAGGAAGCTCAGCACCCCCAGCGTGACGGTCGCCGGAAAACGTTGACCGATGGTCTCGGAGACCGACCGGCCGGTGCGGATCGACTCCCCGAAGTCGCCGCGCAGAAGGTGCGCGACGTAGTCGAAGAACTGCTGCGGCAGCGGCTTGTCGAGACCGAGCTCGGCGCGGGTGGCCGCGACCAGTTCGGGCGAGGCCTGGATGCCGAGGGCCGCCCGCACGGGATCGCCCGGCACGAGGTGGATGAGGAAGAACGACGCGACGACGACGACGGCGAGTGAGACGAGCAGTCGTCCCAGTCGTCGCACGAGGAACGCCGCGCGAGGAGAGAGCCGCGGACCGCGGCCGCGCCCCTCCGCCCGCACCGCCAGGGCGGCGGTGGGGGCGCCGGCCAGGTCGGCGACGACGGGCGGAGGGGTGGCGGTCATGGGATCAGCCCTGCATCCGGATCGAGGTGGGGTTGAGGAAGTTCGGCTGCTCGAACGTCGCGCCGCTCATGTAGTTCGGCAGGATGTTGTCGATCACCGGGAAGGTGTCGAAGCGCTCGATGAGCTCCTTCTCGGCCTGCTGCCACAGTCCGCACGCGGCGTCGGGGGTGGCGGTCTTGGCCTGGGTGGCCAGGGCGTTGTACTCGGGGTTGTCGACGAACATAAAGTTCAAGCCACCCTGGTCGGGAGTCGCTCCGCCGAAGAAGAGGTCGAGCACGACGGGGCTTCCCGGCCCGATCTGCACCCACCCGGTGTCCCAGTCGAAGCTCGTGTAGAGCTGGTCGGACCAGGCGGCGGCGTCGTTGGCCGACAGCTCGGTGACCACGCCGAGTGAGTCCCACGTCTCTTTGACGAGTTCGGCGGCCGGAGCGTGCGAGGCGGTGGGGGCGTCGTAGATGAACTTCACGTTCAGCGGCTGTCCGTTCTTCTGACGGATGCCGTCGCTGCCGAGGGTCCAGCCGGCTTCGTCGAGCAGTTCGCCGGCGCGATCGAGGTCGGTGGCCGGCAGGCTCCAGCTGGGCGGGTCCTGCACGCACAGCAGCGGCGTCTTCATGACGAGACCGCTGGAAGGCAGGCCCGTGGCGCCGGCGATGACCGGGCCGACCTCGTCGCGATTGATCGCGGTCGAGAGGGCCTCGCGCACGAGCGGGTCGGAGAAGGGCCGGCCCTCGCGCTCGTTGAACAGGATCTGACCGACCGGGTTGCGCACGCCCGCGTACGTGATGCCGGCGCCCTCGAGGCGGTCCTGGTCGGGGCCGGTGACCACGCCGGAGTTCAGCTCGCCCGAGAGCAGCAGGTTGGTCACGGTGCTCTGGTCGGACACGATGCGCGCCTCGATGGTCTCGGGCAGCCCCTCGGTCTCGTTCGTGACGCCGTAGGGGCCCCACGTGTAGCCGTCGCGCTGGGTGAAGACGTACGCGTCGCCGGCGCGCGCCTCGCTCAGCTGGAACATGCCCGTGCCGTTCGTGGTGTCCGACAGCGAGGCGACGTCGGCCAGACCGGCGTCGCACACCATCATGATCGTGCCGAGGTTGACGGCCAGGAACGGGTCGTTGACCGTGCTGGTCACGGTGACGACGTTGCCCTCGGCCGTGGCCGACACGGCCTCGGTGATGACGGTGCCGTACGAGAAGGTCGCGTTGGCGGGATCGGCGTTGTAGTTGAGGTTGTCGGCGACGGTCTGCGCGGTGAACTCCGAGCCGTCGGCGCAGGTGATGCCGTCCTTCAGCGTGAAGGTGGCCGAGGTGCCCTCGTCGGTCCAGCTCTCGGCGAGCCAGGGTTCGTACTCGCCGTCGGGGGTGACGTAGATGAGCGACTCGTAGGCGATGGTGACGACGTCGAAGGTGTCGGGCGAGACGGCCTTCATCGGGTCGAGGTCGCCCGGGTCGTCGCTGATCGCTTTGACGAACGTGCCGCCCGAGACGACCGAGCCCCCTCCCCCGCTGCTGTCAGAGGGCGCCGCGCACGACGCCAGTGTCAATGCGAGAAGGACGACCCCGGCCGCGGCCGGGACGAGAGTGCTGCGTTTCATTGCCATGCTCCTTGATTCGGGGGAAGCGACGGTGGTGCAGGGGTGGTGCAGGTGTCAGCGCGCGGGGATGGGTGCGGCGAGATGGCTCAGGGGGCCGGCGGCTTTGACCGAGACCTTGAGGGTGGGGCGGGTCGTGTACGACAGCGACGTCTCGAGGACGTCGACGATCTCGACCGCGAGGGGATCGGCCCCCGCCTGGATGGCCTTCGCGATCGCCGCTTCCGAGGCGGCCGCGATCGCGGCATCCCGGTCTTCGGCGTCGGAGATCTGGTCGGCGCGGCCCCCGGCGAGCGAGATGGCCGCTCCGACGGCGTTGGCGACGTCGGCCCGGTCGGGGCGGAGCACGTCACCGGCCCCCGGCAGATCGTCGGGAACGAGTTGGGCGCCGCCGCCGACGACGATCAGCGGCAGGTCGACGCGGCCGAGCGACAGCCGTTCGACGGCCTCCTCGATGCGTTCGTGCGCGTGGGCGAGGGCGCGGGCCAGCATGTCGCGGTGACCCGCCGACAGCGGGGGGAGCGAACGACCCCGGATGCCGTGCCCCGCGGCCGCGGCGGCATCGGTGAGCGTCGGGGTGGAGCCGCCGAACAGCAGTCCCTCTTCGGCGATGCGGTACCCCACCGACCCCGGGCCGACGGCACCGGTGCGGGGGTCGATGATCGTGCCCCCGCCGATGCCGAGGCTGAGGATGTCGGGCATGCGGAAGTTGGTGCGCACGCCGCCGATGTCGCGGGGCAGGGTCGATTCGCGGGGGAATCCGTCGACGAGCACGCCGAGGTCGCTCGTGGTGCCGCCGACGTCGACGACGATGGCGTTCTGGGCGCCCGAGAGGAAGGCGGCTCCGCGGAGGGAGTTCGCCGGCCCCGACCCGATGGTCAGCACCGGGTAGCGCACGGCGTAGTCGAGCGACATCAGGGTGCCGTCGTTCTGCGCGAAGAAGGTCGAGACGTCGAGACCCTCCTCGGCGACGACGTCGACGAGGGCGCGGGTCACCTCGCTCGCGACGCCGCGCAGGGCCGCGTTGAGCACCGTGGCGTTCTCGCGCTCGAGCAACCCGTCCGGACCGATGTCCTGGCTGAGGAACACCGGCACGTTCTCGCCGATGTGGTCGTGCACGAGCTGCTCGACGTCGCGCTCCTGCTCGGGAGACGAGGGGGCGAAGATCCCGCACACCGCCACGCTGTCGAACCGTCCGTCGAGGCCGTCGAGGAACCGCCGGATGCCGTCGCGATCGAGCGGCGAGATGGGCGTGCCGTCGACCATGTGCCCGCCGCCGAGCATGGCCGCCCCCGCCAGCACCTGGGTGCTGAGGTCGGTCGGCCAGCCCGTCAGCGGCGGCCACTCGGTGGCCGCGGGAGCCCCGAGCCGCACGAGCGCGACGCGGTCCAGGCCCCGACGGGCGACGATCGCGTTGGTCGCGTGGGTGGTGCCGAGCATGACGCGCGACACCCGGTCGCGGTCCTCGGCGAGCTGCGCGAGCACGGCGGCGATACCGGCACGGATGCCGCCGATGACGTCGGCCGTGGTCGGCTGCTTCGTCCAGGCGATCACCGACCCCGTGGCATCCACGACGACCGCGTCGGTGTTGGTGCCGCCGACGTCGACGCCGATGGACAGGTCGCGAACGGCGATCATCGCGCGTCCTTCCGCTCGAAGGGGACGTAGGGCAGGTCGTAGCCGAAGGCGCGGGGGCCGGCGATCTCGAGGCCGCGCTCGGTGCGCCACAGGGGGTCGCACGCCCAGGCCAGCACCGACACGCGCTGGCCGTAGCGCAGCATCTCGGTCGAGATGGCGTGACCGGTCTCGAGGTCGACGACGGTGATGAGGTCGGGCACGGTCGCCAGCACCTCGCCGTCTTCGAGCACGACGAGGTTCTCGTTGCGCAGCTCGACGCGCTGCAGGCGCCCGCGGTCGTCGCCGATCCCGGCGATCGTGATCGAGCCGCGCACGAACCCGCCCTCGGTGCGGCGCGAGACGTCGACGATCTTGCCCGAGATGAGCACGTCGGCGTCGAGCTCGTCGGCGATGGCGGCCACCGGCTCGGCGGCCGACAGCAGCGCGCGTCCGACGCGGATGGCCGTGCTGATCGTGCCCGGGATGACCGCTCCGCGAGCCGTCTCGGCGGTGAGCAGGTAGTGGGCGCCGAGGCAGATGCCCCCGGCGGCCACTGTGACGGCGCGGGCGTGCCGCTCGAGCCAGCCGAGGTCGACCGTGCGCAGGGTCACGACGTTGCCGACGACGTCGCTGAGCACCGCGAACTCGCACGGGACGCCGGCGACGTTGGTGGAGATCATGGTCGCCTCCGGGAACGCGCGGCCCATGCCGTCGGCATCCAGCAGGGCCACGCCCAGGCGAGCGGCCCATCCGGCGGGCGAGACGCCGTTGCTGCCGCCGATCTCGGCGGGCATGATCGCGGTGATCGTGCGCCCGGCGACGCGTTCGGCCTCACGCAGCAGGGTCTCGACCTGCTGCACCGACGAGAGCATCTCGATGCCGACGGTCGGTGCGCCGATGCCGCTCATCATGATGACGGCGTCGTCGGGTCCGAGGTCGTCGAGGCTCAGCAGCCGCACCGGCCCGTGCTCGCGGATCGCGCGCTCGGTCGTCAGCTGCGAGGTGTAGACGGCGCCGCCGCCGCCCGTGCCGAAGATCGCCGCGCCCGCGGCGAGCGCGGCGATGTCGTCGGCCGTGACGTGCTCGGGGGCGCGGGCCGCGGTCGGCGTGACGGGAGACGGAAGTGCCATGACACGACACTAAGCACCGTCCCCGCGAGCGACAATGTGGTGAGCAGACAGGGAATCGGCGTACATTGTGCTGGTGGCACAGCTCACCACTTCCGACCTTCTCGCTCAGACCGAACGCCTGGGCATCGCCCACGCCGCCGGCCCCGAGGGCGGAGCGACGATCGAACGCGTCGACGTGTCGACCCTCGCCGATCTGCCCGGCCTGACCGTGGGCACCCTGGCCGTCGTGGCCGGCGACGACCCGCCCGCGCCGTACCTCGTCGACGTGGCCCTGCGCCAGGCCAGCGCGCGCGGGCTGGCGGGCCTCGTCATGCCCGCGGGCTTCACGGCGACCGAGACCGCGACCGTGCTGGCGCTGCGCGGCGGCGTTCCCGTGCTCGTGTCGCTCGCGGCGCCCGCTCCCGACCTCGCCGTGGCGATCGACCGGGTGATCAGCGGGGGCGCGGCCGAGTCGATGACCCGCGCGGCCTTCGCGGTCGAGAAGGCGACGCAGGCCGCGGCTGCGGGCGAGGGAGACGCGGTGGCGGCGATCCTCGACGCCGCGGGCACCGCCCTGGGCGTGCGGGTGAGCCTGCGCGAAGACCTGGCGACCTCGTGGACCGACGCCGACGCGGTGTTCGCGGGCGAGGTGCCCATCGGCAGGCTGGTCGCCGAGACCTCGGATCCGGCCGCCACTGTCGCGCTGCCGGTCGTGGCCTCGCTCGTGTCGCGGGCCATGCAGCGGCACCTGCAGGACCGCTTCGCCCCGAACCAGTCGCGCGCCGACCTCATCGTCGAGCTGATCCTCGCCGAGGCCGGTCGCGTCGACGGGTTCGTCGCTCCGGCCGCACGCCTCGGTCTGCCGCTGCAGCTCTCGCACGCCGTCGCGTGGATGCGTCCGCAGCACCGCACCGACCCGGGGCTGCGCGCCCCGCGCTTCGTCGAGGCCGCCCTCGAGCTGTTCACCCTGCAGCTCATCGAGGACCGCCCCGAGCTGTGGCACATCGCCTTCCTGCAGGACGACGTCCTCGTCGTCAGCAGCGAGGACCACGGCGCGGGCGACCACCAGCGGCGCCTGCGCGACGTCGTGTCGCGCGTGCAGGCCCAGGCACGCCGACTCATCGGCGACGACTGGACGTACACGGTCGGTCTCGGCACCCCGCAGACCGGAGCCGCGGGCCTGCGGCAGTCGGCTGCCGAGGCGCGCGTCGCCGCCGACTCCGCCATCGCCGGCGGTCGATTGGATGCCATCGAGCTCACCGACGTGACCGGGCTCCGACGTCTGCTGCTCGACTTCTACGCCTCGCCGGTGAGCCGCAATCTGCTCGACGACATCCTCCACCCGCTCGACGTGCTGGGCCCCGAGAAGGCGACGACGGCCGTGCGCACGCTGCTGTCGTACCTCGGCCACCGTCATTCGCTCGCGCAGGCCGGGCGCGAGCTGAACCTGCACCCCAATGCGGTCGGCTACCGCATCCGACGCGCGCGCGAGCTGCTCGGGGTCGACCTCGACGACCCCGACACCCGCTTCGCGGTCGAGCTGGCGTGCCGCGTGCGCCTGCTGGGCTCGGGGCGCTGAGGACGGCGCCGGGGCGTGATCGCGGCGCCGGCGTGGGGCGATGGCCCTCGGTCACTGCGGCGCTCGCTGTGCCGACGGCACACTTCGACCCGGTGATCCTGTGCCCGGGCGACGATGAGGTTCGAGGGACCCCGGGGTAGCGTCGATGACATGCTCTCCACCGATTTCCGCGCGCTCGGGCTCGAGGACATCCGCGGCACGCTGGGCGAGCCGGAGGGCCCCTCGCTGCAGAAGATCACCGACCACCTCGATGAGAACTGCCTGCGCTTCCTGGCCCACTCGCCGTTCGCCACCCTCGCCACCGCCGATCGCGACGGAACGTGCGACTGCTCGCCGCGCGGCGACTACCCCGGTTTCGTGCGGGCGATCGACGACCGCACCGTCGTGCTTCCCGACCGCCTCGGCAACAAGATCGCCGACTCGATGCGCAACATCGTCGACAACGGCCACGCCGCCCTGCTGTGCTTCGTGCCGGGAATGAGCGAGACGCTGCGCATCAACGGCACCGCGTTCGTCACCGACGACCCCACCCTGCTGCGCTCCCTCGAGCAGGACCACACCGTGCCCGACCTCGCGATCGTGCTGCGCATCGAGCAGGTGTACCTGCACTGCGGGCGCGCTCTGCTGCGCGGCGGGATCTGGGACGCCGACATGCAGGACCTGGCCACACAGGTGCCGACCTCGGGCCAGATCTGGGCGAGCACCTCGGGATGGGATGCCGCGGTCGGCGACGTCATCGACGAGGCGATGTCCGGCGCTTACCGGGCGTTGTACTGAGGTGCGCAGCCGCGAGGGACTGATGCCCCTGGTGGTCCGCGAGATCATCCGCCAGACGCCCGACATCGTGAGCATCCGCCTGCAGAACGTCGATGGATCCCCCCTCCCCGCCTGGAACCCCGGCGCCCATATCGACCTGCAGCTGATCACGCGCCACGAGCGGCAGTACTCGCTGTGCGGCGACCCCGCCGACACCGCGTCGTACCGCATCGCCGTGCGCCGCGAGGAACTGTCGCGCGGCGGCTCGCACTACATCCACGCGTTCCTGCGCGAGGGCAGCACCGTCTGGGTGCGCCCGCCCCGCAACCTGTTCGAGCTCGGCGAGGCGCCGGCGTACCTGCTGTTGGCCGCCGGGATCGGGATCACGCCGATCCTGTCGATGGCCCGTCATCTGGCCGCCGTCGACGCCGACTGGAGGATGATCGTCGTCGCCCGAGAGCGTGACGGCGTCGCCTTCGCCGACGAGATCGCCGCCCTCGGCGATCGCGCCATCGTCCACGTCAGCCGCGAGCAGGGGCGTCTCGACCTCGGCGCGGTCGTCGACGGGATCGCCCCCGGCACCGACGTCTACGCGTGCGGCCCGGCGTCCTTCGTCGACGCGCTGTGGGCGCTGACCCCGACACTGCCCGAGGGGTCCGGCATCCATCTCGAGCGTTTCGAGCCCCGGAAGCGGGAGTTCGGGCCGAACGAGGCCTTCACCGCCACCGCCGCCCGGTCCGGTGTGACCGTCGAGGTGCCCGCGACCCGGTCGCTGCTCGAGTCGCTCCAGGGCGCCGGGGTGCCGATGAACGGCTCCTGCCTGCGCGGGGTCTGCGGCTCGTGCGCCGTGCCCGTGCTGGATGGGGCGGTGGACCACCGCGATTCGCTGACGGTGGACGACGACTCCCGCATCATCTACCCGTGCGTCTCGCGCGCTCGTGCGGGAGAGACGCTCGTCCTGAACGCCTGAACGCTCCGCGCGGGCGGGAACGCGTCGACCGGGCGCGGGGATCGCGCTCACGCACGCGCCGAGACGCGACGCACCGGATCGTCGAGCGTCCGCACGCGACGGCCCCGCGCGACGGCTGGCCCGTCGGGGGCGGCCCGCCGCCCCCGACAGCCCGGTCACACCGCCCGGTGCGTGAACCGCCCGCCGAGCAGGGTCGCCGCCACGGTCAGCTCGCGCAGGTCGTCGCGGTCGCACGCGAAGGGGTCGCGTTCGAGCACCACGAGGTCGGCCGGCTGCCCGACGGCGAGGGTGCTGCGGCTGCTCGCCGCCAGCGCGACGTCGAGCGGAAGGCGTTGTTCCGGATGCCAGGCCTCGCGGTCGCCGCGGCTGCGCGAGGTCGCCGACGCGATCGCGTGCCACGGGTCGAGCGGGGCGACGGGGGCGTCGGAGCCGAGGCGCAGGACCGCGCCCGACCGATGCAGAGAGCCGAACGCGAAGGCCCGGTCGGTGCGTCCCGACCAGTGCAGGTCGGCGATGTCGCGGTCGTCCATCGCGTGCTCGGGCTGCACGCTGGCGATGAGGCCCGCCCGGCGGAATCGGGCGAAATCGCCGTCGCTCACGAGTTGCGCGTGCTCGATGATGCCGGGCATGCCGAGGGTCTCGAACACACCGATCACCTCGGCGTTCGCGCGGTCGCCGATGGCATGCACGGCGGGGAGGATGCCGCCCTGCTTCGCGCGTCGGAGCAGTCGGTGCAGCTCGTCGACCGAGACGCTCTGCACGCCGCACGCGTGGGCGTGCAGGGGGTCGGCACCGGGGTACGGGTCCCAGCACCACGCCGTGCGCGTGTTGAGGGAGCCGTCGACGACGACCTTCAGCCGGCCCATGGTGACGAGTCCGTCGGCGTCGAGCGGGTCGCCCGTCCGCAGGCCCGCGGCGATGGCCTGCTCGAGTCGGTCGGGCCACACCGAGGCGTCGACCCGCAGCGCACGCACGCCCGCGGCGACCCGCTCGGGCCACTCGAGGAAGTTCGGGACGTTCTCGTAGTCGACGATGCCGACCACACCGCGCCGGGCAGCGGCGTCGGCGACCTCGCCATATGCCTCGACCGGAATGGATGCCGCCTGCTGGAACCGCTGCAGGGCGGCGATCCATTCGAACTCGGCGACGACGCCGCTGGCGTCGGGGCGGAGGCCGAGGCGTTCGGCCCCGCGGGAGTTCATCCACCCGGCGTGCAGGTCGCCGCTGACGAGCACCACCGGAACGTCGGGGAACGCGTCGTCGAGGAGTCGGAGTGTGGTCGGAGTGGTCCACAACCCGTCGCGGTAGCCGTAGCCGACGAGCACCCCGTCGGTTCGCGGCGCCCCGGCGACGAGCGCCCGACGCACGGCATCCACGACCTCATCGGGGCTGTGCGTGCCGGCGACGTCGACGCGGCGGCTCGAGATGACCCACTGCGAGAAGTGCACGTGGGCGTCCCAGAGGCCGGGACCGATCGCGCGGCCGTCGAGCTCGACGACCTCGCCCTCGGCCGGCGCGGAACCGGCCGGGACGATCGAGGCGATGAGGCCGTCGCGCACGACGACGTCGACGGGCTCGCCGCCGTACGGCCGGCCCGAGCGCAGGGTGAGCGCGCTCACAGAGCGGGCACCGGGGCGCCGACGAGGCCGAAGAGGTCCTTCGGATCGTCGGGGGCGGCCACGAGGTCGATCTCGAGCGCCAGTTCGGTGCCCGCGACGCTGTCGCGCAGGAACCGCAGCGCCGAGAAGTCCTCGATTGCGAAGCCGACCGAGTCGAAGACGGTCACCTGGTCGTCGGAGGTGCGCCCCGGCGCGCGGTCGGTGAGCACCTCCCAGAACTCCGTCACCGGGAAGTCGGCGGCGACCCGCTGGATCTCGCCCTCGATCCGGGTCTGCGGGGCGTACTCCACGAACACCGGTCCGCGCGACAGGATCGCGGGGTCGAGCTCGGTCTTACCGGGGCAGTCGCCGCCGATGGCGTTGATGTGCATTCCCGCTGTCACGTCGGCATCGCTGAGCACCGTCGCCGCCGCCTTGTCGGCGGTGCAGGTCGTGACGATGTCGGCGCCGCGAGCGGCCTCGGCCGCCGAGTCGCACACCTCGATGTCGAAGCCGAGCGGGGTGAGGTTGCGCACGAGCTTGGCGGTGGCCGCGGGGTCGACGTCGAACACGCGCAGACGATCCACGCCCAGCACACCGCGGAACGCGAGGGCCTGGAACTCCGCCTGACTCCCCGCGCCGATCATCGCCATCGTGCGCGGGTCGGGGCGGGCCAGTCGGCGCGCCACCATGGCCGAGGTCGCGGCGGTGCGCAACGCCGTGAGCAGCGTCATCTCCGACAGGAACACCGGGTAGCCGTTGTGCACGTCGGCGAGCACGCCGAACGCGGTGACGGTCTGGTACCCGCGGCCGGGGTTGAAGGGATGCCCGTTCACGTACTTGAAGGCGTACGTGTCGGGATCGCTGATGGGCATGAGCTCGATCACCCCGAACGGGGTGTGGCTGGCCATGCGCTCGACCTTGTCGAACGACGACCAGCGACGGTAGTCGGCCTCGAGGTACGCGACCATGTCGGTCATGAGCCGTTCGGCTCCGTTCGTCGCGACCCAGCGCACCATGGCATCCACGCCTACGAATCCGGTCATCGTTCTTCTCGTTCCTCTCGTTGGCGGATGGCATCCATCCGACCGGCCAGGGCCGGGTTCTCATAGGGGCCGGGAGCGCGCAGCGCCGCGACGATGCGGTCGACGACCGCGGCGGGCTTGTCCTGGCTGAGCTTCTGCTTCGCCTCGAACCGTGTGACGGGTAGGCGGAACCCGACCGTCCCGTGCACGATCCGCTCGGCGTACGCGGTGTTCTCGAGGCTCCGGTGCATCAGGAAGGGGTTCGGCAAGGGCGCCTCGAAGTGCGTGACGAGCCGGTCGAGCACCGCGAGGTTCTCGTCGTCGCTCAGCAGCTCGGGCGTGCCGTACAGGTGCGCGACGACGAAGTTCCACGTCGGCACGGCCGGCGACACGTCGTACCAGCCGGGCGAGACGTAGCCGCTCGGCCCCGACACCACCACCATCACCTCGTGCGCGCCGAGCTCGTGCAGCGCCTCGTCGGGGCGCCCCACGTGGCTCACGATCGAGAACCCGTCGCCCGCGTCGTCGACGAGCACCGGATAGTGGGATGCCACGAGCCCCCGCCCGGGCACATGACTCACCAGCGTGGCCCAGGGGTTCTCGCGCACCAGCTCGCGCACCGCGTCGAGGTCGGTCAGGGCGTAGTCGGGGGCGTGTCTCACGACGTCTCCTCCGGGGCGGTGGTCGGCGGGGCGGTGGTCGGCGGGGCGGCGGGCGGCGCGGTCGTCGACCGGGCGGTCGTCGGCGGGCCGAAGATCAGCACGAGCTCGGCCGGGGCGTCCGAGGCATTGCGCACGCCGTGCACCATGCCCGCCGGGGCGTACGCGCCGTCTCCCGCCCTGAGCACCCGGTCGACCCCGTCGGCGGTGAAGACGATCTCGCCCGCGGTGACCACGTACATCTCGTCGCTGCTGTCGGCCGAGCAGCTGTCGGCGGCGCCGGTGAGGTGGCGGTGCTCGCCCTCCGAGGCCCCGGGGGCCAGGTGGTACAGCATCACCTGGGCGCCGAGGGCCGTGGCATCCGGGAAGTACCACTCGATGCCCACGCGCCCCTCCCCCTCGTAGAGGGTCCAGTCGTGGTGGCCGTCTCCGCGGCGCTGAATCTGCACGGGGGTCCTCACATCGCCGGGGCGACGGTCGCGTCGACCGCGAACGCCGACAGGTCGTCGGTGGTGTCGCCGCCCATCGCGAGCTCGGCCAGCGCCAGACCGATCGCCGGGGTGAACTTGAACGCGTGGCCGGCGCCCAGCGCCACGATGATGTCGGGCTGCTCGACGAGGGGGCCGATGACGAAGCGGCGGTCGGGGGTCAGCGCGTACTGGCACGTGACGGTGCGCAGCACCGGGCCGCTCGCGGGGATCGTCGCCGAGAGGAACGCCGCCAGCTCGGCCGTGCGCTCATCCGACGGGACGAACGTGCGCTCCGCCGGTGACATGTGCACCTCCGAGACGTCGCGCGCCGCCTTGATGGTGGGCTCGCCGTAGGTCGGGAAACCGTAGAAGCACTGCTCGTCCTCCCAGATCCAGACGGGGAACCTGTCGCGCTCGAACGCCTCGGGCTCGGATGGCGCGAAGTAGCTCACCTGCTCCTGCATGACCTCGAGCGGGATCCGGATGCCGAGCGGCTCGAGCAGCGTGTTCGTCCACGCGTCGGCGGCCACGACGACGCGGCGAGCGCGCACCTCGCCGGACGAGGTCGAGACGATCACGCCGTCGCCGTCGGGGATGAGGCGGTCGACCCGCGTGCGGTCCCGCAGGTCGGCGCCCCGCACCCGGGCGTGCATCTGCAGCGTCGCGACCGTGCGGGCGGCGTGGGCGATTCCCGAGTCGGGCGTGTAGACGGTGGTGACGCCGGCGGGCACCGAGAACTGCGGCCACCGCTCGTGCACCTCGTCGGGGCCGAGCAGGTCGAACGGCACGTCGTTGTCGGTCAGGCTCCGCGCGAAGTCGGCGGCGTCGTACGGGCCGCCGTCGGGGATGAACACGACGCCGCCGGTGATGCTCAGCAGTCGCTCCCCCGTGGCCGCCTCGAGCGCCGCCCACTCGCGGTACGCCGCCTGCGCGAAGCGTACGTACGCGGCCGAGCCGTACGAGGTGCGCACGATGCGCGAGGTGTCGTGCGAGGCGCCGCGCACGTGCCCGAGCTCGAACTGCTCGAAGGCGACCGTGCGCGCGCCCCGACCGGCCAGGTGGTAAGCGGCGGCGCTGCCGAGGGCTCCGAGGCCGACGACGGCGACGTCGAACTGCTCCATGGCGGGTCCTTTCGAGGGGCCGGTCGGGTGCCCGGCGAATCTCAGCCATTATTCGAACCCCGCGCGGCGGGGCTGTTACGGTCACCGTGAGATGCAAAACGTCACGGTCGAGATTGCGATCGCGGCGGAAGGGATGCCATGAGCGCGAGGATCGAGCACGCGATCGCCGCCCTGCGCGCGGTCGCGGCACGCCCCGACCCCACCCGGCCGCTTCCGCTGTCGTCGATCGCCCGCGGCGCACGCGCGAGCCTCAGCACCGTGTCGAGGCTGTGCGCCGAGCTCGCCGACCTCGGCCTGCTCGCCCGGGCCGACGACTACGGCAGCTACCGCGTCGGATCCCGCGCCCTCGCCCTGTCGGGTCGGGCGTCCGCGGCGCTCGCCCCGGTCGTGAGGTTCGAGCTGCACCGCATCGCGCAGGAGACCACCGAGACGGTCGTCCTCGCGGCCCCCGAGACGGGCGGGGCACGCGTGCTCGCGACCGTCGGTTCGGGGTGGACCCTGCACGTGCCCGTGACCCTCGGCGAACTCGTCACCGACGAGCGTCGCGCCCTCGTGCGGGCCACGCGCGGCGGCGATGGCCTCGTCGAGTCGCAGCTCGGCCGAGCGGTCGAGATCGCCGTCCGGCTCACGACACCCGACGGGCGGACGGTGGCCGCCCTCGCGGTGAGCCTCCCGGTCTATCGCGCCGCCCGCGCCCGCCCCCGCGTGCGCCGCGTCCTCGCCGATGCGCGGCGCGCGTTCGAGCAGGCCCTGACCGAGGCGCACGTCGGGCCCGGCCGCGGGGACGCCGCCGCCGTCGAGCCGACCCGCGCCCTCGAGGCGGCGACGCGCGTGCTCGAACACCTGGCCGACGGCCCCGACTCGGTGGCGGGCATCGCGTCCGCCGCGCGACTCCGCCCCGACCGCGCGCGTCGAGTGGTCGACGCCCTCGTCCGAGCGGGAACGGTCGCGCGCGACGCCGAGTCCGACCGCCTGCATCTCGACCTCGCCCTGCACGCCTGGCATCGCGCAGCGACCGAGCCCCTCCTCGCGCGCACCGGCCCCGCCCGTGCCGCCGCGACCGCGGCCCGCGCCGAGGCCTGCGTCTTCGTCACCGCGCTCAAGGGCATGCGCAGTTTCACCCTGGTCGAGCACATCGAACCCCTCGCCGAGGGCCTGATCATGGCGCCCTGGCTGGGTCGGCCGCATCCGCTCGTCGGCTCCGACGGAGGACCCACCCTCGCGATGGACTTCACCCTCGATCAGCTGGGCGCGCTCTTCCCCCGCCGGCACGGGGCCGCCGAGTACGCGCAGTTCACCGGACGCGTCGAGCGCGTGCGCGCCGACGGCGTGCTGACCATGGAGTCCATCGACGAGTTCGGCATCACCTCGATCTCCGCCCCCGTGCGCGACGCCGCGGGCCAGGTCGCCGCCGCCGCCTGCATCGTTGGGGCGACCGAGAACGTCAAACCGCGCCTCGCCGGCCTCGAGGCCGCGGCCCGCGCCCTCGCCGCGGAGCTCTCCGCCGACCTGCACGCCCCGGGCTCGGCATCCATTCCCGCCCTCGCCCCGATGGGCGTTGCGCCCATACCGCCGCGTCGCTGACGCGGCTATCGTCGCTCGCACCCCGAACGAAGGACCCCGGATGCCGTTCACCCCCGACCCCGCGATCTTCTACGACACCGCCGGTGACGCCGACGACCCGACGGTGGTGTTGATCGCCGGCGGCGGCGCGCAGCTCATCGCCTGGCACGTCGACCTGGTCGCCCGACTGGTCGAGCGGGGTCTGCACGTCGTGCGCATGGACAACCGCGACGTGGGGCTCTCGGCCCGTTTCGGCGGACCCGACGACATCGACGGCGGGTACGGTCTCGAAGAGATGGGCGACGACGTCGTGCGCGTGCTCGACGACCTCGGCCTCGACGCGGCGCACCTCGTCGGGCACTCGATGGGCGGGATGATGGCGCAGATGGCCGCGATCCGGCATCCCGAGAGGGTCCGGAGCCTGGGTCTGCTGTCGACCATCCCGGGGCGCGATGCCCGCTACGTGCTCCACGACGAGAGGCCCGAGCTCATGCGGGCTCCGCTGCGATACTCGCGCGCCGAGATCACCGCCGGGGCCGCCGCCTTCGCCTCCGCGACCGCGGGCGAGCGCTACCCGCTCGACGTCGAATGGAACGCGTGGGCGGCGGGCGAGGCGTTCGACCGCGGGTACTTCCCCGAGGGCTTCTCGCGGCAGTGGTCGGCGTTGCTGCGCGCGCCCGAGCGGCTCGAGGCCCTCCGCGCCCTCGACGTTCCCGCCCTGGTCTTCCACGGCCGCGACGACGACGTGCTGCACTGGAACGCAGCGGTCGACATGGCCGCGGCGCTTCGCGGCGCCGAGCTGCAGGTGCACCCCGGCATGGGGCACTTCATCGCCCCCGAGCTCTGGCCCGAGCTGATCGGCGGGATCGTCCGCGCCGTCACCGCCGGCGAGTCCCGCGCGTAGCCGTCGCTGCCGCGGCACGCGCGCGGCGAACCGCGCAAGCGTGCGACCGCCGGGGCGGGTCAGTGGGCGGCGTCGGCGGGGGCGTCGCGCTTCACCAGGCGCGTGACCCCGGTCATGATGCCGACGATGATGAGCCCCAGGATCAGGCCGAACACCGCCGACATCGCGGTCTCGACGATCCAGACGATCACGGGGCCGGCGGCCTCGATCGCGTGGGTCACGAGGTGCACGACCTCGTACGGTCCGGCCCACAGCGTCTCGGAGAGGTTCTGCAGCACCAGGTGCCCACCGACCCACAGCATCGCGACCGTGCCGATGACGCTGATCACGCGGAACACCGCGGGCATGGATGCCACGATCCGCACGCCGAAGCGACGCACCCCGCGTGATGCGCTCTTCATCAACCGCAGGCCGATGTCGTCGACCTTCACCAGCAGGGCGACCGCGCCGTAGACGACCACCGTCATGGCCAGGCCGATCACGAGCAGGGCGCCCAGCGTCATCCAGATGCCGAAGCCGGGGTCGAGGCTCGACAGCGCGATCAGCATGATCTCGGTGCTGAGGATGAGGTCGGTGCGCACCGCACCCAGAACGAGCTTCTTCTCGTCGCGGGGACCGTCGTCGTCGTGCGCGCCGTGATGCACGCCGAACCACTCGAGCGCCTTCTCGGCGCCCTCGAAGCACAGGAACCCGCCGCCGATGATGAGCAGGTAGGGAAGCACCCACGGCGCGAACGCGGTGAGCAGCAGCGCGATCGGGATGATGATCACGTACTTGTTGATGATGCTGCCGAGCGCGATCTTCCACACCACGGGCAGTTCGCGCGCGGGGGTGAGTCCCTGCACGTACTGCGGCGTGACGGCGGCATCGTCGATGACGACTCCCGCGGTCTTCGCGCTGGCGCGCATGGCGGCGCTGAGGATGTCATCGACGACGGCGAGCAGACCGACCGACATGTGTGTTTCTCCCGGGGGTACGAGGGCGCGGGCGCGAACGGCCCACAGCCCCGAGGTTAGCGGGCGCGAGACGGTCCCCCGCCGTGTGGCCGGTTCGCGAACGTCCGCGGCCCCGCGTCGAGACCGGCCCTCCGATCCCCGTGCGCACGGCTTCACCCCGGGCCCGACACGCCCCGACACCCGGCATCACGACGTGTCGGCCGGGGGGCGGCCCTGGCTAGGGTGGGCAGACGCGAACAGCAGGGAGTCCCATGTCGTTCATCACCCGCGGTTTCTCGGGTCGGCGCCGCGAGCGCGATCCTCGGCTGCCCCCGGGGCAGACACTCGTGGCCGACTGGCCCGTGCTCTCGGCGGGGCCCACGCCGACCGTCGCCGACGACGCGTGGGAGTTCGTGATCGGCACCGAGAACGACGTGCACCGCTGGACCCGAGCCGAGCTCGAAGCCCTCGGGGTCGAAGACGTCACCGTCGACATCCACTGCGTCACGCACTGGACGAAGCTCGACATGGCGTGGCGGGGCGTCTCGCTCGACCGCGTCTTCGCCGAGGTCGAGACCGCGCACCGCTTCGCGATGGTGCACTCGTTCGGCGGGTACACCACCAATGTGGCGCTCGACGATCTGCTCGGCGGAAAGAGCTGGATCGCGTTCGAGGCCGAGGGCGCACCCCTCACCGCCGAGCACGGCGGCCCCGCCCGGCTGCTCGTGCCCCACCTGTACTTCTGGAAGAGCGCGAAGTGGGTGCAGGGCCTGGTCACCATGCCCCGCGACTCGCCGGGCTTCTGGGAGCAGAACGGCTACCACCCGCACGGCGATCCCTGGCGCGAGGAACGGTACGAGTGAACCGCCGCCCCGCCTGGCACGTCGCGACCGTCGTCGAGAGTCGACCCGAGACGACCACGGCCCGCCGCCTCGAACTCGAGGTGCCCACGTGGCCGGGCAACGACGCGGGGGCGCACGTCGATGTGCGCCTCACCGCACCCGACGGCTACCAGGCGTCGCGCTCCTACTCGCTCGCCTCGTCGGAAGACGGGACGCGCGTGACGCTCGCCGTCGATGAGATCCCCGACGGCGAGGTGTCGCCCTTCCTCGTGCACGATCTGCGCGTCGGCGACCGCATCGAGCTGCACGGCCCGCTGGGGGCGTTCTTCGTGTGGCGTTCCTCCGACGACCCGGCCCCCGTGCAGCTGATCGCGGGCGGGTCGGGAGTGGTGCCGCTGTACGCGATGGCCGCGGCGCACGCGCGGAGCGGCGAAGCCACCCCGCTGCGCCTGCTGTACTCGGTGCGTTCGCCGGGCGACGTGTTCTTCCGCCCCGAGCTCGAGGCGCTCGCCGATCGCGGTCTGCCCCTCGACCTGGTCTACACGCGCACCGCCCCGCCGGGAGTCTCGGCACCGCCGGGGCGTCTCACCGCCGAGGGGCTGCGACGAGCCGTCTTCCCCGCTGCCCAGCGGCCCCGGGTCTACGTCTGCGGGCCCACGCCGTTCGTCGAGGCCGTCGCCGGCTGGCTCGTCGACGACGGTCACGCTCCCGCGGCGGTGCGCACCGAGAGGTTCGGGGGCGCCTGACGGCCGCTCTCCACGACGACGCCGGGAATGCGAAAAGCCCCGGCGGACCGGGGCTTTTTCGGCGGAGACGGAGGGATTTGAACCCTCGGTCCCCTTACGGGGACTCCACCTTAGCAGGGTGGTGCACTAGGCCTGACTATGCGACGTCTCCAGGTGATCGACGCCTTTCGGCACGAACACACCGGTCCATACTAACCGGTCGCCGCCCGGCATCCGAACCACGATCCGGATGCCGGGCGGCGGGGGTCAGCGCACGTTGCCGTTCGAGCAGGTGGCCTGCGCGGCGGTCTGCCCGGCGATGCCCGAGGGCAGCACGATCGCCTCCGACGTCGGCGCCGGGGTCGGCTCGGTTCCGTCGGTGGGCGCGGGGGCTGCGGTCTCGGTCGGAGCCGGGGCGCCGTTCTCGTCGACCACCACGCCGTCGCCGTCGCTGAGGTTGCCCGAGAGCTGCAGCGGCTGGTTCGCCGCGAGCGCGGCCCACAGCGTGTCGGCGTCTTCGCGGTCGGGGACCACGCGGTTCGCGTCGGACGGGTCGGTGTAGGTGGGGTACTGCACGAAGACGATCTCGTTGAACGGCACGTCCTTCACGGCCGAGGCGATCTGCACCAGCGTGAGGGGGTTGGTCAGCGAGGTCGACGGGTCGACGTTACGCAGCGCGGTCGAGGCGAGCTTGTACAGCGTCGCCGGGTTCGACAGCACCTCCTGGCTCTTCAGCTTGTTGGCGAGGCGCGACATGTACTGCTGCTGGTTCGAGATGCGCCCGAGGTCGCCGCCGTCTCCGACACCGTGGCGGGTGCGCAGGAACTGCAGGGCGTCGAGGCCGACGACCGTGCGCGTTCCGGCGGGCCAGTCGATGCCGGTGTAGGGGTCTTTGATGCCGTTCGCGATGCAGACGTCGACGCCGCCGATCGCGTCGGTGATGTTGATGACGCCGCCGAAGCTGACCTTCGCGGCGAACGGGATCTCGAGGCCGCTGAGCTGCGAGATCGTCTCGACGACGCACGAGAGCCCGCCGTACGAGAACGCACTGTTGATCTGCTGCTTGCTCATGGCCGAGTTCTCGTAGCCGTCTTTGTCGGTGCACGCCGGGATCGGCACCATCAGGTCACGCGGGAACGAGATGACGGTCACGCGACGAGGGGCGTCGGAGATGTGCACCAGCATGTTGACGTCGTTGAGGCTGCCCTCGGCGTCGTCGCCCGTGCACCGATCCCCGAAGAGCTGGGCGAATTCGGGCTCGCACTCATCGGTGCCGATGAGCAGCATGTTCACCCCGCCCTTCAACTCCCCGATGTCCGGCGGGACGGCCGGCTGGTTCTTCAGCTCGACCGCGTCGGCGGTGAAGCTGCGGGTCAGGTCGATCGCGGCGTAGGCCAGAACGGCACCGCCCGACACCAGCAGCACAGCGAGCACGATGGCGAGGCCGCGGAACAGTTGCGCCAGCGGCCCCGGCGACGTCAGCCGGCCGTGGCGCGCGATGGTCTTCTGACCGCGCGGTGTGGTCTTGCTCACTCGGGTCCTCTCGAACGGATGCCACCGGCCCGGCAGCACGTCGACTCCGCCGCAGGGCAGGAGGTCGCAGTAATACTAGGGACGCGCGGCTGAGAATGCCGTGACTGTCGCGAGGCGCCAGGCACATCACCCGCGATAGGCGTCACGGCGGTGCGCGATCGACACGATCTCGATCACCAACTTCTGGTCGACGATCCGGTAGAGGACTCGATACTCGCCGCGGCGAGCGGAGTACAGCGGCGCGAGCGGCTCTCGCAGCGGCTTGCCCACTCGCCGCGGATTCTCGCGCAAAGCGCCCGCGATGAACTCGAATGCCGCAGCGGCGACCTTCTCGGGCAGGTCGTGTTCGAGCGCGCGCCGGGCGGCCCGCGTGAAGACGACGTCGTACTCCGGGTTCACGAAGACAGGCGTCCGCGCCGGATCATCGCCGCCCGAACGTCTTCGAGAGAAGACGTCTCTCCGGAGGCGAGATCGGCCAGACCCTCACGCACCGCCGCAACCTCATCCGGGCGGCTGAGAATGTCGACCGTCTCGAGGAGAGCGTCGTAGTCATCAGCGCTGAGCAGCACTGCGACACGGTCACCGTTCCGGGTGACGTCGAAGCGCTCGTGCGTCGTGACGGCCGACTCGACCAGCTTCGACAGGTTTGCCCGGGCGTCGGCGAGAGAGAGGGTGGTCATGTACAGAATTGTAGCGTTTTGGCATGAGCGATCCGCGAGATCTCACGCAGGACTGCTACGACTAAGAACATGGACAGAGCTGAGCGACCGATTCGGCGGCAGTATCCGCCCTTCGGCGAAGTCCCCGCGGCCGTCTCTGGGGCATCCGAGCTGCGTCTGGAGATCGAGGGCGCGACTGCGTCCCTGACGGGGTTCGCCTGCTCTGCCTTCGGCTTGTCGGCAACACTGCGCACCGCCGCACGGGTACCGGACGGTGTCACCACCGTCTACGCCTTTGCCGAACATCGGCGGGTAGAGGGTGCGGTGGACGTGTGGGTCACTCCTTCGGACTCTGCCGGCGAACGGGGCGCGAGGACATATGCCCACCTGCGCGGGGGTGGGGGAGGAACCAACGGCACGGTCCACTCCGCATCCTTTGACATCTGGTTCCCCATCGACGTAGCTGCTCTGAGCGGTGACCTGACGATCGAGATGGTGTGGCCAGCGCACGATGCGACGGTTCGGACTCGCATCGCCGGCTCATCGTTACGGCAGGCCGCTGATCGAGCGGACGTGCGCTTCGTCAACATCTGAGGAGGGGCGGGCGACCCGCCGCTTCAGGTCAATCCGTTCACGAGCACGCCCCCGAGCGAGTTATGCCCGTCCCCGCGTGGGGAATCCTCCCTAGCGGCGGCGAGCTCACCTGCCGTTCTCCTCAACTTCCGCGAACGAAGCACGGGGACGAAAGAACCCCGCCCAAACTTTTGTTCGGGCGGGGTTCGAGTGAGCACCATCTGGCGGAGGGTGTGGGATTCGAACCCACGGGACATCTCTGCCCACTGGTTTTCAAGACCAGGTCCATCGGCCGCTCGGACAACCCTCCCGGTCGTTCGAGTCTATCGAGCGTGTGAACCTGCGCGTACGTCCGGTCGTCACTCGGCCTCGGACGCGACCGTGGTACGCGCGGCCCGTCGCGCTGTCCACCAGGCCCCCGCGAAGCAGCCGAGGGCGACCAGCCAGAACGCCCGCGCGGACCACAGGGCGGGTTCCGATTCCACGCGCACCCCGTCGGTCGCTCCAAGGATCGCGAGCACCGTGCGCACTCCTCCGGCCCGCCCGCGCACGCCGACCGGGTCGACGGCGGTCGCGCTCAGCGTTATCGCGACATCGAGCGCCAGCGCCCCGAGCGGCACGAGGAACCACGCGGCAGCCGGCCGTTCACCTCGCAGGACCCGCCCCACGGCGGTCACGAGCAGCGCTACAGGGAGCACGACGAAGAACCACGCGACGGCGCCGAGCAGCAGCCCGATCACCACCAGGAACAGGGTGGCGCCGAGGCCACCCACCACGCCCTCGAAGTATTCGGGATCGCGCAGGATGCCGGGAACCGACAACGCCAGGACGCCGACGGGCAGCACGCCCAGTGGCCACCAGAGGAATGACCGGCGAAGGCGGGTCTTCGCCTGCACGGCCGGGAACACCATCTGGATCGTCAGCGCCGACACGGCGAGGGGCACCCCACCGGCGCCGATGATCGACGCCGCACCGTCGTTGGCGCTCGGGTCGAAGAACAGCAGCAGAACCGCCGCCACGACGACCCCCGCCAGCACGATCACCGCCACGGGGAGCGCCACGCTGACGTCCACCCGCGAAGAACCCGGAGTCTCGCGCGGAGGGCGGTTCCGTCGTGCGCGCGATGCCATGGTGACGATTATCGACGGCGCGAGCCGTCGCCGCACCGGCGTTGCGCCCGCCCGCGTCCATCCCCCGCCGACCGCGGCGCGCGCTGGATATCGTCGACCGCATGGCGATGACGATCCGCGGCTCCCTGGCATCCTTCTTCCTCCGTCTCGGGCGGCAGGTGTGGGTGCGCGCGGCGATCTTCACGCTGACCGCCGTCGTCGTCGCCCTCGCCGCGAACGTCCTCGGCCCTCTGCTGCCCTTCGAGTTCGGGATCGACCTCGCGCAGAATTCGGTCGGATCGCTGCTGCAGATCATCGCCACGGCGATGCTCACCGTCAGCACCTTCTCGGTGACGGCGATGGTCACCGCGTTCTCGGCGGCCACAACCACGGCGACGCCCCGCTCGACGCCCCTGCTCATCGCCGACCCGACGTCGCAGAACGCGGTCTCGACATTCATCGGGGCGTTCACCTTCTCGCTCGTGGGCATCGTCGCCCTGTCGACCGGCTACTACCTGCCGCAGGGGCGCACGATCCTCTTCGTCGCCACGCTCGTCGTCATCGGCATCGTCGTGTTCACCTTGCTGCGGTGGATCTCGCACCTGTCGACGTTCGGGCGCATGTCCGATGTCATCGACCGCGTCGAACGGGCCGCGACCACGTCGCTCGAGCTCCACGCCGCCGCCCCCACCCTCGGCGCGCGGCCGGCGGTCACCGTGCCTCCGGATGCCGTACACGTCCACGCCGAGAAGGTCGGCTACGTCACGCACGTCGACGTCGCCGCGCTCGACCGCCTCGCCCGTCGGCACGGACTCGACGTCCACGTACGCGCGACACCCGGTCGCATCGCCGACGCCCGGGTTCCGCTCGCGTCCGTGACCGGGGCGGTCGACGATTCCGTGCGCACCGGCCTCCGTCGTGCGTTCCGCATCGAGAACCACCGCACGTTCGAGCAGGACCCCCGATTCGGTGTGATCGCCCTGACCGAGATCGGCAGCCGCGCCCTCTCGGCCGCGACGAACGACCCGGGCACGGCGATCGAGGTCATCGCCTCGCTGCAGCGCGTGTTCACCCGAGCTCTGGCGGCCGAACCCGACGCAGACGTGGCGTACGAGCGAGTCTGGGTTCCCGCCCCGATGCTCACCGATCTCGTCGACGACGCCTTCCGTCCGCTGGCGCGCGACGGCGCGGCCGACGTCGAGGTGCAGGTGCGCCTGCAGAAATGCCTCGCCTCGCTCGCGGCATCCGCTCCCGCGCGCGCCGGAGTGTTCCGCGATGCCGGCCGCGCGGCGTTCGCTCGCAGCCGACGCGACCTCGACCCGGCAGACACGCGGATGCTGCGCGCGGCCGTGCGGGAGGCGTGGGGGCGCTGAGCCTCCGGGGGGGCGTCAAGCGGCCGGTTCCGTCGACGGGCTCAGGAACCTCTGAGGCGGGATCTAGAGCGCGCGGAGGATCGCGGCGACGCCGCCCTCGCTCACCGACAGGCCCACCTCACCGGCCGCGGCGTGCACCTCGGGCGGCCCCTGGTGCATCGCGATCGCTCGACCGCCGTTGCGCAGGGCCCACTGCATCATCTCGATGTCGTTGCGTCCGTCGCCCATGACGAGGACCCGTGCGGCCGGGATGTCGAGCCACCCGCGCACCAACTCGAGGGCGGTGGACTTGTCGACGCCCTGGGGCGCGATGTCGAGCCACGCCGTCCAGCCGATCGCGTACGAGACCTGGGTGAGGCCGATGCGTTCGACGAGTTCGAGGAAGTCCTGATCGGTCTGCTCGGGGGCGACGACGACGACGCGGCACACGGGCTGGTTCGACAGCTCGGCGAAACTCACCTTGTTGGCGCCCTGCAGGTTCCAGTCGTCGAGGTAGTCGGTGAACAGCCGCGAGCCGTCGGGGAGTTCGACCAGGAAGTGGGCGCCCGAGAGGTGCTCCCCCAGGAGCGTGAGCACCTGGGTCGGGTCGAACGTCTCGACGTGCGCGCGTTCGTACACCGCGGCGTTGCCGTCGCCGACGCGTCGCATGACGATGGCGCCGTTCGAGCACACCGCGTACTCGGGCTGGATGCCGAGGCGCTCCATGATCGGGTGGGTGCTGTCCCAGCTGCGCCCGGTGGCGAGCATGACCTCGTGGCCCGCCGCGTGCGCGTCGGCGACGGCCTCGACCACGCCGGGGCTGAGGGTGTCGTCTTCGAGCAGCACGGTGCCGTCGATGTCGAGGGCGATGAGCATGCGCCCGACGGGTGCGTCGTCGGCGATGCGCTCGACGACGTCGACCGCCTCGTGCTGCGCGGCGATCTCGACGTCACCGGTCTCGGGCAGGGCGGCCTCGCGACTCACGCGACCGGCTCCATGACCTCGAGCCCGCCGAGGTACGGGCGCAGGACCTCGGGGACCGTGACCGATCCGTCGGCCCGCTGGTGAGTCTCGAGAAGGGCGACGATCCAGCGGGTGGTCGCGAGCGTGCCGTTCAACGTCGCCACGGGCTGCGTCTTGCCCCCGCCCTCGGGCCGGAAGCGGGTCTCGAGACGGCGGGCCTGGTACGTGGTGCAGTTCGACGTGCTCGTCAGCTCGCGGTAGGAGTCCTGCGTGGGGACCCAGGCCTCGATGTCGAACTTGCGCGCGGCGCTGGAGCCGAGGTCACCCGCGGCGACGTCGATGACGCGGTACGAGAGGCCGAGGTCCTGCAGCATGCCCTCCTGCATCGCGACGAGGCGGTCGTGTTCGGCCTCGGAGTCGGCGGGGTCGGTGTAGACGAACATCTCGAGCTTGTTGAACTGGTGCACGCGGATGATGCCGCGGGTGTCCTTGCCGTACGAACCCGCTTCGCTGCGGTAGCAGGTGGACCAGCCCGCGTAGCGCTTGGCGCCCCGCTCGAGGTCGAGGATCTCGTCCATGTGGTACCCGGCGAGGGGGACCTCGCTCGTGCCGACGAGGTAGAGGTCTTCTTTGGGCAGGTGATACACCTCGTCGGCGTGTTGGCCCAGGAACCCCGTGCCGCGCATGACCTCGGGGCGCACGAGCGTCGGCGGGATCATCGGGGTGAAGCCCGCCTGCAGCGCCCGGTCGAGGGCGAGGGTCATGAGCGCCAGCTCGAGACGCGCGCCGATGCCGGTGAGGAAGTAGAAGCGACTGCCCGACACCTTGGTGCCGCGCTCCATGTCGATCGCACCGAGCTTCTCGCCGAGCGCGAGGTGGTCGAGCGGTTCGAAGTCGTACGTGGGGATCTCGCCGTGGGTGCGCAGGGTGACGAAGTTCTCTTCGCCGCCGGCGGGCACCCCGTCGAGCACGATGTTCTCGATGCGGGCGAGGGCCGCGTCGGCGACCGCCTCGGCTTCGCCCACCGCGTGCTGCGCCGCCTTGACCTGCTCGCTGAGCTGCTTCGCCTCGGCCACCAAGGCGGCCTTCTCGTCTTTCGGCGCCTGCGCGACGCGCTTGCCGTGCGCGTTCTGCGCGGCGCGCAGTTCTTCGAATGCGGTGATGGCGGCGCGGCGGTCGCGGTCGGCGGCGAGGGCGTCGTCCACCGAATCCGGCGACTCCCCGCGGGCGATCTGGGAGCGCTTCACGAGCTCGGGATCTTCACGCAGCAGAGTCAGGTCGATCACGCGTCCATCCTATGGTCGGCATCCCCCGGGGATCCGCCCCGACCTCGACCGTGAACGGCAGGCGGTCGGCCGCGGAACGGCGTGTGCACGCCCCGTGACGCATGGGCCATCGGCATCCCCCCGTCAAGCCCGGTCCCGCTGCCGGGTCGCGGCCCACCGCGGTCCTAGGGTGGACCCATGGCCGCCCCTGACGAGCCGCGTGACGACGCGGAGTCCCCCGAGACCGTCCCCGCCGATGCCCCCGCCGCGGTGAAGGCGGATGCCGCTGCGGCCGAAGGCTCGAGCGACGACTTCCACGCCGCGCGACTCGGCGGCGACGTCGACGACCACGTTCATAAGGACGCTCCCGACCCGAAGGACGCCGCGGAGCCCGACGACGTCATCCACCAGCCCGAGGATGTCCAGCCGGACACCTCGGACGAGAGCTCCGGCGAGGCCCAGCGCGTCTCGGCGGACGGCGACGAGGCACCCATGGACGCCGAGCCCACCGCGAAGAAGCGCGCCGCGCTGATCTACAACCCCACCAAGGTCGAGCCTGAGCAGCTGCGTGCGCGCGTGGCCGAGATGGCCGCCGCGGCAGGCTGGGCCGAGCCTCTGTTCTACGAGACGACCGTCGACGACCTCGGCGACGACTCGACGCGCGCCGCCCTCGAAGAGAAAGTGGATGCCGTTGTCGTAGCCGGCGGCGACGGCACGGTTCGCGCGGTCGCCGAGGCGCTGACCTCCTCGGGCGTCCCCCTCACGATCGTGCCGAGCGGCACGGGGAACCTCCTCGCCCGCAACCTGAACCTTCCGCTGAGCGACACCGACGCGATGATCCGCGCCACGTTCGAAGGCGACATCCTCCCCATCGACACCGGACTCGCCCGCATCCGCCGGGCCGACGGCGAAATCGAGGAGCACGGGTTCTCGGTCATGGCTGGCATCGGCCTGGACGCCGCAATGATTCAGAACACGCGCGACGACTTGAAGAAGCAGGTCGGCTGGGTCGCGTACGTCGACGGAGCGGCGCGGTCGCTCGTCTCGGCGAAGCCCTTCCGCGTCATGTACCAGCTCAACGGACACCGTCTGCACTCGGCGAAGGTGCAGAGCGTGCTGTTCGCGAACTGCGGCGCCCTGCAGGGCGGCGTGGCGCTGATCCCCGACGCCTCCGTCGCCGACGGCCGACTCGACGTGGCCGTCCTCCAGCCGAGCGGCGTGCTGGGCTGGTTGGGTGTCTGGCGGAGCATCGTGTGGGACAACTCCGTCCTGCGCAAGTTCCGCGCGGGGCGCCGCGTGCTCGAACGCCGCAAGGACACCTCTGTGCGCTACCTGCGCGGCACGGGCATCGAGTTGGCGACGTCCCCCGCACAGCCGATCGAACTGGACGGCGACGAGTTCGGCGAGGCGACACGCATCTACACGCGCATCATCGCCGGAGGTCTCTCCGTCGCGCTGCCGAAGGGGCACGACGTCTCGACGCTCTGACGCGCGCGCCGCGCGCGGCCCCTCGTCGAGAACTCACTCGTTCGTCGAGGACGCACGCGTTCGGCGACCGGCGGATGCGGTCTCGACAAACGTGTGCGGTCTCGTCGGGCGCGGGCGGGCCGAGGCGGGCGGCGGCGGCGGCGGCGGCGGCGGGCGAGTGTCAAGCCCGGACGCACGGATGCCGTGGCGGATACCGTCGAACAATGGCAACGCCCTCGATCGTCTGGTTCCGCGACGACCTCCGGCTCACCGACAACCCGGCGCTGCGCGCGGCCCTCGACCGCGAGGAACCGATCGTGGCGCTCTACGTGTTCGACGAGGAGTCCGACGGGGTCCGCGAGATCGGCGGAGCCGCCCGCTGGTGGCTGCACGGGTCGCTGACCTCGCTCGGTGAGCGCCTGGCGGAACGCGGCTCCCAGCTCGTGCTGCGCCGCGGCCGCGCGGCGGAGGTGGTCCCCGCCGTCGTCGACGAAGTGGGCGCCGGCGCGGTGTTCTGGAACCGCCGCTACGGCGGCGTCGAGCGCGAGATCGACGCGGGCATCAAAGAGGCCCTGCGCGATAGCGGGGTCACCGTCGCGTCGTTCGCCGCGAACCTCCTCTACGAGCCGTGGACGGTGCGCACGCAGGCCGACAAGCCCTACGGCGTCTACACGCCCTTCGCCCGCGCCGTGCAGAAGCTGCCGGCCCCGCGCCCGCCGATGGCCGAGGCGCGCAAGGTCCCCGGCTTCGACGGGCGCGTCGACGGGGACGACCTCGGCGCCTGGTCGCTGCTGCCGACCACGCCCGACTGGGCCGGCGGCCTGCGCGAGACGTGGGAACCGGGCGAGCCCGCGGCGAAGGCGCGACTGAGGGAGTTCCTCGAGGACGACCTCGGCGGGTACTCGCAGTACCGCGACGAATTCGCGGGCGGTGCGACGTCGAACCTCTCACCGCGACTGCGCTGGGGCGAGCTGAGCCCGTACCAGGTGTGGCACGACACCGTTCAGCACCGTGGATCGGGCGAACACGCGAAGAGCGCGAGCGGATTCCTCTCGGAGGTCGTGTGGCGGGAGTTCGCCTGGCACGTGACCTTCTACGCCCCCGACATCGCGACCAAGAACTGGCGTCGCGAGTACGACGCCTTCCCGTGGCCCCCGCTCGATCGGTCGCACCTCGAGGCCTGGCAGCAGGGTCGCACCGGGGTCGCCGTCGTCGACGCGGGCATGCGCCAGCTGTGGAGGACCGGGGTCATGCACAACCGCGTGCGCATGGTCACGGCGTCGTTCCTCATCAAGAACCTGCTGATCGACTGGCGTGAGGGCGAGCAGTGGTTCTGGGATTGCCTGGTCGACGCGGATGCCGCGAGCAACCCGTTCAACTGGCAGTGGGTCGCGGGGTCCGGCGCCGACGCCGCACCGTACTTCCGCGTGTTCAATCCCGACACGCAGCGCAAGAAGTTCGACAAGCACGACCAGTACGTGCGCGAGTGGGCGCCGGAGTATCTCGGCGAGAATCCGCCGGAGCCCATGGTCGACCTCGGCGAGACCCGGCGTCGCGCGCTCGACGCCTACGCCGAGACCCGGCACGGGCACTGACGCGGGCGGGCCGGCCGTCCCCGGGCGTCGGCACCGTCGCGATGCGCCGGGTGTCGGCATCCGGGCACGCGAAAGGGGCGCCACCTCTCGGTGACACCCCTTCGAAAGCGATCGTCAGTTGACGCGGGTGTCGTCGACCTGCTCCTCGTCGTCTTCGCCCGGGATGAAGACGTCGACCACGGTCACGTTGATCTCGGCGACCTTCATGCCGACGAGCTCCGTGATGGCCTGCGAGACGGCGGCACGCACGTTCGACGCGACGCGCTGGAGCTGCTCGGGGTAGTCCACCTGGATCGAGATGTCGGCGGCGACCTCGGTCTCGCCCACCTCGACGCTCACGCCCTGCGCGTGGTCCTTGGCACCGACGGCCTGGCGGATGTTGCCGATGACGCGAGCCGCGCCACCGCCGAGGGCGTGGACGCCCGGAACCTCAGCCGCGGCGATACCGGCGACTTTGGCGACGACGGCGTCGACGATGACCGTGGAGCCGCCGTCCTTCTTGGCAGTGGTGGGGGTGGCGGTGGTGATGGTGTCAGCCATGAGCGCTTCCTTCCGTCGTCTCCGGGACCGTCTGTCCCGCGATGTCATAGAGGAGACGCAGCGGGCGACCGATTCGTCACGACTTTCTTCCTGAGAGAAGGCTGAGCACCGCTCACACGTCGAAGAAGCCGCCGAACGGGTCTTCGGAATCACCGGTGTCGCGGGGGTCGTACTGCACGGTCTCGACGGCGAACAGAACGCGCGTATGGGCCGTGCAGAGCACGCTCATCCGGCGGTTGCCCACCACGACGAAGCTCTCGAATCGCCCTCCGCTGTGGACGGCGCTCTCGATGCGTTGCTGCAGATCCGCCAGATCCTGCCCCTGTGCGAGGGAGAAGGTCGCGTCGTCGACGACGATCTGAGCGCGCACCATCGTGTGCGCGTCGGTGTCCTGCACGTCATCCGTCTGCGGGCCGTCGAGCGGCGTCCCCGCGGAGTGCGATTCGCTCATAGCGGGACGCTACGCACGATGAACGGGATCACGGACGGGGGTTGCGGCTCTTCTCGAGACGGAATAGCGGGCGGCCCACGGAGGTTGTCGTCGAGGTGACCGACGCGATCCCCTCCCTCTCTGTTCTCGACCTCGTGCCCGTGCGGCACGGGCAGACCAGCGCGCAGGCGGTGAGCGCCGCCCTCGACCTCGTCGAGCGCGCCGACCGCCTCGGATACACCCGCTACTGGTTCGCCGAACACCACAACATGCCCGCCGTGGCCTCGACCACTCCCCCCGTGCTGATCGCCGCCGCCGCGGCGCGCACGTCGCGCATCCGCGTGGGCTCGGGGGGCGTCATGCTGCCGAACCACTCCCCCCTCATCATCGCCGAGCAGTTCGCCGCCCTCGAGGCCCTCGCCCCGGGTCGCATCGACCTGGGCATCGGGCGCGCCCCCGGCAGCGACCCCGTCATCACACAGTTGCTGAACCGGTCGGGCACGACGAGCGACGTCTCGCGCTTTCCCGACCACGTGACCGACATCATCGCGCTCACCTCCCCCGAGGGCGCCACCGTGCGATTCACCTCGGGCACCGAGTATCAGGTGAAGGCGACACCCGCGGCATCCGGGATGCCGCAGGTGTGGCTGCTGGGCTCCAGCGACTACTCCGCGCAGCTCGCCGCCAGCTTCGGCCTGCCCTACGTGTTCGCGAACCACTTCTCGGGCGAAGGGCTCGAGCACGCGCTGCGGTTGTACCGCGACCAGTTCCGGCCCAACGACTCGGGCGAGGGCCCGCGCACGTTCGTCACCGCCAACGTCGTCGCCGCCCCCACCGCCGAAGAGGCCGAGGAGCGCGCGCTGCCGCAGCTGCGCATGATGGCGCGACTGCGCACCAACCGTCCGCTCGTGCCGCTCGAGACCGTGGAGCAGGCCAAGGCCGATCCCTTCGACGCGATGGCGGAGTCGATCATGGCGTCCACCCGGCAGAAGTGGTTCGTCGGCACCGGCACCGAGGTGCAGGGGCAGCTCGCGGCCTTCGCCGCGCAGTACGGGGTCGACGAGATCATGGTCTCGCCCGTCGCGGGAGCCTACGACAGCGAAGCGCTCGACTCGGTCGAGGGTCGCGCGCAGACCCTGGAGCTGATCGCCGAGAAGGCGACCGTCGCGGCCTGACCCGGGGCGGGCTGCCGCGCGGTGATGCGTCGCGGCGGGGCGGCAGCGATCTGGGCGAGAGCACACGTCACTGCCGAGAGCACCCGCTCTGACGTGTCATCTCGGGTGGCGCACCGCGCGCGTCAGGCCTCGGGCTCGCCGCTCAGCAGGCCGCGCAGCCAGTCGCGCGCCTCGACGAACACGTCGTCGCTGTAGCGCTGCGGGTACCGCACGATGGCGCGGTCGGCGCGCGCGTACGAGCCCAGGAAGATGACCTTGGGGCTGAAGCGGCGAAGACCCAGCAGCGCGTCGGCCATGCGCTCGTCGAGCACGTGCCCGTCGGCGTCGATGACGAAGCGGTAGCGGCCGAGGGCGTCGCCGATGGGACGGGATGCCAACAGGCTCAGGTTGATGCCCCGGGTGGCGAACTGCTCGAGCAGCTCGAGCAGGGCACCCGGGTGGTCCTCGGGGAGCTCGACGATGAGCGACGTCTTGTCGGCGCCCGTCGGAGGAGCCGGGGCGACCGTGCGACTGACGAGCACGAAGCGGGTCACGGCGTTGGGGTTGTCGCCGATGTTCTCGGCGAGGACCGTGAGGTCGTGGTGGGCGACGATGCCGGGGGCGGCGATCGCCGTGTCGGCGCCGCTCGTGCCGTCGAGCACGCCCAGGGCGCTGGCGACGTTGCTCTCGGCGGGCAGGTGCGCGTGGGCGGGAACGTTGTCGCTGAGCCAGCCCAGGCACTGCCCGTACGCGACGGGGTGGGCGGCGATGAGCGAGACGTCGGCGAGAGTCGCTCCGGGCTTGCCCACGAGCACGAAGTTCACCGGCACGAGGTACTCGCCGACGATGCGCAGGCCCGGCACGGTGGCCAGGGCGTCCTGCGCGGTGGACACGCCCCCGTCGACCGAGTTCTCGATGGCGATCATCGCGGCATCCGATCGTCCCTCGACGACGTCGGCCAGCGCCTCGCCGACGTTGCGCACCGGCCGCCAGATCTGGTCGCGCGCTTCGGGGACCTGGGCGAGCGCCGCCTCGGTGAAGGTTCCCGCGGGACCCAGGTAGCTGTAGGTACGGCGGGCCGGATCGGGAGTGCTCACGGGGACTCAGCCTAGATGCTCGACCCTCCCGCGGGGACCCGAGGCCGTCGTGCGCCGCAGAACCCCCGATACCGGTGGTCGAAGCCGCCGCTCGCGCCGCCGGAATGCGCCAGAGTCGCCCCTGTGGCGTCGGCCCCGCGCGGCTGGCGCCCTTCCGGTGCGACCCGACGCGCCGGATGCCAGGGAGAGAGACACCCGTCATGCGCCACACCTCTACCGACGCCCGCGTACCCCGGAGGCAGGGCGGGACCGACCGCGACCCGCGTCCGCAACCGGTCACCCACCCGCGCCCTTCGCCCGGCCGTATCGCCCGTGCCCGCCTGGCGCTGGTCGCGTGCATCGTGCTGTGGGTGCTCTACCTGGCCACCGTCGTGGTCGCGCTGTCGCGCGGCGGCGCGCTGGTCGACGCCGAGCAACTGGTGACGACGACGGTGTTCCTCGTCTCGGTGACGTTCCTGACGCTGTCGGCGTGCATGTACCTCCTCGCCCGCTCGGGTGCCCTCCCGCGCCTGGCCGCTCACCGTCGGGTGCGGCGCATCGACCTCGACGAGCACTTCTCCGGACGCGAACCGCGATTGACCGCGCTCCTGCCCTCGCGCGCCGAGGATCCGGCGCTGGTGCGCATGGGGCTGTGGTCGGTCGCGCTGCAGGAGTTCCCCCGCCTGAACGTCGTGCTCCTGCTCGACGACGACGTCGATCCCGTCGACGACGCGGCGCGCCTCGACCTCGAGGGGTGCCGCGCCCTCACCGACGAGCTGACGAGCGCGTTGCTGCCCGTGTTCACCCGGGTGGATGCCGCCGCGGCCCGCGCCCGAGACGAGTCCCTCTCGTCTGCCGAGGTCACCGAGCTGGCGATGCGCGAGCACGCCGCGTGCGCCCAGTGGCTGCGCGCGCAGGCCGACGCCGCCCCCACCCGCACGCACGTCGAGGTCTTCTTCGCCGAGGAGGTGCTGCGACGACTGGCCGATGACCTCGATGCGACGGCGGCGGCGCTGCGGGAGGCCGCCGACAACGGGGCGGCTCCCCTCGAGCGCGATCGCGCGGCGCAGGTGCTCGAGCGTCTCGTGCGCGTGTTCCGCGTCGAGGCCAGCACGTTCGAGAGGCGGCGGTACGCCTCGCTGTCGCACGCGGCGAACAAGGCGATGAACCTCAACTCCTACCTCGGACTGATCGCCGGCCGCTATCGCGAGACCGTGATCGCGGGCCGGCTCGTGCTGGAGGATGCCGGCGAGGGACCCGCCGACCTCGAGGTGGCCGCGTGCGACTTCGTGCTCACCCTCGACGCCGATTCGATGCTGCTCCCGGGCTACTGCGCCCAGCTCGTGCACCTGCTCGAGCAGCCCGAGAACGCGCGGATCGCCGTCGCCCAGACGCCGTACAGCGCCTACCGGGGCGCACCCACGCGGCTGGAACGTCTGGCCGGTGCGACCACCGATCTTCAGCACATGGTGCACCAGGGGCTCACCGCGTTCGATGCCACGTTCTGGGTCGGGGCCAATGCGGTGCTGCGGTGGGAGGCCGTGCAGCAACTCCGCCGGGTGAGCGTCGACGACGGCATCCCGGTGGCGCGGTTCATCTCGGATCGCACGGCGATCGAAGACACCGAGTCCTCGATCGACCTGGCCGCGCACGGCTGGTCGCTGGTGAACTACCCGGAACGCCTGAGCTACAGCGCCACCCCGCCCGACTTCGGCACGCTCGTCATCCAGCGGCGCCGATGGGCCGACGGTGGGCTGCTCATCCTGCCGAGGCTCCGCGCCCTCATCCAGCAGCGCCGTCGCGAGGGGCGCCCGGTGACGCTGGCCGAGAAGCTGCTGCGCACCAACTACCTCGGCTCGGTGGCCTGGGTGACGCTGGGGCTGATCGCCGTGCTCACGCTCTATCCGATGAACGGCCAGCTGGTCACCCTGCTGCTGCTGCTCATCGCCGTGCCGTACTTCACCGAGATGGCCTCCGACCTGCACGCGCTCGGCTACCGGCGCCGCGACGTCGTGGCGATCTACGGTCTCAATCTGCTCCTGCTGCCGGTCAACCTGGCGGGCAGCATCGGCTCGGTGGCGCAGGCGCTGAGCGGCCGCAAGGCGCGCTTCGCCCGGACGCCGAAGGTGGCCGCGCGCACCCGCGTGCCGGCGCTGTACCTGATCGCCCCGCTCCTCATCGCCCTCGCCGCCGCGGCGATCGGGGTGCGCGCCGCGTACGTCGACGCCTGGGGGACGACGGTGTTCGCCGCCTTCACCACCCTGTCGATCGTGTGGGCCCTGCTGCGGCTGGTGGGGGTCGGACACACCGTGTCGGATCTGTGGTTCGCGTGGATGGACTGGATCTGGGTCGCCCCACCCGCGGAGGCACCGGTCGCTCCCGTCGCCGCCGATCGCTGGACCGCCGTTCTCGACGACGGCCCCCGCGAACTCGTCGGGGCCGCATCGTGAGCCCGGTGACGGCTCGGGCGCGGTCGCCGTTCGCGGGTCGGCGCCTGTCGTTCGCGCGGCTCGCGATGAGTGCGATCGTCGCGGTCGCGCTGAGCGGCGGCGTCGCGGCCGTGGCCGTGCTGCCGACGCTCCCGACCCCGGTGGACGGAACGCCGACCACCGACCGATGGTTCGCCGGCTACTACGACGTGACGCTCGACTCGGGCGATCAGCTCGCACGGAGCGCGATGACCGAGGGCCCCGGCGGCGTGGTGCTCGCCTTCGTGGTCGCGGCGGGCGACGAGGACTGCACCCCGACGTGGGGGAAGGCGTACACCCTCGACGACGCGGCGGACCGCTTCCAGCTCGACCGTCGCGTCGAGCGCGTGCGACGCGAGGGCCGCCCCCTGGCCGTGTCGTTCGGCGGTGCGGCGAACTCCGAGCTCGCCCTGGCCTGCGACACCGTCTCGTCGCTCGCCGACGCGTACCGCGAGGTGATGGAACGCTACGGGGCCGATGTGATGGACCTCGACATCGAGGGCGACGCCCTCGACGACGAGGCGGCGACCGCGAGACGCAACGCCGCGGTCGCCCAGCTGCAGCAGGAGCGCACCGCAGCCGGGCGACCGCTCGATGTGTGGCTCACCCTCCCGGTGGCTCCGGACGGTCTCACCGACCGGGGGCTGACGCAGATCACGGAGATGCTGAACGCGGGGGTGAACCTGGCCGGTGTGAACGCCATGACCATGGACTTCAACGCCGACGACCGCAGCGTGTCGACGTCCGACCTGGCCATCGGAGCCCTCCGGCAGACGGCCGCGCAGGTCGCCGACGTCTGGCGCGCCGCGGGGCGCGACCTGCCCCCGGGCGGCGCCTGGGCGCTGCTGGGCGCCACCCCGATGATCGGTCAGAGCGACATCGAGCGCGAGGTGTTCACCCTCGACGACGCACGCGCCCTCGAGACGTTCACCACGCAGCAGGGCGTCGCCCGCATGTCGCTGTGGTCGCTGAACCGCGACCGCACCTGCGGCAGCAACTACCCCCGCCCGAAGGTCGTGTCGACGTCGTGCAGCGGGGTGGAGCAGGCGGGCGAGAGCTTCGCCGGCATCCTCGGGGCGGACCGCGACGGCACCCCCTCGGGTCGACCGGCTCCGCAGGAGGAGTGGCCGATGATCGCCGACGACGCGGACACGAGCCCCTTCCCGGTGTGGTCGTCGCAGTCGTTCTACTCCGCCGGCGTCTTCGTCGTCTGGCACGGCTCGGTGTACGTCGCGAAGTGGTGGAACGAAGACGGGGCGGTCCCCGACGACCCGACTCTGGATGCCGCCGCCTCGGCCTGGACGTATGTCGGCCCCGTCCTGGCCGACGACGTGCCCTTCGCCCTCCCCGAGCTGCCCGCGGGCACCTACCCCGACTGGAACGTCGACGCGCTGTACAACCAGGGCGACCGCGTGCTGTACGACGGCAGCGGGTACGAGGCGCGCTGGTGGTCGCGCGGCCAGCGTCCCGACCGTTCGGTCCTCGACCGCGACTACTCGCCGTGGAAGCTCATCGAGGCGGCGGCGGCGCCGTGAGCGCACCGTCGAACAGCGACACGCGCCCGTCGACGGCGATGCTGGCCTGCATGGCACGGTGGGGCGGGTGAAGCCGGCCCACCACGTCGCGCCGGGCTTCGCCGACGGCCGCCGCCATCCACGCGAGGACCGCGACCAGCACCTGCTCGTCGACGACCTCGCCGCTGTCGTCGAGCAGCACCACGTCGACCCCGCGACCGCGCGCCGCGCCCACCGCGGAGCGCAGCGGCTCTCGCGACAGGCCTCCGGCGCGCAGTTCGTCGCGCAAGCGCCCCTCCCAGGCCGCGTACTCGCGCCGCTGCTGCTCCGAGGCGGGACGAGCCGCACCGATCCGCTCCATCAGCGGCACCACCGTCTGCACGAGCTCGTCGGTGCGCCGGCTCAGCTCGACACGGGCCGCCCGCGACCAGCTCTCGTTCTCGGCGGCGATCACGGCCTCGCGGTGGAGCGCCGCGATCCGCCGCCGCATCCGCGCGACGACCAGGAGCATGGCGACGGCGACGACCACGATGACCGTGGGGCGGGCCGCCAGCTGCACCGTCTGACCGACGGGGGCGCCGTCGAGAACACCGCGCACGGCGATGACGACCGCAATGAGCAGCGCTCCCCCCATCGCGGTTCCCGTCCGTCCGCGCAGAGCCAGCACGACCAGGAAGAACGCCAGGGCCACCACCGGCCAGAGCGGACCGTACGAGAACGGAGCGGTCCACACCGCGCCGACGGTGCCCCCGACGACCACGGCGGTGATCGCGGCCGCACGCGGCCACGACGGTGTCGCCCGCCGTGCGCTCCACATCAGCGGGGCGGCGAGCAGCACGACCGCCAGCAGCACGGCCTGCCGCGCCCACGACTCGGGGGCGGCGAGGGCGGCGGCGACGGCGCAGAGAACCTGCAGCGCGACGAAACCGGCGGCGAGGAGCACGAGGGCGCGCCCGCGCGGACGACCCTCGGTGGCGGCATCCATCTCGGGTCCGGGGTCGGGCCGGTACCGCAGCACCACCCGGGTGCCCGTCCCGTGACCCGACTGCACCTCGGCGCTGCCGCCGCTCACACGCGCCATGCGCCCGACGATGCTGTGCCGGATGCCGAGGCGATCGGCGGCGATGTCGGACACCTCGAACCCCGCACCCTCGTCGGCGACGACCACCTCGATCGTCGCGTCGTGCACCGTGAGGGTCACGGTTCGCGACGCGTCCTCGGCGTGCCGGACGGCGTTGCCGAGCGCCTGTCGACACGCACCGACGATCGCCTCGCGCACGGGGTCGGACACCTGCACCGGGCCCTCCACGCGCGCGGCGAACAGCGCGTCGTGACGACGCGCCTCGCGGGCGAGGGCGGCTTCCAACGGCCACGAGTCCTCGGATTCCTCGTGCGACAGACGCGTCACCATGAGCGCGGCGCGACGGGCCTGGGCGGCGAGGCGATCGAGGGGGACCGCCACGGCCGACGCGGCCAGCGACAGGGTCGCCAGCACCTCGTCGTGCACGAGCGCGGCGGTCCGGGTGCGCGCGGCCAGTCGCCCGCGCTCCGCCGACTCGCGCTCGCCGGCCTTTCGGCGCGCGGCGGCCGCGGCATCGAGACCGCGTCCCGACGAGAGCACGAAGCCCCCGAGCGCGCAGATGACCGCCGCCGTGAGAAGCGCATGGGCGTCGTTGACGACACCGTCCAGGTCGAACCCGCCGAAACGCAGACGGTAGACGACCCCGGCGACCGCCGCCAGCGCCACGGTCACCCAGCCCAGCCCCGGGCCCGCGGCGACGAGGGCCGCGGCGACCCCGGCGCTGGAGGCGGTGAGCAGCCAGGGCATGCGATCGACCTGCCCCGCCTCGGCGGCCACCGGGAACAGCGCCACGACGGCCAGGTACGACGCCACGGCGGCCCCCGCGCCCGCGCGCAGCACCCGCTCGTTCAGCAGGGGAGCCGCGAGCGCGAGCACGACCGTGAGCGCCGCCGACCACCACGCCATCGCGTGGAACCAGAGGGGCAGACCGCGTTGCTCGCCGCTCGCGAGAAAGCCGAGCGTCACCACGGCCACCGCCGTCACCAGGAACCCCGAGGCCCCGGCGATCACCCGACGAGCGGCGAGCGAACCCGCGTGGAGGTCACCCACGGCGAGGGCGGGGGACGTATCCGTCTTCCACCCCGCGTTGATACAGCTCGACCTTGGTCGCCGCCGGCCGACCCACCAGCTGATACACGGCGCGGATCCGCCGCAGGTGATCGTTGACGGTGTTCTCGGAGATGAACAGCTGAGCGGCCACGTCGCGGGCGCCGAGACCCGAGGCGTAGAGGCCGAGCACCTGACGTTCCCGCTCCGTCAGGGGGGCGCCGTCGAGCAGGGGGTCGGTGTCGAGGGCCGACGCCCACTCGGTGGTGGCGACATGATCGCCGCGCGCGGCGGCGACGATCGCGGCGAGCAGAGCCGTCGACGGGGCGGACTTGCGCACGATGCCGCACACATCGCTGCGCGAGGCCGCGCGCACGAGGAAGGGGTCCTCCCCCGAAGTGAGCACGAGCACGTGAGCGCCCCAGCGGCGGATCGCCGCGACGTTCTCGCCCGGCGAGGAGTCGTCGCGCAGGCTCAGATCGAGCAGCACCAGCTCCGCGTCGCACGCGCGCGACACGAGGTGCGAGACCGTCGGGGCGTGGCGGGTGAAGCGCAGACCCTCGGCGCCGGCGAGCAGTCCCTGCATCGCGAGGGCGACGAGTTCGTGGTCATCGACGACCGCTACGCGCGCGACGTCCCCTTCAGTCATGGCACGAGTATGTCTCACCCGAACATCGGCGCCGTGGCTAGAACGCCTGCTCGATCCACGCGTCTCCCGAGACGCTCTCGCCGAGGAAGGTGCCCGTCGGTTCGGCGGTGCCCTCGTAGATCGGCGCGCCGCTCGCCGAGAACTCCTGGTCCTGGAGCCGCGTCGAGATCAGCATGTCGGCGTCGAACGACGGGATCTCCACCCGGAACTGCTGCGCGTAGCTGTTGCCGGTCGAGGGGCTGGTCCACAGCTCACCGACCGGGGTCATCGTGCTGGCGACGTAGTAGATCTGACCGTCCGGTTCCTGGATCGTGGCGAACGCGTCGACCGACACCCCGATCTCGGGCTTGTACCCCTCGCCGATCATGCCCGCGGTCGACAGCGTGTACCCGTTGTCGAGCTGGATGTCCTGCAGCAGCCAGCGCACGCGGGTGTCCGACGAGTTGCCGCCGAAGAACCCGTACTCGTGGTCCATCCAGGTGGTGCCGGTCACCTCGAAGGTCTCGCCCCCGAAGGTGATGGTGCCGGATGCCTTCAGCCGGGTGAAGGAGAAGTAGTAGTTGTCCTTCTTCAGGCTCTGGCTCGTCGCGCTGGGCTCCACGCCCGTTCCGAAGACGAACATCGGTCGACCCTGCTGAGAGAACGTGAGGTCGAACTCGACCTCGTCCAGCGTCTTGGCGTCCTGGAGGACGGCCGTCACCGAGATGTCGCGCGTCGGGTCGGCTTGGGGCGCCGTCATGACGACGGAGTGACGCACCGCCACGGCGGTGGCCCCCGAGCCGCCGCCTCCGACGAGGGTCACGGTCGGGGTGGTCGTGTACCCCGAGCCGGGCTTGAGCAGGATGATCTGGGTCACTCCGCCCTCGTCGTCGAGGATCGCGACGGCCGATGCCCCGGTGCCGTCACCCTCGAAGTGGACCGAGGGCGCCTCGGTGTAGCCGGAGCCGGTGTTCGTGACGCTGAACCCGCCGACGAGCCATGTCGGATCACCGAGCCGGGCGTACCACGGCTTCGACGGGTCGCCCTCGGCCCAGGTGTGCACGTCGAACACCCCGATCGGCGTGGGGCCGTAGACCTGCGTGCGCTCGTAGTGACGGTTGCCCTGCACGTCGCTCAGCGAGATCTGCGACATGCCGAAGTGCTGGCCGGTGAAGGACGCGGCGTTGATGTCGAAACCGAACGCGCGGTCGCCCGCCCGGAGGGTCCCGATGTGCCACCACCACTCGGTCGGGGCCCCCGCGTGCCGGTACATGTCCTTCGGCAGGCTGAGGACGACGTTCTGCTCGGGGACGGGAGCAGGCTTCGTCGTCCCCTTCCACAGCGGGTTGTCGGGAACGGGGACCGACGGTGCGGTCACTCCGCTCGGTTTCCCCTTCACGATCGCCACGATCGCCGCCACGACAAGTCCGATCCCGACGAAGCGGGCCCCCCACGACATACGTCTCATGGTCGGAGTGTAGTGACGACGGGTGTCGAGTGGGGTGTCGGTCTGTGGCGGCGCGATTCGACCGCCCCCTCACCGTCGAACGGGCCCGGCGGCGAGCGTCGTGCGCACGATCGGAAGCGGTGCACCGAGCAAGGGATTCCCGCAGAATTGCGTCACGGCGTGTGCGCATGTCGGACGCAGCGGGCAGACTGGGCGCATGAGCAGTCGCGCAGGGCAGCCCGCAGAGGCATCCGATCTCATCGACATCGACGAACTGATCGCGGCGTATTACGACCGCAAACCGGATGCCGCGGTGCCCGAGCAGCGCGTCGCCTTCGGCACCAGTGGTCACCGGGGCTCGTCGTTGAGCACCAGCTTCAACGAAGACCACATCCTCGCCACCACCCAGGCGATCGTCGACTACCGCGCGGCGCAGGGCATCACGGGGCCCCTGTTCCTCGGCCGCGACACCCACGGGCTCTCGCTGCCCGCCGAGCGCAGCGCCATCGAGGTGCTCGTCGCCAACGGTGTCGACGTGCGTGTCGATTCCCGTGACGCGTGGGTGCCGACGCCCGCTCTCAGCCACGCGATCCTGGCCTACAACAAGGGCCGCGCGGCCGACGACCCGGGCCGCGCCGACGGCATCGTCGTGACCCCGTCGCACAATCCTCCGCGCGACGGCGGCTTCAAGTACAACCCGCCGCACGGCGGCCCCGCCGACACCGACGCCACCGGCTGGATCGCCGACCGTGCGAACCAACTGATCACCGCGGGCCTGTCGGGGGTGCAGCGCACCCGCCACGCCGACATCGACCTCGAGAACCTCGGCCAGTACGACTTCCGCGACGCGTACGTGCGGGATCTGGCATCCATCATCGACATCGACGCCATCAAGAGCGCCGGCGTCCGCATGGGCGCCGACCCGCTGGGCGGGGCCTCGGTGGAGTACTGGGCGCTCATCGCCGAGGTGTACGGCCTCGACCTCACCGTGGTGAACCCCGAGGTCGACCCGACCTGGAAGTTCATGACGCTCGACTGGGACGAGAAGATCCGCATGGATCCCTCGTCGCCCTCGGCCATGGCCTCGCTCGTCGCCGCGCGCACCGACTACGACATCCTCACGGGCAACGACGCCGATGCCGACCGCCACGGCATCGTGACGCCCGACGCGGGGCTGATGAACCCCAACCACTACCTGGCCGTCGCGATCGACTACCTGTTCTCGCACCGTCCGGGCTGGCCCGCCGACGCCGCGATCGGCAAGACGCTCGTGTCGTCGATGATCATCGACAAGGTCGCCGCCTCGCTCGGCAAGACGCTGCTCGAGGTGCCCGTGGGCTTCAAGTGGTTCGTGCCGGGGCTGCTCGACGGCTCCGTCGCCTTCGGCGGCGAGGAGTCGGCCGGGGCGTCGTTCCTGCGCAAAGACGGCACGGTCTGGACCACCGACAAAGACGGCATCCTGCTGTGCCTGCTCGCCGCCGAGATCCTCGCCGTCACCGGCAAGACGCCGTCGCAGCGGTACGCCGAGCTCGAGGCCGAGTTCGGCGCCTCGGCCTACCAGCGTGTCGATGCTCCCGCGACGCCCGCGCAGAAGTCGACGCTGTCGAAGCTGTCACCCGATGCCGTGAGCGCCACCGAGCTGGCCGGCGAGCCGATCGTCGCCAAGCTCTCGCACGCTCCGGGCAACGGCGCGGCGATCGGCGGCCTCAAGGTGCAGACCGAGTCGGCCTGGTTCGCCGCGCGCCCCTCGGGCACCGAAGACGTCTACAAGCTGTACGCGGAGTCGCTGCGCGGCGAAGACCACCTGCGCGAGGTGCAGGAAGAGGCCCGCGCGGTCGTCTCCGCCGCTCTCGGCCAGGCCTGACGCGCGAGAAAGCGGCGTCGCCCTTCGGGGCGGCGCCGCTTTCGCGTGCTGCGCGCGGGCCGGGGCACGTCGCGGGTCGGGGGCGCGTCGCGGGCCGGGGGCGCGCGGGTCGGGTGCGCGTCGCGGGTCGGGGTTGCGCCCGGGCCGGGGCGCGTCGCCGGCCGGGGTTATGGCATCCATAAACGCTATTCCTGCGCATAAACACGACGCCTGCGCGTTTATGCGCAGGAAGAGCGTTTATGCGCGGGTGGCCCGGGCCCGCGCGCGGGTGGCCCGGGGCCCGCGCGCGGGTAGCCCGGGCTCGCGCGCGGGTGGCCGGGGCCCGGCGCCGGAGGGCGGGGCGAATAAGGGCGTCTGCCACGCAGGCGTGCCCGAGACGGGATGCCGCGGCCCCGGCGCTCCGCGGAGCGTCGGGGCCGGGGCGATCGGGGTCAGGACGCGAAGGTCGCCGCGTCGATGACGAAGCGGTAGCGCACGTCGCTCTTCAGCACGCGCTCGTAGGCCTCGTTGATCTGGTCGGCCGAGATGACCTCGACCTCGGGGGCGATGCCGTTCTCGGCGCAGAAGTCGAGCATCTCCTGGGTCTCGCGGATGCCGCCGATCGACGAGCCGGCGAACGAGCGACGGTTCGTGAACAGCGTGAAGACCTGGATGGGCAGCGGCTCCGGCGGGGCGCCGACGTTGACCATCGTGCCGTTGAGCGTGAGCAGTCCGAGGTACTTCTTCAGCTCGAGGGGGGCGCTGACGGTGTTGACGATGAGGTCGAAGGTGTTCTTCAGCGTCGCGAAGGTCTCTTCGTCCTTGGTCGCGTAGTAGTGGTCGGCGCCCATCTTGAGGCCGTCGTCCTTCTTGCTCAGCGTCTGCGAGAGCACCGTGACCTCGGCGCCCATGGCGTGGGCGATCTTGACGGCCATGTGGCCGAGACCGCCGAGGCCGACGATGGCGACCTTCTTGCCGGGGCCGGCGTTCCAGTGGTTCAGCGGCGAGTAGGTCGTGATGCCGGCGCACAGCAGCGGGGCGGCCTTGTCGTAGGGAATCGACTCGGGGACGCGCAGCACGAAGTGCTCGTCGACGACGATCTTCTCGCTGTAGCCGCCCTGCGTGATCGAGCCGTCGACGTCCTTACCGGCGTAGGTGCCGATGTTGCCCTTCTCGCAGTACTGCTCCTCGCCGGCGAGGCAGTTGTCGCACTCGCGGCACGAGTTGACCATGCAGCCGACGCCGACGCGGTCGCCGACCTTGTGCGAGGTGACCTCGGAGCCGATCTCGGCGACCGTTCCGACGATCTCGTGGCCCACCGTCAGGGGGTAGGGCACGTCGCCCCACTCGCCGCGGATGGTGTGGATGTCGGAGTGGCAGATGCCGGCGTAGGCGATGTCGATCAGGACGTCCTTCGGGCCGACGTCACGGCGCTCGATGGTCGTGGGCTCGAGGGGCGAAGTCGCGGACGACGCCGCGTAGGCGTTGACGTGCATGGGTCTCCTCAGGAGGGGTCGATGCGGATGCATCCATCCTCCCCCGGGCACGCCGAGGGCGGCGCGGGCTTGCACGGATGTGCGCGAGGTGCCACGACTCGCGCGCCGGGGGGCGGGGGGTGGGGGCCGGGGCTAGGACGGGCGGGTGAGCAGGGTGGCGAGGCGCGGGAGCTGCGCGGGGTCTTCGAGCGCTGATCCGACCGCGGCGACGCGCACCCCGGCATCCAGGAACTCGGCCGCGTTGCCGGCGTCGAGTCCCCCGGTGGCCACGAACCGCACGTCGGGGAACGGCCCGCGGATGACGCGGAACCACGCCGGTCCCAGCCACGAGGCGGGGAACGCCTTGAGCCAGCGAAGCCCCAGCGACACCGCGAGCTGCACCTCGCTGGGCGTCGCCACCCCCGGCAGGATCGGGATGCCGTGCGCCCGCGCGGCGGCCACCACCGCCGGGTCGAGGCCCGGTGAGACGAGGTACGCCGCGCCCGCGGCCTGGGCGACGGGCACCTGCGCCGGGTCGACGATCGTGCCGGCGCACACGCGCAGCCCGCGCTCGGCCGCGGCGGCGCACACCGCCCGCAGCGCCTCTTCGTCGGCGGGGGTCTGCAGGGGCACCTCGACGGCGTCGATGCCGAGGTCCCACGCGGTGGCCGCCACCGCGAGCGACCGCTCGCGGCCCATGCCGCGCAGGATCGCCATGAGCGGGGCTCCGGCGAACCGGTCGTCGAAGAAGGCGGTGGTGTCGTCAGCGGGAAGCATGGTCGCTCCGATCGAGAGGGCGAAGGGTGGATGCCGGCAGGGCGGCCGTGTCGTGCAGGGAGTCGCCGAGAGTGCGCAGGGTCAGCGCCGCACGCTCGTGCCCCGCGGCGAGCCGTGCGGCGACCCCGAGCCCGCGGGAGCGGGCGGCGAGGTACCCGCCGGCGAAGGCGTCTCCGGCCCCCACCGCGTCGAGCACCTCGACCCGCAGCGCCGGGACGAACGTGCGCGCCTCGCCGTGGAAGGCCGTGGCGCCGACGTCGCCGTCTTTCACGACGAGTTCCGCGACGCCGTCGAGAAGCGCCCGCACGTCGCTGTCGCGCGGGGTCGCCCACAGCGTCTCGGCCTCGTCGCGGCCGACGAAGACGACGTCGGCGGCCGTTGCGAGGTCGGCGAGGACGGGACCCGCGTCCGCCGCCGACCACAGCGCCGCGCGGTGGTTCACGTCGAAGCTCACCGTGACCCCGAGCGCACGCGCCCGCGCCATCGCCGCGACGAGGAACGCCCGGGCGGACGACGACAGGGCGGCCGTGATCCCCGAGACGTGCAGCACGTCGACCCCGTCGAGGGCCAGGTCCTCGGCATCGCCCTCGGTGAGAGCCGAGGCCGCCGACCCGCGGCGGTAGTACCGCACGCCCCGGCCCGGGTCCTTCACGTACAGACCCGTGGGGCGGTCGAGGTCTCGGACGACCGACGCCGCGTCGACGCCCCGAGCGGCGACCTGCCGCAGCACGCGATCGCCGAGGGCGTCGGCGCCGAGGCGACTGTGCCAGCGCGCCGTCATCCCGAGGGCGGCGGCGTGGGCGGCGACGTTCGATTCCGCCCCGCCCGCGTCGACGAGGAAGGCCGCGGCATCGATGACCCCTCCCCCGTCGGAGGGCGCGAGCATCGCCATCGTCTCGCCGACGGCGAGCAGCACCCCCGTCATCAGCGCAGGTCGGTGATGGGCGCGGCATCCATGTCGTCGAAGGCCTGGTTCTCGCCCGCCATCGCCCACACGAACGAGTACGCCGCCGTGCCGACCCCCGAGTGCAGCGACCAGCTCGGCGAGATGACGGCCTGGCGGTCGCCGACGATGAGGTGACGGGTCTCGTCGCGCTCGCCCATCAGGTGCACGACGCGGGCGTCGGCGGGCACGTCGAAGTAGAGGTAGCACTCGGTGCGCCGGTCGTGCGTGTGGGCCGGCATGGTGTTCCACATCGAGCCCGGGTGCAGCTGGGTCACGCCCATGACGACCTGGCAGCTCTGCACGCCGTTCTCGTGGATGTACTGGTTCAGGGTGCGGCGGTTGCTCGTGACCTGGTCGCCGAGCTCGCGCACCGTTCCCTCACCGGGCGACACCAGCGCCGCGGGGTAGCTCGTGTGCGCGGGCGCCGAGAAGAGATAGAACTGCGCCCAGTCGGCGTCGGTGCCCGCGTCGGCGAACACGACGTCGCGGATGCCGCGCCCCAGGTACAGGCACGCGCCGGTGACGAGCTCGTACACCTCGCCGTCGGCGGTGACGGTGCCGGCCCCGCCGACGTTGACGATGCCCACCTCGCGGTGCTCGAGGAAGTACTCGCTGCGGATCTCGGGATAGCCGGTGAGGGGCAGCGGAGCGCCCGCCGGCACGGCACCGCCCAGCACGATGCGGTCGTGGTGCGTGTAGGTCAACCGCACCTCGCCGGCGACGAAGAGGTCGTCGATGAGGAAACGCTCGCGCAGGTCGGCGGTGTCCATGCCGGGGATCTGCGCGGGGTGGGTCGCGTAGCGCTGGGGGATGGAGGCGGTCATGCGATTCTCCTGGGGTTCGGGGTCGGGAAGGCGAGGGGCGGAGCGGGCGGTGTCAGCGCACGAGCCAGCCGCCGTCGACGGGGATCACCGTGCCGGTGACGTAGGCGGCGGCGTCGGAGGCGAGGAACACGAACGCGCCCTGCAGGTCGCCCGGGGTCCCCCAGCGTCCGGCGGGGATGCGCGCGAGGATCGAGGCCTCGCGGTCGGCGTCGGCGCGGATGGGGGCGGTGTTGTCGGTCGCCATGTAGCCCGGGGCGATCGCGTTGACGGTGACCCCCGAGGCCGCCCACTCGTTGGCGAGCGCTTTGGTGAGTCCCGCGACGGCGTGCTTGGAGGCCGCGTAGCCGGGCACGAGGATGCCGCCCTGGAACGACAGCATCGAGGCGACGTTGACGATGCGCCCCCAGCCCTGCGCGATCATGCGACGGCCGGCGGCCTGCGAGAGGTGGAAGACGGCGTCGAGGTTGACGGCGAGCACGTCGTCCCAGTCGGCGGCGCCGTGCTCGGCGGCGGGGGCGCGGCGGATGGTGCCGGCGTTGTTGACGAGGATGTCGACGCGGCCGAGGACGTCGGCCGCCTCGTCGATCGCCGCGGCGAGCTCGTCGCGCGTGGCCGAGACGAAGTCGCGGTGCACGGTGTGCACGCGCCGCCCGAGCCCCCGAGCGAGGTCGGCGGTGTGCTCGGCGTCGCCGCGGTCGATGAGCACGAGGTCGGCGCCCGCCTCGGCGAGCGCGAGGGCCGCGCCCTGGCCGAGGCCGCGGCTCGAGCCGGTGACGACGGCGACGCGGCCGTCGAGGCGGAAGGTGTCGAGGATCATGCGGGTGCTCCCGAGGGTGAGGTGAAGACGGTGGTCAGCTCGCCGATCCCCGCGACGCGCACGGTCACGGCGTCGCCGGGGGCGAGCGGTCGGTGCGCGGCTTGCGCGGCGGCCAGCTTCTGCGGCGTGCCGGTCGAGACGACGTCGCCGGGCTCGAGCGTCAGCACCTGGCTGAGGTAGTGCACGACGAAGGCGACCGAGAAGATCGTCGTCGCCGTCGACTGCGACACGGTGACCCGGCCGTCTCGCACGACCTCGACGACGAGGTCCTGCGGATCGATCTCGTCGGCGGTGACCATCCAGGGCCCCAGCGGCGCGAACCCGTCGAAGCACTTGCCCAGCGCCCACTGGCTCTGTCGACGCTGCCACGACCGGTCGGACACGTCGTTGAGCAGGGTGTAGCCCGCGACGTACGACAGGGCGTCGTCGAGCGATACCCCGTGCGCCCGTCGGCCGATGACGACGGCGACCTCCCCCTCGTAGTCGACGTCGTCGGCCACGGCGGGGATCACGACGGGATCGGCCGGACCGCCCAGCGTGTTCGCCGTCTTCACGAACACGTCCGGCGTGGCCGGGTCGTCGGCGGTGGGGTCGACCCCGTCGGGCACGTGCCCGCGGTAGTTGTACCCCAGGCACAGCAGCGAGCGCGGCACCACCGGCGCGCGCAGCGCCGAGGGGTCGAGCGGCGGCAGGGTCTCGGCATCCGCGGTGGCGACGAGATCGCGGATGCCGTCGAGCCCGGCGAACAGCTCGGGCAGCGGCCGGGGGCCGAGGTCGAGCAGGCGGTCTCCGGAGCTCGCCGACAGCACGGCGACCGAACGCTCGCCGCCGTCGGCGGCGACCCGCGCGAGCCTCACCACACCGGCCGCCAGTCGGGGCGGGCGGCGCGGGCGAGCGCCTCGAAGTAGAAGTAGTCGCCCCAGAGGGTGCCCTCGTCGACTCCGACGTTCTTGGGCAGGTCGTAGACGCTGTGCAGCAGCACCGTGTCGGCGTCGGCGGCCTCGGCCGGGGTGTAGCGGGCGATGAGCGAGGCCAGGATGCGGTCGGCCGCCGCGCGCCACCGTTCGGCGTTCGCGGGATCGGCGGCGGCGAGCTCGTACAGACCGCACACCGCGATCGCCCCCGCGGAGCTGTCGCGGGGGGCCTCGGCGCCGTCGTTGTAGACGAGGTCCCAGTAGGGCACGTCGTCGGCGGGAAGGTGCGAGAGGAAGTATTCCGCGCACGTGCGCGACGCGGCCAGCAGCGAGTCGTCGCCGGTCGCGCGGTGGTTCAGCGCGAAGCCGTAGATGCCCCACGCCTGCCCGCGCGCCCAGCACGAGTCGTCGAACGCCCCCTGCTCGGTCGCCCCGCGCAGGGGCTCGCCCGTCGCGGCATCCCAGTAGAAGGTGTGGAAGGTCGAACCGTCGGGCCGCAGGATGTGTCGACGCAGCTCGGTGGTGTGCCGGGCGACGACCTCGCCGAAGCGGGGATCGCCGGTCTGCTCGCCCGCCCAGGTGAGCAGCGGCATGTTCATCAGGCTGTCGATGATCGTGCGTCCGCGCTGAGCGGGGTCGGCGAGGTTGCCCCACGCCTGGATCACGCCGGCCGACGGCAGGTACCGCGACATGAGGTGCTCGGCCGCCGAGAGCGCGGCGGCACGGGCGTCCCCCGCACGCTCGTCATCGGCGAGCAGGCGCGTCGGGGCCACGCACGACAGCGTGTACAGGAACCCCAGGTCGTGCGTGTCGAGGTCTTCCTCGTCGCGCACGCGGCGGCCGAAGTCGGCGGCGTGCGCGAGGGCCGCGTCGCGGAAGTCGGCGTCGCCGGTGAGGTCGAAGGCGATCCACTGCATGCCCGGCCAGAAGCTGGTGGTCCACCCGCGGTTGGCGCCCTCGTCGAATCCGGGCACGGCCGGTCGCAGGTAGTACCGGTTGTCCCGGGTGGTGTCGTCGGGGTAGCGCGGGCCGAACGCGGCGATGTTGGCCCGGATCGTGGCCAGCACCTGCGCGATGGCACGGTCGGTGTCCACCCGCGCGGTGGGAGGGGAGGTCGTCATTCGGGAATTCCTTTTGATCAGACGGCGACGGTGGCGTCGGCCGGAAGCACGGGGCGGAGGGCGAAGCGGGCGTTGGCCCAGACGAGGTACAGCGCGGGCGCGGCGGTGAGGCCGAGAGCCAGCGCGGGCGAGGTGGTGAACAGCACGGCCTGCCCTGCGAGCACGAGCAGGCTCACCGCGCTGAGGTACCAGCGGCGCACCGCCAGCACCGCGGCGGTCGAGAGCAGCACGCGCAGCGGCGTACCGGGGGCCTCGACGAGGGCGGTCAGCGCCACCGGCGTCGTCGCGAGGGCGAGCAGCGCCACCGTCGCGCAGAGGGGGACGACCACGACGGCCCAGGATGCCGCCGACACGGCGCGCACGTCGACCACGACGATCGCGAGCACCACCGCGACGAGCGCGCCGATGACCAAGGCCTTCGGGGCGCTGGCGCGCCACCCCGCCCAGAAGGTGCGGATCACCCGTCCGTCGCCGAGGCCGTGCGCGCGGAAGGCCGTCAGAGCCCCGGCGAGGGCGGGCGCGGCGAGGGGAGCGGCGATCGCCAGCAGGGGCCACGACATCACCGGGTCGGTGGTGAGCAGCAGGAACACCAGGGGGGCGCAGCCGATCAGCAGCAGCAGATTGACCATGAGCCCGAGGTAGACCGTCGAGAAGATGTTCGCGTAGGTGTCGTGAGAGATGCGGCGCATGGCTCAGCCCTTCATTCCGCTGGTCGCGATGCCCTCGACGAAGTACTTCTGCCCGAAGAGGAACACGATCGCGATCGGCACGACCGACATCGTCAGACCCGCGAACAGCAGGGCGTAGTTGGCGTCGTACAGCGTGCTGACGAAGCTCTGCAGCCCGAGCTGGATGGTCCAGAGGTCGGGGCTGCGCAGGTAGATCAGCGGCCCAAGGTAGTCGTTCCACGTGCCGACGAAGGTCAGCATGGTGAGGCTGGCGATGGCGGGGACCGACAGGGGCACCATGATGCGCGCCCAGATGCCGTACTCGCTGAGGCCGTCGAGACGCGCGGCCTCGGAGAGGTCTTCGGGGATGGTGTCGTAGTACTGCTTCATGAGGAACACCCCGAAGGCGCCGAACGCCTGGATGAGGATGATCGCCCAGAGGGTGTTCGAGACCTTGGCGTTGGAGAGCAGGATGAACTGCGGGATCATGTACGACTGCCACGGCACGGCGATCGTGCCGATGTACACGAGGAACAGCACGTCGCGTCCGGGGAACCGCATGCGCGAGAAGCCGTAGGCGGCGAACGAGCCCGTCAGCACCTGCAGGAAGGTCACGACGACCGCCAGCACGAGGGTGTTGCGGATCCACGTGAGCATGCCGGACTGCGTCCAGATGTCGATGTAGTTGCTCCACACCCACGTCTCGGGGAACCACTTCACGGGAGCGCTGAACACGTCGTTGGGCGTCTTCAGCGAGCTCATGATCATCCAGAAGAACGGCATGAGCAGCGCTGCCGCGGCGAGGATCATCACGGCGTAGCCGACGATGCGCCCCACCCGGCGGACGGGTCGCGCGGAGCCGGCGACCGGTCGGCGACGCGGCGGCTTGGCGCCGGCCGTCACGAGTGTGCGGGTCGCGTCGGGAACGAGGAGGTCGGTCATCAGGCGTCCCGCTTCTTGTTGAGGAAGAACTGCACCAGGGTCACCACGATGCACAGCAGGAAGAGCACGATCGAGGCCGCCGAGGCGTACCCGAACTGGTTCTCCTGGAAGCCCTTCTGGTAGATGAACTGAGAGAGCACGAGCGTGGACTGCCCGGGCCCGCCCTGGGTCATCACGAGGATCAGGTCGAAGATCTTGAACGAGTTGATGGTGAGCATCACGGTGACGAAGAACGTCGTCGGCCGCAGGCACGGGAGGGTGACGTTCACGAAGCGCTGCCAGACGTTGGCGCCGTCGACGCGGGCCGCCTCCTGCAGCTCGCGCGGGATGGTCTGCAGTCCCGCGAGGAAGAGGATCATGTAGTAGCCCATGTCGCGCCAGGTGCTGATGATGACGACGGCGGGCATCGCCCAATCCGACGAGGTGAGCCATCCGGGCGGGTTCTGCAGCCCGAAGAAGCGCAGGATCTCGTTGATGGGGCCGTACTCGGGGCTGAACAGCAGGTTCCACACCACGGCGATCGCGACGATCGAGGTGATGTAGGGGAAGAACGCCGCGGTGCGGAAGAACGCGACCCCGCGCAGCTTGTTGTTCAGCAGCAGCGCGAGTCCCAGCGCGACGATCATCGTCAGCGGGATGTGCAGCGCCGCGTAGTAGAGCGTGTTGAACAGGGCGATGCGGAAGCTGCCGTCGCCCAACAGTCGCTCGAAGTTGGCCAGGCCCACGAACGCCGACGAGCCGAAGACGTTCCAGTTCGTCATCGACATGTAGAACAGCGTCACGACGGGCACGAGCGTCAGGGCGGCGAAGCCGAGGAAGTTGGGGAGGATGAAGCTCCACCCGATGAGGGTGCTGCGCAGCGTCAGACGCGAGCGACGTCGCTGGCCGTGACGCCCGGTCTTCGGCGCCCGCGGGCGCGTGTCGGCGATGGTCGCCATGGTGTCTCCAGATCTCGAGGGGATCTCAGGGGTGGCCGGCCCGGACGTGGGCGCCGGGCCGGCCACCGGTGGTCGCGTCAGCCGACGCCGACCTCGCTCTTGACGCGGTTCTCGGCGGTCGAGATGGCGTCGTCGATCGACGTCGAACCCGACATCACGGCGGTGTGCAGGTCGAGCAGGATGTTCTGCACGGCCGCGGTCTTGGCCGAGGTGGGGTTCTCGGGCTTGGTGTCGTGCGACGACCACGCGAACGACGACAGCTCGTCGGCGGGGGCGCCCTTCACCGCGAAGTACGTCTGGGCGACGGTGTCGCTGGTGAAGGCCGGCGTGATGCCGAGGCCCGCGAGCACCTGCGCGCCCTCTTCACCGGCGGCGAAGGCGAGGAACTTCTTCGCGGCGGCGAGCTTGGTGGCATCCGCCGCCTTGTTCACGGCGAACCCGGTCGGGTCGCCGAAGGTCACCGGCGTCTTCGAGGTGCCGGCCGTCGACGAGTCGAACTGCGGGATGGGCGCGAAGCCCCACGAGAAGGCGTCGGCCTCGCCCTTGGCCTGCTGGGCGATGAGCGTGGCCGCGTACCAGGTGCCCATGGGCATCATGGCCGCCTGCTGCTTGCCGAACTCAGCCTGGTAGGTGAGCTTGTTGGCGGTGACGGTGTTGTACTCGACCTGCGCGCCCGCCTGCTGCAGGGCGAGCGAACGCTCGTAGTAGGGCTCGAGGTAGCCGAACTCGCCGTCGAGGATGTTCACGTCGGGGCTCTGCGCGTTGGCGAAGCCCTGCACCGTCGACTGCCAGTTGTGCTGGTAGGTGCCGAGGGCGGCGGAGCCGGCGGCGCCGAGCTGGGTGGTCAGCTCTTCGGCGGCCTTCTCGTAGTCGTCCCAGGTCCACGACCCGTCGGGCTCGGCGACGCCGGCCTGCGTGAAGAGGTCCTTGTTGTAGAAGAGCACCCAGGAGTCCTGGCGGTACGGCACGGCCCAGGTGGAGCCGTCGACGTCGTAGGCGTCGGCGCCGCCGATGCCGTCGGGCAGCGTCACGTCGGAGACGTCGGCGAGCTGACCGCCGGCCTGGTACGTGATGAAGGTCTTGAGGTTCTTCTGCGTCACGATGTCGGGGCCGGTGCCCGCGGCCAGGTCGGCCGTCATGAGGGTGTCGTAGTTGGTGGAGTCGTACTCCTTGACCTCGATCGTGACGTCGGGGTTGTCTTCGTGGAACTTGTCGGCGAGGGCCTGGAACTCCGGCGTGGTGCTGAGGCTCCATCCCGACATCGACAGCGTGACGGGGCCACCCTCGGCGGCGGCGTCCGAGGATCCCCCACTGCAGGCGGTCAGCGACAGGGCGGCGACGATGCCCATCCCGGTCGCGACGACGATCTTGCGCTTCATACGTGCTGCTCCTTTGCGATTGCGTACGGGGCTCCGGTGCGGGCCCGTGAATGCCGGTGCGCCCATCGAGAGGCTCCGGAGTCTGTGAGAGGGGTGCGGGTGCACCGGCCGTCGGGCCAGGTGACGACGGCGACGGGCTCGTCGCCCTCGATCTCGAACGCGGCGTCGCGGGTGTCGGCCGTGGTGTCGCCGCTCAGCGAGACGAGGGCGACGAAGGGCCGGCCGACCTGCGCGTCCCACGTCAGCACCGGCACCACGGCGACCTCGCCGAGCGGGCTGGCGTGGCGGCGCACGATCACGCGCGAGGTGGCGTCGGGGGTGAGGGCCCGGATGCCGGACACCCGGCCCTGCGAACGCACCTCGGCGGCGCCCGTGTCGGTGGAGTGCGCGGGATCGGCGCCCGCGATCGGCCACCCGCCGACGCGCACCCGCAGGGTGTCGACGTCGATGCCGGGGGCGAGGTCGTCGACCGAGGCGATGCGTACCTCCCAGGCGCCGCGCACGAGCGAGCGCACCGTCACCCGGCCGACGTGACGCACCGAGCCCGTGAGACCGGCGCCGTGGCGGTGCGCGGTGGGAACGGCATCCACCGTGTGCACGTCCGACGTCGACGCCGCGACTCCCACCCCGTCGACAACGTGCGCCCCCAGGGGCACGAGCGCCGTGCGGTGGGTCGCGCGGCCCGACGCGTCGACCAGGGCGACGGCCTGTTCGAGGGGGTCGGTCCAGGCGAGCTCGTCGAGCAGCGGCGCGGTGGCCGTGGAGTAGCCGATGCGGGCGTACAGCGGAGAGTCGGCGCTGCGAGCCCCGGGGCGCGCCTTGTCGGTGCCGTGGTTGATCACGCGCACGATCCCGTCGGCCCGAGTTCCCGAGACGATCCACCCGGCGGCGGCCACGGCCCGCAGGTCGTCGACCTCGGCGACGGGGAGGGGCTCGTCGGGCGCCGTCCACACCGGGTGGTCGGCGGGGAGGGCGATGCCCATCAGACCCTTGACGGCCCAGTAGGGCGAGCCGGGACCCGAGTACGACTGGGCGAGGGCGCGCCATTCGCCGTGCCATCCGAGGGTGAGCACGCCGTCGACGTCGGGGGCCCCGTGCGAGACGAAGTGGTCGACGATCGCGCCGGCCGCGTGACGCAGACGCCCCGCGCCGGTCGAGGGGACTTCGGCGATCACGCCGGCCCAGAACGGAGCGGCGGCGGCGAAGCGGTAGATGAGGCTGCGTCCCTGCAGCAGCGGCGAGCCGTCGGCGCCGATCAGCCGAACGGCGTCGACGAGGAAGCGGTCCAGGAGCGCCACGTCGGCCGCGGCGCGGTCGCCCGCGAGGGCGTCGGCGCCGGTCATGCGCGGCCACAGCACGGGGTACACGTGCAGCGCCCACCCCACGTAGTGGTCGTACGCGCGTTCTTCGCCGTCGGACATCCACCCGTCGGCGCGGGCGAACGAGTCGTGCCGGGCCAGGTCGGCGGCGATGTCGGACGCCGACCAGGGGCCGCCGACCGAGCGCAGGAAGGTCTCGACCACGATGCGGAACCACACCCAGTTGGTCTGCGGGTAGGTCTCGTCTCCGACGACGGGGGCGAGGTAGGCGATGACCCGCTCGCGGGTGCGCGCGTCGAGGGCGTCCCAGATCCAGTCGCGCGTGAGGTCGAGGGCGAGGGCGAGCGATGCCGCCTCGACCTTGGCCTGCGCGTGCTCGTCCATGCGCACCCAGCGGTCGGGGGCCTCGGGGTCGACGCCGGTGCGCACGCCGGCGGTGAAGAAGGCGATGAGGTCGTCGACACCCTGGCCGCGCGCGCCGGCGATGCGGAACCCGGCGAGGAGGAAGACGCGGGCGAACCCCTCGAGGCCGTCGACGGCGGCGCCGTACCCGCCCTCTTCGCCGGGGAAGACGATGCGTCCGCGACCGGGGCTCGCGTGGCGCTGCGCGGCGGTGAGCAGCGCATCGGCGACGGCGAGCCAGTCGCTGCGCTGTCCGCCGGCGAGGCGGGGAAGGGCGGAAGTCGCCACGGGTTCTCCTTCGAAGACCGTCCGTTCACCGACACGGGAGTGGTGAACGTTGGCGAGCGTATCAATCAAAAAACAACACCACAACATCTTTTCTGAATCTTCGTGATCGTTTATGATCGTTTGTAGCGGGACCATCCCGTTCGAAGGAGACCGATGCCGTTCCCCACCGCCGCCTTCCGCGGGCCGCTCGCGACGCTCGTCGAGGGCATCACGCTCCGAGCGCCCGCCCAGGCCCTGCCCGTGCCCCCGGCATCCGACCGTGCCGTGTGGGACCCGCGGGCGGGGTCGGCCGATCGCATCGGCATCGACGACCTCGTCGCCCGCGCCGGCGGCGAGCGCGCGACGCCCTGGCCGCAGCCGCGGGCGAGCGACGCGGCCCGGGTGCACCGCGACGGCGACCGCACCGCCTGGGAGGACGCGGCCTTCGAGAGGCAGCGTCGCCTCAGCCGCGCCGCGGTCGCCGCCGCCTCCACCCTCGACGAGATGTGGATCGACGAGGTCGTCGACGGCGTCGTGCTGTTGTGCGAGCAGAGCTCGTGGTGCTGGCCCGCCCACGACGACACCCGGAGCGTGCACGGCTCGGTGCTGGCCACCGTGACCGATCCCTTCGTCGACCTCGGCGCGGGTGAGGTGGTCGCGCAGCTCGCCTGGATCGACCACCTGCTCGGCGAACAGCTCGACGCCCGCGCCCCCGGGCTCCGCGCGCGCATCCGCCACGAAGCCCGCACGCGCGTGTTCGCGCCGTTCCAACGGCGCCGCGACTGGCACTGGATCGGCCTCGACGGCGACGTGCACAACTGGAACCCCTGGATCCACGGCAACGTCATCGTCGCCGCCCTGCGCCTGCTCGACCGGCCCGATGAGGCCATCGAGCGCGACCGGATCGTCGCCCTGGCCGTCGAGGGTCTCGACCGCTACGTCGCCGTCCTCCCCGCCGACGGGGCCATCGACGAGGGGTACGCCTACTGGTGGAACGGGGCCGCGCGCGCCCTCGAAGCGCTCGACGTCCTCGCGCACGCCACCGACGGCGCGGTCGACACCACCGCGGTGACGGCCCTGCGCGAAACCGTCGCCTTCCCCCATCGCTCGCACCTCGGCGGCGACTGGTTCGTCAACCACGCCGACGGGCAGGCCCGACCCCCCGCCGACCAGCCGTGGCACGCGTTGCACCGCGCCGCCCGGCGCCACGGCGACACGGCGGCCGCGGCCCTCGCCGCCTCGCACCGCCGTCCGGGCACCCCCGCCGCCACCGAGCGCGAGGGCCTGGGCCGGCTGCTGCGCGGGCTGACCGATCCCGCCTGGGTGTCGGCATCCCCCGCCCCGCCCCCACTCCCCCGCGACGTCTGGCTGCCCTCGACGCAGGTGTTCCTCGCCCGCGAGCGCGCCGGATCGAGCGACGGGCTGACCCTGGTCGCGAAGGGCGGGCACAACGGCGAGCACCACAACCACAACGACGTGGGCGCCGTCGTCATCGCCGTCGACGGGGTGCCCGTCCTGGTCGACGCCGGGCGCCCGACCTACACCGCCGCCACGTTCGGCCCCGACCGCTACGACATCTGGACGATGCAGAGCGCGTGGCACAACGTGCCCGTCGTGCGCGGCGTCACCCAGCCGGCGGGGGCCGATGCCGTCGCCCGCGACGCGCACGCGGAGGCGACCGACGACCTCGCCGTCTTCCGCGTCGACCTGGCCGACGCCTATCCCGACGCGGGGCTCGCGTCGTGGCGGCGCCGCGCGGCGCTGGACCGCACCCGCGGACGCATCGAGATCGACGACGCCTGGCGCTTCGCCGACGACGCCCCCACCACCGACGACACGCGCGTGCATCTGCTCGTCGCGGGCGAGGTGACCCTCGAGCGCGGGGGTGCCCGCGTCGTCCCGATCGAGGGGGCTCGTGCGGTGCGTCTGCGCTGGCCGAGCGACATCGAGGCGACGGCGGAGGTGCGGGAGCTCGACGATCCGCTGCTCACCGAGGTGTGGGGCGAGCGGCTGACCCGCCTCGCCCTTCCCCTGGCGTCGCGCACTCACGTGCAGCTCACGGTAGAACTGGACACACCGACCGAGGATCTTCGATGACCGACACCACCCCGCACCAGCCGCTCGCCGCCGAGCGCCGCGCCCACATCCTGAGCGCCCTGCACAACGACGGTGCCGTGCGCATCTCGCAGCTCACCGACGACCTGGGCGTCGCCACGGTGACGCTGCGGCGCGACCTGGCCCAACTCGAGAAAGAGGGGGTGCTGCGCCGGGTGCACGGCGGCGCGGTCGCCGGGGCGAACACTCCGGCACCCGCCACCCGCGCCGACGAGACGCAGACCGGATCGATCGCCGTGCTCGTTCCGTCGCTCGCCTACTACTGGCCGGGTGTCGTGCGGGGCATGGAGACGGCCGGTCGGCGCCTGGGCTACAAGATGCTCCTGCGCGGCGCCTCGTACGAGCTGCAGGACGAGCGGCCCGTGCTGGAACGTCTCGTCGCCAACGGCGACGTGCGCGGACTGGTCGTCGCACCCAACACCGACACGGCGCACGCCGCCGACGTCATGAGCTGGCTCTCCGACTGCCCGGTGCCGAGCGTGCTGGTCGAACGCGATGCGGTTCCGGGAGCGGGCGGCATCCCGAGGGAGTCGGTGACGACCGACCACGCGCTCGGCGCCCTGCTCGCCGCCCGTCACCTCGCCACCCTCGGGCACCGCAAGGTGGGGCTGATCCTCTCGCGGCACTCGCCCACCTCGCGAAAGATCGCCGGCGGGTGGCAGACCGCCTGCGAGGAGCTCGCCCTCACCCCCGCCGATCACTTCGAGCAGACCCTGCCCGACCGCACGAGCCCCGACTTCTCCGACGTGGTCAACGCCACGCTGGACTCGGCCCTGGCCACCGGCGTGACGGCCCTGCTCGTGCACTCCGACCCCGAGGCGATGGCCTTCGTCGATCTCGCACTGACGCGCGGCATCTCGGTGCCCGACGACCTGTCGATCATCGCGTACGACGACGAGGTCGCCCAGCTCTTCACCCCGGCGCTCACCGCCGTCAGTCCGCCGCGCGCGAGCGTCGGCGAGGCGGCGGTCGAGCTGCTGGCCCGGCGCATCGCCGAGCCCGATCGCCCCGTGCATCGCGTGCAGCTCAGTCCGCGCCTGAACGTGCGTGCCTCCACGGCGGCCCCGCGGTCATGACCGCGCCGTCGTCGTACGACTTCTCGCCGTGGACGTTCGACGGCGACGCCGCGCCCGAGGACCGGGATCGCCAGCGGGCGCACCTCGCGGCCCTGCGCGCGGCCCATCCCGACTGGCGGATCGGGGCCGACGTCTTCGTGTCGGAGCACGCCGGAGTCGATCCCGACGCCTTCTCGATCGGCGACCGCTCGTACGTCGCGCTCGGCGCCTACCTCACCGGCTCGGTCCGCATCGGCGCCGACTGCTCGATCAACCCGTACACGGTCGTGCGCGGTGACGTGCAGCTGGGCGACGCGGTCCGCGTGGGGGCGCACACGTCGATCATCGGCTTCAACCACTCGTTCGAACCGGGCACCGAGGTCTTCCGCCAACCGCTGACCTCACGCGGCGTGCGGATCGGGTCGGACGTCTGGATCGGATCGCACGTGATCGTGCTCGACGGCGTGACGGTCGGCGACCACGCCGTGCTCGCGGCGGGGGCCGTGGTCACCAAAGACGTCGCCGCCGGGGCAATCGTCGGGGGCAACCCGGCCCGGGTGCTGCGCTGGCGAGTGGCTCCGACGGCGGTCGCCGATCCGCGTCGTGACGACCTCGCGCGCTTCGCGGACGTGGCGCGCGCCGAACTGTCGTCGGTGCTCGAGCGGGGAGCCGTCGACGGCGGGTTCCGCGATCGCCCCGACGCGCCCGCGTCGCTGCGGGCGACCTGCGACGCGATCGAGCTCTCGGCCCTGCTGCACGGCGGCCCTCCCGCGGGTGCCGACCGCGCCGACTGGATCGACGTGCTCGGGGCGCAGCAACGCGCCGACACCGGGCTGATGACCGACGCGGCGTCGCTGTGGGACGCTCCCGACGCGGCGTACGGCGTGCTGAGCGCCGGCTACGCCCTCGACCTGCTGGGCGGTGGCTTCGCCCACCCCCTGGCCGACGTCGTCGCGGCCGACGCCGCCGGTCTCGTCGCGCGCCTCGATGCCCTGCCGTGGGGAGACGACCCCTGGCGCGCCGGTCATCACGTCGACGCGATCGGCACCGCGCTGCACTGGAGCCTGCGCCGGGCGGATGCCGTTCCCCCGGCGTTCGCCGAGACCCTGTTCGGGTGGCTGTCGCTGCGCGCCGACTCCCGCACCGGGATGTGGGGCCGACCGGGCGCCGACGGCGACCTGCGCCTGCTGGTCAACGGCTTCTACCGCGCCGCGCGCGGCACCGTGGCGCAGTTCGGCGTCGACGTCGCCCACCCCGAAGCGGTCGTCGACACCGTGCTGCGTCACGCGCGCAACGACCGCTGGATGCGGCCCGAGCGCCGAGACGCGTGCACGGTGCTCGACATCGCCCATCCCCTGTGGCTCACGCGCTCGAGCGGATACCGCACCGACGAGGTGCGCACCCTGGCCGCCGACCTGCTGCGCCACGCGCTGAGCGGCTGGCGCGCGGGAGCCGGGATGGCCTTCCGCCTCGACGGTGACGATCCGGGGATGCAGGGCACCGAGATGTGGCTCGCCATCGTCTGGTACCTCGCCGACCTCCTGGAGTGCTCCGACGCCCTGGGCTACCGCCCGCGCGGCATCCACCGCCCCGAGCCCGCACCCCGCTGACCCGCGGGCCCGCGCTCCCGCGGGTTCGCGTGAGGTGCCGGAAATCGTCGCCCGGAACACTCCGGAAGCGACGATTCCCGGCGCCTCACGCGCCCGGCCTCAGGCCCGGGACCGGCGGCGGGCCATCCGCACGCCCGCGCCGAGGGCGAGCAGCAGCAGCGCTGCGGCGGACAGGGCCGTCATCCCCGCGGTGTCCTGACCCGTGGATGCCAGATCCCCGCCGTCGGGGTTCTGCCCCTGACCCGCGTCGCCGCCGCCCGGCTGACCGGGAGCGCTCGGCTGACCCGGAGCGCTCGGCTGACCCGGAGCGCTCGGCTGACCCGGAGCGCCGGGATCCCCGGGCGTACCCGGCTCACCCGGCGTCCCCGGCTCACCGGGGGTGCCCGGCTCGGCCAGGGTCACGGTGACCGTGGTGGTGCGCACCGTGCCGTCGGGGGCGGTGACCCGCACGGTGCCGACGCCCGCGGCATCCCGGGGCTGCGTGATCTCGACGACCGCGTCCTCGTCGACGGCGAGCGCGAACAGCGACGGCAGCGCGTCGCCCTCGACCGTCGAGGAGTACTCCGTGACCGCGGGGTCGAAGCCGGGCACCGGCTCGTCGCCCACCGTCAGGCGCGCCAGGTCGGCGAGGCCGGCGGGCGCGGGGGCGTCGGCGAGGATCTCGACCTCCGACACGATCATGTGCTCGTTCTCGCGTGCCTCGAGCACGACCCGCACCTCATCGGCGCGGGCACCCTCGACGGGCACCTCGACCCTCGGAGCACCGGCCTCGGGCACCGGCACGGCGACCGGCTCGCCCTCGACCCATGCGCCGCCGTCGATGCGGTGGTCGACGCGCACGGTGTCGGCCCAACTCGGGCCGCCGTCCCGATAGAACTGCACGGTGACCCCGCGCAGGGTCTCGTCGGCGGCGAGCGCGTAGCCGAGCGTGTCGCGGGGGTTCTTGGCATCCGATCGCCAGTTCGACCAGCCCTTGTCGGACGGGTCGCCGTTGATGGTGCGCTCGACCCCGTAGCCGGTCTCGGTGTAGGTGGCCGAGGGGGTGCTGTCGGGTGCGACGTTGCGGTCGACGGCGGTCGTGACGATGACCGTCAGACGGGCGTCGAGCCCGTCGTCGGTCGCACCGGCGACGTCCACCGTGCCGGGCTCGGCGAAGGCGTCGTCGTCGAGGTCGCCCCAGGCCCATTCGACCGGAACCGGGTATCCCTCGCCCGAGGGGCGGATCTCGGCGAGCACCGTGTCGTCGGCCTGCGCCTGCACGGCGGCCGGGGCGCTGCCCGCGACGACCGTCACCGAGCGGGGCCGGGTGGCGGTGAACGCCCCCACCTCGACCTCGGCGCGGGCCTCGACGGTGGCACCGAACACCTCGGTGGCCGTTCCGGGCACCGTCACGGTGCCGGCGGACCCGAAATCGAGCCCGTCGGTGTTCCAGGTGACGGCGGCCGTTCGCCCCACTCCCCCGGCGTAGCGGACCGTGACGGTCTCGGGCAGGACGGGAGCCGTGCCCACCGGGGTCGCCACCGAGACCGGGTCGCTCGCGACGGCGGTGGTGCTCACGAGACGCCATGTCTGGTTGCCCGCGCCGTTCGAGGTCCACAGCCCCACGCCGGCGCCCGGCTCGCGGCTCTCGCCGCCCACGTCGAGCACGCGCTCGGCCGCGACGTTGAGCACCGAGTACGTCGAGCCGTCGAGGGTCGAGCCCATCCACTGCGTCGCCGGGTCGGCCGCCGCGGTGGCGGGGTCGGTGTCGACGAGGGCGGTCGCCCCGTCGCGCGAACCGAGGAACAGCCCGTCGCCGTTCTCGAGGGTGAAGCGGTGGCGGTTCGTCCCGGCGCCGTCGACGGTGCGCACGGTCCACCCCTGCGCCCTCGCGGCCTCGGGGGTCGCGGCATCCTCGTCGATCGTGACGGCCGATCCGCCCTGCAGGGCGAGCCCGCTCTGCACGCCGACGAGCTGCACGCGGTCCTGGTCGCGGAACGCCGGAGCGTCCGCGGCCACACCCGAGACGCCGTCGACCTCGAACGTGACGACCGACTTCGCCGGCACGGTGAGGGTCGCGATCCCGGATGCCGCGTCCACGGTCACGGCGTCGCCGGCGCGGAGCGCGTTGACGGTGGGCTCGTCAGCGGTCGACTGGGTCGTGACGACCGGGGTGACCGTCGCGCCCGCGGCGATCTCGCCGAAGCCGCGGAGGTCGAGTTCGACGACCTGCTCGGTGTCGTCGGCGTTGACGTGGACGATCGACGCGCCCTGTCCGTCGGCGTCGATGGCCGCGGTCGAGTTCGTGTCGTCGGTGGCCATGAGCCGATCGCCGGGCTGGATGTAGTGCGTGAAGTTGCGCACGGTGTTGAACTTCTCGTTCGTGAGCACCTGGCAGCTCGGGTCGGCGTCGCCGTCGGCGATGCGGCGCTCCGAGAGACCCTCGGCGTTGCAGTCGAAGTCGATGAAGACGCTGCCCCAGTTGAGCTTCTCGACCTTCTCCATGTTGTAGAGGTCTTCGACCGGCTGCCAGAACACCCACGCCTCGGGTTCGAGCTCGCGCAAGTCGCCCACGATGTGCGAGGCCATGCCGAGTCCGTTCTCGATGTCGTCGGTGACGAAGCCGCGGCCGGTGTCGGTCCAGTTGCCCTCGACCTCGCTCATCCACAGCGGCTTGTCGGACGCCTTGGCGATGTCGCGGACGACGGGGCGCCCGCCCGTGCCGTAGGTGTGCACGTTCAGCTGGTCGACGGCATCCTTCGACGCCTCGGACCAGGTGTTCCAGTTCGTGGCGAAGATGCCCGGGTTGGTCTCGTCCATCGCCGAGATCACGGCATCCGTGGTGGTCGATCCGGCGGCGAGGCGCTCGGCGAGCGCGCCGATCATCTCGTCCTGACGCTCGGGGCCGATGTGCGCGCCCTCCTGGCGACCGCCCGTGGGCCAGGTCGCGCCCTCGGGGATCTGCGTCTGCCAGTAGTTCGTGTTCGGCTCGTTGAAGGGGTCGATGGTGTCGAAACGGATGCCGTGGGCTCTCTCGAGCTCGTCGACGACGCTCACCATGTACCCGGCGAAGGCGTCCATGTCGGCGGGGGCGAGCTGCTCGCTCGTGGCGTCGTTGATCCCGCCCGAGACGAAGCCGCTGTCGGTGAGGAAGTACGGAGGCGAGTTGCTGAAGGCCTCCCAGTGGGTGACCTTGTCCTTCAGGGCGTCGAGCCACCAGCGCTGGGCCGAGTCGGCCGAGAAGTCGTAGTGGGTCGGGTCGTCGGGGTTCCACGCCTCGCGGTAGCGGTCGCGGTCAGCGTAGGTCGAGGTGATCTCGCCCTCGGCGTCGGTCGCGGGCAGCTCGGGGTTCCAGAAGCCGGGCACCGCACCGCCCGGGCGCAGGTAGGGCGGCACGTCGGAGGCGTTGCCACCGCCGACGTTGTAGCGGGCGATGTTGAGGTTCAGCCCCTCGTCGCCGAAGACGGCGTCGAACAGCTTCTGCCGCACGTCGGCGGGGTAGTTGCCGGTGGCGTTGGCGAACCACACCAGGCTGGTTCCCCAGCCCTCGAAGGCCTCGGTGGCCGACGCGGGATTCGGGGTGATGCGCACGGCCGCGGGGTCGTCGGCCGCGCGCGCGGGGGGCGGCGCGGCGGCCGACCCGACGGTCAGGGCGCCGGCGACCAAGGCCGCGGCGCACGTGAAGGACAGGACACGAGACGTCATCGTCGGTTCCGTTCCGGCCGCTCCGATGCGGCCTGTGGGGGGATGTTGACGTCAACATGTTGACGTCAACACCGAGCCTAGGCGAGCTTCCCCGTCGGTCGCAACGGTCGATGCGGCTATTCCAGACACCGCCGCCCCTGGCGCTGCGGCCCGCGAGGCGAACCTCGTCCCACTTTTGGCCGCCGAGAGCCGCCTCAGACAGCCAGAATCGGGACACGGTCCGCACAGAGTGGGACGGGGTCCGTTCAACCGGCGGGGGCGGTCCGCACGCAGCCCGAAGCGGGGCAGGGGGGAGCGAGCCCTAACGCGGACCCGAGCTCGCGCGCACCACGAGCGACGTCGGCACGAGCGTGCGGGCGTGCTCTCCCCCGGTGCCCTCGATATCGGCGATCAACGCGCTCATCGCCTCTTCGCCGACGCGCTCGAAGCGCTGGCGCACGGTGGTGAGCGGAGGCCAGAAGTTGGCCGCCTCGGGCATGTCGTCGAAGCCGACGACACTGACGTCGCCCGGCACGTCGCGGCCGGCCTCGTGCAGGGCGCGGATCACGCCGAGCGCCATCTGATCGTTCGCGGCGAACACCGCCGTGACGGCGGTGTCGTGCGCGAGGGCGGCGCCGATGCGATGCCCCGAGTCGGCGGTCCAGTCACCGATCTGCACCGCGGGCACACGGCATCCGCGGTCCTCGAGGGCGGCGTGCCACGCGTGACGACGTCGCTCGGCGGCGAAGGACTCCGGCGGCCCCGAGACGTGCCAGACGGTCGCGTGACCGAGGTCGAGCAGGTGCTCGGTGGCCAGACGGGCGCCCTGCGCCTGGTCGTTGTCGACGACCGCGTACGGGTAGTCGGCGCTCGAGTCGACCACCACCACGGGCAGCCCGGTGGGCAGCGACAACTCGTTCTCGCCGAGGCGGTGGGTCTCGATCAGGATCACCACGCCGTCGACGGCGTGTTCGCGCAGACGCGAGAACGCCCCCGACACGTCGGACTGCGAGGCCGAGTGCACGGTGATGAGGGTGATGGAGTACCCGGATGCCGCGGCCATCGACGCGAGCGCATCGAGCGTGCGCGTGTTGCCGTACGAGCTCAGCGAGAACATGATCACGCCGATGCTGCGGAACCGGCCCGATCGCAGCGCTCGCGCCGCACTGTTGGGGCGGTAGCCGAGCGACGCCATGGCGTCGAGGACGCGCTGACGCGTGTCGGGATCGACGTTGGTGCGGCCGTTGGCCACGCGCGACACCGTCTGGCCCGACACCCCGGCGGCGGCGGCCACATCGGCCATCGACACCTCGCGCCGGCGCTCTCGCGCCGGTGTGGCGGTCGACGCCGTCGTCGTCTCGCTCATGCCTGCCCCCTCGGGATGTTGACGTTGACACCTTAGCGGGGGTCGAGTTATGTTTACGTCAACATTCCGACCGCCCGGCCCGAATGCGCATCAACGAAGAGGCACTGGACGATGACGACCACCGCGGCACCCCCGCCCGCGCTGCGCACCCCGCGGCGCAAACGGCGCACCCGAATCGACGACCGCGGCTGGCTGTTCGTCGCCCCCTTCGCCGTGGTGTTCGCGCTCGTGTTCCTCGCGCCCCTGGCGTACTCGATCTACCTCAGCCTGTTCCGCGACCAGCTGGTCGGCGGCAACGCGTTCGTCGGCTTCGAGAACTACGTCACCGCCTTCGGAGACGAGAAGTTCTGGGACGGTCTGGGCCGGGTCTCGATCTTCCTCGTCGTGCAGGTGCCGATCATGCTCCTGCTGGCCCTGGCCGCCGCCCTCGCGATCGACAGTGCGCGCCTGCACGCCGCCGGCTTCTACCGCATGGTGATCTTCCTGCCCTACGCGGTGCCCGCCGTCGTGGCCGTGCTCATGTGGGGATACATCTACGGCGACCAGTTCGGCCTGACCCGCAACCTCAACGATCTGCTCGGCGGGAACGTGGTCCAGCCGTTCCTCCCCGAATGGATGCTGCTGTCGATCGGCAACATCGTGACCTGGCAGTTCGTGGGCTACAACATGCTCATCTTCTACTCGTCACTCAAGACCATTCCGGGCGAGCTGTACGAGGCGGCCTCGATCGACGGCGCGGGCGCCTGGCGCACGATCTTCTCGATCAAGATCCCGGCGGTCCGCGGTGCCGTGGTCATCGCCACGATCTTCTCGATCATCGGCAGCTTCCAGCTCTTCAACGAGCCGAACATCCTCAAGCCGCTGGCCCCGAACACGATCTCGACGTTCTTCACGCCGAACATGTACGCCTACAACCTCTCGTTCGCCGGCCAGCAGTACAACTACGCGGCCACGATCGCCATCATCATGGGCGTCATCACCGCCGTCATCGCCTACGTCGTGCAGCTGCGCGGCTCACGTCAGGAGGCGCGATGACCACCGCGACCGCACCCCGCACCGACACCGTCTCGGTGACCACCCCGCGTGCCGGCGGCACCCGCCGCCGCTTCGCCCGCACCTCGCCCACCCAGGGCAAGAAGTCGATCGTGCTGGGCATCGTCATGGGCCTGTACTTGCTGTACACGCTCGTGCCGCTGGCGTGGCTGGTCATCAACGCCACCAAGACCCAGCCCGATCTGTTCACGACCTTCGGGCTCGGCCCCGGTAACAGCTTCGCGCTCTTCGACAACATCGCGCAGACCCTCACCTACCGCGACGGCATCTTCCTGCGGTGGCTCGGCAACACGCTGCTCTACGTCGCGGTCGGCGCCGGTGGGGCGACGCTGCTGGCCACGCTCGCCGGCTACGGCCTGGCGAAGTACAACTTCCGCGGACGCAAGGCCGTGTTCGCCGTCGTGCTCGGCGCGATCGCGGTGCCCGGCACGGCGTTGGCGGTGCCCACCTTCCTGCTGTTCAGCCAGCTGGGCATCACGAACACCCCGTGGGCGATCATCATCCCCTCGCTCATCAGCCCGTTCGGCCTGTACCTCATCTGGGTCTACGCGACCGACGCCATCCCCACCGAGCTGCTCGAGGCCGCCCGCATGGACGGCGCGGGCGAGTTCCGCACGTTCTTCACGATCTCGATCCGTCTGCTCACCCCCGGCATCGTCACGGTGCTGCTGTTCGCGGTGGTGGCGACGTGGAACAACTACTTCCTGCCCCTGATCATGCTGAGCGACCCGCAGTGGTACCCGCTCACGGTGGGCTTGAACCAGTGGAACGCGCAGGCCACCGGCGTCGGCGCGCAGCCCATCTACAACCTCGTGATCACCGGAGCGCTGCTGTCGATCATCCCGATCGTGGCCGCCTTCCTGCTGCTGCAGCGCTTCTGGCAGTCGGGCCTGAGCGCCGGCAGCGTCAAGCAATGACCCCCTGACTCCCCCTGAACGCGAGCGCCCCTCTCGGGGCACCGCGTCTGCACCCGCACCACATCCACAACAACGAAGTAGAGGAATCCGATGACATTCATGCGTTCTGGCACCGCCCGGCGGGCCGTCTTCGCCGTCGCCGCCACCGCCCTGACGGTGGGCGCGCTCACCGCCTGCTCGGGTGGCAACGCCGGTGGCGGCGCCGCCGCCGGCACCGCCGACGACATTGAGAAGGCCCTCGAGGCCGGCGGCGAGCTCACGTACTGGTCGTGGACCCCCTCGGCCGAGGCGCAGGTCGCCGCCTTCGAGGCCAAGTACCCCAACGTGAAGGTGAACTACGTCAACGCGGGCACCAACACCGAGGAGTACACCAAGCTCCAGAACGCGATCAAGGCCGGCTCGGGCGCCCCCGACGTCGTGCAGATCGAGTACTACGCCTTCCCCCAGTTCGCGCTCTCGGACTCGCTCGTCGACCTGTCGTCGTACGGCTTCGCCGACCTGAAGGACGACTACAGCACCGGTACCTGGGGCTCCGTCGACTTCGACGGCAAGATCTACGGCCTCCCGCAGGACTCGGGCCCCATGGCCCTGTTCTACAACAAAGAGGTCTTCGATCAGTTCGGCATCGCCGTGCCCACCACCTGGGACGAGTACTACGCCGCAGCGCAGAAGCTGAACGCCGCCGACCCCACCAAGTTCATCACCGCCGACACGGGCGACTCGGGCTTCACCACGAGCATGATCTGGCAGGCCGGGGGCACGCCCTTCACGACCTCCGGCGACGCCGGCACCGACGTCGCGATCGACCTGCAGGACGATGGCTCGAAGAAGTTCGCCGACAACTGGAACCGCCTCATCGAGGGCGGCCTCATCTCGGACACCCCCAGCTGGAGCGACGAGTGGTTCAAGGGCCTCGGTGACGGCTCGATCGCCTCGCTCGTGATCGGCGCCTGGATGCCGGGTGTGCTGGAGTCCTCGGTCGCCGACGGCGCGGGCAAGTGGGCCGTGGCCCCGATCCCGACCTACGACGGCACGGCCGTGACGTCGGAGAACGGCGGTGGCGGCCAGGCCGTCACGAAGCAGAGCAAGAACCCCGCTCTGGCAGCCGGCTTCCTCAAGTGGCTGAACAACGACGAGGAGAGCCTGCAGATCTTCGCCGAGTCGGGCGGATTCCCCTCGACCACCGCGCAGCTGAGCGACCCCGCCTTCGTCGACAAGGAGTCGGAGTACTTCGGTGGGCAGCAGATCAACCAGGTGCTCACGCAGGCCTCGAGCGAGGTGCGCGAGGGCTGGAGCTACCTGCCGTTCCAGGTGTACGCCAACAGCATCTACGGCGACACCGTGGGTCAGGCCTACGCCAACAAGAGCGACCTGAACGCCGGCCTCACCGCCTGGCAGGACCAGCTCGTGCAGTACGGCAACGACCAGGGCTTCTCGGTCAACAAGTAAGCAATTCCCGGGGGCGGGTCGCATCGTTCGCATGCGGCCCGCCCCACCCGTTCCCCCGCCTGGAGAACCCATGAGCACCCCCACCCGCATCGTCGTGGACCGCACCGCCGTCGGAGCCGTCGTCCCCCGCCGCCTGTTCGGCTCGTTCGTCGAGCACATGGGTCGCTGCGTGTACGACGGCATCCATTCGCCGGAGCACCCGAGCGCCGACGCCGACGGCTTCCGCGCCGACGTGCTCGAGCTGGTACGCGAGCTCGGTGCCACCGTCGTGCGCTACCCCGGCGGCAACTTCGTGTCGGGCTACCGGTGGGAAGACGGCGTCGGCCCCCGCACCGACCGACCGGTGCGCCTGGATGCCGCGTGGCACAGCACCGAGACCAACCAGGTCGGTCTGCACGAATTCGCCACCTGGGCCGACGCGGCCGGCGTCGAGCTGATGGAGGCGGTGAACCTGGGCACGCGGGGAGTGGCCGAGGCCGCCGACCTGCTCGAATACGCCAATCACCCCGCCGGCACCGCGCTCAGCGAACGACGCCGCGCGAACGGCCGCGACGAGCCCTTCGGCATCCGGCTGTGGTGCCTCGGCAACGAGATGGACGGCCCCTGGCAGATCGGCCACAAGACCGCCGACGAGTACGGCCGCCTCGCCGCCGAGACCGCCCGCATGATGCGCTTCATCGACCCCACCGTCGAGCTGGTGGCCGCCGGCAGCTCCAACCACGAGATGCCCACGTTCGGCGCCTGGGAGCGCGGCGTGCTCACCCACACCGCCGGTCTCATCGACCACATCTCGGTGCACGCGTACTACGAGGAAGACCCGGCCGACCCGGCGAGCTTCCTCGCCAGCGGCGCCGCTCTCGACCGCTACATCGGCGACGTCGCCGACATCATCGACGAGGTCGGTGCCACGACCCCCGACGGGGGCACCGTCGGCATCAGCGTCGACGAATGGAACGTGTGGAACCAGACCCGGTGGAACGAGGTCGACAAGCCGCGCGTGTTCACCGGCGACTGGCCGATCGCCCCCCGCCTGATCGAGGACGACTACACCGTGACCGATGCCGTCGTCGTGGGGTCGTTGCTGATCACCCTCATCCGCCGGTCGGAGCGCGTGTCGATGGCCAACCTCGCGCAGCTGGTCAACGTCATCGGCCCCATCCGCACCGAGCCCGACGGCGGAGCCGCCTGGCGCCAGAGCACGTTCCACCCCTTCAAGCTCACCGCCGAAGCGGCATCGGGCCGGGTCGTGGTCCCCCTCGTCGAGGGCGCCACGATCGACACCGCCCGCCACGGCACCGTCGACGCCGTCGACGCGGTCGCCACGATCGACGGCGACCACGTGTCGGTGTTCCTCGCCCACCGCGACCTCGACGCCCCCACCGAGGTCGCGCTCGAGCTGGGCGCCATCGCCGACGTCGAGGCGGTCGTCGTCACGATCCCCGCGGGCGGCGACCGCCACACCACCAACTCCGCCGACGCCGAACCCGTCGCCCCCGCCGAGCTCCCCGTGAGCGTCGGCGACAACGGCATCCTGCGCCTGACCCTCCCCGCCCTGGCCTGGGCGCGCATCCGCGCGCGGCTGGTCGACTGACACCCGAAAGACACCGTGACGACCTTCACCATCGGCGAGACCGACTTCCTGCTCGACGGGCGACCGCACCAGGTCATCTCGGGGACGCTGCACTACTTCCGCATCCACCCCGAGCACTGGGCGGATCGCATCCGCACGGCCAAGGCCATGGGCCTGAACACCATCGAGACCTACGTGGCGTGGAACGCCCACGAGCCCGTGCAGGGGGAGTGGGATGCCACCGGGGCCAACGACCTCGGACGCTTCCTCGACCTCATCGCCGACGCGGGCCTGCACGCCATCGTGCGCCCCGGGCCCTACATCTGCGCCGAGTGGCACAACGGGGGGCTGCCGGTGTGGCTCACCTCGACGCCGGGGATCGGCATCCGTCGCTCCGAACCGCAGTTCGTCGCGGCGGTGACGGAGTACCTGCGCCGCGTGTACGAGATCGTCGCCCCCCGCCAGATCGACCGCGGCGGCAACGTGGTGCTCGTGCAGATCGAGAACGAGTACGGCGCGTACGGCTCCGACAAGGAGTACCTGCGCGAGCTCGTGCGGGTGACGAAGGACGCCGGCATCACCGTGCCGCTGACCACCGTCGACCAGCCGATGCCCTGGATGCTCGAGGCCGGGAGCCTGCCCGAGCTGCACCTCACCGGCTCGTTCGGCTCGCGCTCCGAGGAGCGCCTGACGACGCTGCGCGAACACCAGCCCACCGGCCCGCTCATGTGCAGCGAGTTCTGGGACGGGTGGTTCGACTGGTGGGGCAGCATCCACCACACGACCGACCCCGCGGCATCCGCCCACGATCTCGACGTGCTGCTGGCGGCCGGCGCCTCGGTGAACATCTACATGGTGCACGGCGGGACGAACTTCGGCACCACCAACGGCGCGAACGACAAGGGCCGCTTCGACCCCATCGTCACCTCATACGACTACGACGCGCCGATCGACGAGTCGGGCCACCCGACGGCGAAGTTCCATGCCTTCCGCGAGGTCATCGCCCGGTACGCCCCCGTCGAGGCCGAGGTGCCCGCCGAGCGTCCGTCGGCCCCCGCGCTCGAGGTCGCCCTGACCGGCGAGGGCGAGTGGATGCCGGAGGCCGGCGAGGCCGCGATCACCGACGCCCCCGCCAGCTTCGAGCAGCTCGGCCACCTCGGCGCGCTCGTGCGCTACGACGTCGACCTGCCCGCGTTCGACGACGCGGCGGGGGTCCTCGTCTTCGGCGAGGTGCGCGACCTCGCGTGGGTCGAGGTCGACGGCGTGCCGGTCGGGCGACTGTCGCGGTCGTTGCACGAGCGCGCCCTCGCGATCCCCGCGGGCGCGCACCTCACGGTGCTCGTCGAAGACCAGGGGCGCGTGAACTACGCCGATCGTCTCGGCGAGGCGAAGGGGCTCATCGGCGACGTGACGATCGACGGGCAGCCGCTCACCGGGTGGACCTCGACCCCGATCGACGTGACGGCCATCGCGGCCGCTCGCTCGGGATCGGACTCGGGCGTCGTGGGCCGCGCGGCCCTGCGCGGGTCCTTCGCGCTCGACGCCCCGGCCGACCTCTTCCTCGACACCGCGGCCTGGGGCAAGGGCTATGCCTTCGTCAACGGGTTCTTCCTCGGCCGGTACTGGCGCACCGTTCCGCAGAACACGATGTACGTGCCCGCCCCGGTCACCCGCGCCGGTGCGAACGAGGTCGTCGTGCTCGAGCTCGAGCAGGTGCTCGAGTCCGTGGCACGGTTCGTGGCGGCACCGTCGCTCGGGCCGCGCGAGGAGTAGGCCGCGCGGCCGACGTCCGCGCGACGCGACGGACCGGTCGACACGACAGGTCCACTTCCCCGCGCTCCCGGTGAAGTACGGTCAGAGAAGGCCTCTCTCGTCGAGCGGAAGTGGGGAAACGACGGTGCCGCTGTTCGAGATGGAAGTCAGCCCGCGGGGGCGGTTCCGCGTCTTCCTCCGGGCTCAGCTCCCCTTCACGCTCGGGGTGGCGTTCCTCGTCGGCGTCGCCGGTCTCGCGGTCCCCTCGATCGCCACCACCGGGGTCGTCGTCGCCGGCCTCGCCGTCACCCTCGTCGCGACCCTGGCGGCGCTCGTCGTGCCGTGGGAGCGCCTCCCCCTGGCGTGGATGATGGCGGTCGCGGGTCTCGACCTGCTCGCCGTCGCTCTGCTGCGCGCCGAGTTGCTCGCGCTCTTTCCCAGCGTCACGATCCTCGCGATCTTCCCCGTGCTGTGGCTCGCGTACGGCTTCCCCTGGTACGGCATGGCGGTCGCCGTGTTCGGCGCCGGGTTCATCACCTCGTTCCGCTTCGCCTACGTGGGGGCGTGGCCCTCGAACGCGGTCGAATGGGCCACCGTCGTGACCCTGCCGACCTTCATCGTCGGCGTCGCGGTGATCGTGTTCGTGGCCGCGCGGCACCTCCGCCGCAACTCCCGGCGCCTCGCCGATTCGTACCGCGCACAGGCCGCCGCCCTCGAAGAGGCACGGGATGCCGAGACGGTCGCCAGCGCCATAGTCGACACCGTCAGCGCGGGGGTGGCGTTCTACGGACCGACCGATCAGCTCGAGGTCGCCAATACCCGCGCGCACCGCTTCGCCGAGCTGGGCGGGTTCGACCTCGACACCCGCCCGTTCGCGGGACCCCACGTGCTCGCCGCCGATCGCGCGACGCCGATCCCCCCTCGGGCGCAGGTCCTCCCCCGCGCCCTGTCGGGCGAGACCGTCGTCGACGAGCTGCAGTGGTGGGGAGCGGCCGGGACGCAGGCCGCCGTGCTCGTGTCGTCGAGCCGTCTGCGGCGACCCGACGGGCGCATCCTCGGAACGGTCGTCGTGATCCACGACGTCACCGAGCTCGCCGAGGCGATCGAGGTGCGCGAAGAGTTCCTGCACACCGTCTCGCACGAGCTGCGCACCCCGCTCACGAGCATCACCGGGTTCCTCGACCTCATCGATGAGGCGATCGACCCCGAGCAGGTCACCCTGCGCCGCTACGTCGACGTCGCGACGCGACGCACCGCCGACCTGACGCAGCGGGTCGGCGAGCTGTTCGCCGCGGGCGAGAGCGAGAAGACCCTGCGTCCCGCCTCCGTCGACCTGGTCGATGTCGTGGCCGCGGCGGTGCGCGGTGTCGCCTCGCTCGCCGAGACGCACGCGCACACGATCGAGACGACCTCGACGGGCCCCTCGCACGCCCACGCCGACCGCGCCCAGCTCGTGGTCGCCATTCGCGAGCTGCTCACGAACGCCGTGAAGTTCGGCATCCCCTCCCGCCCCATCACCGTCGCCCACGGGGTCTGCGAGGGACGGGTGCGCATCGCCGTGACCAACACCGGGCCCGGCATCGGGCGCGCCGAGCAGCGCCGTGCGTTCGACCGCTTCTACCGCACCCCGCTCGCACGCTCGCGCGAGATCCAGGGGTTCGGGCTCGGGCTCACGAACGTGCGGTCCATCGCCCTCGCCCACGGCGGCACGGTGCACATCGACAGCGTGCCCGGCGAGTTCACCACCGTCACCCTCGACCTGCCCGCGACGGCACCGGCCGCCTGAGCGCCCCGCCCGGCGGGCGGGCGGGCGGGCGCGGCAGGCGCGGCGGGCGGGTCGGTGGGGTGAGGGCTTGGCGGGCGGGCGCGACGGGCGGGCAGGCGCAGCGGGCAGGCCCAGCGGGCGGGCAGGCGCAGCGGGCAGGCCCAGCGGGCGGGGCGCGCGGGCGCGGCGGCTATGGGGCGCATTCCGTGCACCGGGGCGCACATTGACCGCCCCGCCGCACCGATCGCGCCCCACACGCAGCCGGGCACCGGCCACAGCGCGGCAGGCGCGGCGCGCGGGCGGGGCGCCGCGGGCGGGCGGGTTCCGTGAGTTTGGGGCGCATTCCGTGCACCGGGGCGCACGGTGACCGCCCCGCTGCACCGATCGCGCCCCACGCCCGGCCCGGCACGAGCGCTGCCCGGCAGACGGGGCGCGACGGGCGCGACGGCCTCAGCCCGCGACGCTGCTCTCGCGCACCACCAGCGAGGTCGGCACCGACTCCGCCACCGGCTCGCCGCCCTCGATCGCCGCGATCAGCGCGACGACGACGCGCACGCCGAGGGCGTCGAAGTCCTGGCGCACGGTGCTCAACGGGGGGCGGTACTCGCTGGCATCCACGATGTCGTCGAAACCGACCACGGCGACGTCGTCGGGCACGCGCCGTCCCGCCTCGGCGAAGGCCCGCAGCGCCCCGAGCGCCATCTGGTCGTTCGCGACGAAGACGGCGGTGGCCTCGACCAGCGCACGCGCGGCGCGGTGACCCGAGGCCGAGGTCCAGTCGCCGCGCACGGGTTCGGGCACGGTGGCGCCGACCTCGACGAGGGCCGCGCGCCACCCGCGCTCGCGCTCGGCGGCGGCGAAGGAGCGCAGCGGGCCGGCCAGATGGTGCACGGTGTCGTGGCCGAGCGACAGCAGATGCGCGGTCGCGGCGCGGGCCCCGGCGGCGTGGTCGGTCTGCACGATCGAGAAACGCGGGTCGGGCGGGGAGTCGACGACGACGAGGTGCAGGTCGGCCGGGGGCTCGACGTCGCGCGCCAACTCGGTCGCCTCGTTCAGCACGACGGCGCCGTCGACGCCCTGCGAGCGCAGTCGGGCGAAGGCGTCGCGGATGCCGCGTTCTTTGACCGTCACGACGGCGAGGGCGTAGTCGCGGGCCGCGGCCGCCTCGGAGATCGCCTGCAGCATGCGGGAGTTGCCGACCGAGGCGAGGGTCGACACGACGAGGCCGATGGTCGAGGTCTGGCCGGTGCGCAGGGCGCGGGCGGCGCGGTGCATGCGGTAGCCCAGGTCGGCCATGGCCTTCTCGACGCGGGCGCGGGTGGCCGGATCGACCCGGGGGCTGCCGTTGGCCACGCGCGACACCGTCTGCGCCGAGACCCCGGCCCGGACGGCCACGTCGGCCATGGATACGCGCATCATTCTCCTCGATGTTGACGATAGCATGGGCGCGCTGTAGCGTGTTATCGTGAACATGCACACCCCCTCCGCGGTGCGTCTCGGCGCCGGAGTCGTCAAGCGCCCGACGCTGCTCGCCGACGGCCGCGAGCTCATCTACTTCGACGACCCCGGCACCGCGCTCGGCGCCGAGCGCTCGGTCGACGCCCGCACGCTCGACCCGCGGCCGACCACCGCCACCATGCGCCAGGACGTGCTGACCGGCGACTGGATCACCGTGGCATCCAACCGCCAGAACCGCGCGTTCCTGCCCCCCGCGCACCTCGACCCGCTGTCGCCGCAGACGCCGACGAACCCGTCGGAGATCCCGTCGCTCTACGACGTCGCGGTGTTCGAGAACAAGTCCCCGTCGTTCGGTCCCGCGCTCGACATCGCGCTCGGCGACGTTCCCGCCGCCGTCGACCCGCCGCGCGGCGACGACGACCTCGAGCACCTCGGACTCGGTCGCACCCGCACCTCGGTCGGTCGCTGCGAGGTCGTCTGCTTCAGTCCCGCGCACGAGGGCTCGTTCGGTTCGCTCTCGCGCACCCGCGCCCGCACCGTGATCGAAGCGTGGGCCGACCGCACGGCGGCGTTGTCGGCTCTGCCCGGCATCCGCCAGGTGTTCCCGTTCGAGAACCGCGGGCAGGAGATCGGGGTCACCCTCGCCCACCCGCACGGGCAGATCTACGCCTACCCGTACGTCACCCCGCGCACGCACCGCCTGCTCGACACGATCTCGCGGAGTTCCAACGATCTGTTCGCGCGCATCCTCGAATTCGAGTCGGCGGGAGAGCGCGTCGTGCTGCGGGGCAAGCACTGGACGGCGTTCGTGCCCTTCGCCGCGCGCTGGCCCGTCGAGGTGCACGTGCTGCCGCACCGCCACGTCGCCGACCTGGCCGAGACCACCGACGCCGAGCGCGACGAGCTCGCCCCGTTCTACCTGCGGCTGCTGCGCGGCATCGATGCGCTGTACGACACCCCCACGCCCTACATCGCCGCGTGGCACCAGGCCCCGGTCGGGCGCGGACGCGAAGCCGTACGCCTCAACCTGCAGATCACCTCGCCCCGCCGCGCCGCCGACAAGCTGAAGTACCTCGCCGGATCCGAAGCCGCCATGGGCGCCTGGATCGGCGACGTGACCCCCGAGTCGCAGGCCGAGCGTCTGCGCGCCGCCCTCGACACCGTTCCGGAGGTGACGGCATGACCGCCGTCGACGACGCCCGCACCCTTCTCGCCACGCTGACCGATCGCCCCCTCGCGGGAGTGTGGTCGGCCCCCGGTCGCGCCAACCTCATCGGCGAGCACACCGACTACAACGAGGGCTTCGTCTTCCCCTTCGCGATCGCCCAGCGCACCGCCGCCGCCGTGGCCCTGCGCGACGACGACCTGATCCGCGTGCGTTCGACCTTCTCAGACGACACCGTGGAGGTGTCGCTCGCCGACCTCGACGCGCGCATCGCCGGCGGCGGCCTCGACTGGGCGGGCTACCCGCTGGGCGTCGCGTGGGCGCTGCGGCGGGCGGCCCCGGATGCCGTGACCCGCGGCGTCGACCTCGCCCTGGCGTCGGAGGTCCCCGTCGGCGCCGGACTGTCGTCGTCGGCCGCGATCGAGGGAGCCGTGGCCTCCGCCCTCGACGACGTGTGGCGCGCCGGGCTCGACAAGGTCGCCCTCGCCCGGGTCGGCCGCGTGGCCGAGAACGACGCGGTCGGCGCCCCGACGGGGATCATGGACCAGATGGCGTCGATGCTGGGCGTCGCGGACGCCGCGACCTTCCTCGACTGCCGCACGCTCGAGACCCGCCCCGTGGCGCTCGGGTTCGCCGAGGCGGGGCTGTCGATCCTCGTCGTCGACACGCTGGTCGAGCACGCGCACTCCTCGGGCGGCTACCGCGAACGCCGTGCCTCGTGCGAGAAGGGCGCCGCCGCCTTCGACGTGCCGGCACTGCGCGACCTCACCGTCGACGATCTGCCCCGCGCCGCAGAGATCCTGGATGACGTGACCTTCCGCCGCGTGCGGCACATCGTCACCGAGAACCAGCGCGTGCTCGACACCGTCGCCGCCCTCGACGCCGACGGTCCCTCCGCCATCGGCGACCTGCTCACCGCCTCGCACGTCTCGATGCGCGACGACTTCGAGATCTCGGTCCCCGAGCTCGACCTGGCCGTCGAGACGGCGCTGGCCTCGGGCGCCCTGGGCGCCCGCATGACCGGCGGCGGCTTCGGCGGAGCGGCGATCGCGCTGATCTCCACCGACCTCCTCCCGGCGGCGACCGAGGCCGTGCGCGCCGCGTTCGCGGCATCCGGGTTCCGCGCTCCGAACATCTTCACGGTCACCCCGTCGGAGGGCGCGCGCCGCGACGCGTGACGACGCTGCCGCGGGTGGTGGCAGGGGCCTGTACTCACCCCGGGGCGCGGGCGTACCCTGCCGACAACCGGGAGGGACCATGAACGACGACGACGTGCGCGCCTGGCTGGCCGACAGCGACCCGAGCCTGCGATGGAAGGTCGAGCGCGATCTGCTCGACGCACCCGAGGAGCGATGGCGGGCCACCCGCGCCCGCGTCGCGCACGAGGGGTTCGGCGCACGCCTGCTCGCCGCCCAGGGCGACGACGGGCTCTGGGCCGGTGGCGCGCACTTCCCGGCGGACTTCACCGGAGAGGAGCCGCAGCCGTGGACGGCTACGTCGTGGTCGCTCATGAGCCTGCGCGAATGGGGCGTGGATGCCACGGCCCTGCGCCCCGACACCGCCGGCCTCCTGGAGCGCAACGCCCGCTGGGAGTACGAGGACCGTCCTTTCTGGCACGGCGAGGTCGATGCGTGCATCAACGCGTTCACGCTCGCGAGCGGAGCGTGGCTGGGAGCCGACGTCGACGGCATCCGGACCTGGTTCGTCGCCCACCGGCTGCCCGACGGCGGGTGGAACTGCGAGTGGGTCGAGGGGTCGACCCGGTCATCGTTCCACTCGACGATCAACTCCGTCATCGGCATCCTCGACGACGAGTGGCGCACCGGCGGAACGCGCGAGCTGCACGCCGCGCGCAAGGCGGCCGAGGAGTACCTGCTCGAACGGCGTCTGCTCCACCGCCTGTCCACCGGCGAGCGGCACGTCTGGGCGCATCACCTGGGCTATCCCTTCCGTTTCCGCTACAGCGCGCTGCGCGCGCTCGACCACTTCCGCGCCGCGGCGCTGCACGACGGTGACGACCCCGACCCGCGTCTCACCGACGCGATCGACCGGGTGCGGGCCTCGCGCGACCCCGACGGCACCTGGCATCAGGCGTACCCGCCCGAGGGCCGGGAGTGGTTCCCCGTCGACGTGCCCGCCGGCGAGCCGTCACGGTGGCTGACGTTCTTCGCGCTGCGCGTGCTGCGGTGGTGGGACGGGGCTTCGGGCACCTCGCGTGCGGGGGACGGGCGCGACGCGGCAGGATGAGGGGATGGATGCCGCTCCCCTCGCCGTGACCTCGAGAGGGGCGGTGCGCGGGTTCCGACGCGGGATCACCGCCGTGTTCCTCGGCATCCCGTTCGCCCAGGCGCCCGTCGGGACCCTGCGCTTCGCCGCGCCGACCCCGGTCGAGCCCTGGGAGGGCGAACGCGACGCGACGGCGTACGGCCCCACCGCCCAGCGCGGCGACGCGGGCATCACCCTCATCCCCGAGCCGAGCGTGCCCGGAGACGCCACGCTGAACGTCAACGTCTTCGCTCCGGTCGACGCGACCCCGGATGCCGCCCTCCCCGTGCTCGTGTGGATCCACGGCGGGGGCTACACCTCGGGGTCTCCCGCCAGTCGCTGGTACGACGGCGACGCGTTCGCGAGCGGGGCGGGGTCGTCACGGTCGTGATCTCGTACCGCATCGGATTCGACGGGTACGGGCTCATCGAGGGCGCTCCCGCGAACCGGGGCCTGCGCGATCAGATCGCCGCCCTCGAGTGGGTGCGCGACGAGATCCGCGCGTTCGGGGGCGACCCCTCACGCGTGACCGTGGCGGGGCAGTCGGCGGGCGGGGGGTCGGTTCTCGCGCTGATGACGAGCCCCGCGGCATCCGGGCTCTTCCACGGAGCGATGGCACTGTCGCCCGCGATCGGGGCGGTGCCCGCAGAGACCGCGCGGCGCTTCGCCGCCCGTGTCGCCGCGCTCGCGGGCGTCGCGGCCGGCCGGGAGGGCTTCGCGTCGGTGGCGGAAGAACGTCTGGTCGCTCTGCAGAAGGTCGCCGGCAAGCCCGAGCGCGGGCGGGCCCTCGCCTCGCTCGTCGCACTACTCGACGACGGGCTGCCGATCGGCCCGGTGATCGACGGCGACCTGGTGCCGCGGCATCCGCTCGACGCCCTCGCCGACGGGGTGGCCGCCGACGTGCCGCTCCTGATCGGATCGACCGACGACGAGTTCACCATGCTGACCGCGAGGTTCCGTCGCCTGCTGCGCCTCGTCCCGGTGCCGTTCGCCCTGGCCGTCCTGGGGCTCGGCCGTTCGAGGCGTCGGGAGTATCTCGGGCGCACACGGCGGCGCGGGGCCGCGGCGGTGCTCGGCGGCTACGCGTCGGATCGGGTGATCCGCGCGACGGTGCTCCGTGTCGCGCGAGCGCGGAGCGGTGCGGCCACGTGGGTGTACCGCTTCGCCTGGCGGTCGCCGTCGCCGAAGCTCGGGGTCGCCTGCCACTGCCTCGACGTCCCGTTCTGGTTCGACCACCTCGACGCCGACGGGGTCACGACCATCGCCGGGATCGCACCGCCCTCCGACCTGGCCACCCAGCTGCACGGCGCCGCGATCTCGTTGGTGCGCGACGGCGATCCCGGGTGGCCGGCCTGGGATGCCGCGTCGCGACGCGCGCGCGTGTTCGACGCTCCGGCAGCCGTCCCACCCGTCGAGCTCGACGCCTACGCCGAGGTGGCTCCGCTGGTCTGACGTCCCGCTCACCCGGAGGTGCGGGGTCGCGACGCGTCACTCGGGGCGATGCGAGGCCGCGCTCGACCCGCCCAGGGCCTGCCGCCGGCTCAGAGGTGCGGGATGACCGCGCGCTCGAACAGCGAGATGCCCGAGGTGTCGTACGCCGCCTCGGGGAAGTAGTGGATCGCGTAGCCGAGGCCGTGGGCGGCGCGTTCGCGCAACCGCTCGACGATCTGCTCGGGGGTGCCGAAGCCGTCGGAGGAGCGGTAGTCGGCCTCGATGGCGTCGGCCCGCTCGTCTCCCACGTGCGGGCGCAGCCGCGCGACGACCGCCGCGAGACGGTCGTTCGCCTCGGCCTCGGTCGCGGCGACGATCGTGTTGAAGTTGGTCGAGCGGGTGATCTCGCCGGCATCGCGACCGAGCGCCTCGCAGTGCCCGCGCAGGACCTCGGACTTGTGGTCGAACTCGTCGAGCGAGCCGCCGAAATTCGTGTACGAGGCGTACTTCGCCGCGATCTTGAGCGTGACCTTCTCGCCACCGCCGGCGATCCACAGCGGAATGCCGCCCGGCTGCAGCGGACGCGGCTGCACGATCGCGCCGTCGACCTCGTAGTACTTGCCCGACAGGGTGGCTTCACCGGTGGTCCACGCCTGGTGCATGATCTCGACGCCCTCGCGCAGGCGCCCGAGACGCTCGGCGATGGGCGGGAAGCCGTAGCCGTAGGCGCGCCATTCGTGCTCGTACCAGCCGCCGCCGATGCCCATCTCGGCGCGACCTCCCGAGATGATGTCGACGGTGGCGGCGACCTTGGCGAGGTACGCGGGATTGCGGTAGCCCATGCACGTGCACATCTGACCGAGGCGCACGCGGTCGGTCGCCGCGGCGAAGGCGGCCATGAGCGTCCAGGCCTCGTGGGTCGCCTCGGCGCTGGGCACCGGGGTGGTGTGGAAGTGGTCGTAGACCCACAGCGACGCCCAGGGCCCGTCGTCGGCGCTCTGCGCGAGCGAGTTCATCACCCGCCAGTGCTCGGCGGGGTCGATGCCCACCAGATCGAAGCGCCAGCCCTGCGGAACGAAGATGCCGAATTCCATGCGCTCACCCTAGGCGTGGCCGCCGACATCGCGCACCCCCCGGCCGGGTCCCGCCGCACCCCGATGCGAGGCGCCGCGAGCCGGACCCCGACGGCCGGAGCCTCAGAGCCCGACCCGGCGCTGCTGCCAGGGGAGGCCGCCCATCATGCTCAGCACGGCGACGATCGCGATCCCCAGGGCCGCGGCGGCCCCGAGCAACGGCGCCACCACGGGCGGCAGACCGCCCCGCGCGGGCGGCACGAGACCGGCCGCCTGCGGCTGGGTGGTCAACGGAGCGTTCATCGCGAGGAACGAGGCCGCGGACGCGGCGGCGGGGATGCTCGCCGGTGCGCGGCGCAGCAGGTTCTCGGGCGCCGCCCCGGCGACCCCTCCGGCGCCCCCGCTCGAGGGCGGAGTCGCGACGGGCGCGGTGGCGTCGTAGCTCACCGTGACCGGCGACGCCGGCTTCGCGGCATCCCGGACTCCCCCGGTGGTGAGCCAGTATCCCTGCTGCCCCGTCTGCCGGTGGAAGTCGACGAACGACTGCGGGAACGATCCCCAGTAGGCCTCGTTGATCCCCGAGCGGGCCACCTGGCCGGCTCCGACGCTCACCACTCCCCGGAACTCGGGCGTGACCGAGAAGCCCCGGTCGGCACCCACGTCGGCGGAGCGGATGTCGGCGAGCACCACCTCTTGCTCGGCGATCGGATTCCACACCGTGACATCGTCCATCGACGTGCCGAACCCGCTCGCCGTCGCGACCAACCGGCCCGCGCCCGAGGCGTCGAGCGTGAGCCGAGGGTCGGTCACACTCCAGTACGTCATGCCGCCGTAGAAGGCCACGGTGAACGACCCCGACCACCGGATGTCGAGCGCTCCGTCGCGGCGTTGTCCGGTTCCGCCCTCGATGACGACCTGATTGCCCGTCGTGCTCGAGGTCGACGACACCGTCACGGCGGCTCCCGTCGGGTCGAGGCACTTCGTCTCCCACGACGCGGTGGCGAACCCGCCGTCGGCGGTGGGCTTCTCGACGCGCACCGCCCCCTCCTGCGCGCGGTAGAGCCCGTCGTCGCGCGTCCACACCCGGGATCCCCCCGCGTCGCCCGCGCGTCCGGCGCTGAGGAAGTTGCATCCGCCCGCGAAGGCTCCCCCGCCCGACTCGGCGTTCAGCCCCCACCGCAGTTGCGCGCTCGAGATCGCGCCGTCGCCCCCGCCCGATCCCGGCGGCCCCGGCACCGTGACGATCACGTCGCCCGGGCCCGCGGCCGCCGCCGACAGGGGGACGCCCGCCACGAGAGCCACCGCGACGGCGATCCCCGCCCGCAGCATCGTCATCGACCTCATCGGGGTGCTCCCGCCGAGAGAGGCAGGGGTTCGGTCGGCGACGCCGCGGGCGCACCCGAGCCCGCGGGCGGGGCAGACGCCCCCGCGGGCGCGACCCGAGCCGCGCGGCGGGCCCGACGGCGCGCGCGAGCGCGCACGAGGGCGGTGATGACGCTCGTGACCACCAGCGCCATCGATAGCACGATGCACGCCAGCAGCACCACGATCGCCCAGGTCGGAACGACCGGCGTCGTCTCGGCGACGGTCGCGCTCGTTCCCCCCGTCACGCTCACCTCCGCCTCGGCGACACCGCCGGAGCCCGCCCCGCGCAGCGTGATCAGGTGTGTCCCGTCGCGGATGTCGCGCGGAACCGGGAGGGCGGCGGCCACCTCGCCCTGCGTTCCGGCGGTCAACGGCCCCACGGCCGTGAGCCCGCCGTCGAGGGCGGCGACGATCTGCTCCCCGGGGGTGAACCCCTGCCCCGTGAAGACGATCGAGGAGCCGGCGACGACGCTCCCCGCCTCGACGCCGACGCGCACCGCTCCCGCCGCCGCCGGCGCCGACCCGGCGGGTGCCGATTCGGCGGGGGTCGATTCGGCGGGGGCCGCCGCCTGGAAGGACAGCGGGGTGAAGGTCTCGTTGTTGGCGTTCTTCACGCCGTGCGCTCCGATGGTGATGATGCCGCACGTGACACGCCGGCAGTCCACCTCGCTGATGCGCCCCTCGCGATCCTGACTCTCGAACACCGCCCCCGGGATGACCATGCCGATGGACCACGACCCGTCGGCGCCGAGCGTCCCGTTCGCGGAGCTCTCGGTCTGGCTGCCGGGGAAGGCGAGGAACCGCTGATACCCGTTGTTCTCGGCGGACTCCGCGTCGGGGACGTATCGGTAGTCCTCGCCGACGACACCGCCCGCGCTCGGTCGCCACGACCCGCCGCCGGCGTCGTCGACCCAGCCGAAGAGCACGTAGATGCCGCCGAAGCCGTTCGGGATCGACTGGAAGCCCGACCCCCACACCGTCACCTCGGTCGCGTAGTCCGCATCGACCGAGGCCGAGCCGGAGGGGCCGGTGACCGACACGGATCCGGCGGCCCACGCGGGGGCGTCGGTGACGGTGACGACGCTCGCCGCCACGACCAGCGCGGTCGCGACGGCGACGAAGGAGCGGGTGAGGTTCTTCATGCGATGCGTTCTCCGGGCTCGGGGGGAGGGGCGAGGGAGGGGGCGACGACGACCAGCAGCGTGCCGCGAGGTCCGTCGATGACGTCGATCGGATGCCGATACACCCGCGTGAGCAGGGCGGGATCGAGCACCTCGCGCGGCGGCCCGGCGGCGACGACGCGACCGTCGTCGAGCAGGGCGATGCGGTCGGCGTAGGCGGCGGCGAGTCCCAGATCGTGCAGCACCACGACGGCGGCTCCCCCGGCATCCACCCGCTCGCGCGTGCGCGCGAGCACCCGGTGCTGATGGCGGATGTCGAGGCTCGCGGTGGGCTCGTCGAGCAGCGCGATCGCGCACTCCTGGGCGAAGGAGCGGGCGAAGGCCGTGCGGGCGCGCTCGCCGCCCGAGAGCGCGGTGACGGGCCGTTCGGCGAATGCCTCGACCTCGCCGGCGGCCATCGCCTCGGCCACCGCGGCGTCGTCCCGCGAGGCCGAGGGATGCCGGCGCCAGGGTGCCCGTCCCATCCGCACCACGTCGTGGACGGCGAAGGGGAACGACACCTCGTTGCTCTGCGTGAGCACCGACCGTCGCCGCGCGCGCTCGGCGACCGGCCAGGCGTCGAGCGTCGCTCCGTCGAGCTCGACGGAGCCCTCCACCGGCGCCCGGTCTCCCGCCAGCACCGACAGCAGCGTCGATTTGCCCGCGCCGTTCGGTCCGACCAGCGCGAGCAGCTCGCCCGCCGAGAGATCGAGGTGGACGCCGTCGAGGACCCGGCGTCCGCCCACCTCGACCGACACTCCGCGCGCGCGCAGCACCGGCGTCATCCCCATCCTCCCGATCGGCGACGCGCGCGCCGCAGCAGCCAGAAGAAGAAGGGGCCGCCGATGAGGGCGGTGAGCATGCCGATCGGCAGCTCGGACCCCGGTACGGCGGTGCGCGCGACGAGGTCGCCCGCCACGAGCAGCACCGACCCGCCGAGCGCGCTGGCGGGGAGCAGCAGCCGGTGCCCGGGGCCGAGCACCATGCGCATGAGGTGCGGCACGACGAGGCCGACGAAACCGATGATCCCGCAGAAGGCGACGGCCGCGCACGTGAGCAGCGCGATCACGACGATGGCGACGACGCGCAGCCGCTCGACGCGCACACCGAGATGCTCGGCCTGACGCTCGCCGAGGGCGAGCAGGTCGAGGCTGCCCGCCAGGAACAGGCACGCGGTGATCCCCACCGCGGCGATCGGCGCCACGATCGCCAGGTCGTCCCAGCGGGTGCCGTTCAGCGACCCGAGCTGCCAGAACACGATCTGCTCCCGCTGCTGCGTCGACCCGAGGTAGGTGAACAGGGCGATCGCGGCTCCCCCGACGGCGTTGACGGCGATGCCGGTGAGCACGAGCGTGACGACCTCGGTGCGCCCGTCGGCGCGGGCGGAGGCGTACACGATGACGATCGCGACCAGTCCGCCCGCGAAGGCGAGCACCGGAAGGGTGAGCGGTCCGAGGAACGTCAGCCCGAAGACGATGGATGCCGAGGCCCCCACCGCCGCTCCCGACGAGATGCCGATGACGCCGGGCTCCGCCAGGGGGTTTCGGAAGACGCCCTGCATGACCACACCGGCGGCGGCGAGCGTGGCCCCGACGAGCACCGCCATGATCAGGCGGGGCATGCGGATGAGCCACAGCGTCGCCTCGCCGTTGACGTGCGCGATCGCCGCCCCCGGGGCCACCGCGAGCGCATCCAGCCCGACCGCGCGCACACCGTCGTTCCAGGCACGCGCGAAGGCGCCGAGCACCTGGTCGGGTGGGATCGAGAGCTGACCGCTGCCCGCCGAGACGACGACGAGGACCACCAGCGCCGCGGACATCGCGCCGAAGACCGCGGGGATCCGCAGGCGGGACCGCGCCGCGGGCGCGGCGACCCGCACCCGCTCGCGCGGGACGACGCCCGCGCTCACCCCGCGGCCTCCGGCGCGTACACGGCCACGGCGAGCGCGTCGAGTACGTCGGCGGCGGCGGGGCCGAAGCTCAGCACGGTGGTGTCGGACATGTCGACGATGCGGCGGTGGCGCCCGGCGTCGGTCTGCGCGACGGCGGGCAGATGCTCGACGAGCCCGTCGACGCCGTCGACCGACTCGAGGCCCTTCGTCATCATGATGAGCAGGTCGGGATTGGCGTCGACGAGCGCCTCGTCGGTGATGGGCCGCATCCCCGTCCACCCGATCTCGCCGGCGACGTCGATTCCGCCGAGCGCCTCGATCAGACTGTCGGCGCCGGACTCCTCGCCGAAGAGGTAGTAGACGCCCGACTGCCCGCGCACGTAGAGGAACATCATGCGGAGCTTGCGGGCGGGGTCGGCCGGTGCCACCGCCGCGATCTGGGCGATCTTGGCCTCGACATCGGCGGTGCTGCGGGCGGCGAGGGCCGCCGCGCGCTCGGGGACGCCCAGCGCGGTTCCCACCTGCGTGATGAGCGAGCCGATCGAGTCGAGCGAGCGGTGGGAGTCCACGACCACGACGGGGATGCCGGCATCCCTCATCTGCAGGATCGTGTCCCACGGCCCGAGGCTCGAGTCGGTGAGGATGACGGTGGGGGCGGCGTCGAGGATCGCCTCGGCGTTGAGGTCGTGCCCGTTCTCGGTGACCACGGGCAGGTGCGCCGCCTCGGGGAAGGCGCTGGACACGTCGCGCGCGACGACGTGGTCGCCGAGACCGAGTTCGAACACGATGCGCGAGAGCGAGCCGTAGATGTCGAGCGTGAGGATGCGCGTGGCGTCGGTGACGGTGACGGCGGTGCCCTGCGCGTCGGTGACCGTCGCCGGCAGCGTCTGGACACCGTCGGTGACGGGGTCGATGGGGGCGGAGGCGGCGACCGCGGTCGACGGGCCCTCCCACGCGAGCGGGTCGCCGAGCGGCGTCACTTCGGCCAGCGGCGGCGTCGCGACGGCCTCGCCGCCGTGCGCCGATCCGGCGGCGTCGCACGCCGTCACGGCGAGGGTGACCACCATCGCCAGGGCGAGCGTGGCGAGGGCGCGGGTCGTTCGACGAGTCATGAAAAGACCTCCAAGTAAGGTGAGCCTATCCTTAACATTGCCCCGCCGCGCGCCTTCTGCTTAGGTAAGGCTAACCTGTCCTCTCGCACCCACCCTCGGGTGCATCGACGCACGCCGTCGGGCCGCACCGGGGACAGAGAAGGGAATGACCGTGGACTCCTCCACGCGCAGGCACCGGTTCGCACGCCTCTCGGCAGCGACCCTCGCCACCACCGCACTCGCCCTGGGGGGCGCCCTCGTCGCCGCCCCCGCGCACGCCGCCGAGACGAGCATCGACGACGCCGTGTTCCGCTGGGGCATCAACGCCGAGTCGAACGCCGCCGCCTTCGCCCCCGGCACGGTGAACCTGCTCTCGGCCGGCATCGTGACCGCCACCTCGGCTGCCGACCGCGTGACCTCGTCGAACTGGAAGCAGAGCGACGGCAACACGAAGATCCTGAAGCGCCAGTCCGACGGCAGCTATGCCACCGCCACCTTCGCGGGACTGCGAACGGATGCCGCCGGCACGACCATCACGACCGGCAACGGCCTGAACTCCGGACACATCGCCGAGATCACCGGCGGAACCGGCACGGTCGACGTCGACGCCAACACGGCGGTCATCCAGTGGACCGGCTCGTTCACCTCGGCCTACTACTCGGGCATGACCCGCTCGTGGATCACCGACCCGAAGCTCACCGTCGCCTCCGACGGCACCGGCACCGTCACCGCCACGCTCGGCGGCTACGGCACCTCGATGGACGACCCCGACAAGTTCGAGACCCTGACCCCGGCGACGAACGTGGTCGTCGCCACGCTCACCGGTGTCGACGTGACCCCCACCGGCTTCACCGTCACCCCCGACTACCTCGGCCGCACGATCACCGTGCCCGAGGGTTCGGTCGCCCAGGTCACCGGTGGGGCGAACTCCGGCGCGTTCCCGCAGACGTTCGTCGACTTCCAGGGCAAGACCGGCCAGGGACCGTACTGGTACTCCTCGGGAGGCGCCGCCGACGCGCGCAAGCCCGCCAGCGCCCTGTCGGTCGCCTACACGGCAGCCCCGGTCGCGGCGACCCCCACGGTCACCGTGTCGAAGACCTCCGGCCTCGCCCAGGGTGAGACCGTCACCGTCAGCGGGAGCGGGTTCCTGCCCTCGGGCACCGCCACCAACGGCACGCGCCCGCCGCTGGCCGGGCAGTTCAGCGGCACCTACGTCGTCTTCGGCAAGTTCGCCGACACGTGGAAGCCCTCGGCCGGAGCCGCCTCGTCGGCGCGCTCGGTGATCGCCCAGAAGTGGGCCGTCCCCGCCGCGAGCATGGCGACCATCGGCGGCGCGAACGGCGGCGCCGTCGAGCTGAACGCCGACGGCACCTTCTCGGTCGACCTGGCCCTGACGACCACCGAGGCGCAGAACCTCGCCGCGGGCACGTTCGGCATCTACACCTACGCCGGCAGCGGCGCGGTGTACGCGCCCTTCGAGACCGCCACCCCCGTCACCTTCGCCTCGTCGTCCGACGTCATCGTCGAGGTTCCGGCGTGGGTCGAGAGCCCCACCGGTTCGTTCGGCTGGGCGTTCGAGGGCACCTCGCCCGCCAACCTCGGCACCGCCGTGCAGGACGGCGCGAACTTCGTGGCATCCGGATCGCTCACCAACCTCGTCGTGACCGACACGCGCGCCGGGGGCTCGTCGCCCTACACCTGGAGCATCTCGGGCCAGGTCGGCGACTTCGCGTCGTCGTCGGGCGGGTCGTTCTCGGGCGGACTGCTGGGGTGGAAGCCCAAGGTGGTCTCCGCGGGCAGCAGCGTCGCCGGTGGCGCCGAGGTGACCTCGACGCGACTGGGCGGCACGGGCCTGGGCGCCTCGCGCGTGCTGGCCTCGTCGACCTCGGCCGTCAGCGCGACCGTGGGCGCCGACCTCTCGCTGGTCATCCCGGGCACCACCCCCGCGGGCGACTACACCAGCAAGCTCACCATCACCGCCCTGCAGTAAGACACTCCCCGGGGGTCCCGGCTTCGGCCGGGGCCCCCTTTCCCATCGACCCGGAAGACACCGTGACCGCCTCGCCCTCCCTTCGCGTCCTCGCCCTCGCCGGCACCCTCGTCCTCGGACTGTCGACCCTGCCGCTCCCCGCCGCGGCGGCCGACGGCGGTGTGGCGTGGAGCGTGCAGACCGCCGACAACGCCAACGGCACCGGACGCGCCAACTTCTCGTACGACGTCGAGCCCGGCGCGGTCGTGACCGACACCATGGTCGTCGTCAACACCGGCACCGAGCCGCTGCCCCTGGCCGTCTACGCGGCCGACGCGTTCACCGCGCCGAGCGGCGAGATCGACGTGCTCGTCGACGGGGCACCCTCGCTCGGCGCCGGCACGTGGGTCGCCGTGCCCCCGACGGCCCTGCAGCTCGCACCGGGCGAGTCCGCCGACGTCGCGTTCACGATCACCGTGCCCGCCGACGCACGCCCCGGCGACCACGCTGCCGGGATCGTCACGTCGCTGACGAGCCAGGACGCATCGAGCACGCTGTCGGTGGACCGCCGCCTCGGCACCCGCATCAACCTGCGCGTCGCCGGGGAGCTCACCCCCGCCGCCGCGGTGACGGGCGTGACCGCGAGCTACGAGGGCTCGTGGAACCCCTTCGATTCGGGCCGCCTGATCGTGCGGTACTCGCTCGAGAACACCGGGAACACCCGGCTGACGGGCCTCGAGACGGTCACCACCTCGGGCCTGGCCGGGGTGCTGTCGACGACGACGACGCCGACGCAGGTGACCGAGATCATCCCCGCCTCCACGATCGACATGGAGCGCGAGATGCCGGCCTTCTCGCTCGGCTGGATCACCGGCACGCTGACGATCGCCCCCGCGGGCGTCGGACTCGGGGCCGGAGCCGTGAGCGAGGTGGTCACCGACTTCGCGATCCCGGCCGTGCCGTGGAGCCTGTACGGCCTGATCGCCCTCGTCGCGGGTGCGGCCGTCGCGATCGCCCTGGTCGTGCGACGCTCGATGCGCCGCCGCGACGCGGGTCGCCCCGCCGCGGACGCTCAGGCGGTCTGAGCGGCCTTGGCCCGCGCCAGGTCGACGAACAGCTCGGTGTTGAAGCGGTAGGCGACGAGCACCTCGGCGATGACGCGCTCCTTCTCGTCGTCGTCCCAGGGGGCGGCGTCGAGCTGCTCGCGGTAGACGCTCTTGAAGGCCTCCGGGTCGGCGATGTCGCCGAAGAGGTAGAACCCGATCCCGTTGGTGTCGAAGCCGAAGCGACGCTGCATGAGGCGACCGATGAACTGGCCCCCCGACAGGTCGCCGAGGTAGCGCGTGTAGTGGTGCGCGACGAAGCCGCCGGGCCAGGTGGCCGCGACCCGGCGGATGCGCGAGACGTACGCCTGCGTGGTGGGCAGCGGCGTGATGCTCTCGCGCCAGTCGGCCCCGAGCAGGAACGCGAGGTCGGCCTCGAGGGCGGGGAGGCGCGTGAGCTTGTCGCTGAGGAACACGGATGCCACGGGGTCGCGGCGCATGCGATCGGTGGCCTCCTCGAGCGCCTCGTAGATGAACCAGTGCTGCACGACGAGGGCGACGTAGTCCTCCCGCGTGCCGGCACCGCTCATCAGGTCGTTCATGAACCCGGCGTGCTCGCTCGTGGAGTGGGCGCTGCGCGAGCGCTCACGAAGAGCCGTGGAGAAGGAGATGAGGTCGCTCATGGGGCCATCATACGCAGGAAGTTAGGTTCACCTAACCTCCATTTTCCGATCAGTGGGGGCGTGGCGTCAGGCCCAGTCGCGCGCAGGCCGCGTCGTACAGGGCCACCACCTCACGGCGCACCTCCCGGCGCTCGGTGATCGACCCCGCCGGCCACGGAATCCGCACCGACGACGTCGCCCCCTCGTCGGAGGTGACGTCCCAGTCGCCGCCGTCGCCGTCGAATCCGGTCATGACCGCGGCCGACACCACCGGGTGCGGTCCGAACGCGCGGACGATCAACACGTTGTCGTCGAGGTGGTCGGCGTTCATGTGCGCGAGGACGGCGCGACGGGTGTCGGGGTCAAATTCGTGCGTCATTAGGCAAGCCTAACTTGGCACCCTCCCGCACGCAGAAGGTCGCGTCGTCCCCGCCCCCGGCGGGTCGACATTCCACGATTGCAGGTCTCGCTCCCAGACATCGGGGCGCAAAACGTGCGCCGGGGCGGTCACCAAACGCCCCAGTGCACGAAACACGCCCCGCTTCCCCAGCACACCCCACCACGAACGACAGGCGAGAACGCTCCCCACGGGCGGCGCCGTCGGCGCCCTCGCGCCTCAGCCGCGCACGGAGGCGTGGGGCAGACGCTTTCGCATCACGGCCACCGCGTCGGCATTGTCGTCGATGAGCACCGCGTCGCGCCCGAGGGGGGCGGCGACGGCGCCGAGGGTGCCGCTGCCGGCGAACATGTCGAGCACGCGGTCGCCGGGGCGGCTCGACGCCTGCACCATGCGGCGCAGGACGCCCTCGGGCTTCTGCGTCGGGTACCCGGTCTTCTCGCGTCCCGTCGTCGGCACGATCGTGTGCCACCAGACGTCGGTGGGCATCTTGCCGCGGGCGGCCTTCTCGGCCGTCACCAGCCCGGGGGCCATGTACGGCTCACGGTCGACGGCGTCGGAGTCGAAGAAGTACCGCTGCGGGTTCTTCACGTAGACCAGGATCGTCTCGTGCTTCGTGGGCCAGCGGCGCTTGGTCTTCGCGCCGTAGTCGTAGGCCCAGATCAACTCGTTGAGGAACCTGTCGCGCCCGAACAGCGCGTCGCACATGACCTTGGCGTAGTGCACCTCGCGGTAGTCGAGGTGCAGGTACAGCGTGCCGTCGTCGGCCAGCAGGCGCCAGGCCTCCACCAACCGGGGTTCGAGGAAGCCCCAGTAGTCGTCAAACCGGTCGTCGTAGGTGCGCAGGTCACCGCGCAACCGCGCGTACTCGCGCCCGTGGAAGCCGCGCTGCACCACGGGGGGCGGCGGCGGCTCCTCTTCGGGGAACACGAGCATGTTCGGGTCGTCGACCGATGCCGCCGCCTCGGGCTTCTCGGCATCCGGGGTCTCGTCGACCGGGGCCTTGCGCGTCGCCGACTCGACCGCTTTGGAGCGCGTGCGCCCGGTGTTGAAGGGCGGGTCGAGGTAGACCAGGGCGAAGGAGCCGTCGGGGTAGCCCGGAGTGACGGCCAGGTTGTCGGCGTGGTGGATCTCGACGCCGCCCGGCTCGGGGGCGTCGGTGGGGATCGGGGCGCTCACGGGACGCGCTGCAGCCACGCGTCGGTGGCGAACTTCGACTGCACGAGCGCCTCGGCCTCGGCGTACTCCTCGTCGGTGATGTGACCGGGGGTCGCGCCGTAGAGGGTCGTGAACGTCTGGATGAAACGCTCGATGACCTCGTCGCGCGGCAGGCCCGTCTGGCTGCGCAGCGGGTCGACGCGCTTGGCGGCCGAGACCGTGCCCTTGTCGCTGAGCTTCTCGCGGCCGATGCGCAGCACCTCGGTGAGCACCTGACCGTCCATGTCGTAGCTGAGGGTCGCGTGGTGCAGCACCCCGCCGTTGGCGAGGCGCTTCTGCGCGGCCCCGCCGATCTTGCCGTGGGGCCCGGCGATGTCGTTGAGCGGCTGGTACACCGCGTCGATGCCCAGCGAGCGCAGCGCCTGCAGCACCCAGTCGTCGAGGAACGCGTACGAGTCGGCGAAGGTCATGCCCGAGACGAGGGAGGCCGGCACGTACAGCGAGTACGTCACGATCGAGTTCGCGGCCATCAGCATGGCGCCGCCGCCCGAGATGCGACGCACGACGTCGAAGCCGTGCTTCTCGGCGCCGGCGGGGTCGACCTCGTTGCGCAGCGACTGGAACGAGCCGATGACGACGGCGCTCTCGTTCCACTCCCACAGGCGCAGCGTGGGTGTGCGCAGCCCCGCGCCCACCCGGGTGGTGAGCACCTCGTCGAGGGCGAGGTTCATGCGCGGCGAGACGGGGGCGTCGTGTACGACCTCCCACTCGAAGTCGGCCCAGCCGGGGGCGGTGACGAGGGCGCGGCGGATGGCCGTGGCGACCGACTCGGGGGTGAAGCCGAGCAGCTGCGCCCCCTCGGGCAGCGCGGCGCGGATCGCCGCCGCGATCGTGGGGACGTCGGACTCCACCGGCAGACCGGTGACGGCCGCGTCGATGTCGTCGAGGGCGTCGTCGGGCTCGAGGAAGAAGTCGCCCGCGAGGTGGAAGCCGTGGATGCGGCCCTCGCGCTCCTCGAGGTCGACGACGACCAGCTTCCCGCCGGGGACCTTGTACTCGCCGTGCATGCTCTCAGCCTACGGCGACGGCGGCGCGACGAGCACGGGGCCGTCCATCGCCCGGGGCTCCCGCTCGGCGAGCGCACGGCGGTGTCGGCGCTCGATGGCCTGACCCGCGTACGACGCGGCGATCACGAGCGCGGCGCCCGCGAGGCCGGGGAGCCCCACCGCCTCTCCCCCGATCGCCACCCCCACCGCCAGCGCCCACACCGGCTCGGTGCCCATGAGGATGCTCGCGCGCGTCGCCGAGGTGCGGCGCACGGCCCACAGCTGCACGACGAAGGCGAACACCGAGCACATCAGGCCGAGGAACAGCACGTGGGCCCATCCGGATGCCGTGAGCCGTCCGACCGCCGGGGGCAGGTCGGCGCCGGCCACCGCTGACGAGGTCACGGCGCACACGACGAGTTGCACGAACACAACGGCGAGGGAGCTGTCGGAGCGTCCGCGGGTGAGGCGCGCGCTGGCGGTGACGTGCACCGCCCGCACGACGGCGGCCGCGATCACGAGGGCGTCGCCGATCGCCGGGGCGCGCAGGCCTCCCCCCGACACGAGCAGCGCCACCCCCACCACCGCGGCCACCGCCGCGACGAAGTACGACCGCGGCAGCCACGACCTGGCCGCGAGGCTCTCGAGCACGGGGGTGAAGACGAGGGCCAGGCTGATGAGCACTCCCGCGTTGGTCGCCGAGGTCAGGTGCACGCCCGCGGTCTCGAGGCCGATGACCGCCGCCTGCGAGCAGCCGAGCAGGGCGGCGACGGCGAGGCCCCGACCCCGCGGCATCCGCTCGCGCCGCGCGAGGCAGATCGCCCCCAGCGCCACCGCGGCCACGACGAAGCGCAGCGCCACGGCGGGGGCGACGCCCACCTCGTCGGTGAGTGCTTTGGCCGAGAGGAAGCTGGCCCCCCACACCGCCGCCACGGCGAGCAGCAACACGTCGACGGCGATCTCGGCGGGGCGGCGGGTCATGTCTCCAGCGTCGTCGCGCCCACTCGGAAGAACAACGGCCAGTGTCTTCACCGTCACGTAAGTTGTGACTTATGGATGCCGCTCACCTGCGCCTGCTGCGCGAACTCGGCGATCGGGGCAGCGTGGCCGCCGTCGCCGCCGCCCTGCACATCTCGGCCTCGGCGGTGTCGCAGCAGCTCGCGACCCTGCAGGCCCACGCCCCGGTGCCGTTGACCGTGCGCCGGGGGCGCGTGCTCACCCTCACCCCCGCGGGCGAGGCCCTCGCCGCCGCGGGCACCCGGGTCGATGAGGCGCTCACGGCCGCGCGCGAGGCGGTCGGAGCATTCCTCGACGCCGCTGATCGCCCGGTGCGGGTCTCGGCCTTCCACAGTGCGGGGCTGGCCCTGTTCGGTCCGCTGCTGCGCGAGCTCGACGGCACCCCGCCCCTGCAGCTCGCCGATGCCGACGTCGCCCATCGCGACTTCCCGGGCCTCACCGCCGACCACGACCTCGTCATCGCGCACCGCCTCGCCCACGATGCGCCCTGGCCGCGCGACCGCGTCGTCGCCACGGCGCTGCTCGCCGAGCCCCTCGACATCGCTCTGCCCGAGGCGCATCCCCTCGCCGCGCGCGATCGCCTGCGAGCGGTCGATCTGGTCGAGGAGACGTGGGTGTCGGTGCACCCGGGGTTCCCGCTCGCCGGGGTGCTCGACCACCTCGCGGCGCACGTCGGTCGGCCGCTGCGCATCGCCCATCGCATCAACGAGTTCTCGGTGACGGCCGAGGTGGTGCGCACGGGCGCGGCGATCGCCGTGCTCCCCCGCACGACCGCGCTCCCCCTCGCCGTCGACGGACTCGTGCTGCGCCCCCTCGCCGACCTCGAGCTCGTGCGATACGTCGACGCCCTTGCCCGCCCGGATGCCCTCGCCCACGCCGCGGTGCGGGACGTGCTGCGCGCACTGCGCACGGTGGCGGAACGGGCGACGGCCGCCGCGGGCTGAGACGCCGCGCGACGAGTTCGGCGGCACCCGTCGTCCGCTGTCGGGCCCGCCTCAGGCGGGAAGGAACGCGGCGGTGAACGACTCGGGCGAGAGCGCGTGCTCGATGGCCAGCATGCTCGCCCCCCGCACACCGGCGTGCTCGGCGGCGACCGACTGCACGATCGAGAGGTACTCCGTCGCCAGCGGCGTCGAGCGCGAATAGACCACTTCGCGCACCCCCGCGATGAGGTGCTCGCCCACGCGCGCCATCGACCCGCCGACGGCGATGACCGAGGGGTTCATCAGGCTGACGCAGGTCGTGAGCACCTCGCCGATGTCGCGGCCGGCCTGGCGCACCGCCTGGATCGCGTCGATGTTGCCGCGCTTGACGAGGTCGACCACGTCGGAGCCCGTGTGCGCCTCGATGCCCTGCGCGCGCAGAGCGCGGGCGATGGCGGGACCGGATGCCAGGGCCTCGAGGCATCCGCGATTGCCGCACTGGCACGGGATGTCGGCGCCGCGCGCGACCTGCACGTGCCCGATGTCGCCGGCGATGCCCTGCGCGCCGCGCTGCAGGCGGCCGTCGGAGATGATGCCGGTGCCGATACCGGTGGCGATCTTGACGAACATGAGGTGGTCGACCCCCGGCCAGGCGAGCCCGCGCTCGCCGAGCGCCATGATGTTCACGTCGTTGTCGACGAGTACGGGAACCGGCATGTGCTCGAAGATCCACGCGGGGATGTCGAAGTGGTCCCATCCGGGCATGATCGGCGGGTTCACCGGCTGACCGGTCGAGTGCTCGACGGGCCCGGGAACGCCGATGCCCATCGCGGCCACGTCGTCGACGGTGCGTTCCACCGAGGCGAGCAGTTCGCGCGCTCCGTCGACGAGCCACGTCAGCACGGGCTCGGGCCCGAGGGAGATGTCGAGGGACGCGCTCGTCTCGGCGAGCACGGTGCCGGCGAGATCGACGATCGCGACGGTCGCGTGCGAGGCGCCGAGGTCGGCGGCGACGACGACCTTGGCGGCCGGGTTGATCGCGAACTGCGACGGCGGGCGCCCGCCGGTCGACACGGCATCGGCCACGGGGGTGATCAGTCCCATGCGCATGAGCTCGTCGACGCGGACGGCGACGGTGGATCGCGCGAGACCCGTGGTCTTCGCCAACTCGGCCCGGGTGCGCGGGATCCCATCACGCAGCAACTGGAAGAGCTGACCGGCACCGTTGGCCGTCTGCACCGCATCTGTGCTCATCCGCTTCACGCCCTCAGTACACCATCACTTGCTATCGACACGATCCGCGAGCCGACGGCGACTGCACGGAAAGCGCAGTCACCGTCGACAGGAGTCGCGCCTCAGCCCCGACCCGGCGGGCGGGAGAAGCGCTGCTGCAGAAGGACCGCGACGACGATGATGACACCTTTCGCAACGGCCTGGACCGACGACGACAGGTTGTTCTGGATGAACACGTTGGTCAGCGTCGCGAAGATCAGCACCCCGAACACCGTGCCGGTGATCGTTCCCCGACCACCCACGAGCAGGGTGCCGCCGACCACGACCGCGGCGATGACGTCGAGTTCGAGCAATTGCCCGTTGGTCGAGCTGCCCGCCGTCGTCCGGCCCAGGAACATGACGCCGGCGATGCCCGACGCGAGCCCGACGAGCACGTAGAGCCACATGACGTGACGCCGCACGTCGATGCCGGCCAGTCGCGCGGCCTCGCGGTTGCCGCCGATGGCGACGGTGCGACGCCCGAACGTCGTGCGGTTGAGCAGCACCCACCCGAGCACGGCGACGATCGCGAAGATCCAGATGAGCATGTTCACCCCGAGGATGTCGGCGTTCATGAAGGTGATGAACCCGCGGTCCTGCACCACGAGGGTGCGCCGCTCGGCGAGGATCTCGGCCAACCCGCGGGCGCCGACGAGCATGGCCAGGGTGGCCATGAAGGCGACCACGTTCCCGTAAGCGATGACGATGCCGTTGATGAGGCCCGCCACCGCACCCACCGCGAGCGCGAAGAGCACGAAGACGATCCAGTGCATCGAGTCGGCGAGGTCCTGCACGACGGCGAGGGTGCCGACCACCGAGGCCAGCCCGGTGACCGAGCCGACCGAGAGGTCGATGCCCCCGGCGATGATCACGAGGGTCATCGCCACCGCGATCACCCCGGTGATCGAGGCCTGACGCAGGATCACGAAGACGTTGTCGACGGTGAGGAACGTGCCCGGCGCGGTGATCGCTCCGACGACGAACATCACCAGCAGCGCGATGACGAGTCCGATGTTGCGCCCGGCGGAACCGGACAGGATGCGCCGCCACGCCGGGGTCGAGGTGGCCGACGGGGAGAGTCCCGCTTCGGCGGGGACCGTGCGTGCACGGGTCGGGGTGGTCGGCTCGCTCACGCGGCGGATCCTTTCATGACGAGATCGAGCACGCCGTGCTCGTCGATCTGGTGGGAGGGGAGGGTGTCGAGGATCCGACCGTCGGCGACGACGAGCACGGTGTCGGCGAGGCCGAGCACCTCCTCGATCTCGCTCGAGACGATGACGACCGCGTTGCCGGCGGCGGCGAGGTCGCGGATGAGCGTGTAGATCTCGGCGCGGGCACCGACGTCGACACCGCGGGTGGGCTCGTCGAGCAGCAGCACGGTCGTGCCGTGCACGAGCCACCGCGCGAGCAGGATCTTCTGCTGGTTGCCGCCCGACAGGGTGCGGGCGGGGCGATCGGGGTCGGCGGGACGCAGTTCGAAGGCGTCGATCTGCTCGCGTGCGACGCGGCGGGCGGAGCGGTCGTCGAGGAACCCGCCCTTCGCGAACCGCTTCATCGAGGCGAGCGCGATGTTGACGAAGATCGGCTCGTCGAGCACGAGCCCCTGGCTCTTGCGCTCCTCGGGGGACAGTCCCATGCCCGCACCGACCGCGGCGCGCACCGATCCGCGGGGCAGCACCGCATCGCGCACGGCCACGCGTCCGGCCGAGGACTTGCGCGCCCCGTAGACCGTCTCGAGGATCTCGGAGCGCCCCGAGCCCACGAGGCCGGCGAGACCCACGACCTCGCCCGCGCGCACCGAGAACGACACGTCGGAGAAGACCCCGGCCAGAGCGAGTCCCTGGACGTCCAGCACGACGGGGGCGTCGGGTTCGATCGGCGCCCGCTCGGGGAAGACGTTGGCGATGTCGCGGCCCGTCATCAGGCGGATGAGTTCGGCGGTGGGGGTGTCGGCGGCCGCGAGACCCACGGCCGTGGTGCGTCCGTCCTTCAGGACCGTGATGCGGTCGCCGATCTCGCGGATCTCCTCGAGCCGGTGCGTGATGTAGACCACGGCGATGCCCTCCGCGGTGAGCTCGCGCACGACCGCGAACAGGTTCTTCACCTCTTCGGTGTCGAGGACGGCCGAGGGCTCGTCCATGATGATGAGCCGGATGTCGTGCGACAGCGCCCGCGCCATGCTCACGATCTGCTTGTTCGCGGCGCTGAGGCTTCCCACCTCGGTGTGCGGCGACAGGTTCGCGTGCCCCAGGCGCCTCAGCAGTTCGGTGGTGCGCCGGGCGGCCTCGGAGCGATGGGTGAAACCGCCGCGCGAGAGCTCGTGCCCGAGGAAGACGTTCTCGGCGATGGTGAGCCCGTCGACGACGTCGAGTTCCTGGTACATCGTGGCGATGCCCAACTCGATGGCCGCGTCGGGGTCGGCGATCTCGACGGTCTCGCCTCGCCACACGAGTTCTCCCCCGTCGGGACGGTGCACGCCGGCGAGCGTCTTGATCAGCGTCGACTTGCCGGCGCCGTTCTGCCCCAGCACGCAGTGCACTTCGCCGGGGACGATGTCGAGATCGACGCCGCGCAGGGCCTGGACGCCCCCGAACGACTTGGTCACGCCCCGGGCGACGAGTAATGACTGTTCATGGTCAACTTTGATCACGCGGCGAACATAACACGGTCACACGCCGGACGCGAGAGGCGTTCGATCCGCGCCGACGGCAGCGCATCCGCCGCGGTGATGAATCGTATGGCCCCGGGATTGCGGCGCTCGGCCCGCGCATTTCGCTTTTGACGAGGCTCAAACAAAAGTTGACTATTCGAAGAACCATTCTGCTAGCGTGAGCCCCGTCAAAGTGGACTCCTCCTCGGATCGGGGCCGCATTGGCACCTGCCGCATCACATTCAAGGAGGAAAGACATGCGCTCACAGCTGACTTCGCGCTCCCGCCTCATCCTGACGGGAACCGCCTTCGTCGCGGCCATCGGGCTGCTGGCCGGCTGCACCGGTTCGAGCGGCGACAACCAGAACGTCGTCGACCAGGGCACCACCACCGAAGAGAACGCCGCCAGCGGTGACACCGTCACCATCGGCTTCTCCGGCCCCGCCGCCGACCACGGCTGGCTCGGCGCCATCAACTCCGGTGCGCTCGCCGCCGCCGAGAGCTTCCCCGACGTCGACCTGCAGGTCGCCGAGGGCACCAACGACGTGAACGCGCAGATCGCCGCGGTCGAGACCTTCATCAACAACAAGGTGGATGCCATCGTGCTGCTGCCGAGCGACGGAGCCGCCCTCACCGAGGTCGCCACCCGCGCGATGGAGGCCGGCATCCCGGTCGTCAACGTCGACCGGGAGTTCTCGAGCCCCTTCGCCGCCCGCTCGACCGTGCTCGGCGACAACTACGGCATGGGCGTCAGCGCCGGCACCTACATCTGCGAGCAGCTGAGCGGCCAGAGCGACGCCGTCGTCGCCGAGATCGCCGGCATCGACTCGCTGCCGCTCACGCAGGACCGCTCGGCCGGGTTCAAGGACGCCCTGGCGGACTGCGGTCTCGACGTCGGCCCGCGCGTCGCGGCCGACTTCACGGTGGCCGGTGGCGAGGCCTCGACCTCGCAGCTGCTGTCGGCCAACCCGAAGATCGACGCCATCTGGAACCACGACGACGACCAGGGCATCGGCGTCCTCGCCGCCATCACGGCGGCCGGTCGCGACGAGTTCTTCATGGTCGGCGGCGCGGGCAGCCGCAACGCCATGGAGGCCATCCAGGCCGGGGACACCCCGCTGCAGGCGACGGTGATCTACCCCTCGACCCAGGCGGCCGACGGCATCGCCCTGGCCCGCCTGATCGCGCAGGGCAAGACCGCCGGCGACCTGATCACGCCGAGCGTCCCCAACCGCATCGTGCTCGACGCGCCGGTGGTGACGAAGGACAACGTGGACTCGTACATCGACCTGTCCTTCGAGTCCTGATCGATCGAACCACCACGGGGGCGTCTGCGATCGACGCGGGCGCCCCCTCCCCTTCCCCCATCGAAAGGCCGCGATCATGACCTCGCCCCTCCGCATCGCCATGATCGGCGCCGGATTCATGGGTGCCGCGCACTCCCAAGGGTGGCGCGTGGCCCCCCGCTTCTTCGACCTCCCCCTCGCCCCCGAGATGAGCGTGCTCGTCGGTCGCGACGCCGCACGCACCCGGGATGCCGCCGACACCTGGGGCTGGAACGAGAGCTCCACCGACTGGCGCGAGATCGTCGAACGCCCCGACATCGACGTCGTCGACATCGTCACCCCGGGCGACTCCCACGCCGAGATCGCCCTCGCCGCCCTGGCTGCCGGAAAGCACGTCCTGTGCGAGAAGCCCCTCGCCAACACCGTCGACGAAGCCCGCCGCATGGCCGCGGCCGCCGACGACGCCGCCACCCGCGGCATCCGTTCGATGGTGGGGTTCACCTACCGACGCCTGCCGGCCACCACCTTCGCGCGCGACCTCGTCGCCGCGGGTCGCTTGGGCACGATCCGCCAGGTGCGCGCCGAGTACCTGCAGGACTGGCTCAGCGACGCCGACGCGCCGCTCACCTGGCGCCTGCAGAAGGACCGGGCCGGCTCCGGCGCCCTGGGCGACATCGGCGCCCACGCCGTCGACCTCACCGAGTACATCACCGGTCAGCACCTCACCCGCGTGGCGGGAGTCCTCGAGACGATCGTCTCGGAGCGCCCGGTGCTCGCCGCGTCGTCGGGACTGTCGGGCACCGCGGGCGCGGACCGCGGACCCGTCACCGTCGATGACCTCGCCCTGTTCACCGGGCGTCTCGAGAACGGCGCCCTCGCCTCGTTCGAGGCGTCGCGCTTCCGCCTCGGCCGCAAGAACGCCCTGCGCGTCGAGATCTCGGGCAGCGACGGCGCGCTCTCGTTCGACCTCGAGAGCCCCAACGAGCTGCAGTTCTACGACGCCACCCTGCCGGCCTCCGAACAGGGCTTCCGCCGCATCCTCGTCACCGAACCCGAGCACCCCTATATGCGGGCGTGGTGGCCGACCGGTCACATGCTCGGGTACGAGCACGGGTTCACGCACCAGGCGAAGGACTTCGTCGAAGCCGTCGCCGACGGCCGCGATCCCCGCCCCTCCTTCGCCGACGGCCTGCACGTGCAGCGGGTGCTCGACGCCGTCACGCAGAGCTCCGGCGCCGACGGCGTCTGGACCGGCGTGGACCGGGCGAGCGCCCCGCCTCCGACAGCCGCGCGTTCGCGGCATCCTGAATCGACGAGAGGACTGACGCGATGACGCGACCGATCACACTCTTCACCGGCCAGTGGGCCGATCTGCCCTTCGAGGAGGTGGCCCGCCTCGCCGGCGAGTGGGGGTACGACGGCCTCGAGATCGCCTGCTGGGGCGATCACCTCGACCCATGGCGCTGGGACGACGAGGAGTACGTCCAGGGCAAGCTCGACGTGCTCGAGCGCAACGGCCTGAAGGTCTGGACGATCTCGAACCACCTCAAGGGCCAGGTCGTGTGCGACGACCCCATCGACCAGCGCCACCGTGACATCGTGTCGGACCGCGTCTGGGGCGACGGCGACCCCGAGGGCGTGCGTCAGCGCGCCGCCGAGGAGCTGAAGAACACCGCGCGCCTGGCATCCAAGCTGGGGGTGAAGACCGTCACCGGCTTCACCGGGTCGAGCATCTGGAAGTACGTCGCGATGTTCCCGCCGGCCACCGAGGAGATGGTCGAGGCCGGGTACCGGGACTTCGCCGACCGGTGGAACCCCATCCTCGACGTGTTCGACGAGGTGGGCGTGCGCTTCGCCCACGAGGTGCATCCGTCCGAGATCGCATACGACTACTGGACGACGAAGCGGGCGCTCGAGGCCATCGGCCACCGCGAGGCATTCGGCCTGAACTGGGACCCCTCGCACATGGTGTGGCAGGACATCGACCCGGTCGCGTTCCTGTGGGACTTCCAGGACAAGATCATCCACGTGCACTGCAAGGACACGAAGAAGCGTCTGACCAACGGTCGGAACGGCCGACTGTCGTCGCACCTGCCGTGGGCCGATCCGCGGCGCGGGTGGGACTTCATCTCGACCGGTCACGGCGACGTGCCGTGGGAAGACGCGTTCCGCATGCTGAACGCGATCGGCTACGACGGACCGCTGTCGGTCGAGTGGGAGGACGCCGGCATGGACCGGCTCGTCGGCGCACCCGAAGCGCTCGGATTCGTGCGACGACTGTCGTCGTACGAACCGTCGGGTGAGGCATTCGACGCGGCGTTCAGCCAGCACTGAGACCCGAGGGGGCATTCGGGAGCAGGGGGGCGTGGGGCCGGGCGCGGGGGGGCGTCCGGCCCCACCGTCGTTCCCGGGCCCCCTCCCCCTCGCGAGATCACGCGCTGTCGTCGAGACACCACGACACGACGGGTGATCTCGCCGACGCCGCGTGATCTCGGCATCCGATCACGCACGCCAGGTCAGGCGCGAGCGGGGAGGCGCGCGTCGAGCCAGGCGAGCAGATCGGCGCGCACGTGCGCCTGATCGATCTCGGCGAAGATCTCGTGGCGCGCGCCCGGGTAGACCAGCGTCGTGATGTCGGTGAGCCCCGATCGATCGCGGTAGGCGTCGGCCAGCAGGTGAACGCTCCGCGGGCCGCCGACGGTGTCGTCTCGACCCACCAGGAGCAGCAGCGGAAGGTCGACGCCGAGATCGCGGCGCGGGCGGCCGAACAGCTTCGCGGCCTCGATCGGCCCGAACAGCGCGAGCAGGGGCTTCGAGGTGGTCAGCGGGTCGGCGACGAAGTCGCGCCCGACCTGTTCGTCGCTCGAGAGCCACTCCATGCCCGACCCGCGCTGATGCTTCCACGGAGCGTTGAGGTCGCCGGCGTTCAGCGCCCCCGGCCACCGCAGGGCCGAGCCGCTCAGCACGACCGCGTCGTAGGCATCCGGATGCCGATCCACCAGCATCTGCGCGAGGAACGACCCCCACGAATGCCCGAGCAGCACCAGGGGCAGGTCGGGGTTCTCTTCGCGGATGCGCTGGCTCAGCGTCCAGACCGCGTCGCGGGCGGCGCCGAGACCGCCGGGCCCCAGCCGGCCGAGCTTGCGGTGATCGCCGTTCCACTGGCGCAGTCCGGTGCGCCCGTGCCCGCGGTGGTCGTCGGCATAGACGGTGTACCCGTCGGCGACGAGGGCCTCGATCAGGGCGCCGTACCGACCGGCGTGCTCTCCGACACCGTGCAGCAGCTGCACGATCGCCCGCGGCGTCTCGGCGACGTGCACGTCGTAGACGATCGTGATCCCGTACGCGTCGACGAACTCCGGCATGGGGCGAGTCTAGGGGCGGGGTGAGGGTGATCGGCCGGCCGAGTCCGCCCGCCACCGGTGGGCCGGAACACGCTCCCGGCGGGCCGGGTGACACGACCGCCATACCGTTAGCAAGACTAATGAGCTAGACTAACGATCACGAATATGAATGACAGCGTCGACGAATCCCCCCTTCACGACCTGACTTCTGCCCGCGGCGCTGAGCCCTCGCACGATCTCAGCGCCGCGGCATCGCAATTGCGCATGGCGACGTTCCGGCTCGCCCGGCGCCTGCGGGCACAGCGGGCCGTCGACACCATGAGCGACGGGCAGTTCGCCGTGCTCGCCGCCCTCACCGTGCACGGCGCGCACACCCTCGGCCAACTCGCCGACCGCGAGCGCGTCACCGCCCCGTCGATGAATCGAACGGTGTCCCTGCTCGAAGAGGCCGGGTACGTGACCCGCACCCCCGATGAGGTCGACCGGCGCAAGGTCACGATCGACCTCACCGACGACGGACGCACCGTCGTCGACGAGACCGTACGCCGCCGAGACGCCTGGCTGGAGGAAGCCCTGGCGGGACTCTCGCCCGACGACCGTCACACGCTGGCCCAGGCCGCGGAGATCATGAGAAAGGTGGCCGAGAGATGAGCACGTCGATGTTCCGGTCCCTCTCGATCTTCAACTACCGCGTCTGGTTCTTCGGCGCCCTCGTCTCCAACGTCGGCGCGTGGATGCAGGCGACGGCGCAGAACTGGGTCGTGCTCACGCAGCTGACCGACAACGACGCCGCCGCGATGGGCGTCACCATGGCGCTCCAGTTCGCCCCGCCCCTGCTGCTGGTGGGCGTGACCGGCTGGGTGGCCGACCGGTTCGACCGCCGCAAGCTCATCATGTGCACGCAGGCGTCGCTGCTGCTGCTCGCCCTCGCGCTGGGGACACTGCTGCTCACGGGCCTGATGACCCTGCCGATGATGTACGGCTTCGCCCTGGCGCTCGGCGTCGTCACCGCGTTCGACAACCCCGCGCGCCAGGCGTTCGTGTCCGACCTCGTCGCGCAGGAGAACGCCTCGAACGCGGTGGCCCTCAACGCCGCGTCGTTCAACACCGCCCGCCTCATCGGCCCCGCCGTGGCCGGCGTGATGATCGTCGTCGTCGGCACGGGATGGGTGTTCCTCGTCAACGCGGTGACGTTCCTCGCGATGATCGCCGCGCTGCTGCTCATGCGCCCCCACGAGCTCGTGGTGCACCACCGTCGTGGCGGACCCGCGCGTCTGGCCGACGGCTTCCGCTACGTCGCGCGCCGCCCCGACCTGATCGTCACGTTCGTGATGGTCTTCCTGCTCGGTGCGTTCGGCATGAACTTCCCGATCTTCGCCTCGACCATGGCGCTCGAGTTCGGTCGCGGGGCCGACGGCTTCGGGTTGCTGAGCTCGTTCGTGGCCATCGGCTCCCTCGCCGGAGCCCTGCTGGCCGCCCGCCGCGAGCGCGCGCGGATGCGCGTGGTGATCCTGGGCGCCGGCGGCTTCGCCGTGGCATCCACCCTCTCGGTCTTCGCCCCCAGCTACGGCGCGTACGCGGCCACGCTCGTGTTCACCGGCTTCGCCGTCGTGACCACCCTGACCACGGCGAACGGCTACGTGCAGACGACCACCGATCCGGCGCTGCGCGGACGCGTGCTGGCGCTGTACATGGCGATCCTGCTCGGCGGCACGCCGGTGGGCGCCCCGATCGTCGGTGCGATCGCGAGCGAGTACGGCCCGCGCGTGGCCATCGCCCTGGCCGCCGCCGTCGCGCTGATCGCGTGCGGCATCGGCGTCGTCTGGACGCTCGCCTCGGGGCGCGTGCACCGGCACGAGACCAAGCGCTTCCGCCTCACGCTGGATGAGACGCAGCCCCTGCACACCATCACGCCCGAGCCCGAGGACTTCAGCGACGAGGTGGCCGGCACGACGCCGCTGCCGCTTCCGCCGGCGGATCGCACGCCGCGCCTGACGTCGCGCCCGCGCCACGGCGGCTGAGTCACGGCGCCTGGGTCACGGCGGCTGGGTCACGGCGGCTGGGCGGCGCCCGGCGCGATGGGCCGTGCGCGAGAAACGGGCTAGATAGCTAGAAAAGCTAGCGATATACTCGTCGCATGGACACCGCCGGGAACCGCACCGGGCGCCGCTGGGCGGGGCTCGTCTTCATCAGCATCGCCGTCTCGCTGATCATCGTCGACTCGACGATCGTCAACGTCGCGGTGCCCTCGATCGTCGAGGACCTGGGGATCTCGTCGACCGAGGTGCAGTGGGTGCAAGAGGCCTACACCCTCGTGTTCGCCTCGCTCCTGCTCGTGTTCGGCAGCCTCGCCGACCGGTTCGGGCGACGCCGACTGATGCTCGTCGGCGTCGTCGTCTTCGCCGCGGCCTCGATCGCCGCCTCGTTCGCCCCCACGGGCGAGCTGCTCATCGCCGCGCGCCTCGTGCAGGGGGTCGGCGGGGCGATGATCCTGCCCACCACCCTGTCGCTCATCAACGCCACCTTCCGCGGGCGGGAGCGCGGCATCGCCTTCGCCGTGTGGGGCTCGACCATCGGGGGAATGGCGGCCGTCGGCCCCCTGCTCGGCGGCTGGCTGACCACCGCGTTCTCGTGGCGGTGGGCGTTCGGCATCAACATCCCGCTCGGGGTGATCATCGTCATCGGCGTGCTGCTCACCGTCGCCGAATCGCGCAGCGATCGCGCCGAGCGCATCGACGGGGTCGGCGCCCTGCTGTCGGTGCTGACCATGGCTCCCCTGGTCTTCGGCCTGATCGAGGGGCGCACCTACGGCTGGTGGACGATCGACGCCGTGCCGCAGATCGGCGGGTGGACCTGGCCGTTCGCCCTGTCGCCCGTTCCCCTCGCCTTCGCCCTCGCCCTCCTCGCCCTCGCCGCCTTCATCGCCTGGGGCCTGCACCGACAGCGGCAGGGACGATCCACGCTGCTCGCGTTCGCCCTGTTCCGCATCTCGTCGTTCCGCAACGGCAACATCGCCGCCGCCGTGGTATCGCTGGGCGAGTTCGGCATCATCCTGGCGCTCCCGCTGTGGCTGCAGTTCGTCGTGGGCTTCGATGCCCTGCAGACCGGCCTGCTGCTGCTGTCGCTGGCCGTGGGCTCGTTCGTCGCGAGCGGTGTCGCCGGAGCGCTCAGCGGCCGGGTCGCCCCGGTCTGGGTCGTGCGCGCCGGTCTGCTGGCCGAGATCGTCGGCGTCGCCGGCGTCGCCCTCACGATCGGTCCGGATGCCACGTGGGGACCGCTCATCCCGCTGCTGTTCGTCTACGGACTCGGGGTCGGCCTCGCCACCGCCCAGCTCACCGGGGTCGTGCTGGCCGAGGTCCCGTCCGCGGCCAGCGGACAGGCGTCGGGCACGCAGTCGACGTCGCGGCAGTTGGGTGCCGCTCTGGGCGTCGCGATCCTCGGCACGGTGCTGTTCTCGACGACGGCCGGGGTGCTCGCCTCGTCGCTCGATCAGCGGGGACTCCCCGCCGATCAGCGCGATCAGGTCGTGTCACAGGTGGTCGACAGCGCCGGCGCCGCGATCGCCGGTCTCGCCCAGTCGCCCCAGACCCAGGGCGCCGCCGCCGACGCGCGCGCCGCCTTCAGCGACGGCACCCGGGCGGCCGCGTTCACCGCCGCGGGCTTCCTCACCCTGGGCCTTGCGTCGACGCTCGCGCTCGGCGCCGGCGGCTCTCGCCGGCGTCCGGAAGGCGCGCCGGTCCACGAAGCAGGGAAAACCGACACGGCCTGAGACGACCCGGGCGGGATCGTCCCCGATCCCGCCGCCCGGGGCGGACTCGTCGGCCCGGTTCCGGTCACGGCGGCCCGTTCGGATCCGGGCGGCCGCTGTGCCGCTGAGCACCCCGGCCGCCCGTCGGCGGCCGGGGTGCTACTTAGAGGGTGCGGGCGAACGGGTCGAAGTCGCGCGGCACCGCCGGCACGGGCCCGCTCAGCGAGCTCCGCACCGGCACGAAGCCCGCTCCCGCAGCCGACTCCTCGGCCGAGAGCAGCACGTCGAGGACGTGGTGTCCGAGCTCGCCGGTCGCCACGTGGGGGCGCTCTTCGGCGATGGCCCGCACCATGTCGAGCACCCCGAGCCCGCGCCCGACGACGACGCCCTCCTGCGGCACCGCGATCCGCGGCTGCTCCGGCCGGTCGTCGTCGAGCAGCACCCCGAGCGGTTCGATGCGGGCGATTTCGCCCTCGAAGTGGTTCGGGTCGGGCAGCAGCAGCGTGCCCTCGGTGCCGTGGATCTCGAGCACGCCCGCGCGCTCGAGCGCCGAGTCGAAGCTGAACTGCCCCTGCGCCTGCTGACCGCCCTCGAACGCGGCGATGAGCTGCACGGTGGTGGCGACCTCGACGTCGAACACGTCGCCGGCGGCGGGCCCGGTGTGGATGCGGCGCTGCCGACGCGGTCGCGTGCCGACCGCGGCCACCCGATCGACCGGTCCCAGCAGGCTGACCAGCGCGCTGACGTAGTACGGCCCCATGTCGAGCAGCGGTCCCGCGCCGCGCGCGAAGAGGAACTGCGGCCCCGGATGCCAGAGGTCGGGCCCCTGCGTCTGGAACGACGCCTGAGCGAACAGGGGTTCTCCGATCGCCCCCTCGAGGATGGCGCGCTTGGCCGACTGGAACCCCGGGCCCAGGAGGGTGTCGGGGGCGGAGCCGATGCGCAGCCCCGCAGCCTCGGCATCGCGGAGCAGCTGCGCGGTGCTCTCGCGGTCGAGCCCCAGCGGCTTCTCGGTCCACACGTGTTTGCCCGCGTCGATCGCGGCGGACGAGACCTCGACGTGCACGGCCGGGACGGTGAGGTTCACGACGAGCTGCACGTCGGGGTGGGCGAGCACGTCGTCGGTCGTGCCCCACGCGGGCACGCCGTACTGCTCGGCGCGCGACCGCGCGCGCTCCGGGTCGAGGTCGGCGACGATGAGCACCTCGACGTCGGGGAACGCCGTGAGGTTGCTCAGGTAGGTGTCGCTGATGACGCCGGCTCCGATGATGCCGACTCCCACGGGGCCGCTCATGCCGCGAGGCCGTTCTCGAGCAGGAACGCGTGGCTGGCGGCGATGTCGTCGAACACGTCGCCGGGCGACTGGTCGTACTCGATGACGGCCCACCGCACGGCATCCGTCGCCCGCATCGCCTCGACGAGCGGAACCTCGCCCTCGCCCGGGCGGCGCTGGTCGAGGTGACGGGTGACGGCACGGTCGACGTCGGGGGCGAAGGGGTTCTCGGCCGGGACGAAGCCGTCCTTGACGTGCACGGCGAGCAGACGCGAACCGAGACGCTGCACGAGGGCGGGCACGTCCTGGCCCCCGGTGAGCGCCCAGAACAGGTCGAGCTCCACGGCGACGCGCTCGTCGGTGTGGGCCACGACGTACTCGAGCGCGCTGGTGCCGTCGAGGTCGATGAGGAACTCCTGCGCGTGGTTGTGGTACCCCACGGTGAGTCCGTAGCCGGCCGCCAGATCGGCGACGGCGTTGAGCCGATCGGCGATCTCGGCGACGCCGTCGGCGGTCGCCCAGCGCGCGGGCTCGACGAAGGGGTCGATCACCGTGCTCAGCCCGAGGGTCGCCGCCGCCGCCAGCACGGCCTCGGGCTCGGGCGTGGAGATGGAACCGTGGGGAGTCCACAGCTCGGTCGACAACAGTGGCGCGTGCCCGGTCGGGGCGGTGAGCCCGCTGGCATCCAGAGCCGCGCGGATCTCGGCGGGGCGGCTCACGAAGTCGAAGGCCTCGACGTGGCGCAGGCCGATCGCGGCGAGGCGATCGAGCGAGCGAGCCGGATCGGCACGGAATTCGTCGACCAGCGTGTAGAGCTGGACGGAAGAGGTGGGGAGCGACATCGGGCCTTCCTTGTTCGTCGTCGAACGGCGCGGGTGTCCGACGCCGGTGGGAACGCTACCATTAAACCATCCAGTGGTCACTTTTCAGCGGTCTACACTGACGGGATGCGGCGCGACGACGAGACCCCCGACGCCGGCGACCCGGCGGGCGACGGCGCCGTCCACGCCGCCGACGATCGCCTCGGCCGCTCCGGCGCGTACTCGAAGGGCGTCGCACGGCGGCAGGAGATCCTCGACCGCGCCATCGGCGTCTTCGCCGAACGCGGCGCCGAGGGGGCGTCGCTGCGCAGCATCGCACGCGCCCTGGGCGTCTCGCACGCGGCCCTGCTGCACTACTTCGACTCGCGCGAGCAACTGCTCGTCGCCGTGTACGACCACGCCAACCGTCAGACTCCCCCGGCACCCGACGCCACCGCGCTGTCCTCGCTCACCGACGCCGCCGCCCACAACACCTCGGTGCCCGGCCTCGTCGAGCTGTACACCACGCTCGTCGCCGCCTCACTGAAGGACGACAGCGCGACGGCCCGCGCCTACTTCACCGAGCGCTTCGCGCGCTTGCGCGGAGAGCTCGCCGCACGGCTGCGCAGCGAACAGGCCGAGGGACTCGTGCGCGCCGACCTCGACCCCGACCAGGTCGCCGCCCTGCTCATCGCCGCCTCCGACGGCCTGCAGGTGCAGTGGCTGCTCGAGCCGTCGATGCCCCTGGCCGACGTGCTCGGGGCGCTGGGCGGCCTGTTGGCGCCCGCCCGCTGACCCGGGCCCGCGGGTCTGCGCACGGCCCCCATCGACGTCGCGCGTACGGAGCGGCGCCGCGCCGGACACAACCTCCGCGATACGCACGACCTCAGCCGCATCCGTACGCATCGCGCGGAGGATGCGCGCATCACTGATCCTGCGCACGCCGCCGCGCGGATCACACCCGCGGATCACACCCGCGCGTCGGTCCCCTGACCGGCGACGGGCACCAGGCGCGTGAGCTGCGTGACGTGACGCGGCTCGAGCTCGTCGAGCGACGAGACGCCGAGCAGCGTCATCGTGCGCTCGATCTCGCTGCGCAGGATCTCGATCGTGCGATCGACGCCCTGGCGCCCCCCGGCCATGAGGCCGTAGAGGTACGCGCGCCCGATGAGCGTGAACTTCGCGCCCAGGGCGATGGATGCCACGATGTCGGCGCCGTTCATGATGCCGGTGTCGACCATGACCGTGGCGTCCTTGCCCACCTCGCGCACCACCTGCGGCAGCAGGCGGAAGGGGATGGGGGCGCGGTCGAGCTGGCGTCCACCGTGGTTCGACAGCACGATGCCGTCGACGCCCAGGTCGACCAGGCGGGCGGCGTCGGTGACGTTCTGCACGCCCTTGACCACGAGCTTGCCCGGCCACATGGCGCGGATGATGTCGAGGTCGTCGTAGCTGATGGTCGGGTCCATGGCCGCGTTCAGCAGCTCGCCGACGGTGCCGCCGGTCGTGCTCAGCGAGGCGAACTCCAGCTTGGGGGTGGTCAGGAAATCGACCCACCACCACGGCCGCGGAATGGCGTTGACGATCGTGCCCACCGTCAGCTGCGGGGGGATCGAGAACCCGTTGCGCTTGTCGCGCAGGCGGGCGCCGGCGATCGGGGTGTCGACGGTGAACTGCAGCGTGTCGAAGCCGGCCGCCGCGGCCCGCTCGACGAGACCGTACGAGATGGCGCGGTCTTTCATGACGTACAGCTGGAACCAGTTGCGCCCGACGGGGTTGGCCGCTTTGACACCCTCGATCGAGGTCGTGCCGAGCGTCGACAGGGTGAAGGGGATGCCGGCCGCCGCCGCCGCGGACGCGCCGGCCGTCTCGCCCTCGGTCTGCATGAGGCGGGTGAAGCCGGTGGGGGCGATGCCGAACGGCAGGGCGGACGGGCCGCCGAGGATCTGGCACGAGGTGTCGACGTGCGCGGCCGGGCGCAGGATGTCGGGGTGGAACTCCACGTCTTCGAAGGCGCGGCGCGCGCGGTCGAGCGAGAGCTCGCCCTCAGCCGCCCCGTCGGTGTAGTCGAAGGCCGCCTTGGGCGTGCGCCGCTTCGCGATCGAGCGCAGGTCGTCGATCGTCAGCGCCGCGTCGAGACGCCGTTTGCGCGCATCGAGCTCGGGCTTCTTGAACTGCATGAGCTCGAGGAGCTCGCCGACCTTCGGCAGCTGACGCTGAACCATGGGAATGCTCTCCTTCGTGTGGTCTGACCACATAATAGGGCCAACCGGACGTCGCCGGGAGGGGGTTCAGGGACGCGGATCGAAACGCCGGGGCGGGAACGCCTCGGCCACCCGCGCACGCAGGTCCTCGAGAGAGGCGCGGCGGCCGAAGACACCGAGCGCACGGGCCTGCACGAGCACGTTGCCGAGGGCGGTCGCCTCGACCGGCCCCGCCAGCACGACGCGACCCGAGCGGTCGGCCGTGGCCTGGCAGAGCAGGGCGTTCATGGCCCCACCCCCGACCAGGTGCACGACGTCGATGCGCCGATCGGCGAGCTCTCCCGCGGTGCGCAGGGTCGCCGCGAACGCCTCGGCGATGCTCTCGACGATCGCCCGCGCGAAGGCCGGACGCCCCTCGACGCCCGGAACCTCACCCCCGAGCAGGGCCGCGATGCGCGTCGGCATGTCGCCGGGGGCGGCCAACGACGCGTCGTTCGCGTCGAACAGGTGCGGGGGCTCGGGTGCCGCCGACGCGGCCGTCAGCAGCGACGGCAGATCGACGGGGGCGCCATCGGCCTCCGACCACGCACGCACCGTCTCGCTCAGCAGCCAGAGCCCGGTGACGTTGTGCAAGAACCGCACGCGCCCGTCGACGCCGCCCTCGTTGGTGAAGTTCGCCGCGCGAGCGGCATCCGTCACGATCGGGGCGTCGAGCTCCAGGCCCACCAGGCCCCACGTGCCGCACGAGATGTAGGCCGCGTTCGGGCTCGACAGCGGCACCGCCACGATGGCCGAGGCCGTGTCGTGCGACCCGACGGCGATCACGGGCCGCGCGCCCAGGGCGTCGGAGGTCGTGCCGATCGTGTCGCCCGGATCGACGAGCGGCGGCAGCACGCGCACCGGGATGCCGAGAGCCTCGGCGAGCGCGGTGTCCCACTCCCCCGTGTGCACGTCGAGCAGTCCCGTGGTCGAGGCGTTCGTGCGCTCGGCGACGGCGCGCCCGGTCAGCCGATGGGCGAGCAGGTCGGGGACGAGCAGGCTCGTCTCGGCCTCGGCGAGACGCGCGTCGGCGGCGTACTGGTACACGGTGTTGAACGGCAGGAACTGCAGGCCGGCGCGGCGGTACAGCTCGTCGAACGGCACCGTGGCGTGCACGAGGTCGACGCCGCGCGCCGTGCGCTCGTCGCGGTAGTGGAACGGCTCGGCGAGCAGTTCGCCGTCGCGGAGCAGCCCGTAGTCGACCGCCCACGAATCGATGCCTATGCTCTCGATCGCGGGTTCGCGGCGCAGCGCCTCGGCGAGCCCCGCGCGCACGTGCTCCCAGAGCGCATCGATGTCCCAGTGCCAGCCGTCGGCGCGCGGCACCGGACCGTTGGCGAAGCGGGCGACCTGCTCGAGTGCGAGAGTGCCCTCGCCGACGCGGCCGATCATCACGCGGCCGCTGGTGGCGCCGAGGTCGACGGCCGCGACCGCGCGGGTACGACTCATCGCAGGAACGCCGCGGCGACGCCGGAGTCGACCGGAACGTGCAGTCCGGTCGTGCGCGTGAGCTCGGGGCCGGTGAGCACGTACACCGCGTCGGCGACGTTCTCGGGAACGACCTCGCGCTTGAGGATCGTGCGGTTGGCGTAGAACTGCCCGAGATCCTTCTCGTCGACGCCGTAGGTCGCGGCGCGGTTGGCGCCCCAGCCCGCGGCGAAGATTCCGGAGCCGCGCACGACGCCGTCGGGATTGATGCCGTTGACCCGCACGCCGTACTCGCCGAGCTCGACCGCGAGCAGGCGCACCTGGTGCGCCTGATCGGCCTTCGTGGCCGAGTAGGCGATGTTGTTGGGACCGGCGAACACGGAGTTCTTCGACGAGATGTAGATGACGTCGCCGCCCATCCCCTGCGCGATCAGGGCTCTCGCCGCCGCCTTCGACACGAGGAACGAGCCCTTCGCCATGACGTCGTGCTGCAGGTCCCAGTCCTTCTCGGTGGTCTCCAGCAGCGGCTTCGACAGCGACAGCCCGGCGTTGTTGACGACGAGGTCGACACCGCCGAAGGCGAGCACGGTGGCGTCGATCGCGGCCTGCACGCCCTCGGCATCCGCCACGTTCGCCGCCACGCCGATGGCGACGTCGCTCGACCCGAGTTCCGCGGCGACCGCTCGTGCCTTCTCGAGGTCGAGGTCGGCGACGACGACGCACGCGCCCTCGGCCGCCAGACGGGTCGCGATGGCCTTGCCGATCCCGGATGCCGCACCCGTGACGAACGCGACGCGGCCCTGGTGGGTCTTGGGCTTGGGCGCCCGCAGCAGCTTGGCCTCTTCCAGCGCCCAGTACTCGATGCGGAACTTCTCGGCATCCGAGATCGGCGCGTACGTCGAGAGGGCCTCGGCCCCGCGCATGACGTTGATGGCGTTGACGTAGAACTCGCCCGCCACCCGCGCGGTCTGCTTGTTCGCGCCGTACGAGAACATGCCCACGCCCGGCACGAGCACGATGAGCGGGTCGGCGCCGCGGATCGCGGGGCTGTCGGCGTCGGCGTGGGCGTCGTAGTACCCCTGGTAGTCGGCGCGATAGGCGGCGTGCAGCCCGCGCAGACGCGCGATCGAGTCCTCGACGGAGGCATCGGCGGGCACATCGAGGATCAGCGGCGTGACCTTGGTGCGCAGGAAGTGGTCGGGGCAGCTCGTGCCGAGCGCGGCCAGGGCGGGAGCCTTCTCGGATGCCAGGAACTCGAGCACGACGTCGGCATCGGTGAAGTGGCCGATCATCGGCTTGTCGGTCGAGGCCAGACCACGGATGGTCGGAGCCAGGGCTGCCGCCTTCGCGCGCCGTTCGGCCTCGGGGAGCGCCGAGAAGCCGTCACGCACGCCGCCGAACGGCTCGGCGACCCCGTGCTGGTCGATGTAGGCCTGGGCGGTGTCGATGATCCAGAGGCTGTTGCGCTCGGCCTCCTCCGACGTGTCGCCCCAGGCCGTGATGCCGTGCCCGCCGAGGATCGTGCCGATCGCCTGCGGGTTCTTCGCCTTGATGGCCGCGATGTCGAGTCCGAGCTGGAAGCCCGGGCGACGCCACGGCACCCACACGACCGCGTCGCCGAAGATCCGCGTGGTCAGTTCCTCGCCGTCGGCGGCGGTGGCGATCGCGATGCCGGCGTTGGGGTGCAGGTGGTCGACGTGCGCGGCATCCACGAGTCCGTGCATGGCGGTGTCGATCGAGGGCGCGGCCCCGCCCTTGCCGTGCAGGCAGTAGTCGAAGGCGGCGACCATCTCGTCTTCGCGCTCGACGCCGGGGTACACCTCGACGAGCGCACGCATGCGGTCGAGCCGCAGCACCGCCAGCCCCTTCTCGGTCAGGGTGCCGAGGTCGCCCCCCGAGCCCTTGACCCACAGCAGCTCCACCGGCTCGCCCGTGACGGGGTCGATGTCGGTGCCCTTGGCGGAGGTGTTGCCGCCGGCGTAGTTGGTGACCTTCGGGTCGGAGCCGAGGCGGTTGCTGCGGGCGACGAGGTCGGCGGCGGTGGAGCGGGTCATGACGGTCCTCACGGGATTCGAAGGGGTGGGCGGCGGCACGACGGGCCGCGCGAGAAGAAGCGCCGGGGCGATGTGGGCGTCGCCCCCGCGGGGCGGGGTCAGGCGCCCCAGCCGGCCTGGGTTCCGCCCGCGCGCTCGTCGGCGAGGCGGGCGAGGTGGCCCGAGGCGGCGAAGGCCGCCATGGGGTCGGCGGGGAGGCCGCGCGATTCCCGCCACTCGGCGAGCGCCGGGCGCACGTCGGTGTAGAACGCGTCCATGAGCACGGCGTTGGCGCCGAGCACGTCGTTCGCCTGCTGCGCGGCGGCCAGAGCGTCACGGTCGACGAGCAGGGCGCGCGCCGTCATCTCCTGCACGTTGAGTACCGAGCGGATCTGGCCGGGGATCTTGTCCTCGATGTTGTGGCACTGATCGAGCATGAACGCCACGTCGGGGTTGTTCAGGCCCCCGCCGCGGACGACCTCGGTGAGGATGCGGAACAGCTGGAACGGGTCGGCCGATCCGACGATGAGGTCGTCGTCGGCGTAGAAGCGCGAGTTGAAGTCGAACGAGCCGAGCTTTCCGAGGCGCAGCAGCTGCATGACGATGAACTCGATGTTGGTGCCGGGCGCGTGATGACCGGTGTCGAGGCAGACCATCGCCTTGTCTCCGAGCGACGCCACCTGCGCGTACGACGTTCCCCAGTCGGGGACGTCGGTGTGGTAGAACGACGGCTCGAAGAACTTGTACTCCAGCACCAGGCGCTGGTCGTCGCCGAGGCGGGCGTAGATCTGCTGCAGCGAGTCCTGCAGGCGGTCCTGGCGACCGCGCATGTCGTTCTGCCCGGGGTAGTTGGACCCCTCGGCGAGCCAGATCTTCAGATCGCGCGAGCCCGTGGCATCCATCACGTCGATGCACGCGAGGTGGTGGTCGATGGCCTTCCGGCGGATGACGTCGTCGTGGTGCGTGAGGGCGCCGAACTTGTAATCCTCGTCCTGGAAGGTGTTCGAGTTGATCGTGCCGAGGCGCACGCCCAGGTCGTCGGCGTGGCGGCGCAGCGCCCCGAAATCGTCGACCAGGTCCCACGGGATGTGCAGGGCCACGCTCGGCGCGAGGGCGGTGAGGCGGTGGACCTCGGCGGCATCGGCGATCTTCTCGAACGCGTCGCGCGGGGTGCCCGGCGTCGGGAACACGCGGAAGCGAGTGCCGGAGTTGCCGAACGCCCAGGAGGGCAGCTCGATCGCCTGCTGTTCGAGGGCGGAGAGGATCTCGGGGCCGAGAGTGGTCATGACGGGTTCCTTCCCGCGTATGCGAGCTGGTCGGCGAGGTGGAAGACCTCGGTGAGGGCAGTGGCGGCCTGGTCGGGACGACCCTCGAGGCCGAGGAAGAACGGGGCCATCTCGGCCTCCCACGCGGCCGCGATCGGCGAGGCGGCCAGGTACGCCTGGGCGGCCGCGTCGTCGTCGGTCTCGTAGTAGCCGATGAGCCGCCCGTGCTCGCCGAGGAACAGCGAGTAGTTGCGTCGCCCGGCCGCGGCGATCTCGTCGAGCATCTCGGTTGGCACGGGCGTGTGCCGTGCGACGTACTCGTCGATCAGCTCGGGCCGGACGCGGAGTTCGAAGCAGACGCGCGTGGTCTGTGCGGACATGGGGCGGGTTCTCTTCCTCGAGAATGAATCGTTTCATCGCACGATAGCACAGCGGGTGTGTGCGTGCGATATCGTCGTCGGATCATGGCGGTCAAGATCACGGACGTCGCGGCGCGCGCGGGGGTCTCGGTGGGCACCGTGTCGAACGTCCTCAACGGTCGGGCCACGGTGTCGGCCGCCGCCGCCGAGCGCGTGCGCGCGGCCATCGACGCCCTCGGGTACGTGCGCAACGACGCCGCCCGCCAGCTGCGCGCCGGTCGCAGCCGCAGCATCGCGCTCATCGTGCTCGACGCCGGCAACCCCTTCTTCGCCGCCGTCGCCCGCGGCGCCGAAGCCCGCGCCGCCGACGACGGCTACGTCGTGCTGCTCGGCTCCAGCGGCGCCGCCCCCGACCACGAGCGCCTCTACCTCGACCAGTTCCGCGAGCAACGGGTGGCCGGGGTGCTGCTCACCCCCGCCGACGCCGACGGCGACGTCGTCGAACGCCTGGCGGCCGCCGGCATCCCCGTCGTGCTCGTCGACGAGCAGATGCACGGCTCCGACGTCTGCGCCGTCTCGGTCGACGACGTCGAGGGCGGCCACCTGGCCGTCGCGCATCTGCTCGCGCGGGGACGCCGCCGGATCGCCTTCGTCGCCGGCCCCCTGACCACGCGCCAGGTCGCCGATCGCCTCGCCGGAGCACGCCGCGCGGTCGCCGAGGTCGACGGCGCCGAGCTCGAGGTGATCGAGGCCGATGCCATGACCGTGCTCGCCGGCCGCGCCGCGGGTGAGCGCGTGCGCGAGCGCGCCGACCGCCCCGACGCCGTCTTCGCCGCCAACGACCTGCTCGCCGTCGGCGTGCTGCAGGCCCTCACGATGCTCGGTGACATCCGCGTGCCCGACGACATCGCGCTCGTCGGCTACGACGACATCGACTTCGCCGCCGCCACCGTCGTGCCGCTCACCTCGGTGCGTCAGCCCGCCGAGGCCCTGGGTTCCACGGCCGTCGACCTGCTGCTGCGTCAGCTCGACGGCGAGCTCGACCCCGCCGAGCGCCAGGTGAGGTTCCGTCCCGAGCTGATCGTGCGGGCGTCGAGCGGCTAGTCGCCGGCGGCCGCGGCCTTCTCGGCCGCCGGGCCCTCGGTGCCTCGACGCGCGCCCGCCCCTTCGCGGTGCCGCGGGCGAGGGAATCGCCGGTGAGGGGTGTACTGACGGGGCGTCCCTGCCCGTCGGGTTCGGGCGTAGCGTCGACCGCATGGACGACAGGGCCGACGGGCGCGGGGTCCGCGTCGCCGAGCCGGAATCGGGCAGCTCCGAGCGGATGCGGCGGCGCGCCGCCCGTCCGTCGACGACCGACGCCGAGTCCCGGGGTGGACTCGCACACGATGCCGCAGCGGCGGCGCGGGAGGAGTGACAGCATGCACACACGGACTCTGGGGCAGGGCCTCGAGGTATCGGCGGTCGGGCTCGGCTGCATGGGGATGTCGCAGTCGTACGGCCCGAACCCCGGCGACCGCGACGAGATGATCGCGGTGCTCCGGTCGGCTCTCGATGCGGGCGTCACCTTCTTCGACACGGCGGAGGTCTACGGCCCCTACGACAACGAAGAGCTGGTCGGCGAGGCACTGGAGCCGATCCGCGATCAGGTCGTCATCGCCACCAAGTTCGGGTGGGACATCCGCGAGGGGGCGATGGCCGGGCTCGACAGCCGCCCCGAGCAGATCCGACGGGTGGCGGACGCCTCGCTCACCCGCCTCCGCACCGACGTGATCGACCTCTTCTACCAGCACCGCGTCGACCCCGACGTCCCGATCGAAGACGTCGCGGGAACGGTCGGCGAACTCGTCGCCGCCGGCAAGGTCCGCCATTTCGGCTTGTCCGAAGCCTCGGCGGCCACCGTCCGCGCCGCCCACGAGACGTTCCCGGTGACGGCGCTGCAGAGCGAGTACTCGCTGTGGACGCGAGACCCCGAGGCCGAGATCCTCCCCACCCTCGCCGAGCTCGGCATCGGGTTCGTGCCCTTCAGCCCGCTGGGCAAGGGCTTCCTCACGGGCACCGTCGACACCTCGACGACGTTCAGCGACGGCGACATCCGTGCGCGCGTCCCCCGCTTCGAGGCCGACAACCTCGCCGCGAACCAGGCGCTCGTCGCGCAGGTGCGCGAGCTCGCCGCGCGAAAGGACTGCACGCCCGGGCAGATCGCCCTCGCGTGGCTGCTCGCCCAGGGGGCGCACATCGCCCCCATCCCTGGAACGCGCCGCACCGAGCGGATCCACGAGAACGCCCGCTCGAGCGAGATCGCCCTCTCGGCGGACGACAGGGCCGACCTCGACGGCCTGGCCCGTCGCATCGGCGTGCACGGCGACCGCTACAACGCGCAGCACATGGGATTCGTGGGCCGCTGAGGGCCAGGGGCGGGCTCGTGCCCGCCGGCTACGGCGCCGCGGTCCACTCCCGGGTGCCACGCGCGCGCCACGCCGCGAACGACCGAGGCCCCGACCGCCGCGAGGGCGGCCGGGGCCGGGGCGGGGCTTCGGATCAGAAGTCGAAGTCCGCGATGTTCGCCGAATCGAACACGTACGGGTCGCCCAACAGCACCGTCGCGTCAGCGCCGACGGTGAACTCGCCGAGCTTGCCGGCTTCGAACGTGTCGCCCTCGGCGCCGGTGATCTGCCCGTCGATCAGCGCCTTCGTCGCGAACGCCGAGAGGTAGCCGAGGTCGGCGGGGTTCCACAGCGCGAACGCGGTGATGGTGCCGTCCTGCACGTACTCGCGCAGCTGGTTGGGCGTGCCGAGGCCGGTGAGCGCGACCTTGCCCTTGTACTCCGAGGTCGACAGGTACCGGCCGGCCGCGGCGATGCCCACGGTGGTCGGCGAGACGATGCCCTTGAGGTTCGGGTAGGTCTGGAGCAGCGCTGCGGTGCGGTCGAACGAGGTCTGGTCGTCGTCGTCGCCGTAGACGACGTCGACGAGCTCGATGTTCGGGTGGTTGGCGGCGAGGTCGGTCTTCATCAGCTCGATCCAGGCGTTCTGGTTCGTGGCGTTCGCGGCCGCCGACAGCACGGCCACCTGACCGGAGTCACCGATCTGCTCGGCGATCAGGTCGACCTGCACCTTGGCGATGCCCTCGGCCGTGGCCTGGTTGATGAAGAGGTCGCGGCACTCGGCGTCGGTGTCGGAGTCGAAGGTGACGACCTTCACGCCGGCGCTGCGGGCCTCGTCGAGCGCGTCGCAGATCGCCGAGGGGTCGTTGGCCGAGATGACCAGGCCCCCCACGCCCTGCTGGGCCGCGGTCTGGATGTACTGCACCTGCGAGGTCGGGGTCGCCTCGCTGGGGCCGACCTGTTCGAAGGTGCCGCCGAACTCGCCGATGGCTTCTTCGCCGCCCTTGTTCGAGGTCTCGAAGTACGGGTTGCCGAGGTTCTTCGGCAAGAAGGTGATGGCCAGGTTTCCGCCATCCCCTCCGCCGGTGGATCCTCCGCCGCTACCGCCGGAGCAGCCGGTGGCGACGAGGGTGACCGCCAGGGCGAGGGCGGCGGCAGCGGTGCCGACGCGGGTCTTGCGAGTGAATGCGAACATCGTTGTTTCCTTCCGTTGTGCAGATGTGTGGCGCGGGTGGTGTGCGGGTCAGACGGTCGACGCCGGAGCGGTCGAGCGTGACCCCTTCCTCTTGCCGAGCGCGGTTGCGCGTCGAGATTGCAGCCAGGCGAGAAAACTGGCGGACACCACCGAGAGCACGAGGAGGGCTCCGGTGATGACGTTGATGATGTCGCTGGTGACTCCGGCCAGGCGCAGGGCGCTGCCCAGGGTGCCGATGAGCAGCACGCCCGCGATCACGCCGTGCAGGGCTCCGCGACCGCCGAAGATCGACACGCCGCCCAGCAGCACCGCCGCGATGATCTGCAGCTCCATTCCCATGGCGTTCTCGCCGCGGGCGTTGCTGTAGAGCAGGGTGAAGTACACCCCGGCGAAGCCCGACACCGCGCCGCTCAGCACGAACAGCAGGAACTTGGTGCGGGCGACGTCGATGCCCGAGAACTGCGCCGCTTCCTTGTTCAGGCCGATCGCGTACAGCGAGCGGCCGAACGGGGTGAGGTGCAGCAGCACCGCGAACACGATGGCGAGCACCGCGAAGGGCACCATGATCAGCGGCAGCGGCGTGCCCGGGATGTTGGCCTTGGCGAGGTCGGTCCACGTCTCGGGGAACTCGGTGACGGCCTCGGTGCCCAGCAGCCCCACCGCGATGCCGCGGAACAGGGCCAAGGTTCCGATCGTCACCGCGAGCGAGGGGAGCCCCACGACGGTGACGAGGAAGCCGTTGATCGCCCCGGCGACGAGGCCCACCACGACCGCGGCGAGGGCGGCGATCTCGAACGGCCAGCCGGCCTGGGTGAGCACCCCCACCGTGACGCTCGAGAGTCCGACGATGCTCGCGACCGACAGGTCGATCTCTTCGGTGATGATGATGAGCGTCATCGGTAGGGCGATGAGCAGGATCGGGGCGATGTCACGCAGCAGATACGTGACCGTCAGTGGGCTGTCGAAGTTGCGCACGGTCGCGATCGACACGACGATGACCAGCAGCAGGATGCCGATGATGGCAGCCTCGCGGGTGAGCAGGGCCCGACGCCAGAACGGGCGGGCGTGCGCGCGGTAGGTGCGCGCGCGGTCGTCGACGGTGGTGGAGGTCATCGACCCGTCTCCCTCTGTGCGGTGAGCGTGCGGGACTGGCGGACCGCGAGCACACGGTCGAGCACGATGGCGCCGAGGATGAGCGCACCCACGACGGCCCGCTGCCAGAAGTCGTCGATGCCGAGGATCGGCAGCGCACGGTTGATCGTGAGCAGCAGGTAGGCGCCGATCGCGGCGCCCCAGACCGTTCCCACGCCGCCCGAGATGGCGACGCCGCCGATCACGGCCGCGCCGATGGCCTGCAGTTCCCAGCCGAAGCCGGCGTTCGAGGCGACGGTGCCGTAGCGCGCGGCGTACAGCACACCCGCGAGGCCCGCCAGGGCACCGCTCGTGACGAAGGCGCCGATGATGCGGCGGTTGACCTTGAGTCCGTAGAGGTGGGCGGCCGCCGGGTCGGACCCGAGGGCGTAGAGCTCGCGACCGCTGCGCAGGTTGCGCAGGTACCAGGCGGCGGCGATCAGCACGATCACGGCGACGATCGTCAGCAGCGGGATGCCGAGGATCTGCCCGGTCCCGAGTCCCCGGAAGTCCGCGGGCAGGTCGCCGGCGTTGACGCGGTTGCTTCCCGCCCAGGCGACGTTGAGGCCGCGGTAGATGTACATCGTGCCGAGCGTGATGACCAGGGCGGGGACCTTGGCGTAGGCGACCAGCGCCCCGTTGACGAATCCGAGGATGCCGCCGACCACGATGCCCGCGAGGAACACCACCACGAGCGGGAGTCCCGGCACGTCGATGAAGAGCCGGCCGGTGAGGTACGCGGTGATACCCACGACGGAGCCGACCGAGAGGTCGACGTTGCGCGTGATGATGACGATCGCCTGGCCGACGGCCACGAGCAGCAGCAGCGAGGGGGTCAGCAGCAGGTCGCGGAAGCCGTCGGGAGAGAAGAGGAAGGTGGGGTTGTTCACCGTCGCGACGACGACGATCAGCACGAGCGCCAGCACGATGCCGCTCTCGCGCGCCGTGGCGACGTGCGAGACGAGTCGTGCCGCGGGGCTCGTGCCCGGACGGATGGGGGTGGCGGTGCTCACGAGGTGGCCTCCACATCGGCGGTCGCGGCGAACATGATGGTTTCGGGGGTGGCATCCGCTCGCGAGAACTCGCCCGTCAGCCGCCCCTCGCGCATGACGAGCACGCGGTCGGCCATTCCGAGGACCTCGGGCAGCTCGCTGGAGATCATGAGGATCGCGAGCCCCTGCTGGGCGAGTTCGGAGAGCAACCTGTGCACCTCCGACTTGGTGCCCACGTCGATGCCGCGGGTCGGCTCGTCGACGATGAGCACGCGCGGCTGGGTGGCGAGCCACTTGCCGATGACGACCTTCTGCTGGTTGCCTCCGCTGAGCGTTCCCGCGGTGGCATCCAGAGCGGCGGTCTTCACCTCGAGCCGGCTCGCCCACTCGCGGGCGGCACGGTTCTCGTCGGTGGTGCGCAGCAGACCCCACCGCGAGAGCTTCGTCCGGATCGCGAGGGTGATGTTGCGCGAGACCCCCTCGTCGAGCACGAGGCCCTGCTTGCGGCGATCCTCGGGGACGAGGGCGAGGCCTCGCGCGGTGGCGAGGCGGACGCTTCCCTTCGGCAGCGCTGCGCCGCTCAGCCGCACGGTGCCCGATTCGTAGGTGTCGACGCCGAAGATCGCACGGGCGACCTCGCTGCGGCCCGCACCGACGAGTCCCGCGAGACCGACGATCTCACCGGCGCGCAGCGAGAACGACACGTCGCGGAACACTCCGCGGCGCGTCAGCCCCTCGACCTCGAGCACGACCTCGCCCGGGGTGGACGGCAGCTTGGGGAACAGCTCGGTGACGTCGCGTCCCACCATCTGGCGCACGAGGTCGTCGACCGTGGTGTCGACCAACGACGTCGTGTGCACGTACGCGCCGTCGCGCATGACGGTGACGGTGTCGCACAGGGCGAAGACCTCGTCGAAGCGGTGCGAGATGAACAGCAGCGCGCGCCCCTCGTCGCGGAGGCTGCGGGCGACCGCGAACAGTCGCTCGACCTCGACGCCGCTGAGGGCGGCGGTGGGCTCGTCCATGATCAGCACGCGGGCGTCGAGCGAGATGGCCTTGGCGATCTCGATGATCTGCTGGTCGGCGATCGACAGCCCCTCGGTCACCCGGTCGGGATCGAGCGAGACACCGAGACGCGCGAAGATGCGGGTCGCCTCGTCGCGCATCTTCCCCCGGTCGATGCGCCCCAGACGCCCGGTGGGCTGGCGTCCCATGAAGATGTTCTCGGTGACCGACAGGTCGGGGAAGAGCGTGGGCTCCTGGTAGATCACGGCGATGCCGGCGGCCTTGGACTGCGCCGTGCTGGCGAAGTCGACGCTCTCGCCGTCGAGCAGGAAGTCGCCGTCGTCACGGCGGTACAGCCCCGCGATGATCTTCACGAGCGTGGACTTGCCCGCGCCGTTCTCACCGATCAGGGCGTGGACCGATCCGCGGTCGAGCGTGAGGCTCCCCGACCGCAGAGCAACCACGGGGCCGAACGATTTCATCACGCGCCGGAGCTCGAGGGCGTGGTGGGGCGTGGCGGGTGTCGCGTCCATCGCGTCAGCCATGCGGCCTCCTCATCGAGGGTGGAGCCGGTTGCCCGGCACAATCTGAATCGTTTCAGATTGGATGCCAGTCACTGTAGGGTGAGCCCGACGACGCGGTCAAGTCGGGATCGCGCCGAGACCGGATCGTGACGTGAGGAGGCGCCGTGTCGATCAGCATCCGCGACGTCGCCACCCTCGCGGGGGTCTCGGTGGGCACCGTCTCGAACGTGCTCAACAGACCCGACGCCGTCTCGGCCGCCTCGATCCAGCGGGTGAACCACGCCATCGAAGAGCTCGGGTACGTGCGCAACGACGCCGCCCGGCAACTGCGCGCGGGCGTCAGCACCACCGTCGGCTTCGTCGCCCTCGACGGGCGCAATCCCTTCTTCGCCGACGTCGTCGGCGGCGCCGAGAACGAGGCCACCGCGCGCGGCCTGGCGCTCCTGCACGGCAACAGCGACGAAGACGCCGCGCGCGAGACGCTGTACATCGACCTCTTCGAACAGCAGATGGTGCGGGGGTTGCTCATCGCCCCGTTCGGCGACGTCACCGCCCGACTCACCCGTCTGCGCTCCCGTGGCATCCCCTCGGTGCTCATCGACCGGTTCTCGGGCGACGCGCGCTTCTCGTCGGTGTCGGTCGACAGCGTCGCCGGGGGCCGACTCGCGGCCGAGCACCTGCTCGCGACCGGGCGCCGCCACCTCGCGTTCGTCGGCGGATCCTTCGACATCCGGCAGGTGACCGACCGCCTGGCCGGCGCCCGCAGCGCCGTCGAGAACAGCGTGCATCGCGCGAGTCTCGAGGTGGTCCCCACGCACGCGCTCACCGTCGACGAGGGCGTCGCCGCCGGTCGACGCCTGCTCGCCCGCGACAGACCGGACCGCCCCGACGCGGTGTTCGCCGCGAACGACCTGCTCGCCCTGGGACTCCTGCAGGGACTCGTCGTCGACGGCCGCATGCTCGTCCCCGACGAGATCGCCGTGGTGGGGTTCGACGACATCCCGTTCGCCGCCGCCGCGGCGGTGCCCCTCACCTCGGTCCGTCAGCCCAGCGCCCTCATCGGCGGCACCGCGATGCGCATCCTGCTCGACGAGGCCGACGACCCCGACCGCCCGACGCGGCAGACGGTGTTCGCGCCCGAGCTGGTGGCGCGGGCGTCGACGGGGGTGCCGTAACGGGGGCGTCGGCGCGCCGCCCGAGCATGACGAAACGCCGCTCCCGCGCGCGCCGTCGAACGGCCCGTGCGGGAGCGGCGTGGAGACGTCAGTGCGCCGGCATCGCCTCGGCGTCGTCGACCTGGGCCGGCGTCCGGACGAACGCCGCCAGCACGATGACCGCCAGCGACAGGCACGCCGCGACGAAGAACGCGGTGTGGATGCCGGATGCCGTGGCATCGACGGCCGATGCGCCCCGGTCGGCCACGGCCGACGCCGCGCCCACGGTCATGAGCGTGACGAACACCGCGGTGCCCGCCGCGCCCGCGAGCTGCTGCACGGTCGACACGATCGCGGAGCCGTGCGGGTAGAGCCGGCGCGGGAGCGATCCGAGCGCCGCGGTCATGAGCGGCGTGAACATGAACGCCAGACCCAGGCTCAGCAGGCAGTGCACGGCGATGACGAAGCCGACGGGGGTCGAGGTCGACAGGGTCGCGAAGCCCCAGAGCGCGACGCTGGCCACGATCGCGCCCGGCAGCACGAGCGGGCGCGCGCCGAACCGGTCGAACAGGTTGCCGACGAGCGGGGCCATGAGCCCCATCAGCAGACCGCCCGGCAGCAGCATGAGGCCGGTGGGCAGGGTCCCGAGGCCCAGCACGTTCTGCAGGTACAGCGGCAGCAGGATGAGCACGCCGAACAGCGTCGTCATCGCCACGACCACCAGCACCACGGCGACGCTGAAGGTCGAGTGCCGGAAGACGCCGAGGTTCAGCAGCACGCGGTCGGTCGCGCCGAGGCGCAGCTGACGCACGATGAACGCCACGAGCGCGACGGCGCCCAGGACCAACGGCATCCAGACGGGGACGATCTCGTGACCGCTCGCCGCTTCGCCGATGCTCGACAGGCCGAAGATGATGCCACCGAAAGCCAGGGCCGACAGCACGACCGAGAGCACGTCGAGGGTCACGCGGCGCGTGTCGGTGAGGTTCTGCACCCACCGGGCGCCGAGGGCGATCGCGACCAGCGCGATCGGGATCATGACGATGAACATCGCCCGCCACGGGAAGACCGACAGGATCAGACCCGAGACCGTGGGACCGACGGCCGGCGCCACCGAGATGACGATCGAGATGAGTCCCATCATGCGTCCGCGACGGTGGGCGGGGACGACGTTCAGGACGGTGGTGAACAGCAGCGGGATCATGATCGCGGTTCCCGACGCCTGGACGACGCGGCCCAGCAGCAGCACGCCGAACCCGGGGGCGATCGCGGCGATCACGGTGCCGAGGGTGAACAGCCCCATCGCGGTGAAGAACAGGGTGCGAAGCGGGAAGCGCTGGATGAGGAACCCGGTCGTGGGGATGACGACGGCCATCGTCAGCAGGAAGGCCGTGGTCAGCCACTGCGCGGAGGCGGCGGTGATGTCGAGCTCGCGCATGAGCTCGGGAAGGGCGACGCCCATGATCGTCTCGTTCAGGATGACGACGAAGGCGGCGACGACGAGCAGCGCGATGACGGCGCCGGGGCGCACGGCGGGCTTGACGCCGGCGCCGGGCGGGGCGGTGGGGACGGTTCCGGTGGAGACCATGGAGGACCAATCTAAGCAGGATGAGACAACTTGGCAGCTACTGCCAATAAGACATCGACTACTGTATCGGACATGAGCCCCCTGTCATCCCCCGCGGGTGGAGGTCTGCGCGACCGACGCCGCCGCGAGACGGCGGTCGAGATCTGCGCGGCCGCCCTCGACCTGTTCGAGCAGAAGGGCGTCACCGGCACCACGGTCGACGAGATCGCCGCCCGCGCGGGCGTCTCGCCCCGCACGTTCTTCCGCCTGGCCGGCACGAAAGAAGACGCCGTCTTCATCGACGACGGCCGCTTCGCCGAGGCGCTCGCCGGCGTCGGCGCGCCGGGCGACGACATCGCCGCACTCACGACGGCGCTGCGTGCCGTCTTCGCGCGCGAGCTGCGCGGTCTGGATGCCGATCCTCAGGCGCGCGAGAGGTTCCTCCGCGTGCGCCGGCTCATCGGCCACGAGCCCGCGCTGCTGGGTGCGGCCGTGCGCCGCGAGGCCACGTCATCCGACCGCTTCATCCCCGAGATCGCCGAGCGCCTCGAACGCCCCGACCTCGATGTGCGCGCCGCGCTCGGTCTCGCCGGCCTCGAGATGCGCACGACCCTCGACGAGTGGGCACGCCGCCACGACCGCGGCCAGGCGAGCAGCCTGGTCGACCTGCACCGCGAGGTGCAGCAGCAGATGGGCCGAGCCGCCGGCGCCTGACCGCTCAGGTCTCGCGCGTGGGCGCCTCGGCTCCCCCGGCGGCGGATTCCAACGCCGCCTCGACGACAGCAACGGCCACGTCCGGCGTGACCCGCACGAGGCACTGATGCCCCAGAGCGCGAGTCCACTCCGTGTGCGTTGGCACATCCACGAAGCTGACCTTCGACACAGTGGTGAGGGGGCCGAGCCGTCGGAAGATGTCGAGCGCCTCGCCCGTGATCTTCGACGCTTCGGCGAGGGCCCAGAGGTCGTAGAGATCGCGAGCGGCACCGCGATCACTCCACGCTGCCAGCTTCGACGCCACGAACGACGCGGCCGTGAGAACGCGAAGGCGCGCCGGCGGAGCATCTCCGTAACGCTGCTCGATGGACACCACCTCGGTCGGCCAGGCAGGATAGCCGACCGCCGAAACCAACTGCACTTGGATTCGCGTCTCCCCCACCTGCAGAACGGAAGCATGAGGATGTCGCGACTCAGTGAGCCGCGGAGTGAACTGCACTGCGCCGAACAGGCGCCCCAGTCGCCGCGAGAGAATGCCCTCGATCTGTTGCGCGACGTGTCGCCGCTCACCCAGGGCGATGAGATCGATGTCTTCGGACAGCCGAGTCTGCGGGAGGTGCGTTCGAGAGAGCGCCGTTCCGCCGAAGAAGACGACATGGTTCGTACTCAGCTCGGCGATGGCCGCCAGCGCATGGGAGACGACATGATCTCGGGCCACCTGCTCTGCGGCGACACCGAAGAGCCGTTGAACCGCGCGCCGCTCTTCCTCGTCGAGGACACCGACCGTCGGTCCACGACCACCGAACGTCGGGCGCGCCTCACTCATACTTCTCTCGCAGGCGTTCGAGTGCGGCGCGAGCAGCTTTGCCCGGGCGAGCAGAGCGTGCGAGGACATCCGCGTAATCGGGGACCTCGACCCGAGCGATCAGATTGTCGACTGCCCCATCGATCTCTTTCTCGAGGCCATCAGCGGGACGCCGCGAAAGCAGATCGAAAAGCGTCTGCGCCGGCGTCGTGACGAGCCCACGCCCAAGACTCGTGCGCTCCAAGACGAGATCGAGCAGATCAAAACGCCGCGGGACGAAGAGGACGGTTCCTCCGTGATCCAGTTCCAAGGCCGAGTGCTTCCCCCGGTCGACCGCGACGGTTGCTACACCGATCGCTCGGGGAAGGACTCCCCAGTAGCGGGCCGCGCTTGTTCCCATCAGGGCGGCCGACCGGCCGCCCACCCGTGCCGCAGCGATAGCCAAGGCGGTGGACTCGAGCGACGGTCGCCAAGAACGCCCGTCTTCCCCATCGGGGGGAGCGGTATAGACACCATGAGACAGTCGCACCAGCGCGCCGCGGTCCGTCAACCTCTCAACGGTTCGCCACGTGTTCCGAACGAGCGGAGGGAGGTCTTTCAGGCGGGCTGTGCGCAACGGTGACGCAGCAATCGACCGTGCGATGTCGACGTCGGCGCCCATGAACCCTCCTATACCCCTGGAACTATACGCTCTGCGTATATTTCCGGGTAACCAGCGTCAGGTCTCGCGCGTGATCGTGACCTTCACCTTGAGATTGCTCTTGCCGGGGCCGGCGTACACGCCGCGCAGCGGCGGCACGTCGTTGTAGTCGCGGCCGCGACCGACGAGTACGTGACGGTCGCCGATCTCGATGTTGTTGGTGGGGTCGAAGCCCTGCCAGTCGCCGGCGAACCACTCCACCCACGCGTGCGACTCGCCCGTCACGGCCTCGCCGACCTCGGCGGACGGCTTCGGGTGCAGGTAGCCCGAGACGTACCGGGCCGGGATGCCGACTTCGCGCAGCGCCCCGATCGCGATGTGGGCGATGTCCTGGCAGACGCCCTTGCGGGCCTCCCACGCGTCGACCGCGGTGGAGTGCACTCCCGTGACGCCCTGCATGTAGTCGATCGCGTCACCCACGGCCTCGACGATGGCGTGCGCGGCCGGACCCGGGCGGTCGTGCTGCGCGGCGATGGCACGGGCGAGCTCGGCCACCTCGGCGTGCGGGGTCGTGCGGCGGGTCTGCGTCAGCTGCTCGACCGTGGTGATCGAGCGCGCCGACTCGGACGCCAACTGCTCCCACGTGATGTCGGCGTGCTCGATCGGGCGCGGCCGCACCTCGACGAGTGAGCGCGCCGTGATCGTGAGCGCCTGGTGCGGCGACAGCACGTCGAACGCCGCGACGCGCGTGCCGAAGTAGTCGACGTACTGGTTCACCGAGGTCGAGGGCTCGATGTCGAGCGACGAACTCAGCACGAACTGGCTGTCGGTGGAGTGCGGCAGCATGCGCGCCTCGTTGTACGACGCCGAGACATCGCCCGGGTAGGCGAAGCCGGTCTGGTGTTCGATGCGGAGGCGTTTCACGAGATCTCTCCGATCCAGCTGGGCTCGGCCTGCGTCGGGAAGAACCGCGAGCGGATGGCCTCCGACGCCTCGCGCGAGACCGTCTGCACGCGCTGCATGTGTTCGGGCAACTCCGCGAGGATGTCGCTGACCGGGCGGTACTCGAGGTCGTTGCGGATCTGTCCGAGGGCGCGCAGCACCGTGTTGGAGTGTCCGACGCGGTCGGCGCGGGGGTCGATCGCGCTCATGCAGTCCTCTGCCCGCTGGATCGAGTAGATGATCGACCGCGGGAACAGACGGTCGAGCAGCAGGAACTCGGCGGCGTTGCGCGCACTGGGCATGCCGCGGTAGGTGCGCAGGTACGCCTCGTACGCCCCGCAGGAGCGCAGGATCGTCGTCCACGACGGACCCGACACCTCGGTGAGCGAGCGGGTGGCCAGCAGGCGAGCCGTCATGTCGGTGCGCTCGATGCTGCGCCCGAGGGTGAAGAACTGCCACGCCTCGTCGCGGTTGGTCGAGGAGTCGACGATGCCGATCGCGAGGGCGGCGCGCTCGCGCACCCACTGGAAGAACTCGTGCACCTTGTCGGTCTGCAGGCGGCGCGGCATGCGGGAGTTCGTGGTGTTGAGGATCTCCCACAGCTCCGTCGACACGATCTCGCGAGCCCGGCGGGCGTTCTCGCGCGCCGCGGTGATCGAGTAGGCGATGCTCGACGGGTTCATGCGGTCGACGGCCAGACGCGCGAGCACGTCGTCGCGGCGCACGGTGTCGAGCTCTTCGGGCCAGGCCGAGCCCATCACGCTGAGCAGCGACCGGCAGGCGGTGTCCTCGTCGATCCACGGATCCTCGAGCAGCAGTTGCAGGTGCACGTCGAGGATGCGCGCGGTCCCGTCGCTGCGCTCGATGTAGCGCCCGATCCAGAACAGGCTCTCGGCGATCCGACTCAGCATTCCGGCACCTCTCGCGCTTGCTGCTGCTGCTCGGCCTGGGGGCCGTGCTGCACGCCGGCATCCTGTTGCTGCTGCTCCTGCTGATCGCGGCCCGGGCGTTGGTCGCGGGGCGAGGTGGCGGGGGCGGGCTGGCCGTCGTAGATGATCGGGATCGACTCGGTGACCGCGGCCTGATCGGCCACGAGACCCGACACGCCCTGACCCTGGCCGTATTCGACGTGCGAGGGGGCCGCTCCGCCGACGATCCACGTGTCCTTCGACCCGCCGCCCTGGCTGGAGTTGACCACGAGCTGTCCCTCGGGGAGGGCCACGCGGGTCAGGCCGCCGGGCAGTACCCAGATGTCGTCGCCGTCGTTGACCGCGAAGGGACGCAGGTCGGCGTGCCGCGGGCGCATGCCGTCTTCGACCAGCGTGGGAATGGTCGACAGCATGACCACCGGCTGAGCGATCCACCCGCGCGGGTCGGCGAGCAGGCGCTTGCGCAGCGTGTCGAGTTCGGCCGGCGAGGCGTCGGGGCCCACGACCAGGCCCTTGCCGCCCGAGCCGTCGACGGGCTTCACGACCAGTTCGGGCAGACGATCGAGCACCTCTTCGAGGGCGCCCGGGTCTTCGAGCCGCCACGTGTCGACGTTCTTGAGGATGGGCTCCTCGGCCAGGTAGTACCGGATGAGCTCGGGCACGTAGGTGTAGAGCAGCTTGTCGTCGGCGACGCCGTTGCCGACGGCGTTGGCGATCGTGACGTTGCCCAACCGCGCGGCGAGCATGATTCCGGGGGCGCCGAGCATGGAGTCGGCGCGGAACTGCAGCGGGTCGAGGAACTCGTCGTCGACGCGGCGGTAGATCACGTCGACGCGCTGGGGGCCGCGGGTGGTGCGCATGAAGACCTTGCCGCCGATGCACAGCAGGTCGCGCCCCTCGACCAGCTCGACGCCCATGAGGCGCGCGAGCAGCGTGTGCTCGAAGTAGGCGGAGTTGTAGACGCCCGGGGTGAGCACGACGATGTTCGGGTCGTCGATTCCGGGCGGGGCCGACGCGCGCAGCGCCGACAGCAGCTTGTTCGGGTAGTCGCCGACCGGGCGCACCCGCATCGAGACGAACAGCTCGGGCAGGGTCTGCGCCATCACGCGGCGGTTCGAGATGACGTACGAGACCCCCGAGGGCACGCGCACGTTGTCTTCGAGCACCCGCATCTCGCCGTGCTCGTCGCGGATCAGATCGATGCCCGACACCTGGATGCGCACGCCGTTGGCACTGCGGATGCCGGCGGCCTGGCGGTAGAAGTACTGCGACGACGCGATGAGACCGGCGGGGAGGATGCCGTCGCGCACGCAGTGCTGGTTGCCGTACGCGTCGTCGAGGAAGGCCTCCAGCGCGCGGACGCGCTGCTTGACGCCGGCCTCGATGCGCGACCACTCGTCGTACGCGATGACCCGGGGCACGGCATCCAGGGGGAAGGGCCGTTCCTCGCCCGCGAAGTCGAACGTGACGCCCTGAGCCAGATACGAACTCGCGAGGGACTCGGTGCGACCGCGCAGTTCTTGCTGCGTCATCTTCGCGAGCGTCTGGTACAGCTCCCGGTACGCCTCGCGCGAGGGGACGGCGTCTCCGGGACCAGCCGGACCGCCGAACATCTCGTCGTACGCCGGAACGCCGGATGCGGTTTTGCGCGGCGCCAGCGTGGAGCCGTAACCGTCGAACAGGTCACCCATGCGATGACTCTACTCAGCGCCGTGTTGCCGACACGTTTCCTCCGCCGGTGACACGTGCGCGGACACGGGCGATCGATAGAGTGACGCCAACGTCCGCCGCCACGATAAGGGTGCCTCCATGCGCGTGCTCGTCACCAGTTCCCGCAACACTTTCGCTCTCGACCTGATCCGAAAGCTCGGCAGCGTCGGGCATACCGTGTTCGCCAGCGACACCTACGACGGGGCCGTGGGAAACCACTCGCGCTTCCTCGCCGGGCACCTCGCGACACCCTCTCCGCGCTTCGAGACCGACGCGTTCATCGCCGCGGTCTCCGACTACGTCGAGAAGCACAGCATCGACCTGATCATCCCCACGTTCGAGGAGGTGTTCTACCTCGCCGCGCGCGTGGCCGACCTGCCCTCGAGCGTGCGCCTGTTCGCCGGGGACTTCGCCGACCTGGCCCGCCTGCACGACAAGGCCAGCTTCCAGCGCCTGGCTCAGGATGCCGGGGTGCCCATCCCCGAGACGGTCGTCGTCACCTCGCCCGACGAGCTGCGCGCCGCCATCGACAGCTTCCCCCGCTTCTTCGCCCGCGCGGCCTTCTCGCGGGGCGGCGTGGGCCTGCTGACCAACACGGGTCCGCTGGCAGGCAAGATCCCCGTCGAGGAGTGCGTGCCCACCCCCGAGCAGCCGTGGCTCGTTCAGCCCTTCGTCGACGGACCCATGGTCTGCACGTACAGCGCCGTCGTCGACGGCAAGGTGCTCGCCCACACCACGTACAAGGCGGCCGAGCAGTGGGCGCACTCCACGGCCATCGCGTTCATCGCCGTCGACAGCACCGACACCCTGCGCTACACGCAGCAGCTCGTCGACGCGCTCGACCCCGGCTTCTCGGGCCAGATCTCGTTCGACTTCGTCGACCACGGCAGCGAGGCCGCGCCCGACTACAAGATCATCGAGTGCAACCCGCGTCCCACCAACGGCGTGATCCTGCTCGAGGCCGGCGATGTGTCGAAGGCGATCGAGGGCAAGCTCGACGAGCCCGTCGTCGCCATCGCCGGCACCGAGCGGCAGATCACCCTCGCGGTTCTCGCCGATGCCTTCACCGAGCCGCTGTCGCACCTGTCGAAGACGCTGCACGACCTGCTGCACGTGCGCGACGTGGGCGCCGGCTGGTGGGACGGCGCGGCGATGCTGTGGAGCCCCGCGACCATCGTGCACGGCGCGAAGATCTCGCACGGCGACCGTAAAGAGATCCTCGCCGCCCTCGGCGACGACATCGTGTGGAACGGCGAACCGATCGAGGGCATGTCCGACGCCGACGCCTCGGCCCTCGAGGCCGTGCACGCCGGCCGCGCCTGACGCGCGCGAGTCGCCGAGATTCGTCGCTTCCGGCATCCGCCGGGCGACGAACCTCGGCGACTCGCGCCACGGGTGCGGGTCAGGAGCCGGGGCGCAGGACGACCTTGATGCAGCCGTCTTCCTTCTTCTGGAACGTCTCGTACAGGCCGGGGGCGTCGTCGAGCGGCGCGTGGTGCGTGACGAGGTCCATCACGCCGAGCGGGTCGGCGGAGTCCTCGACCAGGGGCAGCAGGTCGTCGATCCACCGCTTGACGTTGCACTGGCCCATGCGGAAGGTGATCTGCTTGTCGAACATCGTCTTCATGGGCAGCACGTCGGCCTCACCGGCGTACACGCCGCTGAGTGAGACGGTGCCGCCGCGACGCACGAGGTCGATCGAGGCGTAGACCGCGGCGAGACGGTCGAGACCCGCCTTGTCCATGAGCGTGCGCGCCAGGGGGTCCGGCAGCAGGCCGATGGCGCTCTGCGCCAGCTTGATGCCGCCGTTGCCATGGGCCTCCATGCCCACGGCATCCACGACACCGTCGACTCCGCGCCCCTCGGTGAGGTCGACGAGCTCGTCGACCACCGTGTCGGTGAGGTCGTAGGTGAGCACGCCGTGGCGTTCGGCCATGGCGCGGCGGTCGGCCTCGGGCTCGATCGCGAGCACGCGGTAGCCGAGGTGCACGCCGATGCGGGCGGCGAACTGGCCGACGGGGCCGAGGCCCATCACCGCGAGCGTGCCCCCCTCGGGGACGTCGGCGTACTTCACGCCCTGCCAGGCGGTGGGCACGATGTCGCTGAGGAAGAGGTAGCGGTCGTCGGGCAGGTCGTCGCCGACGCGGATGTGGTTGTAGTCGGCGAGCGGCACGCGCAGGTACTCGGCCTGTCCACCCGGCACCTGGCCGTAGAGCTTGGTGTAGCCGAAGAGGGCGGCGCCGCTGCCGTACTCGCGCACCTGCGTGGTCTCGCACTGCGACTGCAGGCCGCGGCGACACATGAAGCAGTGCCCGCACGAGATGTTGAACGGCACGACGATGCGGTCGCCGACGGCGAGGTTCGTCACGGCCGACCCCACCTCGACCACGACGCCCATCGGCTCGTGTCCGAGCACGTCGCCCTTGTCGATGAACGGTCCGAAGAGCTCGTACAGGTGCAGGTCGGAGCCGCAGATCGCCGTCGAGGTGATCTTCACGATCGCGTCGGTGGGTTCGAGGATCTGCGGGTCGGGGACCTCCTCGACGCTCACGCTGCGCTTGCCCTGCCAGGTCAGTGCCTTCATCGTTGTGCCTTCCGTCGATTCCGGGGGACGCCCAGTCTGCGGCCTCGTGTCTCGCGCGACCGAGGTGGTTGACGAACCCCGGCGGATGGGTCACGCGCCCGGTGCCGCCAGCGGTGGAGCGTCGACCCACGCGTGCACCCGCCGCAGGAACGCGGCGTATCCCGCGGGCGTGCGCCCGGTGAAGCGACCCGAGGTCTCGACCTCGTGGGCGTCGCTCACCCGCACGACCGCACCCACGGCCCGCGCCGCCTGCACGAACGCCACGTCTTCGTGCTCGACGAGATCCCGGATGCCGCCCGCCGCGGCGTACACGCTCGCCCGCACCCCGAGATTGGCCCCGTGGACGTTGCCCGCGGGCTCGCCCCGGCGATGGGTCGAGCGCCAGTACGCCGCGTGTCGGGCGCTGAGGTCGGCGAAGTCGGGGCGCACCGTTCCCAGCACCAGATCGGCGCCGTCGCGCATCAGATCGAGCTGGTGGGTGATCCATTCGCGCGGCACGACGGTGTCGGCATCGGTCATCGCGATCCAGGTGTCTTCGGCGCGCACGTCGACGGAGGCCACCGCGTGCGCCGCGCCCACCCGGCGCGCGGTGCCGACGCTGCGTGCGTCGATCGCGATCGTGTCGACCGCCCATCGCCGCACCTGCAGGGCGGTGGTGTCGCGGCACGCGTCGAGCACCACGACGACCCTCGCGACCAGGTCGGTCTCGCGATCCCGCGCGTGCGCCACCGCCCGGGCCACCGACGCGAGGCAGCGTCCGATCAGCGCCTCCTCGTCGTGCGCGGGGATGACCACCGTCACCGCTCTCACGGCACGAGTCCCGCCTCGGTCGCCACCGACGACGCCCCCGGGCGTCCGAACACCTCGAGCACGAAGTCCTCCTCCTCGTGCCGCACGAGACGGACGAGGTCGGACCGGGCGGCGAGCGCGTCGTGCACGCTGTCTCCGCTGCGCGGGTACTCGGCGACCGGATGCCGCCAATGGCAGGCGACGAGGTGACCGTCGGCGCTCAGCGACGCGACGCTCGCCGTGAGCCCGCGGTCGAGGTCGCCGGCACCCCAGTAGTACGCCACCTCCGACAGCACGACGAAGTCGAACGGACCCTCGGGCCATTCGGCGGGGAGCTTCGCCCGACGCAGTTCGACGTCGTCGCGCGGACCGAGCCGTTCTCGCGCCCGGTCGAGGGCGGCCGGGGCGAGGTCGACCGCGAGGACGTGGTCGCACCGGGCGGCGAGCGCGGCCGTCAGCGCGCCCGTGGAGCAGCCGGCCTCGAACGCCGAGCGGTACCGGCGGCGCGGCAGCGCGGCGAGCAGCACGGAACGCTTGCGCTCCTCGTACCAGCGCGAGTCGAAGCCCCACGGGTCGTCGTGCCGGGCGTACATGTCGTCGAAGTAGTCCTGGCCGACGGTGTCCGCGGTGGGGTGCGGGTCGAGCGTTCCCGCGTCGGGTGCGACGAACACCTCCACCTCTCGCGCGAAGTGCGCGCGCATGCGGTCGTGCACCATCGGCTCATCGCCGGGAGCGGCCGACAGCGGGAGCAGCTGACTGGCGTGGGCGTCGACGGCGCGGGTCTTGGCATCCCGAGCCGCGGCGTCGAGGTCCAGACGCTCCGCGCGCGGCCAGGGCACGTCTCCCGGGCCGCCCCAGTGCCAGAGCCAGATCGGAAAGGCGCGCGAGCGCACGCCCCGGGCCGCCGAGACCTGCTCGACGATCTCTCCGACGACGCGGTGGTCGCGGTGCCCGTCGCCGCGCCACGGGGACAGCACCAGCACGCGCTCATCGCCCGCGCGGTCGAGGGCGTCGTGCAGCGCGGCGGCGATGACCTCCCGGTGTTCGTCGGTGCCGCCGTCGGGAAGACCGAGGAAGAGCGGGTCGGTCGAGAGACCGACGATGTCCGACGCCTCGAGCAGCTCCCGGCGGCGGCGCAGCGCGAGGGTGGCCGGGGTGTGCGTGGGCGATTCGGGGTGGGAGCCCTCTCCGTCGGTCACGACGACGAGGTCGATCGCGATGCCGCGGGCGGCGGCCGTAGCCAGCAGGCCGGCGGCACCGAGGCTCTCGTCGTCGGGGTGCGCGGCCATCACGATCACCCGGTCCACGTCGAGGTCGAGCGGGGCGAGGCGGCGCTCGGCGAGGGCCGCGGTCCAGACGCTCTCGGCGGTGCCGGGGTCGCGGTGGTCGAAGCTCACCATCGCCCGCCCTCCTTCGCCGCGTCGCCGCCGATCCGGGCGATGTCGCGTTCGGCGTGGTGCTGACGCACGTAGACCTGCAGGTCGGCGACGCGCCGCGCGTGGCTCTCGTCGGCGACGAGCGGCGACGGACCCAGCGCGTGCGCAGCCTCGGTGAGGGTCACCTCGACCGCGTCGGCGACCACGGCTCGCGCGCGGGCGGCCCGCAGACCCTCGGATGCCGAACCCCCCGCGCCGAAGACCGTCGCCGTCTCCACCAGCACGGCGCGCGCCGCCCACAGGGCCACGTCGGCCCGGCCGAGGTGCGCGCGAGCGAGCTGATCGGCACGCTCGCCGCGGGCGGCCGCGGCGAGCGCCGTGCGCAGCGGCATCGCCCCACCCCACCAGCAGGCGGCGACCCCGACGCCGCCGTGCGCGAAGCCGGGGCGACGCAGGTACCACCCGGGCTCGCCCACCGGCACGGCGATCGCCGCGTCGACGTCGATCGGGGCGCTGACCACCCGGTCGAGCCCGCGCGCGTGCCAGGGTCCCGGTCGCGCGGTCACAGCCGGGTCGCGCAGGTCGAGGGCGAACAGCTGGCGACGTTCGTCGTCGACCCAGGCCGTGACGAGCGCGTGGTCGAGGTCGGCGGCGAGCGAGCACCAGGGCTTGGTCCCGTGCAGCGTCCAGGTACCGTCATCCTGCCGCGCCTCGAGCCGGGCCCCCGGCCCTTCGGCGGCGAACACGCCCCACGAGCCGCTCGCGTCGAGATCGAGGGCGATGCCGGCCGCGGCCGCTTCGTCGAGGATGCCGAGCGCATCGAGGTGCGGCTCCAGCACGCGCGCCGCGGCGATGTCGCGCGCGGCGACCGAGGCGAGCAGCTCCCACGACGCGGCGAGCGACCGCGGCCGCGGCACGGCGACGACCCAGGCGAGCGTTGCGGCGAGGTCGGTGCCGAGGTCGTCCACGGCATCCGCGCCCCGCAGCGCGGAGCGCACGTCGTCGAGGTCGGTGGAGTCCTCGGGAACCAGCAGGGGGAAGGGGGGATGGTCGCCGTCGTCGGTCACCCTGACAGCATTCGCCCGGGAGCGACATTCGGGCAGATCCTTGACACCGCGGCTCGTCCCGGGCAGTGCACGGGGCGCCGCGGATCAGCGCTTCAGCACCCGCCGGCGCACCAGCGCATCGAAGCGGGCCAGTCCCACGAGCATCCCGGGGAACGACGCCGACAGTCCCTTTCGCGGCAGGCGATCCAGGGCCACCTCGTCTCGGGGAAGGCGGCCCTGCTGCCCGCGCACCAGCCGACGCGTCGCGTTGAGCAGCGCCAGGGGGTGGGTGTCGAGGGCGCTGTGCCCGTTGTGGATGCGCACGAGCACGGCATCCGGAGCCGACGCGACCACGCGCTCGGCGATGGGCGGCGGGGTGCGCAGGTCGCGGTCGCCCGAGAGCACCACGAGGGGCCAGTCGAAGGTGCGCACCGCCTCGACCAGGTCGTAGGGCTCCCCCGCGAAGGCCGGGTAGCGGTGCGCGAGGGGCAGGTAGGTCAGAGCCGGGTCGAGCGGGTGCCCGTCGGGAGTGCCGGCGTAGTGCAGCTCCCGGAAGGCGATGGTGCCCACGAGGTCGAAGTCGTAGGTGCCGGGGATCCGCGCGATCGAGCGACCGCGGGTGGCGTAGGCGCCCAGCGCCCGCCAGGCGAACCCCGGCTCGTGGCGTACGAGCGGGTGCACGAGATCGGTGCCGCCGAGTTCGTACGCCGCGCGCACGATGTCGAGCACGACCCGCTCGTCGACGCCGTCGGCCACGAGGCGTTTCACACCGCGGGCCATGTCGTCGTCGGCGTCCCAGAACAGCTCTCGCAGGCGCGCGCGCTCGAGGCCGATGTCGTGGGTCGACTGCAGGGCCGAGTCGAGCAGCATCGAGGCCACGCGCTGCGGATGCCGCGCCCCGAACGCCATCGCCAGATAACTGCCGTACGAGGAGCCGACGATCGCGGCCCGGTCGATGCCCTCGGCGTCGAGGACCGCGGCGAGATCGTCGAGCACGGCGGTCACGCGCATCGCCTCGGGCGGAAGGGGGCGCCCGTCGAGATCGCTGCGCGAGCGGCCGATTCCGCGGTGCTCGACCATGATCAGGTCGAGCCCGCCGCGGGCGGCCCAGCGCCGCAGCCCCGCGTACGGCAGGACCGACGCGAGGCCCGGTCCCCCCGGGATGACGACGACGGGCGTGGCACCGCGCGGACCGGAGCGGACGTAGGTCAGGTCGAACGCCGGCGCCTCGTCGGTGGCGGGGCGCCGGAGGGATCGCACACTCTCGCGCATGCCTGCACGCTACCCGCGCTCGCGACGGTGCGCGTCAGGCGGGGACCGCGGGTCCGGGACGGATGCCGGTTGGCTGTGAGTTCGGGCGACGACGGCGCCGCGGTCGTCCACGCTCCTTAAGCTCCGTTCGTGACCCCCACGCGCTCTCGAGCCCAGGATGTCCCGGCCGCCGTCGCCGGGATCTCGGCCGCCGTCCTCGGTGCCGGGCTCGGCGAGCTCGCTGCCGCCGTCATCGCCCCCGCGGCGAGCCCGTTCGCGGTGATCGGCGGCGGAATGATCGACATCGCACCCGCGTGGGCGAAAGACCTGGCCATCAGCCTGTTCGGCACGGGCGACAAGCTGGCGCTGCTCGTCGGCATCGCGGTGCTGCTGCTCGTGGTCGCCGGCGCCGCGGGGGTCGTGGAGCACCGTCGGGCCCCCTGGGGCCGGGTCGTGTTCGGGGCGCTCGGCGTCGTGGGCGCGATCGTGGCGATGACGCGCGCCGACGCGGGGATGCTCTCGCCGGTGCCGTCGCTCGTCGCCGGCGCGGCGGCCGCGGTGGTCGCCGCCCTGCTCGTCGCCCGCCTCCGCCGGCCCGCGGTGGCCGCCGCTCCGGCGACCGGGGAGGCCCCCGCCGCCTCGCCTGCGGACGGCCCCACCCGCCGGGGCGTCCTCGCCCTCTCGGGCGTCGCCGTCCTGGCCGGCGCCCTCGCCGCCCTCGGCTCCGTCGCCCTGAGCGGCGGCGCACGGGCCGTGACCGCCGTGCGCAGCGCGCTGCGCCTTCCGACACCCGTGACCACCACCGCGGTGCCCGCCGCCGCGGAACTCGGTATCGACGGGCTCGCTCCCGTCCTCACGCCCTCCGCCGACTTCTACCGCATCGACACCGCCCTCGTCGTCCCCCAGGTCGATCCCGCGACCTGGTCGCTGCGCGTCCACGGTCTCGTCGAGCAAGAGGTCGTGCTGCGGTGGGACGACCTGGTCGCGCTCCCCCAGAAAGAGACCGTCGCCACGCTCGTCTGCGTGTCGAACGGAGTGGGCGGCTCGCTCATCGGCACGGCGCGGTGGCTGGGTGTCCCGCTTCGCGACATCCTCGCGCGGGCTCGGCCCACCGCCGACGCCGACATGGTGCTCTCGCGCTCCATCGACGGGTTCACGGCATCCTCTCCGATCGAAGCCCTGACCGACGAGCGCGACGCTCTGCTGGCCATCGGCATGAACGGCGAACCGTTGCCCATCGAGCACGGTTTCCCGGTGCGCATGGTGGTGCCCGGGCTGTACGGCTACGTGTCGGCGACCAAGTGGGTCACCGAGCTCGAGGTCACGCGATACGCCGACGACGAGGGGTATTGGACCTCGCGCGGCTGGTCGGCGCGCGGCCCGGTGAAGCTCGCGTCGCGCATCGACGTGCCGCGCGCCGGGGCGCGCGTCCCGGTGGGCGACACCGTCATCGCCGGTGTCGCCTGGCAGACGCACGTCGGCGTCGCGGGCGTCGAGGTGCAGATCGACGACGGCGCCTGGCAGCCGGCGACGCTGGCCACGGCCATCTCGTCCGACACCTGGGTGCAGTGGAGCCTGCCGTGGAACGCCACCGGCGGCGATCACACCGTGCGGTGCCGCGCCATCTCGGCCGACGGGCAGACGCAGACCCCGAACGTCGCCGCCCCCGCCCCCGACGGCGCGACCGGCTGGGACGAGCTCACGGTCTCGGTCACCTGACCCCCCTCTCGACCGCGTGAGTCGCCAGGATGTGTCGCTCCCGGGTGGGCCCGGGCGACGAATCCCGGCGACTCGCGCGTGTTACGAGAGAACGTGCCGGAGCTGTTCGACCGCCCAGTCGAGCTCGGTCGCGCGGATCGTCAGCGGCGGAGCGATGCGGATCGTCTGCCCGTGCGTGTCCTTCACGAGCACACCGCGGGCGAGCAGCTTCTCGGCGATCTCGCGCCCGGTGCCCGCGGCGGGGTCGATGTCGACACCGGCCCAGAGGCCCGCGATGCGGACGGCCGTCACGCCGTGGCCGACGAGCGTGTCGAGGCGACCGGCGAGGTGCTCGCCGAGCGCCGCCGCGCGCGTCTGGAACTCACCGGATGCCAGGATCTCGACGACACGCAGTCCCACGGCCGCGGCCAGCGGGTTGCCGCCGAACGTCGATCCGTGCTCGCCGGCGCGGATGACACCGAGCACGTCCTCGTTCGCGACGACCGCCGACAGGGGCAGGATGCCGCCGCCGAGCGCCTTGCCGAGCAGGTAGACGTCGGGAACGACGCCCTCGCGGTCGCACGCGAAGGTCGTCCCCACCCGGCCGAGACCCGACTGGATCTCGTCGGCGATGAAGAGCACATCGTTCGCGGTGCAGATCTCGCGCACCCGTCGCAGGAACCCCTCGGGCGGGATGACGACGCCGGCCTCGCCCTGGATGGGCTCGAGGAGCACCGCCGCGGTGTTCTCGTCGATCGCCGCCGCGATGGCCTCCGCGTCGCCGTACGGCACGTGCACGAAGCCCGGCGCATAGGGACCGAAGTCGTCGTGCGCCGTGGGGTCGTCGCTGAAGCCGACGATCGTGGTCGTGCGGCCGTGGAAGTTGCCGTTCGCGACGATGATCGTCGCGGCATCCGCAGCGATGCCCTTGGTGCGGTAGCCCCAGGCGCGCGCGACCTTGATGCCGGTCTCGACGGCCTCGGCCCCTGTGTTCATCGGCAGCACGAGGTCTTTGCCGCAGAGCTGCGCGAGCGCCGTGGCGAAGGGACCCAGACGGTCGTTGTGGTACGCGCGACTGGTCAGGGTGAGACGTTCGAGCTGCTCGCGCGCCGCCGCGAGGATCGCGGGGTGACCGTGGCCGAAGTTCAGAGCCGAGTAGGCCGAGAGCAGGTCGAGGTAGCGCTTGCCCTCGACATCGGTGACCCACACGCCCTCGGCGCGCGAGACGACGACGGGGAGCGGGTGGTAGTTGTGCGCGAGGTGCGCGCCCTCTTCGGCGATCAGGTGCGCGCCGAGGTCGTCGACGGCGGCGCTCATCGGGATCCGCCTCGCAGCTCCAGCGTGCAGCACTTGATGCCGCCACCGCCGAGCAGCAGCTCGGAGAGGTCCACCTTCACGGGCGTGTAGCCGCGCTCGCGCAGCTGGGCCTCGAAGCCCACGGCGCGGGGCGAGATGATGACGTTCTTGCCGTCGCTGGCCGAGTTGAGGCCGAACACCGAGCCGTCGGCATCCGAGACCCGGATCGCGTCGGGGTAGCGCTCGCGCAGGATCGCCTGGCTCTTCTCGTCGAAGGCGTTCGGCAGGTAGGCGATGTTGGCCTTCTCGGCGCCCCCCGGTCCTTCCACGGGGTCGAGCACCGCGATCGCGGTGTCGAGGTGGTAGAACCGCGGGTCGGTGAGCGTCAGCGACACGACCTCGCGCGAGAACACCTCGCCCACCTCGCGGTGGCTGTCGCCGGTCGAGCGGAAGCCCGTCCCGGCGAGGATGGTGTCGCCCACGAGCAGGAAGTCCCCCTCGCCCTCGTTGACCTCGACGGGCTCGGCGACCTCGAAGCCGTTCGCGGCGAACCAGTCGATGAAGGCGGGCGCCTCGGCGGCGCGCTCGCGGAAGCGGAACTTGGGGCCGTAGGCGACGCCGTCGATGACGAAGCCGCCGTTGGCGGTGTAGACCATGTCGGGCAGTCCCTCGACGGGGTCGATCAGCTCGATCTCGTGCCCGAGCGAGACGTAGGTGTCGTACAGCGCCTGCCACTGCGTCAGGGCCAGGTTGGTGTCTGTGGGCCGCGAGGGCTCCATCCACGGGTTGATGCTGTAGCTCACCGTGAAGTGCTCGGGCCGGCACATCAGATAGCGACGGCGCTGCTGCACGCGCTCGGTTCCGGCCGCGGAGGCGGCGGTCGAGTCGGTGGCGGCGGTGGGGGTAGCGGACATCTCTGCTCCTCGGAGAAAAGGTGCGGCGGACGCTGTCCTGGGGCCTGGTGGCCCTTCAACTCGACGACGCCGGGGCGCCGTGCGGGGAAAGGTCGATCCGAGCACGCCGCGGCCATTCTCGCACGCGGGCGCGTAAGGGCGCGAGCGGCGCTGCGCGGGGGCGTGGCCACACGCTCCGCGATGTGCAGAACCTCCGCGGCATCCGACGCCGGACGACGGAGGTTGCGCGCATCGTGGAGGATGCGCCCCCGCGAACACCCGGGATGCCGCCTACACGGCGCCGCGTACGCCCTCGGCCCGCAGCCGCGCGACGTCGGACACGGAGTGCAGGCCCGCGTCGGAGCCGAGGCCCGTCGCCACGAGGCTGCCGCACGCCAGCCCTCGCTCGGCGGCCTCGACGACGTCGGCGCCGTCGACCAGCCCCCAGATGAACCCCGCGCTGAACGCATCGCCGCAGCCCGTCGTGTCGACCACGTCGACCGCGTATGCCGCGAGACGCATATCGCGCCGCTCGCGCGTGCTGATGCTGACCCCCGCGGCGCCGCGCGTGATCACGACGGTGGTGACACCGGCATCCAGGTAGAACGCGATCGCCTCGTCGAGCGTCGCCGCTCCCGCGAACGACAGCGCGTCCTCTTCGCTGGGGAAGAGGTAGTCGATGAACGGCAGACACGGCAGCACGGCGTCACGATCGGCGGGAGCGCCGGTCGGGATGAAGTCCATCGTCGTCACGACACCGGCCGCACGCGCACGACGGAGCAGCTCGACGCTCGGCGCCCCATCGATGCCGGGCAGCAGGCACGTGCCGCCCAGGTGCAGCACGGCGACCTCGTCGAGGTCGACGGCCGCCAGGTCGTCGGCGCGGATCGCGGCGTTCGACCCGATGACGTGCAGCGCCGGTCGACTGCCGTCGCGGCGGATCGGCAGCATCGTCGCCGAGGTGGGGTGCGCGGACCGCACCGCCAGGGCGTCGACGTCGACGCCCTCGGCGGCCATCGTCGAACGCAGGAACACACCCAGCGCGTCGTCGCCGACCGCCCCCACCGTGGCCACGGGCACGCCCAGGCGCGCGAGGTCGACGGCGGTCGCGGCGGCGGTGCCCGCCACGGTGAGGCGGATCTCGTCGAGCAGGGCGAGTCCCTGACCGGCAGGGATGGCGTCGACGTAGCGACCGAGCACGTCGGCGACGTGGAGGCCCACGGTCAGGACGCGACGGCCGCCGAGCGCACGGGTGGACTGCGACATGGGTCTCCTCGGTGTCGGGAACGGCCGAAGCCTACTGACGCGGTCACCGGTGACGACTTCATTTCACCGTGTGACGCCCGAGTCGAACGTTGTCTCGCCCCCTCCCTACGCTTCGAGAGTCCGCTCCCCGGCGGCACCCCACACAGCATCAGCGGCGACGCGCACCCCGACGCGAGCGCCCTCCGGCCCACAGGAGCCCCACCGTGAGAAAGTCCCTCCTCGCCCTTCCGGCGCTCGTCGTCGCGGCGGGCATCGCCCTCAGCGGCTGTTCGACCGTCTCGTCCGACGGCGCGGCCCCCAACGGCGAGGGCGTCGACGCCAGCCAGCCGCTCGCGGGCAAGACCATCGGCATCGCGGTCGTCGGAACGCAGCACTTCTGGGACCGTGAGGCCTTCCAGGGCGCGGTCGACGAGGTCACCAAGCTCGGCGGCACGCCGCTGACCACCGACGGCAACCGCGACAACACCCTGCACGCGCAGAACCACGACATCTTCCTCGCGCAGAACGTCGACGCGGTCATCACGATCCTCGGTGACGCCTCGGTCGACCCGAAGCTGCAGCAGCTGCACGACGCCGGCATCCCCGTCTTCGGGGTGGACCACGCCTCGGAGTACGCCGTCAACAACGCGCAGTCCGACAACCAGGTCGGCGGCGAGGCCCTCGGCAAGATCACCGGCGACGCCCTCGGCGGTCAGGGCAACGTCGCCGTGTTCAACGCGTTCGGCCAGAGCCTGTCGTTCTGCGGCGAGCGCTACGACGCGTGGAAGAACGAGCTCTCGACGGACTACCCCGGCGTCAAGCTCATCGAGCCCGAGCTCGCCGAGCAGTTCGCCAACGCGCCCGACGACGCGCGTCAGCAGACGCTCGCGCTGCTTGAGAAGTACCCGGTCGGAACGATCCAGGGCATCCACGTGGCGTGCTGGGACCAGCCCGCCATCGGCGTGGTGCAGGCCATCGAGGACTCCGGCCGCACCGACGTGAAGGTCACGGCCTTCGACGCCGGCCCCGACACCCTCGAGATCATGAGCGAGCCGAACAGCCCGTTCGTCGGCAACATCGCACAGCTCCCGCGCAAGATCGCCACGATCTCGGCCGACAACGTCGGCAAGTACTTCCTGGGCGAGACGGTCGACAAGGTCAGCTACGTCGACACGATCCCCGTCGCCGGTCCCGACGAGGCGAAGAAGGTCTCGAAGGAGCTGGGCTACACCCAGTGATCGAAAGCTCCTCCCCCCTCGTGACGCCGGTGCTCCGCATGACCGGCGTCACGAAGGCGTTCGCGGGCGTTCCGGCTCTCCGGGGCGCCTCGATCGACGTGCGCCCGGGCGAGGTGCACGGCCTCGTCGGCGAGAACGGCGCGGGCAAGTCCACGCTCATCAAGATCCTCGCGGGGCTGTACGAGCGCGACGGTGGCACCGTCGTCATCGACGGCACCGAGACCGAGCGGCTCACCCCCTCCGATGCGCACGCCGCCGGCATCCGGTTCGTGCACCAGGAGCTGCAGCTCGTGCCCGACATGACGGTGGCCGAGAACGTGTGGCTCGGCAACGAGCGGAGCGCGGGCGGGGTGCTGCGCGGCCGCGCGATGCGGGCGCGGGTGACCGAGGTGCTGCACGACGTGCTCGGCATCGACCTCTCTCCCCTCCGGCTCGTGCGCGACCTCGGGCCCGCCGAACGCAAGCTCGTGCAGGTGGCCCGCGCGCTCGTCGACGACAACGCGCGCGTCATCGTCTTCGACGAGCCGACCGCCCCGCTCGCGAGCGCCGAGGCCGAGCAGCTGCTCGGGATCATCGGCCGCCTGCGCGAACGCGGCATCTCGAGCCTGTACATCTCGCACTACCTCGGCGAGGTGACGCGCATCTGCGACCGCGTGACCGTGCTGCGCGGCGGCCTCGACGTGGGTCGCCTCGAGGCGGTCGGGCCCGACAGCGGCCGCGAGATGATCCGCCTGATGATCGGGCGCGAGATCGACGACCTCTACCCCGCCCGCCGTCCGCCGGTGACCGCGCCGGCCGTGCTGAGCGCCCGCGGCCTCGGTGTCGGCACCGTGGTGCACGGCGTCGACCTCGACGCGCGCCCGGGCGAGATCGTCGGGGTGACGGGGCTTCTCGGCTCCGGCGCCTCGGAGCTCGGCGAGGCCCTCGTGGGCCTTCACCGCCACACCGGCGAGCTGCGCCTCGGCGAGCGCCGCTTCCGCCCGTCGAGCCCGGCCGCCGCCCTCGAGGCCGGCGTCGTGCTCGTGCCCCGCGACCGCCGTCACGACGGTGTCGTGCTCGACTTCTCGGTGCAGCAGAACCTCACGCTCTCCACGCTCTCGACCGATGCCCGCGCGGGGCTCCTCGACGCCCCCGCCGCCCGCGCGCGCGCCGACGAGCTGTCGGAGCGCCTCGACATCCGCCCCCGCGACACGACCGCCCAGACGCGGCTGCTCAGCGGCGGCAACCAGCAGAAGGTCGTGCTGGGCCGCAGCCTCGCCGCCGGCGCGCGCGTCATCGTGCTCGACGAGCCCACCGTCGGCGTCGACATCGGCGCCAAGCAGGAGATCTACCGCCTGTTGGCCGAGCTCGCGGCATCCGGGACCGCGGTGGTCGTCGTCTCGACCGACCCCGCCGAGGTGCTCGGACTCGCCGACCGCATCGTGGTGCTCGAGCGCGGACGCATCGCCCACGAGGTGTCGACCGACGGTCTCACCCTCGAACACCTCAGCGCCCTCGTCACCGGCAGCGGTGACGCACGATCGGAAGGGGATGCCGCGTGAGCGCCCTCGCCGTCGAGCGCCCCGCGCTCGCTCCCCGCATCCGGAGCCTGCTGGCCCGGCGCGGCCCCCTGCTCGTCGTCCTCGCGATGACGGTGTACCTCGCCGTGACGGCGAAGGGCTTCCTCGGCCTCGCCAACGTCACCGCGAGCCTCACCCAGGCGGCCCCGGTCGCGCTGGTCGCGATGGGGCTCGCGATCGTCGTCATCGGCGGCGGCGACGACGTCGTGGTGGGCGGCATCGACCTGTCGATCCCCGCCACCGCCGCGCTGGCGACCGCGATCGTCAGCGATCAGCTGACCTCGTACGGCACGCCGTTCGCGGTCGCCTTCGCCCTCGGCATCCTGGTCACGACCCTGTTCGGCGTGTTGAACGCGATCCTCGTCGGCTGGGTGGGACTGTCGTCGATCCTGGCGACGCTGGCCGTGTACGTCGCGGTCGTGGGCATCACGCGCGTGGTCAGCGGCAACCGCCGCATCGACGTCACCGACCCTCTCGTCGTCGCCGTGCGCGATACGCGGATCGCCGGCATCCCCCTCGCCGCCGTGCTCATGCTGATCGTGGCCGCGGTGCTCGTGTTCGTGCTGGCCCGCACGCCCTACGGCCTGCGCCTGCAGGCGGTCGGCGGCAACCGGGATGCCGCGACCTTCGCCGGCATCCCCGCTCAGCGCTACATCATGTCGACGTTCGTCATCGCGGGCGTCGTGGCGGGGCTCAGCTCGCTGCTGCTCGTCGCGCGCGGCTCGGGCAGCAGCCCGGGAATCGACGAGCGCCTCATGGTCGACATGGTGCTGGCGACCTTCCTCGGCGCCGCCTTCACCCGCCGCGGCACGGTCACCGTGTTCGGCTCGGTGCTGGGTGCCCTGTTCGTGGCGCTGCTGTCGAACGGTCTGATCCTCTCGCGGGTCGCCAACGCGTGGGTCGACGGGTTCAAGGGCGTGCTGATCCTGCTCGTCGTAGCCGCGGCCGCGGCGCGCAAGAACGAGGAGTCCCGCGCATGAGCACGACCGCCCCCCGCGCCCGGTGGTCGGGCGTCGCCGGCTCGGCCGCCGCGACCGTCACCCGCTACGGCTTCGTCGCCGCGTTCGCCGTGCTCATCGTGTTCTTCTCGTTCGCGAGCGACGCGTTCCTGCGCCCGAGCAACCTGCTCAACGTGCTCGACGGCGTCGCGATCCTGCTGCTGGTCGCCCTGGCCCTCACCGTCGTGGTGTCGTCGGGCGGAATCGACCTGTCGGCGGCGGTCGCCGTGGACTTCGGCGCGTGGTTCGCGATCGTGTCGATGATGTCGTTCGGGATGCCGTGGCCCGTGGCCGTGCTGCTCGGACTCCTCGGCGGCGCGCTCATCGGCGCACTCAACGCCTTCCTCATCGTGGGGCTCGGGGTCACCCCCTTCCTCGCCACGCTCGGCACCTTCTTCATCGGCCGCAGCGCCCAGCAGATCGGCACCAACGGCGGGGCCAGCGTGAGCTTCCGCGCCGCCCCCGAGGGCTTCACCTTCCTCGGCTCGGGCGACGTGCTGGGCATCGGCATCCCCGTGATCATCGCCGCCGTCGCGGCGGTGGGTGTCGGCGTCCTGCTGCACCGCACCCCCGCGGGCGTGCGCATCCAGGCGATGGGCCTGCAGGACCGCGCGGCGGTCGTCGCGGGGCTGCGCACCCGCCGCATCCGCGTGCTCGTCTACGTCGGCGCGGGCGTGCTGTGCGCGGCGGGCGGCATCCTGCTGAGCGCATCGCTGCGCCTGTACACCCCGCTCGCCGGGTTCAGCTACCTGCTCGACGCCATCGCCGCGGTGTTCATCGGCGCCTCGATGCACCCGCGGTCGCGGCCCAACGTCCCCGGCACCGTCGTGGGAGTGCTGTTCCTCGGCGTGCTCGCGAACGGCCTCGACCTGCTCGGCCTCGACTTCAACGTCAAGGCCGCCGTGCAGGGCGTGGTGCTGCTCGTCGCCCTCGTGCTGGCGTACACCGTCGCGCAGCGCGCGCGGGCCGCGGCGGAGCGCCGGCCCGCCCCGGCAGCCCCCTCCGGCACCGTGGGCTCGGCCCCGGCCGGCGAGCGCACCACGATCCCGACCTCGACCACCGACACCACCTCGGGCGGCACCCCGTGAACCCCGCCGTTCTCGGCATCGACGCCGGCACCACCGCGGTCAAGGCCGTGCTGTACTCGCTCGAGGGCGAGACGCTCGCCGCCGGCCACCGGGCCGTGAGCGTCGTGCGCACCCCCGACGGCGGGGCCGAGAGCGACATCGACGCGGTCTGGGACGCCGTCGTCGGCGCCGTCCGCCAAGCCCTTTCGCTCGCGCGGAGCGCCCAGCCCGACGTCGTCGCGATCGGCGTCACGGGCCAGGGCGACGGTGCCTGGCTGGTCGACGACGACGGACGCCCGGTGCGCCCCGCGGCCCTGTGGCTCGACGGCCGAGGCGCCGACCGCGTCGCCGCCTGGCAGCGCGACGGGCGCGACGCCGCCGTCGTCGCCGCAACCGGCTCGGCCAGCTTCCCCGGCACCCTGCCCGTGTTGCTCGACGGTTTCGCCGAGACCGAGCCCGAGACGCTCGCCCGCGCGGCCCACCACCTCAACTGCAAAGACGCGGTGCGCCACCGCCTCACCGGCGAGGTCGCCACGGATCCCTCCGAGGCCTCGCGCACCTACCTCGACCCGGCAACTTTGGCGTACTCCGACGAGATGATTGACGCGCTCGGTCACCGCCGGTTCGCGCACCTCCTCGCCCCGGTGCGCGCCCCGCACGAGGTCGCCGGACCGCTCACCGACGCGGCCGCCGCCGAGCTCGGCCTCACCGCCGGGGTCCCGGTGGCCGTGGGACTCGTCGACTCCGCCGCGTGCCCGGTGGGCCTGGGCGCTCTGGCCGATCAAGACGGCTGGGTCGTGCTCGGCACCACCGCCACCGTGGCCGTCAACCGCGCCGATCGGGCCGCCGCCGACAGCGGGATCGGCATCCTTCTTCCCACCGGCCGCGGCACCCAGGTGATCGAGGCCCTGTCGTCGATGGTCGGCACCCCCAACCTCGACTGGGTGCGGGACTCGCTCGGGCTGTCCGGCCGCGGATGGAGCGAGCTGGAGCGCCTCGCCCGCACCGCGACCGACGGCAGCGGGGGCGTCGTCTACCTGCCCTACGGATCGCCGAGCGGCGAGCGCGCCCCCTTCGTCGACGCCGCGGCCTCGGCCTCGTGGGTGGGCATGAGCGTCACGACCACCCCGGCGCAGTTGCTGCGCAGCGTCTTCGAGGGGCTCGCGTTCACCGTGGCCGAGAGCCTCGACCTGCTGGATGCCGGTGACCGGGTGCCCGTGTGCGGCGGCGGCGCGCGCAGCGACCTGCTCTGCCAGTTGCTCGCCGACGTGTCGGGACGCACGATCGTGCGCACCGCCGACCCCGAGATCGGCGCACGCGGAGCCGCGACCGTCGCACTGGTGGCGGCCGGGCTCGCCGACGACCTGGCGGCCGCGGTGCGGGTGTTCCCCGCCGACACGGTCGAGTTCACCCCCCACCTCTCGCTCGCCCTGGGGGCTGCGCGCGACGTGTTCGCGCGCGTGCGCGCGGCGCTGCGGCCGGAGTGGCCCGCGCTGCGCGTGCTGGGTCGACTGTCGCCCCCGGCGGAGACGGCCGCGTCCGATCCCGCGCGCGAGGGCACGCGCCCCGCCTCCGACCTCGCCGAGACCGAGCGCACCGACGCCGCGGCCCCCGCCGCCCACCTCGACGCGTCCCGCCCCGAATCCCCCACTCCCGAGAGGACACCCGCGTGACCCGCATCGTCATCACGGCCCCCTTCGACCCGCGCACCGCCGCCGAGATCGCGGGCGACGTGCTCGTGGCATCCGAGGCCGAAACCGGCCAGTCGCTCGGCGCCCGCGCCGCCGCCGACCCCGCCTTCGCCGCTGCCCTGGCCGACGCCGACGTCGTGATCGCCGAGCTCGACCGCATCGACGACGCGGCCCTCGCGGCCGCCCCCCGCCTCGCGCTCGTCGTCGCGTGCCGCGCGAACCCCGCCAACGTCGATCTGGCCGCGTGCGCCGCGCACGGGGTCGAGGTGCGCACGACCCCGGGCCGCAACGCCGACGTCACCGCAGACTTCACCCTCGCGCTGCTGCTCGCGACGGTGCGCCACGTGCCCGCCGCCTCGGCGTGGCTGCGCGAGGGCCACTGGAGCGCCGACGACGTGTTCGAGCCCTACGCGCGCTTCCGCGGGATCGGGCTGTCGGGCCGTCGGCTCGGCGTCGTCGGCGGCGGAGCGGTCGGCCGCCGCGTCGTCCGGCGCGCCCAGGGCTTCGGCCTGCGCATCGCCGTGTACGACCCGTTCCTCGCCCCCGGCGCCCTCGGCGACGACGTGCAGCACGTCGAGCTCGACGACCTGCTCGCGCAGAGCGACATCGTCACCCTGCACGTTCCGCTGACCCCCGAGACGACGGGGCTGCTGGGGGCGCGCGAGTTGGCGCTCCTGCGCTCCGACGCCTACCTGATCAACGCCGGGCGCGCCGCCCTCGTCGATCGTGGCGCTCTGCTCGCGGTGCTCCGCGACCGACGCATCGCCGGCGCCGGGTTCGACGTGTTCCACGACGAGCCCCTCGCCCCCGACGACGAGCTGCTGAGCCTGCCGAACGTCACCCTCACCCCGCACATCGCCGGGGCCTCCGACGACGTCGTCGTCGAGCACTCCCGCCTGGCGGCCGCGGCCGTGGCATCGTTCTTCTCCCGGAAAGAGACCTCATGACCGTCACCCCCACCGCCGACGTCGTCGTGCTCGACATCGAGGGCACGACCTCGGCCGCCGGCTTCATCCTCGGCGACCTCTACGACTACGCCCGCCCGCGCCTCGACGAGGTGCTCGGCCGCGACGACGACACCGTCCGCGCCGCCCGCGCCGACGCGATCGTCGAGACGGGCCTGGATGCCGATGCCTCCGACGCCGAGATCGCCGAGGCGCTGCGCGGACTCATGGCGAAAGACGTCAAGTCGACGCCGCTGAAGACGCTCCAGGGCATCATCTGGGCCGAGGGCTTCGCCGCGGGCGAGATCCACTCGCAGTTCTTCGACGACGTGCCGCCACGCCTGCACGCGTGGCACGAGGATGGCATCCGTCTCGCCGTGTACTCCTCGGGCTCGATCGCGTCGCAGGTGCCGTGGTTCCGCCACGCCCCGCAGGGCGACCTCACCCCCCTCGTCGAGGACTTCTTCGACACCGTGAAGGCCGGCCCGAAGAAGGAGCGCGCGTCGTTCGATGCCATCGCCGCAGCGCTCGACGTCTCGCCCGAGCGCGCCCTGTTCCTCACCGACCACCCCGACGAGGTGACCGCCGCCCTCGCCGCGGGCTGGCAGGTCGTCGCCCTCGACCGCGCGGGCGAGCCGTGGGCCGGCGCCGACTTCGCCGCCCCCGCCGTGGCGTCCTTCGACGAGATCGAGGTCACCCGATGAGCCTTCCCGCCGCCGACCGCGTGCAGGCCGCCGGGGCGGCCCTCGCCGCCGAAGCCTCGCGTTTCTCGGGCTACGGCTGGATGCGGGGAACCTCGGGCAACCTCTCGATCGTCGTCGACCGCGACCCGCTCGTGCTCGCCGTCACCGCCTCGGGCCTCGACAAGTCGCTGCTCACCGACGCCGACGTCGTGCTCATCGACGCCGCCGGTCACGCCATCGACGCCGACGACCCCCGACCCCCGTCGGCCGAGTCGGGCCTGCACGCGCACATCGCCGCCCGCACGGGCGCGAACGCCGTCTTCCACGTGCACGCGTTCGACGCCGTCGTCGCCGGGCACCGGTGGCCGAGCGGCGTCGAGATCCGCGACATGGAGATGCTCAAGGGCATCGGCCACCTCGCCGACGACGAGACGGTCACCGTCCCCGTCATCCGCAACCATCAGGACATGACCGTCGAGGCCGGCTGGTTCGACGAGGTCTACCGACCCGCCACCGCCTCGGTGCCCGAGGTCCCCGCCCTGATCGTCGCGAACCACGGCATGTACGCCTGGGGTGCCGATGTGGCCGCGGCCCGTCGCCACCTCGAGATCACCGAGTGGCTCTTGCGCTTCGCCGTCGCGACGCGCTGAGCTTCGGCATCCCTCTTCCCCATCCCCAACGAAAGGAGCGGCCATGACCCTGCTGACCGTCTGGAAAGCGACCGACCCGAGCACGCCCGTGCTCGAGACCACCGAAGAGAGCGAGATCCGCGAGGCCCTCGCCGAACTCGGCGCCCGTTTCTCGCGCTGGGAGGTCAAGGACGTGCCCACCGGCGCCTCGCAGGACGAGGTGCTCGCGCTGTACGCCGACGAGATCGGCGAGGTGAAGGAGCGCGAGGGCTACACCCTCGTCGACGTCGTCGCCCTCGACCCCGCGCAGGACGACTACGACGAGGTCAAGACGCCGTTCCGCGAGAAGTTCCTGTCTGAGCACGCGCACGACGACGACGAGGACCGCTACTTCGCCAAGGGTGCCGGCGTGTTCTACCTGCACGCGAACGAGAAGGTGCACGCGGTGTACTGCGAGGCGGGCGACCTCATCTCGGTGCCGGCGAACACCACGCACTGGTTCGACATGGGCACCTCGCCCCACTACGTCAGCGTGCGCTTCTTCCACGACGACGACGGCTGGGTCGGCCACTTCACCGGCAGCCCGATCGCCGAGTCGTTCGCGTCGTTCGACCAGCTCGCGGAGCGTCGCGCGCAGCTCGCCTGACACCCCCGCGCGGTCCCGGGTCTCCGATCCCGTCGGAGGGACCGGCCCCGATCGCCCGCCCCGTCATCCGTTCCTCGGATGCCGCGGGGCGGGCGTTCTTCGTTCCCGCGGTCGTCCCGCGTCGGCCCGCACGCGCGCTCGGCGATCAGCGTGCCTGCAGCGCCACAGCCGCCCAGGCGATCGGCGGCAGGGTCACGTGCAGCAGGCCGTCGACGATGCGCGCGCCCTCCAGCGCGCGCGGCTGCACGCGCTCGGGGTCGTCGAGCGTGTTGCGGGCGGAGGGGTCGTCGTCGGCGAGCAGGTGCGTCTCGACGATCTCGACCTCTCCCAGACCGGTGATGTCGATCACCAGGTCGACGGCGTCGTGCCGCCCGCGGTGCACGACGAAGATCGCCGTGGCTCCCGTCTCGGCGTCGTGGGTGGACACGGCATCGACCCCCGAGACAGTGCCGTGCCTCGCCGTGTCGATCACGGGGGCGTCGATCCGCAGGCGCACCGCGACGCCCCGCGCGAGACGCGAGGTGATCGCGAAGGGGAAGAACGTCGTCTGACGCCAGGTCGGTCCGCCCGGTTCGGTCATGATCGGGGCGATCACGTTCACCAGCTGGGCGAGAGAAGCGGATGCCACGCGGTCGGCGTGCTTCAGGAGCGAGATCAGGAGGCTGCCGAACACCACGGCATCCACCACCGAGTACACGTCCTCGAGCAGCCGCGGGGCGACGGGCCAGTCGTCGATCGCGGTCGGCTTCACCGAGTCGACGCGATCGATGTACCAGACGTTCCACTCGTCGAACGAGATGTCGATGCGCTTGTCGGAACCCTTCACGGCACCGACGTGGTCGGCGGTGGCAACGACCTTCTCGATGAAGCCGTCCATGTCGACCGCCGAGGCGAGGAACGAGTCGATGTCGCCGTCGTGCTCCTGGTAGTACGCGTGGCACGAGATCATGTCGACGTCGTCGTAGGTGTGCTGCAGCACGACCCGCTCCCACTCGCCGAAGGTGGGCATCTGCGCCCCCGACGATCCGCACACGACGAGCTCGATCGACGGGTCGAGCTGGCGCATGCCCTTCGCCGTCTGCGCGGCGATCTTTCCGTAGTCGTCGGCTGAGTGGTGCCCCAGCTGCCACGGCCCGTCCATCTCGTTGCCCAGGCACCAGACGCGCACTCCGAGGGGGGCGGCGCGTCCATTGTCGATGCGCTGCTGCGACAGCGTCGTGCCGCCGGGCACGTTGCAGTATTCGAGCAGGTCGATCGCCTCGAGGGTGCCACGCGTGCCGAGGTTGACCGCCAACATCAGATCGCTGCCGGCCTTGTCGAGCCAGTCCGAGAACTCGTGCAGGCCGATCTCGTTCGTCTCGGTCGAGTGCCACGCGAGGTCGAGGCGGCGCGGGCGCTGTGCGCGCGGTCCGACGCTGTCCTCCCAGCGGAAGCCCGAGACGAAGTTGCCACCGGGGTAGCGGATGGTCGACACACCGAGCTCGCGCACGAGTTCCAGCACATCGCCGCGGAAGCCCTGCTCGTCGGCCTGCGGGTGACCGGGCTCGTAGATCCCGTCGTAGACGTGACGGCCGAGGTGCTCGACGAAGCCCCCGAACAGGCGGCGGCGCACGGCCCCGATCGCGAAGCGGGGGTCGACGGTGAGTCGGGCAGCGGTCATCGGTGCTCCTCGGGGTTCGCTGCGACGTTACCCCCGCGGGCACGGTCGGCTAAACGTTTTCGAAACCGGTGCCCCAACGACGTGTGAAGGTCACAATCTCGGTGGTTCCGCCGTCGTCTGCCGGAACCCCGTACACCCGAGCGTGCCGGTCAACGGTCACCCAGTTGTCACTCGCATCGAGAGCGTGGTCTTCATACCGGACAAACACTTCCACGGAGTGAGCACCGAGACCATCCGCCCACTCGATTACGGTTACGACCGAGTCGGCGTCAGTGATGTCCCATTCGTCTACGCGCCACGCCGACCCTGCTTCCAACGGCTCATTCCAAGCGCGCACTCTGTACTCGACCTCCTCGTCTGGAAGTGTTCCGACTGCATGAAACGGATCAACTATCTGGCACTGCATACGAAGACGTTATGCCTCGCGCTTTGAGCGCACGAGAGGGCGGCCGAGCATGCCCACGCGCTCAATCAGCGGTGCGGTGACCCTGGCTCCGGGGCTCAGACTCAGGCCCCGCCTCAGATGACCTCGGCGCTCCACGCGTCGCGCCGGCCGAAGCGGAACGCGCCGATCGACACCGACTGCTCGCGCAGGAACGGCAGCAGCTCCAGGCGCCCGGCCGTGGTCACCTCGTCGGCGTAGACCGTCTGCGACACGTCGCCCGCGACGGTCTCGGCGACGGCCGCCCGCAGCGTCGACACGGTCGCGGCGGGACCGACGAGTCGCACGCGGGCGAGCCGCGGGGCGGCGATCAGGTCGGTGGCCTCGGTCTCGGCGGCCTCCGGGGTGCCCCCCGCCAACCGCTGCAACCACTCCGCGTCGCTCTCGACCGAGACGGCGACGTTGCTCTCGCTGAGCAGGTGGCGCACCGCCGCGGGAAGGCCGACGGGTGAGCTGAGGGTGAACGTCGAGCCCGAGCGCACCGCCGCGACGAGGACGCGCAGCACCGCCTGCCACGTGGCGTCGGCGGTGGCGCGGATGGCGACGTCGGCCGGGCGGTACCGCCAGAGGTTGCGCTCGACGCCGAGGCGCGAGACGTCCTTCACGCGACCGAACTCGCGGTCCCAGGCGACGGCGTCCGAGAGCGCTCCGCGTCGCAGCCAATCGAAGGCCTCGTACGACAGGGTCGGCTGGGCCGCTTCGATGAGCCCGGTGATGCGGCTGTCGAGTCCGCGCAGATGCAGCGTCGACGACGCAGCCCCGCCCGACGACGGACGCCACGACCCCAGCGTCACGAGGCGGTGGGGTCCGCCCGACATCGCACCGGTGCCGACCGCGGCTTCGCCCCAGCCGCCGAGGGGCTCGCGCTGCACGACGGCGCCCGAGGTCGGACGGTTCACGCGGAGCACGGCCGCCTCGGCCGTGTCGAGCCAGAGTTCGAGGTCGGCCGCGTCGCGGGTGTGGAGCCCGGCGATGAAGCCCGAGCCGATCGCGTTCTGCATCTCGATCGCGCGGGTGACGGTCGGCGCGTGCAGGATGCCGAGCACCGGGGCCGCGATCGCGGCACGGGTGAGGTGCGACCCGGCGGTGACACCGGTGCGCACGCCCGGCGTCCAGAAGCGTCCGGCCGTCTCGGGTCCGAGGTCGAGTTCGCGCGGCTGCACCAGCCACCGTTCGCCGTCGCCGAGCACGGTCAGCGCACGGCGCACCTCGCCCGTGGGCTCTTCGACGAGCGGGCCGACGTCGGACAACGGATCGACCGCCGGCCCGACGCGCAGCGACGAGACGGCATCCTTCAGCTGGTCGGTGAAGCGCGACGAACGGGCCACGGCGCCCACGAGGATCACCAGCGAGGCGGCGGTGGCCGCTTGGCCCGCGCGCGCGAAGGCGCTGCCCACGATGTCGGCGACGGCCTCGTCGAGATCGGCCGACGGCGCGACGATCACGGCATTGCGTCCGGCGGTGAACGCCTGCACCGGCAGGGCCGGACGCCACGCGGCGAAGCGCTCGGCGGTCGAGCGGGCACCGGCCAGCAGCACGAGGTCGACACCGGGGTGCACGATCAGCGCGCGCCCCGAGGCGTCTTCGTTGAGGTCGACGAACGCCAGCAGGTCGCGAGGAACACCGGCTGCCCACAGGGCCTCGGCCACGACGGCGCCGCTGCGACGCGCCCGCGGCGACGGGGTGAGAAGCACCCCCGAGCCGGCGGCCAGTGCGGCGAGCGTCTCGGCGGCGCAGAGCCCCACCGGCGCGTTCCACCGCGGGGCGACGACTGTCACCCGGTCGGGGACGAACACCGCTCCCGGCACCCGGTCGAGTTCCTTCGCCGTCGCGGCGTAGTAGCCGGCCGCGTCGACCGCCTGGCTCACCTCGACATCGGCCTCGGCGACGAGGGCTCCGCCCTCCGACGCCAGCACCTCGATGAGCTCGGCGCGGCGTTCCTCGAGCGCGCGCGCCGCCGACAGCAGCACGGCGGAGCGGTCCACCGCCGCGAGCGCTCCCCAGGGCTCGGCGGCCGTGCGCACGCGCTCGATCACGGCGTCGAGGCCGGGTTCGTCGTCGATGCGTCCCGCCGCGGCGGTGGCGTCTCCGGCGGTCGACCCGTCGGCGCGACCGAGGGCGGCGAGCGCCCAGGCGCGGTCGTCGGGCACGGTGGGGTCGGTGTCGGCGACGTTGCGGAAACCGGGCGCGCCGCCCGCGAGCTCGGCGCTCTCGCGTGCCGAGAAGACGGCGGTGTCGACGAACGCCTGCCCGCCGAAGAGCATCTGCTGCACGTCGGGGCCGAGGGCGGAGGTGTCTCCGGATGCCGCGGCCTCCCGCGCGATGCCGAGCACCGCCTGGGTGAGTCCGGGCTCGGCGGCGTCGTCGTCGGCGCGCTCGCGCAGGATCGCGGGGTCGGGCGCGAGGTCGCGGTGCGGGGCGCGCCCCGCGGGTGCCGGAGCGTCGGCGGCGGCGAGGGCGCGACGTGCGCGGGCCGCCACGGCCGCGGTCTCGGGCACGACCGCGTCGGGCCGTGACACGTCGTCGAGGGGGGCCGTGTCGGCTCCGTCGGAAGGGTCCCGCTCCGCGGACGAATCCGCCGCGACGGCGTCGCCCGCGTCGTCGGGGTCTTCCGCGCGCTCCGCTCCCGCGGCCGGGCGCGGGGCGGCGGGCGCCGCGACAGGCAGCGCGGGAGCGCTCGCCACGACGCGCGCGTATGCCGCGGCCAGGCGGGCAGCGACCGCGTCGAGGTCGTCGGGATGCACGGCTGCGGCCTCGACGACGTGTGCGGCGTCGGGGAACCACGACGTCGAGGCGGGCAGCACCAGGATCGGCGCGGCCCCTGCGCTCGCTGCGACGGCGAGCACCAGGGCGGCGCGTTCGGGATCGGCGGTCGCGAACTCGACCGTGAGACCCTCGCGGCCGCGGGCACTCACCGCGTCGCGGAGCGCCCGCACGGCGAGGGCGTCGACGTCGTCGCGCCCGGTCACCGCCGGGGCGGCCCATCCGTGTCGGGCCGCGGTCACGGCATCCGGGGTCTGCGAGGGCGCATCGCTCAGCCGCACCGTCAGGCGGGCACCGCCGTCGGCGACGCGCGCGCGCGCCCACGCCGCCAGCTCGCGCACCGCGTCGAGGCTCTCGACGACGGCGACCGGCAGCGCGATCCCCGCCGTGAGATCCCGCAGGCGGGGCTCTTCGAGCACGCGGGTCAGTACGGCGACGGTGAGGTCGAGGTCGTCTCGGCCCTCGACGACGAGCGTCAGGTGGGTGCCGGTCGCGGCGGCATCGAGGTACAGCGGCAGGAGCCGCTCGGCGGCGTGCTCGACGTCGGCGTCGAACGCCCAGGGCGAGAGCCCCGCCACCGCGTCGGCCACCGCGAGCGAGAGCCGTTCGACGTCGTCGCGGGCGGCGAGGGCCCGGATGCCGTCGAGTCGGCGCCGCGCCGAGGCCTCGCCGAGCACGGCGGGACCGACGAGCCGCACGTCGACCGCGGCGTCGGGGGTACGGAGGGCGCCGATGCCGGCACCGAGGCGTTCGGGGCGGACGTCGATCGCGAGGCCCGCGACGAGATCGCGCAGGGCACGGCGGGCGAGGGGAACCGCGGGCGTCGGCAGCACGGGCGCCACCGCCCCGCCCAGCTGGATCGCTCCCCGCACGAACCAGGGCAGGGTCGCGGGCACGTCTTCGGCGAGACGGTGCAGCGCCGCGGCCGCGGCCGTCGTGCTCTCGGGGCGCAGCACGCCGTCGGCCACCGCGGCGGTGAACTCCGCGGCCTCGGCGTCGAGCGGCATCTCGCCACGGCGGGTCGGCGCGGCGGGGGCGGGGTGGCGCGGCACGAAGGTCGCCGCGCGCGCGGCTGCCCGGGCGGGAACGTCGGAGGAGAGCGCAAAACCGGTGGCGCGCGGGTCTTTCGTGCTCATGCGGCCAGCCTAGGGATCGCGCGCGTGGCATCCCGACGGCCCGCCGCGCAACCCGCGGATCGGCGCGGAGCGCGGGTCGCAGCGCGCCGGTCGCGGCGCACGGTTCGTTACGTGGCCGGTCGCGGCGCGGGGCGAGGCGCCGTCGGTTCGCTACTGTCGGGTCAGCCCTTCACCGACGAAAGACCACGCATGGCTCAGACCTTCACCGACCTGCCGCTCGAGCTGCTGCGCGAGTACCGCCCGGCGCTCACCGCACCCGCCGACCTCGACGCGTTCTGGGGCGAGACGCTCGCCGCGGCCCGCGAGGCCGCCGGCCCCACGGTCCTGACCCCGGTCGACGGCCCCGTGCGCGCCCTGAGCGTGCACGACCTGACGTTCACCGGCTTCGGCGGCGACGAGATCCGCGGCTGGGTGGTGCGCCCGCACGGCGACGAGGTGCTGCCCGCCGTCATCGAGTACATCGGCTACGGCGGGGGCCGCGGCCTCCCCGGTGAGCGCACGAACTGGGCCGCCGCCGGGTACGTCCACGTCATCATGGACACCCGCGGCCAGGGATCGGCCTGGAGCGTGGGCGAGACCCCCGATCCCCACGGCTCGGCCGCCGCGTTCCCGGGCGTGATGACCCGCGGCATCCGCGATCCCCGCGACTACTACTACCGCCGCCTCTGCACCGACGCCGTGCGTCTGGTCGACGAGGTCGGGCGGATGCCGGGAGTCGACGCCTCACGCATCGCGGTGACCGGAGTGAGCCAGGGTGGCGGACTCTCGATCGCCGCCGCGGCCCTCGCCGGCGACGCCGTGGCCGCGGCGCTTCCCGACGTGCCGTTCCTGTGCGACTTCCCGAACGCGATCGTGCGCACGCCGTCGGCCCCCTTCACCGAGATCACGAGGTTCCTCTCGGTGCACCGCGACGACGCCGCCCGCGTGCTCGAGACCCTGTCGTACGTCGACGGCGCCATCCTCGCCCGGCGCATCACGGCGCCGGCGCTCTTCTCGGTCGCGTTGATGGACGACGTCGTGCTGCCCTCGGGCGTGTTCGCGGCGTTCCACGCCCTGGCATCCGACGACGCGGCGATCGAGGTGTACCCGTACAACGGGCACGAGGGCGGCGGGTACCGCCACTGGATGCGGCAGGTCGCCTGGCTCGACGCGCGCTTCGCGCGCTGAGCGAGGCCGGGTCGGGCCGGACCGGGGAACCGGCCTTGACGTCACTCCCAGACGCTGGGCGCCGGACGCTTCGTCGACGGCAGCGATGAGCCGTCGGCCCACTCGTGCACCCATGCCTCGATGTCGGGCAGCCCCTCGGGCCGGCCGACCGCGGCGAAGAGCTCGTCGTGCGGCACCGTTCCGCCGGTGCGTCGTAGGATGCGGGCGCGGATGATCGCGCGCGCGTAGATCTCGCCCTTCACGAGCGCCCGGTGCTCGAGGTAGACCGCGCGGTCGTCGTGGCCGATCAGACGCGTCTCGAGGTCGAAGCGCTGCCAGAGCTCGAGCGAGCGGCGGAACGTGATCGTCTCGGCCGCCACCACGGCGTACCAGCCCTGCGCGGTCATCGCCGAGACGAGGCCCGCGCGGGTCAGCAGGTCCCACCGTCCGAGGTCGAACAGGGACAGGTACCGACCGTTGTTCAGGTGCCGCAGCAGGTCGATGTCGGTGGGCAGCACGCGGATGCGCAGCCGCGTCACCGTGTTCGGATCGAGGGGTCCCTCACGCCGCAGGCGACGGCGGGCACGGACGAGCACGAGAAGGGTGCGCCAGAGGACGTTCACGAGGGGCGAGCGTAGCGATTCGACGACGAACCGGCGATTGCTTTGTCGATTCACCACAGCACGCGCGGCGTGCCCCTCCGGCATCCGCGGCGCGTCCTCGCCCGATTTCCCGCGCGCCGAGCCCCCGCGTAGAGTCGCGCCATGACTGCGGAATCCCGAACCGACATCGTCGTCCGTCCGGTGCGAGACGTGGATGCCGAGGCCCTGGGCCGCGTGCACGCCACCTGCTGGCACGAGACCTACGATCACCTGATCAGCACCGCCGCCCTCGAAGCGGTCTCCCCCCGCCGTATGGCCGAGCTCTGGACCCACTGGGCTTCGCAGGGCGACGACTATCGCATGCACGCCGCTCTCGTCGACGGCGAGATCGTCGGCTTCGTCGGCTCGGGCCCCGCCCGCGACGACGACGCCCCGCGCGAGCGCGAGCTGTACTTCATCTACCTGCTCGACGCCTTCCACGGCACCGGAATCGGCCAGCAGCTCTTCGACGCCGCGATCGACGACGGCGAAGGCGTGTACCTGTGGGTCGCCGACGACAACCCGCGCGCGCACCGTTTCTACACCCGCAACGGGTTCTCGCTCGACGGCGCTTCGCAGGTGCAGCCGTTCCTCGGTGAGGAGCTCACCGAGGTGCGCTTCGTCCGCTGACGTGTTGCAGATCTGGGCCCTCGACGGCATTCGTGAGATCACCCCGGGCGACGACCTCGTCGGGGTGATCCTCGATGCCGTGACCTCGACGCCCGGCGACGAGACGGCCCTGCGCGACGGCGACATCGTCGTGGTCACGAGCAAGATCGTGTCGAAGGCCGAGGGCCGCATCATCCACGCGTCGGATCGCGAAGACGCCATCACGCGCGAGACGGTGCGGCTCGTGGCCTCGCGCACCTCGCCGGCGGGACACGTGACGCGCATCGTCGAGAACCCACTGGGCATCGTGTCGGCCGCGGCCGGCGTCGATGCGAGCAACACCCCCGAGGGCACGGTGCTGCTGCTGCCGGTCGACCCCGACGCCTCGGCGCGGGCGCTGGCGACCGGGCTGCGCACCGCCACCGGTGCCCACGTCGGCGTGATCATCACCGACACGCTCGGCCGCGCGTGGCGCGAGGGTCAAACCGACCACGCGATCGGGGCGGGTGGCATCCATGTCTTCGAGGATCTCCGCGGAACCACCGATGCCGAGGGCCGCCCGCTCGTGGTGACCCTGCCGTGCGTCGCCGACGAGCTCGCGGCCGCCACCGACCTGGTCAAGGGCAAGGCCGCCCGCCGCCCCGTGGCCGTCGTGCGGGGTCGCGCCGACCTGGTCGGCGACCTCGACCTGCCCGGTGCCCGCTCGATCGTGCGCGACCCGGCGCGTGACATGTTCCGCCAGGGCGCCGACGAGGCCTACGCCGAGGGCTTCGCCGCGGGTCGGGCGACCGCACGCTGAGCGCCCGCTCGTGCGCCCACCGCGCGCCGCCGCCCGGCGGCGGGGACGGGCGAGGGGCGGGCGTCGCGAGACCGCAGTTGATCGTCGAAGACGCACCCGTTCGTCGACGAACACATACGTCCTGGGCGATCGCGTGCGGTCTCGGCACCCCACCCCGGGTCAGCGCTGCTTGACGTCGCCGAACAGGCGGGCGATCGGCACGAGCACGCGCGGGCGGGCGGCCACCCATCCGGCGGCCATCACCAGCAGGGATGCCGCGAAGATCAGCAGACCGGTCGGATCGCTGGTGTACTCGCCCGGGTCGACGGACCCGCGGGCGGCGTACATGTGATTCAGGTTGCGCAGGGCGCCGGTGGCCAGCACGAGGCCGACGTGCACCACGATGAACGCCACGAAGAACAGCATCACCGGGAAGTGGATCTTGCGCGCCCACTCCACCGGGTACAGCCGGTTGAGGCGCTCGGCGTCCTTCGGCCACACCCCCGACAGTCGCACACCGCTGATGATCGCGAGCGGGGCGGCGACGAACGTGATCGCGAAGTACGACAGCTGCTGCAGGCTGTTGTAGTTGACCCAGCCGTTCTCGGTCGGCCAGTCGAGCGACACGTACTGCAGGGCCGCCGACAGGGCGTGGGGGAAGACCTCCCACGAGGTGGGGACGATGCGCATCCACTGCCCCGTGGTGAACAGCAGCACCACGAAGATCAGACCGTTCGCGATCCACAGGATGTCGACCGCCTGATGGAACCACAGGCCCAGGCTGATGCGGCGCCGCTTGTTCTTGCGCGGTGACCAGAACGCCGCGGGGCGCTTCTCGCGACGCACCTGCCAGCCGGTGCGGATGATGAACAGCAGGAAGAAGCTGTTGAGGAAGTGCGACCAGTTCAGCCACACCGGCAGACCGACGGGCGCCCCCTCGGGCAGCGGGTACTCGCCCGGGAACGCCGCGAGGAACTCCCGCCCCGGCTCGAGCGCCAGGACGAAGCGGGCGAGCAGCACCACGATCGCCGCGAGCGCCAGCGCGAACACGCCCAGCACGGCGGCCGATCCGAGCCACTGCACCGCCGTGTACGGACCGAGCCGCTTCGGCTCCGCGCCTTTCGACCGGTGTGCGGATGCCGCGGCCCCCGGCCAGACGGTTCGGGGCACGGTCAGCGGCGATCGAGGCGCGGCGGGGGTGACGGCATCCGGCGACGGCATCGCCGCGTCGGTGGGAGCGAACGCGGGCGCCTGGTCGGCGGACGGGGTCGGCACCGAGGAGGAATCGGAGCGCGATTGCTCCGCGGGCACCGCCGCGGCGGGCGGGGTCGGCGTCGAGACGGAACCGGAGCGCGATTGCTCCGCGGGCACCGCCGCCGCGGGCGATGGCTCCGACGGCGCGGACGACGGGCGCACGGATGCCGGCGGCCAGGGCTCGCCGCCCGGCTCGCGCGGCAGTCCCCGGCGCACGTCCGACGCGGCGTCACCCGACGCGGCTTCGCCCGACGCTGCGTCACCCGACGCCTTCGCGAAGGTGTCGTCGCCGGCACCGGTCGACCCGGACGGAGGGACCGTCTCGGCCGCCGCAGCCCCCGCGCGCGGACGCGCTTCGGCGACGGTGGGCTCCGCCGCGGTCTCGGGCGTGATGTCGGTCGGCGCCGGCGCGAGAGCCGGCGGCCAGGGCTCGCCGCCCGGCTCCCGCGGCAGACCCCGCCGCACCTCGGGCGCGCTCGCACGCGGGGCATCCGGAACCACGGGGCCGCCGGCGGCGGGGGGCGCGGCCGGGAGTGCGACGCCGGGCTGTGCCTCCGGCGGGCGCGACGCGACCTGCTCGGGCTCGACCGACCCGGTGCCTCGCGGTGCCGCCGACTCGTCGGCGGAGTCCTGCCCGGGCGCGCCGGACGCCGCGGGCGGCCAGGGCTCCCCGCCGGGGATGCGCGGCAGCCCGCGACGCGGGGTGGGTGGTGTGGACGCCATCTACTTCGTGGGGCTACTTCTCGCGGGCTACTTCTTGCGCGCGGCGAGCGCGCTGAGGAGTTGCGGGACGACGGTGAACAGATCTCCGACGATACCGAAGTCGGCGATGGCGAAGATGGGCGCGTCGGGATCTTTGTCGATCGCCACGATCGTGCGCGCGGTCTGCATGCCCGCGCGGTGCTGGATCGCGCCCGAGATTCCCAGGGCGACGTACAGCCGCGGTGACACCGACACCCCCGTCTGCCCGACCTGCGCCGCCGCCGGCACGTATCCCGCGTCGACGGCCGCGCGCGAGGCGCCGACGGCCGCTCCGAGCGCGTCGGCGAGCTGCTCGATGAGAGCGAAGTCCTCGCGCGAGCCCACCCCGCGTCCGCCCGCGACGACGGCCGCGGCTCCGCGCAGTTCGGGGCGCGACGAGGGCGCGGCGGTCTCGGCGAAGCGCTCGATCCGGGCCGCCGGGGCACCGGATGCCGTCACCTCGAGCCGGTCGACGACGAGGGGCTGCGCGTCGAGGCGCCCGTCGATGGCGCCGGGGCGCAGCGTCGCGACGAGGGGGCCGAAGGTCGGAGCACCCTCGACGGTGAAGCCGCCGCCGAAGGCCGAGTGCCGTGCGACGACGCCGAGGTCGTCGCGGCCCAGCCCCACGATGTCGGCCGCGAGCGGGAGCCGCAGGCGCGCCGCCAGTCGCGCGACGGCATCGCGCGTCTCGACGGCGTTCGAGGCCAGCACGAGGTCGACGTCTTCGCGCGCCACCGCCGCCGCCAGCGCGTCGACGACCGGCACGGTGAGGGCGTCGGCGTCGGTGGCGGCGGTGAGCACGCGCACAGCCCCGAGCCCCGCCGCCTCGGCGGCAGCGCCCTCGAGCACCGCCTCGGGGGCGGCGATCAGGGCGACGGGATCCCCCACCGCGGCCGCCGCCGTCAGCAGTCCCGGCGCCGACGCGGCGAGCGCGCCCCCGGGAAGCACCTCCAGCGAAACCAGCGCCGCGCCCATCACGCCACGCCCTCGGCCACGAGGAACGCGGCGAGCTTCTCGCCCGCATCGCCCTCGTCGACGATTTTCGTGCCCGCCGCACGCGGCGGACGTTCGGCGACCGACAGCATGATGTACCGCGGTACGGCGGGGTTCTCGGCCTCGACGCCGAGCGCTCCGGCATCGAGGGTCTCGTAGGGCTTCTTCTTGGCCGCCATGATGCCCTTGAACGTGGTGAAACGCCCCTCGGGGAGCGCCTCGGTGATCGAGACGACCGCCGGCAACGCCGCCGACACCCGCATCGTCCCCGCGTCGCTCACGCGATCACCGGCCACCGCGGCCTCCGATACGTCGAGGCTCGACAGGGCGGTCAGCTGCGGCACCCCGAGCATCTCGGCGATCATCGCGGGAACGACCGCTCCGCCGCCGTCGGTCGACAGGTTGCCCGCGATGACGAGGTCGAACCCGGTGCGTCGGATCGCGGCGGCCAGCACCTCGGCGGTCAGCAGCAGGTCGGCGCCGCGCAGGGTGTCGTCGACCACGTGCACGGCCGACGTCGCCCCCATCGCGAGGGCCTTGCGCACGGTCGCGGTCGCCGAGGCGGGCGCCATCGTCAGCACCACCACCTCGGTCCCCTCGTGCGCGTCGGCGTAGGCGAGGGCGGCCTCGACGGCGCGTTCACCGATCTCGTCGAGCACCGGCGCCGACGCTCCCCGGTCGGTCAGACCGGTTTCGAGGTCGAGACGACGCTCTCCCCAGGTGTCGGGTACTTCCTTGATCGCGACCACGATCTTCATCGACGCGGCTCCTTCGGTCGGGGGACGGATGCCGCGGCCTCGCCGCGGTCGGAAAGTGGCGGCGGGGAATGCACGGCCCTCGCGTCCGTCGAGGGGACGAGAACCCGCCGCCCGGCGCACCGCCGCCCGGCGCGGGCCGCGCGCGAGGGGTACCGTGAAGCGCGAGGAGGACCGATGACGCGACGACTGCCCGCCGACCCGATCGCCGAGGCCAAGCGCCAGTGGCTGGCGCACGGGTGGGACGACGCCGCCGACGGCATGACGGTCGTGACCTCGGTGATCCGTGCGCACCAGTTGTTGATGGCATCCATCGACCGGGCGCTGAAGCCCTTCGACCTGTCGTTCTCGCGGTTCGAGCTGCTGCGGCTGCTCGCCTTCACCCGCGAGGGACGGATGCCGATGGCCAGCGCCATCGCGCGTCTGCAGGTGCATCCGACGAGCGTGACGAACACGGTCGAGCGACTCGCGCGCGACGGATACGTGACCCGCGAACCGCACCCGACCGACGGCCGGGCCGCGCTGCTGTCCCTCACCGAGGCCGGTCGGCGGCGCGTCGACGAGGCGACCGACGCGCTGAACGCGGTGTTCGCCGACCTCGGGCTCGACGATGACGACGCGACGGCGCTGGTGCGGATCATCGCGCGCTTCCGCAAGGGTGCCGGCGACTTCGCCGACCCTGCGCCCGTGCCCGACCCGCTCTGAATCTCGCCGAGGCCCCGTGCCGCGGTCGTCCCGCGCGGCAGCCGCACGCGGCGGACGCCCGCCGCGAGATCCCGCCGCGCCACGCCGTTCATCGGTGGGTGAACGACGGAGCCCGCTTCTCGCGGAACGCCGCCATCCCCTCTTTTTGGTCGGCGGTGTCGAAGAGGGCGGCGAACGCCCGTCCTTCGAAGCGCAGGCCCTCGGCGAGGGTCGACTCCATCGCCACGTCGAGGGCGGCCTTCGCCGCGTACAGGGCGGGCAGGGGCTTCTCGGCGATCGTCGTCGCGACCGCCTCGGCCTCGGTGAGCAGGTCGGCGGCCGGCACCACGCGCGACACCAGTCCCGCGCGTTCGGCCTCGGCGGCGTCGATCATGCGGCCCGTCAGCACGAGTTCGGCGGCCTTGTAGTAGCCGAGCGCCCGCACGAGCCGCTGCGTTCCGCCCATGCCCGGAATGACCCCCAACTGCACCTCGGGCTGACCGAACCTCGCGCGATCGGAGGCCAGGATCACGTCGCACATGAGCGCGAGCTCGCACCCGCCGCCCAGGGCGTACCCCGACACCGCGGCGATGACCGGGGTGCGGACGGCGGCGAACCGACTCCACGCTCCGAAGTGGTCGGTGAGCGTCATGTCGAGTCCCGACATCTGCTCCATCTCTTTGATGTCGGCACCCGCGGCGAAGGCCTTCTCGCTGCCGGTGACGACGATCGCGCCGATACCCGTGTCGGCGTCGAAGGTTTCGGCGGCGGCGACCACGTCGCGCATCGTCTGGGTGTTCAGGGCGTTGAGCGCCTCGGGACGGTCGAGCGTGATCCACCCCACGCGACCTCGCCGTTCGACCCGGATCGTCTCGTACCCGGCATCCTGCTCCGTCATGTCACTCCCGTCGTGTCGGCGCGGACGACCCCGCACCGGCATGCTCGCACGCTCCCCCGACATCGGGCGAGGCTCTGGCGTCAGGCGGCCAGAACGCTCCGACCGACGATCAGACGCATGATCTCGTTGGTGCCCTCGAGGATCTGGTGCACGCGCAAGTCGCGCACGACCTTCTCGATGCCGTACTCCTGCAGATAGCCGTAGCCGCCGTGCAGTTGCAGGGCTTCGTTCGCGACACGGAAGCCCGCGTCGGTCGCGAAGCGTTTCGCCATCGCGCAGCGGGTCGCGGCATCGGGGGTCTTCGCGTCGAGGGCCCGCGCCGCGTCGCGCACGAGCAGCCGCGCGGCCTCGAGCTCGGTGGCCATGTCGGCGACGGCGAACACCACCGACTGCTTCTCGGCGAGCGCCTCACCGAACGTGAAGCGCTCGTGCACGTACGCGACGGAGCGGTCGAGGGCCCAGCGGGCGCCACCGATCGAGCAGGTCGCGATGTTGAGTCGCCCGCCGTTCAGCGCGGTCATGGCGATCGAGAACCCCCGGCCCTCGCCCCCGAGCAGGTTCTCGGCCGGCACGCGCACCTCGTCGAGGATCACGGGACGGGTGGGCTGGGCGTTCCAGCCCATCTTCTTCTCGTTCGCGCCGAACGACAGGCCCTCGGCGTCGGCGGGCACGAGGAACGCGCTGATCCCGCGCGCCCCCGGCTCGCCCGTGCGAGCCATGACGACGTAGACCGAGGCCTCGCCGGCACCCGAGATGAACTGCTTCACACCCGTGAGCACGTAGGTGTCGCCGTGGCGGATGGCCGAGGTGGTGATCGCCGCGGCGTCGGATCCGGCGCCCGGCTCGGTGAGGCAGTACGCACCCAGGTCGTCCATGGCGACGAGGCCGGGGAGCCATCGCGCTCGCTGCGCCTCGTCGCCGTAGGCGTCGATCATCCACGCGACCATGTTGTGGATCGTGATGTAGGCCGTCACCGTGGGGTCGCCGTACGCCAGCTCCTCGAAGATCGCCACGGCGTCCGCCCGCGACAGCCCGGCGCCGCCCACGTCCTCGTTGACGTAGACGCCGCCGAGACCCAGCTCTCCCGCGCGACGCAGCACGTCGCGGGGGAAGTGCTTCTCGGCATCCCATTCGAGGGTGTGCGGGGCGAACTCGGTCGCGGCGAAGTCGCGGACGGCGTCGAGGATGGCGGTGCGCTCTTCTGCCGACAGCGCGCCCGCGGGTGCGGCGGCGAGCGCGGGAGCAGGGGTGGTGTCCATGCGGCTCTCCTTCGTGGAGCGACGGCGTCGTCGCTTTCCTCAGATTACCTGGACGTCCTTGTAATTGATAGGGGGGTCGACTTACCCTGCCAGGCCGCCGAACAGCGAGCCGACGAGGTACGTCGCCCCGAGCGCGAGCGCCCCGCCGACCACCATCCGCACCACCGCGCGCCCCCGGCGGGCCCCGCCGATCCAGGCGGCGACGTACCCGGTGACGGCCAGCGCGAGCAGGACCGCAGCGAACGTCGCCGCCACGCGCACCTCGACCGGGAGGAGCAGGATCGTCAGCAACGGCAGCAGCGCCCCGACCGTGAAGGCCACCGCCGAGGCGAACGCCGCCGTCCACGGGCTCACCACGTCGTCGGCGTCGATGTTCAGCTCGACCGAGAGGTGGGCCTTCAGGGCGTCGGATGCCGTGAGCTCGGTCGCCACCCGCGTCGCCGTCTCGGTCGACAGTCCCCGGGCTTCGTACAGTCCCACGAGCTCGGTGAACTCGGCATCCGGGGCCTCCGCCAGTTCGCGGCGCTCCTTCTCGATGAGCGCGTGCTCGCTGTCGCGCTGACTCGAGACCGAGACGTACTCGCCGAGCGCCATGGACACCGCCCCACCGACCAGCGCCGCCATGCCCGCCACGAGCACGGGGGCGACCTCGCTCGTCGCCCCGGCCACGCCCACGACGACGGCGGCGGTCGACACGATGCCGTCGTTGGCCCCGAGCACCCCGGCGCGTAGGCCGTTGAGTCGCTGCGCGAGGCCCTGACGGTGCGGTTCGTCGGGGTGGGCACCGGACGGCGTGGTCATGCGCTCAGGCTAGACCGGCTCGGCCGCAACGGGAGCGCCGCGTCGCCGTTCGCCCCGCGTTCACCCGCGGGACACCGCCCCCGGGCAGACTCGCCCCGTTCGCCGCCCCCGCGGCGTGCCCGTGCCGCCCCACCGCACGCCACCCCTGCCCCGAGGACACAGCCATGCCTTCGCCCTTCCTTCGCCGTACCGTCGCGCTGACCGCGACCGCGGCGGCCGTGTGCGCGCTCGCCCTGTCGAGCGTCACCGCGGCGTCCGCCGCCATCGTCGCCGATCCGGTGCGCGACTCCCCCGCCGACAGCGCGGTGAGCCTGCGCCCGATCGGCACCTATGAGACCGGGGTGTTCGACCAGTCGGCCGCCGAGATCGTGCACGCGTACAAGAACCGCCTGTTCGTCGTCAACGCCCAGGCCGGGGCCGTCGACGTGCTCGACAGCAGCACCCCGACCGCCCCCACCAAGCTGTACTCGATCACCGGGACCGGCGTCGCCAACTCGCTCTCCGTGCGCGCCGACGGACTCGGCGTGATCGCCCTCGAGAACGTCGACAAGACGGCCCCGGGTCGCCTGGTGTTCTTCGACGCCGACGCCGCCGAGCCCACCGTGCTCGGCGAGGTCACCGTCGGAGCCCTCCCCGACATGGTCACCCTCTCGGCCGACGGCACGGTCGCCGTCGTCGCCAACGAGGGCGAGCCCGCCGACGACTTCACGGTCGACCCCGAGGGGTCTGTCGGCATCGTCACCCTGCCCGCCGAGAAGGCGGCCCCGAGCCAGGATGCCGTGCGCGCGGCCGGGTTCGGAGCCTTCGAGCAGGGCGGGTCGATGACCCTCGACCCCGCCGTCCGCGTCTTCGGCCCCGACGTCGCCGCCCCCGACCAGGGCGACACCCCGCTCGACGCCAACCGCGTGAGCCGCAACCTCGAGCCCGAGTACGTCGCCCTCGCCGGCGGCACCGCCTACGTCGCCCTGCAAGAGGCCAACGCCGTCGCGACCGTCGACCTGGCGTCGGCCTCGGTCACCGGCATCCGCCCCCTCGGATTCAAGGACTACGGCGTCGAGACCCTCGACGCGAGCGACCGCGACCCCGAGGACGCGCCGACCTACACGCAGAAGACCTACCCCGGCCTGTTCGGCATGTACATGCCCGACGGCATCCAGGCCTACGAGGCGAACGGCGAGACCTTCCTCGTCACCGCCAACGAGGGCGACGGCCGCGAGTGGGGCGCGTACAACGACACCGCCCGGGTGAAGGACCTCGGCGACGACGGCCTCGCCCCCGTCTGCGCCGACAGCCCGCTCGCCGGCTCGCTCGACGACGCCGACCTGGGCCGCCTCAACGTCGCCACCGACATGGGGCTGAACGCCGACGGCACCTGCTACTCCGAGCTGTACACGTTCGGCGGCCGCGGCTTCTCGGTGTGGACCACCGAGGGCGCCCAGGTGTTCGACTCGGGCTCCGACTTCGAGCGGATCACGCACGACGCCAACCCGGAGTTCTTCAACTCGAACCACTCCGAGTCGAACCTCGAGGGCCGCAGCGACGACAAGGGCCCCGAGCCCGAGAACCTCGCCATCGGGCAGGTCGACGGACGCACCTACGCCTTCATCGGCCTCGAGCGCGTGGGCGGCGTGATGACCTACGACATCACCGACCCCACCGCCGCGAGCTACGCCGGATACGTCAACAACCGCGACTTCTCGGTGTCGGTCGAAGACCAGCTGACCGGAGACGAGACCGCCGACCGCGCGCTGCTCTCGAACGCCGGCGACCTCGGCCCCGAGGGCATCGACTTCATCCCCGCCGACGCCTCGCCCACCGGTCGTCCCCTCGTCGCCGTCGGTAACGAGGTGTCGGGGACGACGACGCTGTTCGCGGTCGAGAACCCGAACGTGAAGAACATCGACATCCTCACGATCAACGACTTCCACGGTCGTCTGGAGGCAGGGTCCCAGGGCGAGGCCGGCGCCGCGGTCATCGCCGGAGCGGTGAAGGCCGCCGAGGCCGCCAACCCGAACACCGTGTTCGTCTCGGCCGGTGACAACATCGGAGCCTCGACGTTCACCTCGCTCATCCAGGACGACTCCCCCACGATCGACACCCTCGTCGCCTCCGGCCTCGACGTCTCTGCCGTCGGCAACCACGAGTTCGACCGCGGCTTCGCCGACCTGACCGACCGGGTGCTGCCCGAGTACGGCGGCGGCGAGTTCGGGCTCGGCGCGAACGTCTACAAGAAGGGTACGAAAGAGCCCGTGCTCGACGAGTACGCGATCAAGGTCGTCGACGGCGTGCGCGTGGCCTTCATCGGCACCGTCACCCCCGACACCGCCACCATGGTCGACCCGGCCGGCGTCGCCGACCTGGAGTTCGGCGACCAGCTCGAGGCCGCCGACCGCGTCGCCGACGAGATCACGGCCGCGGGCTCCGCCGACGTCATCGTGCTGCTCACCCACTCGGGCGCCGCGGTGTCGGACGACTGCGCCGCCATCGCGGCCGACCAGGCCGGCTTCGGCAACCTGGCCGTGAACGCCTCGCCCGAGATCGACGCGATCGTCTCGGCGCACACGCACCAGACGTACGCCTGCGACCTGCCCGTGGCCGGAACCGACCGCACGCGTCCGGTGATCCAGGCGTCGGAGTACGGCAAGGCGATGGGTCAGCTCTCGCTGAGCTGGGACACGCGCACCGGCTCGCTGGCATCCGTCACCGGCACGACCTTCCCCCTCGAGGGCGCGTTCGCCCCGGATGCCGCGATCGAGGCGCGCGTGGCCGAGTACGTCGCGCAGGCCGACGTCATCGGCGCGAAGCCCGTCGGCGAGATCAGCGGCGACATCCTGCGCGGCGGTACCCCGTCGGGCAGCGACCGCGGCGTGGAGTCGTCGATGGGCAACTCCGTCGCCGACGTGTACCTCTGGGCGACGTCGCAGAACCCCGCCTTCGCCGGCACGAAGGCGCAGATCGCCCTGATGAACCCGGGCGGCCTCCGCGCCGACCTGCTCAAGGGCGACGACGGCGTGGTCACCTACAAGGAAGCGGCACTGGTTCAGCCCTTCGCCAACACTCTCGTGACGGTGACGCTGACGGGTGCGCAGATCCGCGACATCCTCAACGAGCAGTGGAAGGCCGAGGGCGACCGCCCCAAGTTGCACCTGGGCGTGTCCGACGGCTTCACCTACGAGTACACGCAGGATGCCGCGAACCCCCGCGTGGGCTCGGTCGTCTCGATGGCGTACGAAGGCACGGCGATCGCCGACGGTGACACGTTCACCGTGGTGACGAACTCGTTCCTCGCGAACGGCGGCGACGGCTTCCCGACCTTCGCGGCCGGCACCGACCGCACCGACACCGGTCAGATCGACCTCGACGCGACGCTCGCGTACTTCGCCGCGACGCCGCTGGTCGACCCCGCGCCGCTCGGTCGCGCGATGGTCGCCTCGGGCGAGAACCCGAGCGAGCCCACGCCGGGTCAGCCCGTTCAGCCGGGTCAGCCCGTTCAGCCGGGTCAGCCCGTTCAGCCGGGTCAGCCCGCCGCGCCCGCTCCGGGCAAGCCGGGTGCGGAGCGCCCCGGTGGCGGCCTCGCGAACACCGGTGTCGAGGCCCCCTGGGGTATCGCCCTCGCGGGCGGGTTCCTCGTGGTGGCCGGCGGTCTCGCCTTCGCCCTGCGCCGACGCCGCACCGTCTGACGCCGCGCACCTGGCACGGGAACGGCCCTCACCCTCGCGGGTGGGGGCCGTTTCCCGTGGAGTGAGGGTCAGGAACCGTCGTCGGTCGGGCTCGAGGAGGTGCTGCGCGCCGACCTCGAAAGCTTCGATGAGCACCGGGGACGTCTGCCTTCACGCGACGGCTATCACCCGGGGTGCACGCGCACCGTCGCGGTCGATGGGGCGGATGCCCGCGCGGTCACTGTCCGGCCCCCACTCCCCTGGGCTCGCTCGAGGTTCTCGAACTCTGCGAAGGGTGCCATGGCTGACCTCCTCCGAGAGATTCACGGGCGAGCGCGGGGGCCCGCGACTGACGATGCCGAGGTCCGTCGGTCGTCCGCGGTGAGGAGGTGCGCGAGCTGCGCGAGTTGGGTGGGGTCCTCGAGGGCGGAGCCCACGGCGACGACCCGCACGCCCGCGTCGAGGAACCGCGCCGCGTTGGAGGCGTCGAGGCCCCCGGTCGCGACGAATCGCACCTGCGGGAACGGACCGCGGATGTGACGAAACCAGTCGGCGCCGAGCCAGGTCGCAGGAAAGGCCTTGAGCCACGTGAGGCCCAGCGCGACGCCGCGCTGCACGTCACTGGGCGACGCGACTCCGGGAAGGGGCGGGATGCCGCTCGCCTGCGCCGCGCGGACGATCTCGGGATCGAGTCCCGGCGAGACGAGGTAGCTCGCCCCCGCGGCCCGCGCGACGGCTATCTGATCGACCGAGATGATCGTGCCCGCACCGACGAACTTGCCGCGCTGCTCGCCGAGCCGAGCGACTTCGCGCAGCGCCCGCTCGTCCTCGGCGCTCTGCAGTGGAATCTCGACGGAGTCGATGCCGAGGTCCCACGCCGTGGCCGCGAGCGCGACGGAGCGCTCGATGCCCATGCCGCGCAGGATCGCCATGACGGGTGCATTCCCGAACAGCGGCGCGAAGTCCTGGTCGCTCGTCATGAGGGGTACCTTTCATCGACGAAATCGCTCGTGGTCTGCAGGGTCAGTGCGGCGCGGGCGTGACCGCGCCGCAACCGTTCGGCGAGGGGTGCGCCGTCGAGCAGGGCTCCGAGGTAGCCGCCGGCGAACGCGTCGCCCGCCCCGACCACCTCCACGACCTCGACGGGCCGTGCGGGTTCGAAGACGGTGTCGTCTGCCGTGAAAACGGTCGCCCCCACGTCGCCGTCCTTGACGACGAGCTCGGCGACCTCGGGGAGCAGGGCGCGGACGGACGTGGCATCCGTCGTCCCCCACAGCGTCTCGGCTTCGTCGCGGCCGACGAACACGACGTCCGCACGACGCGCGAGTGCTAGAAGCGCCGGGGCCGCCGCCGTGGCATCCCACAGCGGCGCGCGGTGGTTGACGTCGAAGCTCACCCCCACGCCGGCGTCCTGCGCGGCGCCGATCACGGCATCCAGGAACGCCGCGGCCGACCCCGAGATCGCGGCGGTGATGCCCGAGACGTGCAGAATCGAGACGCCGCCGAAGTCGACTCCGGCGGCATCATCAGCCGAGAGGCGTGTCGCCGCCGACCCCGCGCGGTAGTAACGGACTCCGCGCCCCGGATCTTTGACGTACACCCCGGTGGGATGCTGGCCGTCCAGCACGACGCTCGACACGTCGATTCCCCGGGCGGCGAGCTGCCGCACGATGCGGTGCCCGAGCGGGTCGTCGCCGAGGCGGCTGAACCACCGCGCCGAGTGTCCGAACGAGGCGACGTGGGCGGCGACGTTGGACTCGGCGCCCCCGGCGTCGACCTGGAAGACGATGGCATCCGTCAGTCGTTCCGCCACCGCGGGCGCCACCATCGCCATCGTCTCGCCGATCGCGAGCAGGACTCTTCGGGGTGTCGTCATCGCCGGGTCATCGCAGATCGGTGACCAGCGCGGCGTCCATGTCGTCGAACGCCTGGTTCTCGCCCGCCATCGCCCACACGAACGAATACGCCGCGGTCCCGACACCCGAGTGCAGCGACCAACTCGGCGAGATGACCGCTTGACGGTCGGCGACGACGAGGTGGCGCGTCTCTTCACGCTCGCCGAGAAGGTGAATGACGCGCGCGTCCTCGGCCACGTCGAAGTAGAGATAGCACTCGGTACGACGGTCGTGCGTGTGCGCCGGCATCGTGTTCCACATCGAGCCGGGATGCAGCTGCGTGACCCCCATGACGATCTGGCACGACTTCACGCCGTTCTCGTGGATGTACTGGTTCAGCGTCCGGCGGTTGGAGGTGAGCTGGTCACCGAGCTCGCGGACCGTCCCCTCGCCCGGCGCGACGAGGGCCGAAGGGTACGACGTGTGCGCGGGCGCCGAGAACAGATAGAACTGTCCGTCACCGTCGAAAACGATCGACCGGGTGCCGCGACCGAGATACAGGCACGCACCCTTGACGATCGTGTACACCTGGGCGTCGGCCGTCACGGTGCCCGTGCCACCGATGTTGACGATCCCGAGTTCACGGTGCTCGAGGAAGAAGTCGCTGCGGATCTCGGGATAGCCCGTCAGCTCGAGCGGCGATCCCGCGGGCACGACGCCCCCGAGCACGATCCGGTCGTGGTGCGTATAGACGAGACGGATCTCACCCGGCACGAAGACCTCAGGCACGAGGTAGCGGTCACGGAGATCGGCTGTCGTGGCGCCGGGGATCTGTTCGGGGTTGGTCGCGTATCGCTGTTCCATGGCTGCTCCTTGTCGTGGTGGGGTCTGTGTCAGTCGGCAGAGCGCAGCACTCGAAGCAGGCGCGCGATCTCGGTGGTGATGGTGTCGCGACCCTTGCCGACGTAGCGTCGCGGGTCGACGAGGGACGGCGCGTCCGCGATCACGCCGCGGAGACTGTCGGTGAAGAGCGAATTGAGATGAGTCGAGATGTTCACCTTCGTCATGCCGCTCGCGACCGCGAGTCTCAGCTGGTCGTCGCTGAGTCCCGAGGATCCGTGGAGCACCAACGGGGCGGAGACCGACTCGGCGATCCGCCCGACGAGGGGCGCGTCGATCGATGCGTTCCTCGTCGTCATCGCGTGCGACGTTCCCACCGCGACGGCGAGCCAGTCCACCCCCGTGGCTTCGAGGTAGCGTCGGGCGTCCGCCGGGTCGGTGCGAGCGCCCGGCGCGTGTACGCCATCCTTTCCGCCGACTTCGCCGAGTTCTGCTTCGATGAGCACGCCCCGTTCATGGCACCTCCGTGCGATGTCACGAGTCGAGGTGACGTTCTCGGCATACGGAAGCCGAGAGGCGTCGAACATGACGCTGTGCATGCCGAGCTGGATGGCCTCGTCGACGAGAGCGGGATCGTCGGCGTGATCGAGATGGACGAGGGACGGCACGCTCAGGGACTCGGCGATGCTGAGTGTGGCCAGAGCAAGGGGGGCGAGGGAGCCGTGGTAGGCGACGCAGTTCTGACTGATCTGAAAGACGACGGGGAGGTCCGCCTGTTCCGCCGCCTCGGCGATGGCCTCGGCGTGCTCGAGCAGGACGACGTTGAAGGCCCCGATCCCCGACACTTCTGCTTTGGCGTCGCGGACGATGTCAATCCTCGTGCGTGTGGTCACGGTGTGCTCCGATTTCTCGTGGAAGAGAGGGGGGGTCGGTCCGACGGCCGGTGGGTGCCCGCTCGGCGAGCGCCGCCAGCGCATCGGGGTCGATTTCACCGGCGAGGTCGCTGAGGACGGCGGCGGCACCGCAGGCGACCGAGGACAGCAGGGCGGAGCGCGGATCCTGGTCCACTGCGAGCGCCGCGACCAAACCCGCCGTCGCGGCGTCACCGGCACCGGTGGGATTGCCGGATATCCCGGGGATCGCCGGCTGAAGGTAGGTGGTGCCGTCCGGCAACCTCAGCGCCACACCGTCGGCGCCCCGGGTCACGACGAGGACCACACCGCGCTGCGCGAAGATCTCGACGGCGCCGTCGAGAAGGTCCGCACCCGTCGCCTCGCAGATCTCGCTTTCGTTCGCCTTGACGACGTCGGCGCCGACTTCTGCCGCGGCCACGAGCAACGGACCGCTCGTATCGACGAGCACTCGTGCCCCGCCGGCATGGGCTGCGTCGATGAGGAGAGCGAGATGTGCGGTTACGGATTGCGGAGGGAACGAACCTGCGATGACGACCCATCCGCCGGGCACAGCGTTGTCGCGGACTGCGGCAGCGAGACTCGTCCACTCGCTCTCCGCCAAGGGCGTCCCCGGCTCCGCGTACAGCGTCGGATGCACGATGCCGTCGACGACCGCCACGGTGGTTCGGGTGGACCCGCTCACCGGGCACGCCAGGAACGGCATCCCCGAGCGCGTCAGCTCGTCGCGAAAGAAAGCTCCTTGACCGCCGAGCGGAAGGATCGCGGCCGCGTCGCAGCCGAGGGCACGAAGCACGCGAGCCACGTTGAGGCCTTTTCCCCCGGCCGTCCGGCGCACGCCGTGGACACGGATCGTCTCTCCGATCGCCTGCTGCTCGACGGTATACGTGACGTCGATCGCGGGGTTGGGTGTGACCGTCAGGAATCGAGCCATCGTCCGTCTTTCATCGTCGAGATCGCCCCGTTCGCCGAGGCGACCAGGTTCGCGGGTGCACCCCTGTCCAGCCGCGGCGCGGGAAGTCCGAGGAGCTTCGCCGGGAGCGTGGCGGCGGCGTGGACGAGGAGGTCCCAAGCCATGCCGCGAGCGGACTGACGACGGACGATCTCCCCGAGAGTCCGCACGCTTCCGGCCAGGGAGGTGCCGTCGGCCAACCGGGCGGTTCCGTCCTCGACGACCACTGGTGACCCGGCGATGCCGTACGTGCCGTCGCCCAACCCGGTGGCTGACATCCCGTCGGAGATCAGGACGATTCGACCGGCAGCGGCGCTGAAGGTGGCATCCACGACGCGGTCATCGAGATGTGTGCCATCCGCGATCAGTTCGACGGCGACGTCGGTGCGTCCCAGTGCGACGCCCACGACACCCGGGTTCCGGTGGTGCAGTGAGGGCATGCCGTTGTACAGGTGGGTGATGACCGACGCGCCGGCGTCGATCGCCCGCTCGGTCGTCTCCGCGTCCGCGTCGGTGTGCCCGATCGCCACGACGACGCCATGGGCGGCGAGCAGATGGATGGCCTCCAGAGCGCCCGGCAGCTCCGGTGCGAGCGTGACCATTCGAATGCTGCCCTCGGCGGCGTCGAGGAAGAGGCCGACCTCGCGGACAGTCGGGGAGCGCAGGAGTTCGGCTGCATGAGCGCCACGTCGCGTCCGCGACAGCCACGGTCCCTCCAGGTGCAGCCCTGACAGTGCTCCCGACGCGACGAAGGGCCGCAGCTCGCGGATGCGCTCGAGCATCGCCCCTGTGACGCCGGTCGCCAGCGACGCGATGATGGTCGTCGATCCGGTGGAGTGATGGTGGTCGATAGCCGGCTGCGGGTCGACACCGACGTCGGAGAAGTCGACGCCCGATGCCCCGTGCACGTGCATATCGACGAATCCCGGGACGAGCGTGTCCACATGCCGCGTCTCCGCTATGGACGTGAGCTTCGAGGATGGTCGGCCATCGCCGCGCCCGACGATCGCCGCACCCTCGATGAGGAGCCAGCCCTCCCCGGCCTCTCCGTCCGCATCGACGATCCGCTCGGCGCTGAGCAGGGTGTGTTGGTGGTCCTGCGTCATCGGTCGCTCCACGCGAGTGCCGCGGCACCCATGGCCGCCGCCCTGTCGCCGAGCGCCGCTGCGCGCAACGCGGGCCGACGGAGACCACCCAGCTGGCCGTCCAGTCGTGCGGCCAGCGGCGCGAGCAAGGTTGCGCCAGCGAGCGACAGTCCTCCGCCGATCACGATCGTCTTCGGTGCGAGCACGGCGGTGAGTGCGGTGAGAGCCTCGGTGAGCACATCGATGGTTTCGTCCCACGCCCGGCAGGCCCGCGGATCGCCCGAGTCGACTCGGGCTGCAACCGTCTTGGCATCCGGCGCGCCCGCACGACGTGCGATGCCGGCTGCGGAGGCGACGGCCTCGAGGGGATCTCCCGCGTACGGACCGGTCCGGATCGGCATCTGCCCGATCTCGCCGGCCCACCCCTCGCCGACGATCGGTCGGCCGTCGACCAACAACGCGGCGGCGATTCCCGTGCCGATCGGCACGAACGCGATGATGCCGCCGGCGTCAGCGGCAGCCCCCCACATCGCTTCCGCGAGCCCACCGGCGCGAACGTCGTGCCCGAAGGCGACAGGTCGCCGGAGGCGGTGCTCCAGCATGGCCGCGATCGGCAGATCCGACCAGCCGAGGTTCACCGACTGCACGGCGATCCCGCGGGACTCGTCGACGATCCCCGGCACGACGACTCCGACGGGCTCGCCGCCGTCGCGCGTGAGGTCGGCAACAACCTGCGCGACTGTCGCGACGACCCCCTCACCATCGGGGTCGGGCGACGGCGTCGGCCGACGCACTTCGGACTCCACGCACCCCGCACGGTCGATCAGGACACCCTTGACAGTTGTCCCCCCGACGTCGACGCCGACCGTGCGGGGGCTCACGTGAGGATCACCGAGCGCGTCAGCGAGCGGGGACGATCCGGATCGAGACCGCGCCGCTTCGCGAGCGCGACCGCCAGTCGCTGCGCCACGATGAGTCGTGCCAGCGGGTCGAGGTCGTGATCGACGTAGGTGGCGCCCGCCGCCGCCACCTCGTCGGCGAGTCCTTCCGGGCTTCCACCCAGATTCCATACGAGCCGGCCCGGCTGCGCGATCGAGATGGGACCGTGCCGATAGTCCATGGCGGGGTACGACTCCGCCCAGAACTGGGCTGCTTCGCGCGTCTTGAGGGCGGCTTCGTAGGCGAGACCGATCGCCCAGCCCGTGCCGACGAACGTGGCCTGATCGATGTCGAGGAGCGGATCGATCTCGATTCGCAACGCGTCGCGGGCGTTGTCGATCGCGGTCGTCAGATCTTCGCCGGACCCGGCACGAAGCAGCGCAAGCACGCTTGTCGCGAACCGCGTCTGCACGACCGACTGCTCGTCGGCGAACGGCAGTTCGATCGTGTGGTCGGCCGCGGCGGCGGCCGGCGAGTCGGACACACCGGTGATCAGCAGCGTGCGTCCCGTGACGCGCGAAAGCAGCTCGACGACCTCCGTTGTCGTCCCGGATCGCGAAATCGCCACGACCAGGTCGTACCGGCGATTCGATGGGAACTCGCTCGCAGCGAACGCATCCGACTCGCCCAGCCCCGCGCTTTCGCGGTGAGCCGCCGCCGACATCGAGATGAACCAACTGGTGCCGCAGCCGACGAATGCAACCCGCTCCCCCACGGCGGGCAGCATGTCCACTGAATCACGTGCGAGCCGGGCCGCTGCCAGCCAGGTCTCGGGCTGGGACGCGATCTCCGCGTCGACGAATGTCTCTTCCATAACTTCTCCGTGTCGTTGTCGTTCATTCACGTCGGTCATCTGGGCTTCCGCGTTCGAGGCCTGTCAGCGAACGAGCCAGCCGCCATCGACGGGCACGATGGCTCCCGTTACGTAGGCTGCGGCGTCGGATGCGAGGAAGACGAAGGCGCCCTGCAGGTCGGCGGCATCGCCCCACCGACCCATCGGGATGCGGGCGACGATGGAGGCCTCGCGCACGGCATCGGCCCGGATCGCGGCTGTGTTGTCGGTCGCCATGTAGCCGGGCGCGATCGCGTTGACGGTGACGCCCGACGAGGCCCACTCGTTCGCGAGGGCTTTCGTGAGCCCCGCCACCGCATGCTTCGACGCCGTGTAGGCCGGGACGAGGATGCCCCCCTGGAACGACAGCATCGACGCGACGTTGATGATGCGCCCGCGACCCTGCGCGAGCATGTGCCCCCCGGCGGCCTGCGACAGGTGGAAGACGGCGTCGAGGTTGATGGACAGCACGTCGCGCCAATTCTCGACCGCGTACTCGGCGGCGGGCGCCCGGCGAATCGTGCCGGCGTTGTTGACGAGGATGTCGAGGTGTCCGTACTCGACGACAACCTCGTCGATCACCGACGCCAGGTCTTCCGCAGACGCGCCGATCAGATCTCGTCGGATGCTGTGCGCCCGGCGGCCTCGGGCCTCGATCTGCGCAATCGTCTCGGCGGGCTCGCCGCGGTCGAGGAGGGCGATGTCGGCACCCGCCTCAGCGAGGGCGATCGCGGCGGCCTTTCCGAGACCGCGGCTCGACCCCGTGACGAGAGCGACACGGCCGTCCAGACGGAAGGAATCCAGGATGCCGGTCACCAGTAGGTCTTCCAGCCAGGTCGCGCGATGCGCGCAAGCGCTTCGAGGTAGAAGTAGTCGCCCCAGAGGTTTCCCTCGTCGACCCCCACCCCGTGCGGGAGGCTGTAGACGCCGTGCAAAAGGAGGGCGTCCGAGTCCTCGGGGCGCGCAGGAGCGCAGTGTGCGGTCAGCGCGGCGACCATGTCCCGTGCCGCACGCTCCGCGCGCTCCGCCCTGATCGGATCGGGGTCGATCTCGGCGAGTTCGAGCAGTCCGCACGCCGTGATCGCGCCCGCGGAGCTGTCGAGCGGCTCGTCGTCACCGTCACCGAAGTCGAGGTCCCAGTACGGCACGAGGTTCGCGGGGAGGTGGGCGAGGAAGTAGTCCGCGCAGCGCCAGGCCGCCTCGAGATCCCGTTCGTCTCCCGTCGTTCGGTAGTTCAGCGCGAAGCCGTAGACACCCCACGCCTGACCTCGCGACCAGCTGGAGCCATCGTTCGCACCCTGCGCCGTCGAGCCCCGCAGGGGCTCACCCGTTTCGGGGTTCCAAAAGAACGTGTGGAACGTCGAGTCGTTTTCGCGGATGATGTGCTCGCGCAACTGGGCAGTGTGGCGTCGGACGGCGTCGGAGTATCGAGCGTCACCGGTCTGCTCGGCCGCCCACGTGAGCAACGGCATGTTCATCAGGCTGTCGATGATCGTGCGCCCTTGCTGATCCGGGTCCTCGAGATCTCCCCAGGCCTGGATGATTCCGGCCGGCTCGAGGAATCGGCGCATGAGCACGTCCGCCGCGAGGAGCCCCGCATCCCGGGCGTCCTCACTCCCGAGCAGGCGCCACTCGGCGACCGACGAGAGGCTGTAGAGGAACCCGATGTCGTGCATATCGAGGTCCTCACCGCTCTGCGCGCGGCGGGCGAAGTCCACGGTGTAGATGTGCGCGGAGTCGCGAAACAGCTCGTCCCCGCTGAGCTCCCACGCGAGCCACTGCATGCCCGACCAGAAGCTCGTCGTCCAGCCCTGATTTCCCCCCTTGGGGATGCCGTCTCTCGCGGGACGGAGCGGGTACCGGCCCGCGACTGTGGTGTCGTCAGGAAAAACTCCGGGGAAGGAAGCGACGTTCCGCCGGATGGTGAGCAAGGCTGCGGCAAGCGCCGCCTCGGTCGCGGGTGACGTGAATGTGGGCGAAGCGGAAGTCATCAATGAGGTCCTTTGGAAGCAGAACGGGTCACTGACCCGCAACTCCCACGTTCCTCGTCCTGAGGATCTAATGCACGGATGTGCACACGTTCGCACACCTCAAGGATGAAAGTTAAACGGTCTCCCGCCGTCTAGTCGAGTCCCGCACGACGAGTGCCGGCAGCAGTTGTACTCGTGCCTGTGCAGGCAGGCGACCGACTCCATCACGCTGATTGATGAGTCCTACGCACGTGCGCACGGCGACCGCGCCCACGTCGAACTTGGGTGGGGATACGGCGGTGAGCGGGACGGTCGCAAGCGAAGCGATCTCGTCGTCGTAGGCGACGATGGCCAGCTCCTCGGGAACCTTGATGCCCCGGTCCATCGCCCTGTCGAGGAGGGCGATGGCGACGGCGTCGGGGAGGACGAGTACGCCGTCGACCTCTGCCTTGACGAGCTCGTCGAAGATCTCTTCGCAGGATGCGCGCTGCTCCGGAGTGCCGACCGACCCTGTGAGATCGAACTCGAGGAGAGGTGAGTCGGGAAGCAGATCGGCCATCGTGCGACGGTATCCCTCGTGCAGGGGGTCCGCGGTGGTGCCGCGTGTCGGCGAGACGATGGCTATGCGCTTCCGACCGGATTCGACGAGATGTCGGATGGCGAGCATCGATCCATAGGCGTGGTCGCTGCGTACGCCCCCTAACGGCACCTCAGCGGGTTTGTCGGCGAGTGAACGCTCCATGATCACGACGGGGATGCCGGCGTCTGCGAGCAGGCGGTAACTCTCCTCGGCTCCGGAGGCGGTCTCTCCAGGCGGCCCGCTCGGAGTGACGACGAGCCCGTCGATGCCGATGTGGATCAGGCGTGCGATCTGGTGCCGTTCGATGTCCTGCTGGTATTCGGTCACTCCCAGTACCAGCCGAACGTTCTGTTCTGCTGCTGCGGCCTTCGCACCGTTGATGAATCCGGGGAAGTAGTAGTTGGCGGAGGGAACGATGAAGCCGATGGTCAGCATCGGGGTGCGGCCGCGTGCGGCAGACGGAGGCGGGCGTCGCACGGCGCCGCCATGGACGCGGGTCAGGAGACCGTCGCGTTCGAGATCGAACAGGTCGCGGCGGATGGTCATGCCCGAGACTCCGGTGCGCGAGGCGAAGTCCGAGACCGTGACGCCCCCTCGAAGCTCTACTTCACGGAGGATTGCCTGTTGTCTTTCGGAGGGCAACATACACCCATTGTCGACTAATGCTCAGATCTGCACAAGAAGACGCACATGAGAACAGAGTTGGACGAATGTCGAGTGCGAATCCATGCCGCCCACCCCGTGCGCGACAGCCGACATCGTCCGGGGTCCGATCCGCGGCAGGTGTTGCGCGATCGACCGTCGCGGTGCTCGCGGACCCGGCGTCGGCCAGGCCCGCGAGCACCGGATGGGGTTCTCGGTGGGTCACCCGCTCCCGGGGCTCGTGGTGACGGGGACGTCCGCGGCGGCACGATCGGGGGCACCCGTGACCGACCGGGCGAACAGGGCGTAGGCGTCGCCCGCGATCGCGACCTTCGGGGAGAAGGTGGTTTCCACGCCGCCGCCCGTCAGCGTGAAGGGGGTGAACGACTCGAGGGTCAGCACCGTGTCACCCGCGTGCTCCTTCACGCCGAGGACCTTCATCGAGAAGCCGGAGCCGTCGCCGAATGCCGTGAGGATTCGCTCGCCGATCAAGGCAGCCGGATCGGCAAAGGTGCCGTCGACGGTGATCGTGTTCTCGCGGTCGACCTCCGGGTCGAGCCCGAGATTGGTCGAGGATGTCGTCGCAGCGATGATCTTGACGCGCTCCGTGTCGGCTCCGATCAGGGCGTAGTCGTCGGCTATGACTTTCCCCGTGCCATACACGTACGACGAGAGAAGTTCACCGGTCTGCGCATCCGTCCGCGCCAGCGCGATGCTGCCTGCGAAAGTGATGCCGTCGACGATCCGCTCGGTCGTGTCGTCGCTGACGTAGACGATGTCGGTGTATTCGCCCGAGTGCACTCGCGCGATGGTGGTCATCGGGTCACCGTCACTCGGTGCGAGCCAGTCGACTTCATTCACGAGACCTGATTGCCCACTGGCGGTCGCTTCGTACACGGCGCCGTACTGCGTGACCTGACCAGGCGCGTCGAGGATCGTTCGGCGCGTCAACTGCGGCGCGGTGAGTCGCGTTTCGTCGGATTTGGTTGTGATGACCCGGGTGCGCGGTAGCTGCGACATGAACAGGTCTGACCCGGGCACGCCGTTCATGAACGTGTGCACGGCTGAGCCGGACTCGGCACCCGTCCAGGTGAAGTCGAACCCGTTGGTTCCGCTTCCTACCATCGGGTCGAGGAACCAATTGCGGTGCTGGGGGTACCCCTGCGTGCTGTTGATACTGGTGAGGTACGCGGCCAGGTTCGGCTGGCCGGTTCCGGTCATGGTGACGCCATTGGTCTGCACCGTCATGGCCTCGAGTTCGGCGCCACGCTGATAGATCTCGTGCGCCTGCCCGCCCTTCAGCCTTGCAAGGTCGAACGTGTAATTGCGGTTGCCGCCGAGGTTCACCAGCATCTCGAGCCGGCGGTTGACGTCCGCGCCTTTGCCCGCGACGCCGAGCACGGAGGTCTCGACGACCTGCACCTGCTTGTCGTTGGCGCTGCCGTCGTCATAGGCGAGCACCGCGGGGCGCACCCACTGCTCTCCCGGTGTCTGGTTCACACCGTCCGCACGCCACACCCAGGGGGTGTTGCCCCACACGGGGCTCATCGACGGGTAGCGCAGGTTGGTGCCGCTGCCGTCCGGGTAGGTGGTGCCACGGACGTAGCCACTGTACGGAAGCAACTCCACACCGCCACCCCACAGGTCGATCCGGTTGGCGTTGAAGTGGTGGTGACCGGAGCCCCAGCGGTTGGTCTTCGGCGCGTAGATGCCGATGTGGGTGGCGTCAGCGGTGTCACCTTGGTGCAGGCCGTAGTAGCCCGTGTCGGCCAACTCGATGTTCTTGAGGCCCTTCTGGACGATGGGCAGCGGCGTCGGGCTGCCGGACTTGCCGTCGGCGTCGTTGACGGGAATCGTCGTGCCGTCAGGGTAGATCAACTGCTCGGACGCGAAGTCCGCCGACGCGGTCAGCAACGGCCATCGTGGGGTGAGGTCGGTGCGGTCGAGGGCGAGACCCAGACGAGTGTCCGTGAAGCCGGCGGGATCGCTGTACGCCTTGATCACGTCGACCGTCGTGGTCACGTTGCCTCGTACTTGATCACTGTACGCAGCTGTCTCTTCGTGCCAGAAGCCGTCGGCGAAGTAGTTGTCCGGGCTCAGAAGCCGGTCGTAGACGTCGACGACACGGCGCATCAGCAGCGGGTCGTCGAGGAGGGATGCCGCGACGGCCGCAGGGCGGGCACTGTACGGATCGCGGTTGTCCATCCGCGGACGAGACAGCACGGCGTCGGTCGCAACGTACGCCGACCCGCGAACGAGGACCTCTTGGACGAGGGTCTTCAGCTCGTCTGCCGCGATCGTCGGTTCGAGCAGGCCCCACACGTCGGCGTCGAACATCGACCCGAAAGCCCAGGTGATGTCGGGCTGTGCCGCAGAGGCGGTCGCGTCGCCGTAATTCTTCAGGTTCACGATCCGCGGGTAGTCGAGGGCATAACTGTGCATGATGAGGAGGGAACGCTTGGCATAGGCCGTGTCACCCGTAACTTCGTAGAGTCGCGCGAACAGGCGCGCGTACACTCCGAACTTCGACGCCGTGTTGAGAACCGTGATCCCGGCGGAATCGGCCCGCACGGCCTTCACGAACGCGTCTTCGTTCATATCCATATACGTCTGCACCAGCGGATACGCGGCAACGATCTGCTCGACGTTCCATTCCGACTGCGCTCTCACCCCCGAGAACAGCGCTGCGTTCAAGTGCGAACGGCCGATCGAGCGCGCCGATCCGACGTGAACCGGTTCCGTGACCGTGAGCTCAAAAGTGGTGCTCACCCCGGAGCGGGTCTCCGTCGCCGTTATCGTCGCGGTGCCGGCGCTGCGCGCGAGAATCGCCTGGCCGAACGGCCATGCGACGGCGTTGTCCGATGAGGTGAAGGTGTAGCCCGAAGCGACGGCTTCGACCGGAACAGCCGTCGCCACCGGGTAGTACACCGTGCCTTTCTCCTTCGCCGCGTCCGCAATCGCCAGCGACTGCACAGACGGTGTGATCGTTCCTGCCCGGACGGAAGCGAGATACGTTCTGGTCGGCGTCTTCGCAGCGTTCGCGGACTGAACGATCTTGTTCTGGAGCACACCGACGTACGTGCCGAGGTCAAGGTCCCTGATGAGGGGCGAACCATTGAGCCACACGCTGTATCGGTGGTTCGGCGAGTCGAGGTCGATGGAAATGTCGTACCACTCGTTTGCCGCGTACGAGCGGAGGACGGTGCCGTTCCAGTCCTTGATCTTGCCCGCCGCGTCGAATGTCAACAGCGTCGGCCAGGAGCCGGTTCCGCTTGCTGGTGTCATGCTGCGCACTTCGAACAGGCTGCGCGTGGAGTCTGTGCTGGAAAACTTCACGCGCGCTTCGATCCCTGTACGCAGGGTGCGATTGATTCCGCCGCGGAAGGCGTTCACCGCTGTTGTGGTCGCCTCGAGCATGAGCGCCTTGCTGTCGCCGTCGACGACGGTGCCAGCGTTGTTCGCGCCGGCTGTGATGGCGATGCTTCCGAAGAATTTCGTGTCGACGGCGATCTTGTTGTCGACGGGCTGGAGATCGCGTGCGGTGAAGTCGTGATTCACCCAGTCACCGGTGACCACACCTGGCACGGAAAGGTTGGCCGCAGCAGCGGGCAGGACAGTGGAGCCACCCACCAAGATGGCGGTGATGGCGAAGACGACAGCCGCTTTCATGCTCTTCATCGAGCATCCCTTCGAAGTAGTGCTCCCGCCCGGCGGGAGAGGCGTGTTCATCTGGAGAACTCCTCGACCGTCCGAGAAGTCCTGCGGAAGTTATCACCGCCTCGGGTGCGCTGTTCCCGAATTGCGCACAAGTGAACACTCTCCGCCCGAGGAACACGAGGGGCGCTGAGCAGTTCTGAGCAATTGGGATCGCCATGCCCCTCCCGCGTGCTAGACAGACGACACCTGCATCACGGAGACCCGCATCGATGCCGAGGACACCAGCGAACGAAGGAGAACAAGCTCTTGCCTCCGCAATTGAAGGTCACCGGCGGCGAAGAGCTGCATGGCGACATCCCCCGGATCGGACAAACGATCGCTGACATCGAACGTCGACGCGCGTGGGAATCGTGGCGGTTCGGAGCATTTGTTCACTGGGGCCCCTCCGCCGTGCTCGGGGGGTGGCGCGACGGCGAGCCCGTCCCCGGTTTGGCCGAGTGGATCCAGTCGACCGCACGTATCCCGCGCGAGGAGTATCGGGCCCTCGCCGCGCAGTTCGACCCGATCGGATTCGACGCCGACGAGTGGGTGAGGCTCATCGTCGGTGCAGGTGCGCGATATCTGGTGTTCACCGCGAAGCATCACGACGGATTCTCGATGTACCACTCCACGGTGAGCGACTTCAACATCGTCGATGCAACTCGGTTCGGGCGCGACCCTCTCGCAGAACTCGCCGCCGCGTGCCGTCGTCACGGGATCGCTCTCGGCTTCTACTACTCGCACATGATCGACTGGGCCGAGCCGGATGCGGTCGGCCCGCGCGGCAACGATTGGGACTTCGACCCTGCCGAAGGCGTCTTCGAGCGCTACTGGCGCGGGAAAGCAATTCCACAGCTCACCGAGTTGCTCACCGGGTACGGAGACATCGCATCGGTGTGGTTCGACATGCCCGCCGGCATCGACCCCGGGCACGCCGCAGAGGCATCGGCTCTCGTGCGCCGCCTCCAGCCGGATGCCGTCATCAACAGTCGTCTCGGCGGTGGCAGCACTCCCGACTACCTGTCGATGGACGACAACTACTTCAACGCGATCCTTCCGATGAGCGCGTGGGAGACCGCCGCGACAACCAACGACTCCTGGGGCTATGCGTCCGGCGAGAGAGTCTGGAAGACATCCGCGAGCCTGTGCGAGACGATTGCGTTCGCGGTTTCGCGTGGTGGCAATCTTCTCCTCAATCTCGGCCCGGACGGCGAGGGGCGAATTCCTCCCGAAGCCGGCGCGCAGTTCCTCGACATCGGTCGATGGATGCGGCGTGACGAGAGTGCAATACGAGAAGCCGGCAGGTCACCGTTCCCCACGGGATTCGACTGGGGATACATCACGTCGCACGGCACGACGCTCTACGCCCACGTGACCCATCCCTCGCGCGACGCGATCGCACTGCCCGGACTGAGGACAGCCATCGTCGCAGCGCATCACGTGCAATCCGTCGGCAGGTCAGAACTCGTTCGGATCTCGCCGAGCCCGGATGACGCGGAGCACAACGCCCCGATCATCGCTGGCCTCCTCGATCCGATCGACGAGCTCCCCCGCGTCGTCCGCATCGAGCTCGCTGGGCTCCCGCAGGTCGATCCTGTTCCCGTCCAGGCGTCCCAGGACTCCCTCCGCCTCGACCTGTGGGCGGCCGACGATGCACCCGACGACATCGCGTGGAGCTTCGACCTGACGACCACCGGCGACTATCGGATCGTCCTGCTCAGCAAGGAGACCTCGGGCCATGCTTCTCCCCGATGGGACGGCGAAGGCCTCACCGGACGGCTCGAATGGGTGGGCCCCGATGGCATCCAGCTCGCACACGAGTTCACGGTGCATGACGACGGCCGGGAACAGAGCCCTGTTCTGTTCTTCTGGCAGATCGTCCGGAGCGTACTCCGCACGGTGACTGTCGCCGCCCCCGGTCGCCACATGCTGCGCATTCGGGGACTCAAGATCGCCGACTCGAAGTGGACCGTCGATTCGCTGAACCTCGTGGCGGTGAGGCTCGAACCCCGATCGTGAGGGGTTCCGCCCGAGATACGACAGCCCCGCGCCGGCGGCGTGAACGCTGTCGGCGACGACGGCCGCGGCACCCGCGGCCTCGGCCGCCCGCCGAGGTGGATGCGCAGGACTCACGCGTCCGCTGCGCTCGGGTCGCACAGCGCCCCTCCGGCGATGAGCAACGCCGGAGGGGCGTGGCAGACCACGCGGAGCAGGAGAGTTCGTCGCGCTCCGGGACGCGTGACGCTGCGGGGGAGCGCGTTCGAACGTCCTCCCGTCGGTCTACTTCGTCGCGCCCAGCGTCATCCCCTCGATGATCCGTCGACCGACCCAGAGGTACAAGACGAGGATCGGGAGGACCGTGACAGCGATGCCCGCAAACATGCCACCCCAGTTCATACCGTTGTACTGCATCTGCTGGAGATACCCGAGCAAAGCCAGGGGGAGGGTCTGGAGCTCCTGGGACTGCAAGAAGACGAGCGCGAAGAACGTCTCCCCCCAGTGGCCGATCACGTTCAGGATGACGAGCGTGATAAGCCCGGGCCGCGCGAGCGGGAGCATGACGCGCCAGAACGTGAGTGCCGGCGTGGCGCCGTCCAGGGCGGCCGCCTCTTCGAGTTCGACAGGCAGCGTGCGGAAGAACCCGGTGAGGAAGAACACCGCGAACGGAAGTGAGGTTCCGACGTAGATGATCAGGAGCCCGAACAGGTTGTTGACCAAGCCGATCGGGGCGAGCATTGCGAACATCGGGAGGAAGATGGCCTGGGCGGGGATCCCGACGCAGATCGCGAACAATGAGGTCAGCGGATTCGCTGCGCGATTGCTGAAGCGGCTCAGCGCGTATGCGGCTGGTGCCGCGAAGAGAATCGTGAAGAAGGCCGTACCCAGCGTCAGTACGACCGAATTGAACGTGGCCACGCCGAAGTTGCCGGTGGACCACGCCAGGGCGAAGTTCTCCCAATGCAGTTGGGTCGGCAATGCCCACGGCTGGTTGAGGATGTCGCGGCTTTCTTTGAACGCCGACATGAGGAGCCAGGCCAGCATCGCCACATTGGCGATGACGACGATCGCGACGATGGGCGTGCTGAGCACTCGTTGGAGACGGCTGGCAACGGCCGGCTTGCGCACGCGCCGTCTGCGACGTGCGTCCGGGACGACCGCAGTGACGGTGTCGTTGAGGGTCATGATCCGTCCTTCTAATTGCAGTGGGTGAGGCAGTCCGTCACATCTCGATGCTCTCGCGCCGCATGATGCGGCGGATGAGCACGACGAGAACGCCGATCAGAGCGAGCATGACCAGGGCGCTCGCCGCGCCACGGCCATAGCTAGGGATGCCTGCGGGGTTGAAAACGGATGCGTACGTGTAGAGAGCGATGGTCCAGGTTGCCGGGTCTGGCAGCCCGCTGGACGACCCGGCGATGGCCAGGATGAACTCGAAGGTCTTGAGCGCGTTGATCGTCCAGAGCACGGCGCAAACGGTGATGACGTCCCACGACAGCGGCAGTGTCACGTATCGGAATCGCTGCCACATGTTCGCCCCGGCCAAAGCGCAATCCTCGTAAAGGTAGGGAGGGATCTGGTCGGCTCCGGCGAGCAGGACAGTTGCGTAGAACCCTGTGCTGAACCAGATGATGCCGAGCAGGATCACTCCGAACCGGTTCTCTTGCGACAGCCATGCCGGCGGGTCGCTGATTCCGACCGACGTGAGGACCTCGTTGACGAGCCCATCCGCCTGGAAGAGGAAACCCCAGACGATCGAGAGGACGATGCCAGGGATGATCACGGGGAAGAAGACGACGGCGCGCGCGAACGCCCGACCTCGCCCGATCATGTCCTTCATCAGGGCCAGGAGGATGAAGCTGCCCGCGAAGACACCAGCTCCTGCGACCAGGACGACGAGACCGGAGTTCGTGAACGACTTCAAGAAGGTGGGGTCGCGGACCAGGTAGAGGTAGTTCTTCAACCCGACCCATTCCATCGGCCCGGCACCCGGCCAGTTCTGCAAGCTGATCCACGACGTGCCGACCAGCGGGATGAGCATCAGGACGGTGAACAGGATGAGGGCCGGCAGCACGAACGGCCAGAACAGCCGGCGTCGGGCTGCTTCGAACGAGCCGCGGCTCGGGCGTCGGGGCGTGCGCGCGGCGCGAACGGCAGACCGAGGCCCGCGGGCCGGGGCCGACGTGACGTCGGCCCCGGCCTGCGGGCGAGCCGCGGTGTGAGTCGTCACTGGTTGAGCTCCCAGTAGCTGATCGTCTGCTGCTTGATCTCGGCGATGAAGCCCTTGGCGTCGGTGCCGCCCGTGATGAGCTTCGTGACGAGCGGTTGGTACACCTTGGTCGCCCAGTCGCCGCCGTAGCTCTGCCCGATACCGTCATCGTCCAGGACGAGCTCGTCTGCCTGCTCGAGCGTGGCAGCGGCACCCTTCACCGCATCGGCCTCGATCACGTCGGCTCGTGCCGAGATGGTCGCCGTCGCGTCGGTGTACGCCTGCGCGCGATCCTTGCCGTACAGGTAGGCGATGAACTGCTGTGCCGCGTCGGCGTGGGCAGCTTTCGACGGGACCACCCAGCCGTACGCCGTCGTGGGTGCGTACGCGGCACCCGCCCCGTCGTCGGGGAATGCCAGGCTCGCGAAGTCGAATCCGTCGGCGGCGTTCGGCGCCGTCTCCCCGGGGAGCCACGAGCCGTTCAGGATGAAGTTGGCCTCCCCCGATGCCCACTTCTGCTGGATCGCGGGAAACTTGCTCGCGTTGTAGCCGTCGATGAAGTAGCCGCCGTCGACGAGGTCCTGAATGCGCTCGGCTGCTTCGAGGTAGCCCTCCTCATCCCACGTCGCGCCCGTCTTGTCGCCCGCGGCCTTGTTCAGCGCGCCGGGACCGAGACGGTGAAGGAGGAGGTTGTTGTACCAGTAAGCGTTGTAGCCGAGGATGTCGGCATCCAGGGCCAGCGGGGCCCCGAGATCCCGCGATTCGTCCAGCACCTCGACGAAGTCGTCCCACGTCGCGACGGCCTTGTTCGCGAGCTCCGGGAACCGAGCCGCGTCGTACCAGATGTCGTAGCTCGTCATTGTCCAGGGAATGACGACCTGGGCGCCGTCCTTGGACTGGCTGGCCTTCAGGTACGTCTGCGGGATGACATCACCGACGGTTTCGTCGCTCCCCGGGATCTTCAGGTCGAGCACCGCGGACAGATCCGCGGCCGTGCCACTGGCGACCATCACCGACTCGACCGCCCACAGCGGCCTGTCCGTGAGGTCTGCGGCGGGCGATGTCGCAAGCGTCGGCTGCAGCTTGGTCAGCACATCCCGCCCGACCCACTGCGCGTCGACGGTGATTCCGGTGTCTTTCTCGAAGTCCTCGATGATTCCGGCAAGTGCAACCTGTGCGGGCTCGCCTTCCTTGAACATCGACCAGTATGTGAACCCGTCGGACGTCGCTGCTTCGTCGCCTGAGGCGCCGCCGCCTGCACAACCGCTCAGCGCGACGGCGCCCACCGTAACGAGTGCAGCACCAATCCAAGCTCGGGTCTTGCGAGGGTGAAGTGTCATCTACGTAACTCTCTGTGAAGGGTCGGGGACGAGGTGTGACGCAGTTACGTCGTCAGCGGCGGTCGAGTACAGACCGAGGACACCCACACGCTCTCGACACCCATCGTCGCTGGCTTGCGCGGGGCGTGGTGCTGCCAGGCGGAGCGAGTTGGTTGATGCGTGAGATCTCCGTTGATCAGGATCGAACCGTCACGGTAAATAGTGCGCGTTTGCCTCAAACTGCCCAAGCGTTTGAACATTTATGCACAACAGGTGCCCAGACCTGGACGGGGCCGTCAGATATCCGCGGCCCCGGGCGGCACGAGGCGAGAACGCGGCTCGCCCGAATGGGGAGTCTTCAGACGGGGAGGCACCGCCGGAGCGCGCCGACCCGCGGACGACGCCGTCGGGATGCCGAGCGGCACGGCCCTGCGTCGGCCTGCCCGCGGCGGACCCCGCCGTTGTGCACGCCGAGGCGTCAGTACCGCCGCAGCAGCGCCGCCAGCGCCTGGCCGCCGCCGATGCACATCGTCACGACCGCGTACTCGAGGTCGCGGCGCTGCAGGTCGAGGGCCGCCCGCACCGTCAAGATGGCGCCTGTCGCGCCCACGGGGTGGCCCAGGGCGATCGCGCCTCCGTACGGGTTCACCTTCTCGGGGTCGAGTCCGGCGTCGCGGATCACGGCGACCGCTTGAGCGGCGAAGGCCTCGTTCAACTCGATCACGTCGACGTCGCCGGGGGTGAGCCCGGTCTGCTCCCACAGCCGTTGCAGCGCGAGCACGGGGGCGTAGCCCATGATCTCGGGGTCGACGCCCGCGGTCGTCACGGCCTCCAGGGTGACGAGGCCCGTCAAGCCGCGCTCGCGCACGTCGTCCTCGCGCATGAGCACGGTCGCAGCGGCGCCGTCGTTGATGCCCGACGAGTTGCCCGCCGTCACCGACCCGTCCTTCTCGAATGCCGGGCGCAGTCCCGCGAGCGCCTCCCTCGTGGTGCCGGGTCGCGGATGCTCGTCGACCGAGACCTCGACCGGCCGCTTACCGCCGGTGGTCACGGGCACGATCTCCTCGGCGAAGGCCGCGCGCGCGGCATCCGTCGCCGCCCTCCGCTGGCTCTCGACGGCGAAGGCGTCCTGCTCCTCGCGCGACACCCCGTATCGGGATGCCACGACCTCGGCCGTCGTGCCCATGTGCCGGCCGCTGAAGGGATCGGTCAGGATCGCCAGCGTCCCGTCGAGGAGGGTGCGGTCGCCGAGCCGGCTGTTGCCGCGGGCGCCGTAATCGAGGAAGGGCGTGCGCGACATGCTCTCGTCGCCGCCGGCGACCGCGACGTCGATGCCACGCCAGCGCAGTTCCTGCGCCGCCGACCAGATCGCCTGCAGGCCCGAACCGCAGAGGCGGTTCACCGTGAACGCGGGCACGCGGGTCGGCAGCCCCGCCGCGAGGGCCACGCGGCGAGCGTTGTAGGCGTCGGGGCCATTCTGGGCGATGCAGCCCATCACGACCTCGTCGACGGCGTCCTTGTCGACGCCCGCTCGCCGGAGAGCCTCGGTCACGGCCACGGCGCCGAGCTCGAAGGCATCGACGCCTGACAGCGCCCCGCCGAAGGAGCCGATGGGCGTGCGCGCCCCCGACACGACGACGATGCGCGGTGCGGTCATCAGCCCGCCGCCTCTTCGGGGCGCTCCTGGGCGTCGATCACGGCCGCGTCGGGGACGTACCCCGCGATGTGCCGCTCATCGGGGCCGACGTACTCCGACAGGGGCCGGATGAGGGCGTTCGACGCCTGCTGCTCACGGATGTGCGCCGTCCAGCCGGTGATGCGCGCGGCCACGAACAGGGGCGTGAAGGTGAGCGTGTCGAAGCCCAACAGCGCATACGCCGGACCCGAGGGGTAGTCGAGGTTGGGGTAGATGCCCTTCCGCTCCACGAACTGGCTCTCGAGCGCGTCGTACAGCGCGGCGACGTCGGGGCGGTCGTAGTGGGCGACGAGGGTGTCCAGCGCGGCCTTCATCGTGGGCACACGCGAGTCGCCGCGCTTGTACACGCGGTGACCGAAGCCCATGATCTTGCGCTTCTCGCCCAGGGCGGTGTCGAGCCAGGGGCCGACGTTCTCGGCCGAACCGATCTCGTCGAACACGTGCAGCACGGCCTCGTTGGCGCCGCCGTGCAGCGGCCCCTTGAGCGCGCCGATCGCCCCGACGACGGCGGAGTAGAGGTCGCTGAGCGTCGACGCGATCACGCGCGCGGTGAACGTCGAGGCGTTGAAGGAGTGCTCGGCGTACAGGATCATCGAGCGATTGAAGGCGTCGACGACGACGGGGTCGGACTCCTCGCCGAACGTCATCCAGAGGAAGTTCGCCGAGTAGTCCAGGTCGTCGCGGGGCTCGATGGGCTCCTCGCCCCGCCGGCGGCGCTGACCGTACGCGACCACGGCGGGCAGCTGCGCCCACAGACGGATGCTGCGCTCGAGGTTCTCTTCGGGGGTGCCCACGGCATCCATCACGTTCGCGATGCCCGCGGTCTCGCGCGCGCCGATCACGCTCACGGCCGTCCGCACCTCATCCATCGGGTGCGCCGAGGTGGGCAGCAGGTCGATCGCGGCGCGGACGTCGTCGGGCAGCGCCCGGTGCTGACGCTCGGTCCGGCGCAGGGCGTCGAGCTGCGCGGCATCCGGAAGCTCACCGTTCCACAGCAGGTACGCCACCGCCTCGAACGGCTGCGTCGCGGCGAGCTCCTGCACGGGGTACCCGCGGTACAGCAGGCTGTTGGTGTCGGGGTTGACCTTGCTGATGGCGGTCTCGTCGACCGTGACGCCGGCGAGGCCTTTCTTGATGTCGGTCATCGTCTCTCCCTCGAGTCGTGCTCGGTTCTACTCTGTCTCACCCCGGCCGCCTGCCGGCAACCCACCCGTGTCCCACTTGGTGCAGAAAACAGGCGCTGAACCTGCACGGAGTGGGACACCCCGCCGTCGCGAACCCGCCCGTGTCCCACTTCGAGCAGAAAACAGGCGCATAACCTGCACGGAGTGGGACACGCTGGCCTGCCGCCGCCTCAGCGCTCGACGGTGAAGTCGAACACGTCGGCGTCGAAGCGCGTGTAGCCCTCGTAGTCGATGAGGTCGTACAGGTCGGCGCGGTGCTGCATCTCGCCGAGCTGCTCGCGCAGGTGCCCCTCGGATGCCAGGGCGTCCAGGCCCCGACCGGCGGCGCCCATCGCGAGGCGCAGCAGCGACACCGGCCAGATGACCAGGTTCACCCCGGCGTCCTGCAGCTGGGCGGTGGAGAACAGCTCGCTCTTGCCGAACTCGGTCATGTTGGCCAGGATCGGCACGTCCAGCGCGGTGCGCATCGCCTCGAACTCGCCGAGATCGCGCATCGCCTCGGGGAAGATCGCGTCGGCGCCGGCGTCGACCAGGGCCTTCGCGCGGTCGATCGCGGCATCCAGCCCCTCGACGGCCCGCACGTCGGTGCGCGCCATGATGAGGAAGTCGGGGTCGCGCCGGGCATCGACCGCCGCACGGATGCGCTTGATCGCGGTGTCCGCATCCACCACGCTCTTGCCGTCGAGATGGCCGCAGCGCTTCGGATTGACCTGGTCCTCGATGTGCGTGCCGGCGAGCCCCGCGTCTTCGAGCGTCTGGATGGTGCGGGCCACGTTCATCGGCTCACCGAACCCGGTGTCGGCGTCGATGATGGCCGGCAGCTCCGTCATGCGCGCGATCTGCTGCCCGCGTCCGGCGACCTCGGTGAGGGTCGTCAGGCCGATGTCGGGCAGGCCCAGGTCGGCCGAGATGACGGCCCCCGAGATGTAGACGCCGTCGAAGCCCTTGCGCTCGATGAGCCGAGCCGACAGCGGGTTGAAGGCTCCCGGCATCCGCACGAGTTCTCCGGATGCCAGCTTCTCGCGCAGCGCGCGACGCTTCTGCTGCGGGGTGGTCTGGGCGTACAGCATCAGCGGGCTCCCTCGGGGGTGTGGAGCTCGCGCACCGGCGGCTCGGGCTTCTCGGGCGCGCATCCGCCGCCGCGCATCAGAACAGCCCCTTCGGGGCGGGGGCCAGGGCCAGCACGCCGGGCTTCGCCACGATCGTGAGCTGCATGACTTCGGCCGGGGTCAGTTCGGGCAGACGCTGCACGAGCTCGAGGAAGCGCTCGATCTCCTCCGACTGCAGCACCGGTTCGGCGAGCGTGCGGAACTTGCGGATGTAGTCCTCACGCGCGAACGGACGGGCACCGAGCGGGTGGGCGTCGGCGACGGCGATCTCGTCCTGCACCGTCGAACCGTCGATCAGCGTGATGACGACGCGGCCGCCGAACGCCTTCTCGTTCGGATCCTCCGAGTGGTAGCGGCGCGTCCACTCGGCATCCTCGGCCGTGGTGACCTTGTGCCAGAGGGCCACCGTGTCGTCCCGGCCCGCGCGCTCCGGCGCATAGGAGTCGACGTGATGCCACGCGCCGTCCTGCAGGGCGACGGCGAAGATGTACGGGATCGAGTGGTCGAGCGTCTCGCGCGACGCGGTCGGGTCGTACTTCTGCGGGTCGTTCGCCCCCGAGCCGATCACGTAGTGCGTGTGGTGGCTGGTGTGCAGCACGATGGATGCCACGTTCGCGGGGTCGCGCAGGTCGGGACGCTCCGTGCCCAGGCGGCGGGCCAGGTCGATCCAGGCCTGCGCCTGGTACTCGGCCGAGTGCTCCTTCGTGTACGAGTCGAGGATGCCGCGCTTGCTCTCGCCCTCGCCGGGCAGCGGCACGTCGTACGAGGCCTGGGGGCCGTCGAGCATCCACGCGATGACGCCGTCTTCGCCCTCGTAGATGGGCGAGGGACTGGTCTCGCCGCGCATCGCCCGGTCGACGGCCTCGATCGCCATCTTCCCCGCGAAGGCGGGGGCGTGCGCCTTCCACGTCGAGATCTCGCCCTTGCGCGACTGGCGCGTGGCGGTGGTGGTGTGCAGGGCCTGACCGATGGCCTGGTAGATCGTCTCCTGATCCAGGTCGAGCAGGGTGCCGATACCGGCGGCCGCGGCGGGGCCGAGGTGGGCGACGTGGTCGATCTTGTGCTTGTGCAGCGAGATCGCGCGCACGAGGTCGATCTGGATCTCGTACGCCGTGGCCAGGGCGCGCACCACGGCGGCGCCGTCACGTCCGGTGTGCTGCGCGACGGCGAGCACGGGCGGGATGTTGTCGCCCGGGTGCGAGTAGTCGGCGGCGAGGAAGGTGTCGTGGTAGTCGAGCTCGCGCACGGCCACCCCGTTGGCCCACGCGGCCCATTCGGGGCTGGAGCGGCGTTCGAGCGCGCAGCCGAACACCGTGGCGCCGGATCCGCCGATCGACACGGCGTGATCGAGTGCCTGCTGGCGCGCGGCGCTGACCGGCTGCCGCGTGATCGACGCGGCGGCGACGGCGGCGTTGTCGATGAGGCGGTTCACGATCATGTCAATCACGTCGTCGTCGACCGCGACGGCGTCGGTGGCGACCCGGGCGAGCGCCCAGGCGAGCTGTCCCTCGCGAGCGAGGTTCTCGTCGCTGCGGTGTACGCGCACGTGGTGGGTGATCGTCATGAGGGGTCCTCCGTGAGGGCTTCGAGGATGGTGGTGAGGGCGTTGTGCAGGTGCACGTGGGTGGCGTGGGCGGCGAGTTCGGGATCGCCGGCGCCGATCGCTCGCGCGATCAGTTCATGCTCCCCGGCGGAGGCCGAGAGGCGGAGGGGGTTGTCGCGCGCCATGCGCCGCACGCGCACGAGGTGGGTGCGGACGCTGCGGAGGGCCGCGGAGAGGTAGGGGTTGGCGACGGCGTCGTCGATCCGGGCGTCGAAGCGCGCGATGAGGGAGTAGTACGCGTCGGCATCGGCGGTGTCGACGGCGGCGAACTCGCCGGCGAGCGCCGTGAAGAGGCGACCGTCGCCCCGAACCGTGGCGCTGCGCGCCGCCTGGGTCTCGAGGGCGCGGCGGAGTTCGAACAGAGCCCGGATGTCGTCGGCGTCGATCCCGGCCACGACGGTGACGCGCGGCGAGGCCTGGGCGACGAGACCATCGGATGCCAGCCGACGTAACGCCTCGCGCAGGGGGGTGCGACTGACACCGAGGCGGGTGGACTGCTCCACCTCGCCGAGGACGGTTCCGGGGGCGAGAGCGCCCGTCTGGATCTCGTCGAGGAGGGTCGCGTAGGCCCGTTCTCCTGCTCGCATACCGCACCCCCTCGTCGTGTATACATTACGCGCCGTTTGGACGGATGGCCAGCCGACAGGAGCCCCCTGGGTATACACACGGCGTCGCCAGCGCGCGGCATCGCGGCCGCCCTCTCGCACACCGCCGCACCGCTCGGCATCCGCTCGACTCACCGTCCGTGGGGCGCGGATCCGCACTGGCGCCCCCGCCCGCCGCGCTGCCACACTGGGCGCATGCTCGTCACAACCATGAACGATGTCCCCGGCCGCCAGATCGTCGAGGTGTACGGCGAGGTGACCGGCCTCACCGTGCGCGCCCGCAACATCGGCGTGCAGTTCGGCGCCGGCCTCAAGTCGATCTTCGGCGGCGAGCTCGAGGGCCTCACGAAGCAGCTGCAGCAGAGCCGCGACGAGGCCAAGCAGCGCCTCGTCGAGCAGGCGCAGGCCCTGGGCGCCGACGCGGTCATCGCGATGCGATTCGACACGAGCGAGGTCGCGCAGAACTTCCAGGAGGTCGTCGCCTACGGCACGGCCGTGAAGCTGGCCTGATCCCGCCGCACCCGTCGCGCTCCTTACGCGCGAGGTGCCGGATTGTGTCGCTGAGGTGGTCGCGCGAGCGACGATCTTCGGCGACTCACGCGCTTCGTTGCCACGACTCCAGGGTCGTCGGAATGGATGCCAGGGTCGCCAGCGACGCGTCACGGTCGGCGCGCGCGAGGGTGAGCCCGGCCACCACGAGCGAGGCGCAGACCGCGGCGAGGGCGTCCACGGCATCCGGGGTCAGATCCGGGCGACGATCGGCGACCGCCGCGCGGATGGCGGAGCGCATCTCTGCCGCGTAGTCCGACACGAGGGTGCGCACCTCGGCGTCGTCGGTGGCGAGCGGCGACGAACCGGCGTTGAGCAACAGGCAGCCGAGTCGAGCCCGCGGGGTGTCGGCCTCGATCGCCGCGCGCATCTCGCCGACGTACGCCTCGAGGGCGCCGGGGTCTCCCCCGCCCAGGGGACGCAGGCGCGTGCGCACGATGTCGTCGAGGTAGCCCGCGAGCACGGCGTCGAACAGACCGCGTTTGCTGCCGAAGGCGTGGTAGATGCTCGAGCGGGTGAGGCCGGTCGCCTCTTCGAGCTCGGCGATGCCCGCCTCGGCGTAGCCGCGCCGCCAGAATACGTCGCGCGCGGCGTCGATCACGACGGAGCGCTCGAAGCTCGGCATCCTGCCCATGGGTGTCCTTCTCTCGCGCCGCTCACGAACTCCCGGGTTGCGGTCTCAGACCCGAGGTCTATATTAGACCGGTCGTTACAAAATAACCACAGGAGGAATCATGCGCGCAGTCATCCACCACGAGTTCGGCGAGCCGGCCGACGTCGTCGGCGTCGAAGAGGTCGAGAACCCGACCCCCGGCCCCGGCCAGGTGCGCCTGCGCGTGCTCCTGTCGCCCATCCACAACCACGACCTGTGGACCATCCGCGGCACCTACGGCTTCAAGCCCGAGCTGCCCGCGCGCGCCGGCACCGAAGCCGTCGGCGTGATCGAAGAGCTCGGCGAGGGCGTCGAGGGCCTGACCGTCGGTCAGCGCGTCGCCACCGGCGGCACCTTCGGCGTGTGGGCCGAGCAGGTCGTCGCCCAGGCCGCCGGGCTCATCCCCGTCGCCGAGGGGCTGTCCGACGAGGTCGCCTCGCAGCTCGTATCGATGCCCTTCAGCGCCATCAGCCTGCTGCACTCGCTCGACCTGAAGCCCGGCGATTGGATCGTGCAGAACACCGCCAACGGCGCCGTCGGCCGCATGGTCGCGCAGATCGCCCGGGCGCGCGGCGTCAACGTCGTCGGTCTGGTGCGTCGCCAGAGCGCCGTCGACGAGCTCGCCGCGCAGGGCATCGACAACGTCGTGTCGACCGACACCGACGACTGGCGCGACAAGGCCCTCGCCCTCGTCGGCGACGGAAAGGTCGTCGCGGGCGTCGACTCCGTCGGCGGATCCGCCGCGGGTCAGGTGCTGTCGCTGCTCAGCGAGAACGGCACCCTCGTGATCTTCGGCTCGATGGGCGCGGGCACGCTCGAGCTCGGCGCCGGCGACCTCATCTTCCGTCAGGCCACCGTGAAGGGCTTCTGGGGCAGCGTCGTCAGCAAGACGATGGATGCCGAGACCCGCGGCGCCCTGTTCGGCGAGCTGTCGCGCTACCTCGCCGACGGCACCCTGACGCTCCCCGTCGCCGCCACCTTCGGCCTCGACGACATCGTCGAAGCCGTCACCGCGAGCGACGCCCCGCGCGTGGGCAAGGTGCTGCTGCGCCCGTGACCCGGTAGCGCCGCGGTGCCCGCCCTCGCGGGGGCACCGCGGCGCGCCCGCCCCGCGTGCTCGCCCCGCGCCCGCCCTCGCGCCGTCCGAACCCGACGTTGAGTGTCCAGGACACGCCGCACCGCGCACCGGGGACACGGCGTGTCTTGGACACTCAACGGTTCTTACCCGCCCGGGCGGCGGCGAGACGCCCCACCCCCCACGCCCCCACGCCCGCGCCCAAATACGCGGCCGAGCCCGCGCCCGCCCCCACGCCGCCCAAACCCGACGTTTCAGTGTCCAGAACACGCCGCACCGCGCACCGAGGACGCGGCGTGTCTTGGACACTCAACGGTTCTCACCCGCACGGGCGACGGCGAGACGCCTCACGCGCCGCGCGAAGCCTCCAGCGCCGCGGCCAGCGCGTCGATCGCGGGACGTTGGCCCTTCACGAGGGCGTCGCGGGCGGCATCCAGGCCCATCCATTCGACGCGGTCGACCTCGGGGAACGCGGCCGTTTTTCCCGAGCGCGGTGGCCAGACCATCTCGAAGGTGCCGAACGTGAAGCCGGATGCCGTGAACCCGGCGCCGTCGCCCGCGAACACGACGACCTTCTTGCCCGACGAGTACGCGAACGTGCCGAGCTCGGCCCACGGCGTCTCGGGCGGTTCGACACCGAGCTCCTCGCGGAACTCACGGTGGGCGGCATCCAGAGCGCCCTCGGTCTCGGGGTCGAACTCCCCCTTGGGGATCGACCACGCGCCCGCGTCCTTCTTCGCCCAGAAGGGCCCGCCCATGTGCGCGACGAGCACCTCGGGCGCCGGGGTCAGCCGGTACAGCAGCAGCCCCGCGCTCCAGGCGACCATCAGGCCGTCGCCACCGGCACGCGGGCGGCCTCGTCGGCGATCACGTCGGCACGTTTGCGGAACGTGCGGGCGGTGACGCGGTCGAGGGCGATCTGCCCGCGCATCTTCTCCGCCTTCTCGTACAGCGACGGGCCCCCGAAGCCGGTGAGCACCTTCACGAGCACGGGGAGCAGCTCGATCATGAAGAACAGCGCCGCGATCAGGTAGTGCGCCCAGCGCAGGGCGGGCTCGCGGTCCGACAGGCGCTCGAGGGCCGTGATCTGGCTGAGCAGTCCGACGGCGCCCGCGTTGCCGTCGGCGATCGACGACGCGCGCGCGTTGTACGCGGCCAACGCCGACTCGTACTGGGTGCGGGCGGCGGGCAGCTGGTCTTCGGCCTGCTGTTTGTTCTGGTCGGCCGACGACGCTGCGGCCTCGGCGCCCGAGGTGTTGGCGGCGGCGAGGGTGGACTGCGCCTGCTGCAGCTGCGTCGACAGCGCGTCGTACGACGACTGCGCCTGGGCGAGCTGGGCTTGGGCGGCGTCGGAGCTCGCGCCGGTGCCGGCGAGACCGGTGCAACCGGGCACGGTGCCCGCGCCCTGGCCGGTGAGCTCGCACTGGTAGACCGCGCGCGCCTGGTCGATGACGCTCTGCTGAGCGGCGAGCTGCTGGGTGAGCTGGTCGACCGTCTGCTGCGCCGCGGCCGACTCGGCCGACGTCGACGAGGTACCGCTGACGATGCCGGTGGCCGCCTGGTTCTCGAGGGCCGACACCTGGGCGCTCGCGGCGTCGAGGGCCTGCTTCTCGGGACCGCTGGTCACGGCATCCTGATCGGTCAACGCCTGGGTGACGTTCGTGGAGTTCACCTCGCGGGCGATGTCGTTCTGGAACACCTGCAGCACGAGCGGCTCGGCGACGACGATGCCGATGAGCGCCGCCATGATGATGCGGGGGAACGCGAGGCCGAGCAGGCGGAAGACGTTCTTCGTCGAGCGCATCGTCGAGGTGAGGAAGCGGTCGAGGTTGTAGATGATGAGGCCCCAGATCAGGGCCAGCGGGATCGCGAGGAAGATGCTGACGCGCACCCCGGTGAGCAGGGCGAACATCATCGACAGCGACGAGACGAGCGCCGTTCCCGCAAGCACCAGGAACATCTGCACGAAGCGCGGCACCTCTTCGGGAACCTCGTCGAGCACGTCGTTGTCGGCACCGCCGAGCACCGCCATCCGTCGCACGAGCGACAGGCGCGGGCGCCGCGGGTCGTGTCGGCGCAGGCGCGGCGGGCGGGGATCGGATGCCACCGGGGCGGCGACGGCGGCGGGCTCGCCGTTCGCGGAAGGCTCGTCGTGCGCTGCGGGCTCGTCGTGCGCGGAGGTCACCGCGTCGGCCTCGCGATCGAGCACGACCGTCTCGTCGGCGCCGGCGTCTGCGGCCGGGAGCGGGGTGGTCTCGCTCTCGGCGCCCGCGCGATCCGCTTCACGCGGCTCGGCGGGGCGGCGCTCGATCGGGAGCGTCGGGTCGTCGTCGGCGGGCGGGGCTCCCCACGGCTCTGACGTGTGGTCGTGCGGCGCGGGACGGGCCGCCGCGGTCTGCGCGGCGAGGATGTCGTCGAGGTACTGCGCGCGTTCCTCGTCCGTCGTGAACTCGATGCGACCGCCGGAGCCGAAGCGGCCGGGTCGTGGATCGGAAAAGGACATTCGATGAGGGTAAGACGCGTTCCTGTCGATCAGATGAGCGAGGCCGGGGGCGCGCGCGGGTCTCACAGCCCCGGAATGAGTCGGGCGGGCCGGACGCGAACGTCCGACCCGCCCGTACGGTCGTCAGACCAGGCGTTGCTTCGGCGAGACCTCGTACGTGTTCTCGGGGTCGGAGAACACCTCGTCGCCGAGCGCCGCGTCGATGGCGGCGAGCGTGTCGGCATCGAGGGTGACGCCCGACGCCTTGACCGTGTCGGCGAGCTGCTCGGGACGGGAGGCTCCGACCAGGGCCGCGGCGATGTTGGGGTTCTGCAGCACCCACGCGATCGCGAGCTGCGGCATGGCGAGCCCGGCCTCGTCGGCGATGGGCTTGAGGCGCTGCACGGCCTCGAGCGTGTCGTCGTTCAAGAAGCGCTTGATGAAGGTGGCGCCGCTCTTCTCGTCGGTGGCGCGCGAGCCCTCGGGCGCCGGCTGGCCCGGCAGGTACTTGCCGCTCAGCACGCCCTGCGCCATGGGCGACCAGACGATCTGCGAGATGCCGAGCTCTTCGCTGGCGGGAACCACCTTGCCCTCGATGACGCGCCACAGCATGGAGTACTGCGGCTGGTTCGAGATGAGCTGGATGCCGAGCTGCTTCGCCAGCGCGTGTCCCTCGCGCAGCTGCTCGGCGGTCCACTCGGACACACCGATGTAGAGGGCCTTACCCTGCCGCACCACGTCGGCGAAGGCCTGGAAGGTCTCTTCGAGCGGGGTCTCGTAGTCGAACCGGTGGGCCTGGTACAGGTCGACGTAGTCGGTGCCGAGGCGCTTCAGCGACCCGTTGATGGAGTCCATGATGTGCTTGCGGCTGAGCCCGGTGTCGTTCGGACCCGCGGGACCGGTGGGGAAGTACACCTTCGTGAAGATCTCGAGCGACTCGCGCCGCTGACCCTCGAGGGCCTTTCCGAGAACCGTCTCGGCCGCTCCGTTGGCGTAGCCGTCGGCGGTGTCGAACGTCGTGATGCCCGCGTCGAGCGCGGCGTGCACCGTCTTGATGGCCGCATCGTCTGCGACCTGCGACCCGTGCGTCACCCAGTTGCCGAGGGTGATCTCCGAGATCTTGAATCCACTGTTTCCGAGATAGCGATAACCGACCATCACTCCACGCTAGCCGCGGCCTCCGACACCGGGGCCCGAATCCCCTGGTGGCGAAATCGGCCCCGCGCACCGCGGTCCCGCGCACCGCGTCACAGGATGCCGAGCTCCATCGCCCGCGTGACGGCGCGGGTGCGGTCGGCGACGTCGAGCTTGGCGAACGCCTTGAGCAGGTGCGTCTTGATCGTCGCCTCGCCGAGGTGCAGGCGCACCCCGATCTCGCGGTTGCTGAGTCCCTGCGCGACGTGGCCGAGCACCTCGACCTCGCGGGCGGTGAGCGCAGGTCTCTCGGCGGGTCGCCCGGTCTGCGCGACGAGCACGCGCGCCACGCTCGGCGCGAGGGCCACCTCGCCGGCGGCCACGGCGCGGATCCCCGCCAGCAGCTCCTGCTCGGGCGCGGCTTTCAGCAGGTACCCGCTCGCCCCGGCGGCGATGGCCCGCACGACGACGTCGTCGCTCTCGTAGGTCGTCAGCACGATGATCCGCGCCGTCGGCACGCTCTCGCGCAGCATCGCCGTCGCCTCATCGCCGTCGCGGCGCGGCATCCGCATGTCCATCAGCACCACGTCGGGGCGTTCGCGCTCCACGACGGTCACCGCCTCGATCCCGTCGGCGGCCACGCCCACCACGCACATGTCGTCGGCGGCATCCAGGATGCCGGTGAGCCCGGCCCGCACGATCGGATGATCGTCGACGACCACCACGCGGATCACACGGCCGGTCACGCGCGCACCGCCGCGCGCGGAACGCGGGCCGTGAGCACCGTGGCCCCGGGGCTGCCGTCGATCAGCAGGTCACCGTCGAGGTGCCCGAGCCGCGCGCGGAGCCCCTCGAGCCCGAACCCCTGCGCCCGGGCGGCGGGGTGGAAGCCGGCGCCGTCGTCGGCGATGCGCAGTTCCACGCCGTCGTCGAGCTCGGTCAGCGTCACCTCGACACGTCGTGCGCCCGAGTGCCGGCGGGCGTTCGACAGGCCCTCCTGGGCGCACCTCAGCAGCGCGACCTCGCTCTCACGGTCGAGGCCCGTGACGGCGTCGGCGCGCAGGTCGATGCGCAGCCCCGATTCGCGGCCGAGACGGTCGACGAGCACCGTCAGGGCGGCGACCAGCCCCTCGCCGTGCGACACGGGCGCCCCGCCCGCGACGAGGGTGCGCGTCTCGGTGAGGGCCGCGCGCGCGGCCTCTTCGACCAGGCCGAGGGTGGAGTCGGCCAGGACGCCCGCCGCGAGCTCCCGGCGCGAGCGCTGAACGAGCAGCACCGTCCCCGCCAGCGTCTGCGCGATGGTGTCGTGGAGTTCGGCGGCCAGACGTCCACGCTCCTCGACGACGCCCGTATCGCGGTGCAGGGCGGCGAGTTCGTCCTGCGCGGCGGTGAGTCGATCGAGCAGGCCCTGGGTCTCGGCTGCGTGCCGGTAGACGGCGGTGAACCACAGACCGAGGCCGATGTTGCCGGCGAACGACGTCGCCTGGATGATCGCGGCGCGCTCCCACGCGCCGCCGTCGCCGCCCCAGGCCAGCGCGACGAGCACGAGCACGCTCGACAGGGCGGTCCAGGCGATCGCCGTGCGCCGGCGCGACGAGATCACCCAGAGCAGGGGGTACGCCGCGAACTGCAGCATCGCGATCCACGGCACGCACGCGATGGCCAGGGGAAGGAGCAGCAGCGTCGACACCGCCAGCCCCGTGGCGACCCGCGGCGCTCCCTGCTCGCTCAGCACGCGAGGGAGGGCGACGAGCACGAGCGCGGCGTGCACGACGACGGCTCCCAGCGCCACGAGCGCCGGCCCCCAGGGGACCGCCCCGACGACCCCGGCCACGAGGGCGATCGCGATGCCCACGGCACCCGCGATTGCGTAGACCAGGGTCCATCCGCGCACGGCCGAGGCCACGGCATCCGCCCGCTCCCGCTCCCCGTGCGGGCCATCGGTCCCAGTCGCTACGGCGCCACCGGAGGCGACGATTCCCGCGCCCCTCACGCGTCTTTCCGGATCCATCGGAACGTCGCCCGCACCACCGCGAGCCCCACGACGAGCCAGAGTCCCGTCACGAGCAGGATCAGCGGGTGCTCCCACGACCCCGACGGCTCGGCCGCGGCGAAGCCCTCGGGCAGGAAGACCGAGCGGAAGCCCTGCGCCAGCCACTTCAGCGGGAACACGCTCGCCACGTTCTGCAGCCACTCCGGCAGGGCGGCGAAGTTGATGTAGACCCCCGAGATGAACTGCAGAAGCAGCACGATCGGGATGACGACGCCCGTGGCGCTGCGACCGGTGCGCGGGAGGGCCGAGAGCCCGATGCCGAGGATCGCGCAGGTGGTGACGCCCAGCAGGAACACCCACGCGAAGGTCAGCCAGCGCTCCGGTTCGGTGGGCAGCGGCACGCCGAAGAAGACCGCCGCGACGACGATCAGCAGCACCGACTGCAGAAAGCCGGTCACCAGCACCTGCCCGAGCTTGCCGATGAAGTACGACACGGGGCTGAGCGGAGTGCCACCGAGGCGCTTGAGGGTGCCGTCGCTGCGTTCCATCGCGACGTCGATCGACATGTTCTGCAGACCCGACAGCAGCACGCCCGCGGCGAGCATGGCGGGCAGGTAGAACTGCGCGGCCTTCACCTCGTCGCCCGGGGGACCGAAGGTCTGCGCGTCGAAGGCGACGGCGAAGATCAGCAGGATCATCACGGGGAACAGGAAGGTGAAGAACACCGAGTCGCCCTGGCGGAAGTACGCGCGCACCTCGAACCCCACGCGTGCGGCACCGAGCCGCAGCACCCGGCTCACGCGGCACCCCCCGCAGCCGCGGTGCGGCGCTCATCGGCACCGAGGAACGACAGGTACACGTCTTCGAGGCTCGGGCGCACGACCTCGAGCCGCTCGGGTTCGCCGCCTCGGGCGTAGAGGGCCGCGACGAACGCGCCCGGGTCGTCGGTGCGCTGCTCGCGCGTCACCCCGCCCTCGCGCCACCGAACGAACGGCACGCGGGCGTCGGGTCCGCCGAGTTCGTCGATGCGGCCCACGGATGCCACCTGCCCGGCCACGATGATCGCCGCGCGCTCCGAGAGCTCGGCGGCCTCGTCGAGGTAGTGGGTCGTGAGCAGGATGGTGGTGCCCTCCGCTTGGAGCAGGCGGATGAGGTCCCAGAACTGCCGCCGCACCTCGGGATCGAAGCCCGTGGTGGGCTCGTCGAGGAACAGCAGCTCGGGGCGGCCGATGATCCCCAGCGCCACGTCGACGCGGCGACGCTGCCCGCCCGAGAGCTTGCGCACGCTGACCGTGGCCTTCTCGGTGAGACCGACCGCGGCGATGACCTCGTCGACGTCCCGCGGGCGCGGGTAGAACGAGGCGAAGTGGGCGAGGAGCTCGCGCACGGTCGCGGTCGGCACCTCGCCGGTGTTCTGCAGGACGATGCCGAGTCGCGCCTTCCAGTCGAGGCCCCCGCGGTGCGGGTCGACGCCGAGCACGCTCACCTCACCGCTCGTGCGGTCGCGGTAGCCCTCGAGGATCTCGATGACGGTGCTCTTGCCGGCGCCGTTGGGGCCGAGCACCGCGAACGTCTCGCCTCGTCGGATGTCGAAAGAGACCCCGCGCAGCGCTTCGACGCCTCCGCGGTAGGTCTTGCGCAGGTTCTGCACTCGCACGACGTGTTCGCTCATGCCCTCAGTCTGACCGCGCGCGGCACCGGCCGGGAACGACGGACCGGTGGACTCGGCATCCACCGATCGGTGGACGCGCGACCACCACCCCCACGCAGAAACGCCGATCCTGCGCATGAACGCTCAGCCAGCGGGTTTCTGCGCAGGAAGAGCGTTTATGCCCGGGGTTGCGAGAGCGCTCGACGGGCACCGCCGAACGCACGGGCGGGCGTCAGCCGACGGGCGTCGCCGCGGCGGCCACCGCGTCGTCTTCGGTCGCCACGAGCTGACCGCAGGCGCCGTCGATCTCTTTGCCGCGGGTGTCGCGGAGGGTCGTCGGAATGCCCGCGTCGTTCAACCGGCGCACGAACTCGTTCTGCACGGGCACCTCGGATGCCGTCCAGATCGACCCCGGAGTCGGGTTCAACGGGATCGGGTTCACGTGCACCCAGCCGCGACCTCGGGCGTTGAGCTTCTCGGCAAGAAGGTCGGCGCGCCAGGCGTGATCGTTCATGTCCTTGATCAGGGCGTACTCGATCGAGACACGGCGGCCGGTCTTGTCGAAGTAGTTGCGCGCGGCATCCAGTGCCTCGTCGACCTTCCACTTGGAGTTCACCGGGATGAGCTCGTCGCGCAGGTGGTCGTCGGGAGCGTGCAGCGACAGGGCGAACGTCACCGGGATGTCTTCGTCGGCGAGCTTCTTGATCGCGGGTACGAGTCCGACGGTCGAGACGGTGATGCCGCGGGCGCTCATGCCCAGGCCGTGGTCCTTGTCGACCATCACGCGCACGGCCTGCATGACCCGCGCGTAGTTGGCGAGCGGCTCGCCCATACCCATGAAGACGATGTTGCTGACGCGGTCGAGCGAGTGATCGTCGTGCTTCTTGCCGCCCAGGCCGCCGGCGGCGATGAGGGCGTTGGCCCGGACGATCTGCTCGATGATCTCGGCCGCCGACATGTTGCGGGTCAGACCCGCCTGGCCGGTGGCGCAGAAGGGGCAGTTCATGCCGCACCCGGCCTGGCTCGACACGCAGAGCGTGATGCGGCCGGGGTAGCGCATGAGCACCGACTCGACGAGCGCGCCGTCGTGCAGCTTCCAGAGGAACTTGATCGTGTCGCCGCGGTCGGTCTCGAGCCGGCGCACCTCGGTGAGCAGCGGCGGCAGCATTCCCGCGACGAGCTCTTCGCGACCGGATGCCGGCAGGTCGGTCATGTCGGCGGGGTCCGACGTGTAGTGCGTGAAGTAGTGCTTCTCGAGCTGCTTCGCGCGGAAGCCGGGCAGGCCCAGCTCCTTGGCCTTCTCGACCCGCTCCGCGGGGGTGAGGTCGGCGAGGTGCACGGGGGGCTTGCCGCGCTTCGGGCTGGCGAACTGCAGCAGCGGACGACCGGTCTCGTCTGTCGCCTGCTTCCATCCCTCGGTCGCGGGGCGCACCTGGCGGACGCGCGTCGACGGCGCGGGGCGCGTCTCGCGGATGCCGGTGTTCGCCGGGGCCCCCTCGGGGCGCACCTGCCGGGGCGTGGTGGAGCGCACGGGGGGCTGATCGGTCATGGTTTCCAGGTTACCCGGCGCGCCTGCACCGCGGCTGGACGCCCCCGCCCGAGAGCCGCGTGAGTCGCCAGGAATCGTCGCAGCGGACCCTCACCGGGCGACGAATTCCGGCGACTCACGCAGCAGCGCAGCGGGGGTGCTCAGGCGGATTGCGCCCGCGCGATGTGCAGAGCGAGGTAACCGACCTCCTCGTCGGAGATCTCCACCTCGTGCTCCTTGCGCACGAAGGCGCGCACGCGCTCGGCCGTGGCGACCGCCCGCGGGTGCTTCTGCGTCATGGTCGCGAAGAGCAGGTCGTCGTCCTGCCCGGCCAGGCGGCCCGAGAACAACCGCTCGGCGAAGAACTGCAGGTGGGTGAGGAACCGCCGGGTGTGCAGATCGTCGCCGTCGAGCGCCACGCCCCCGGAGTGCGTGACGATCGTGGTGATGTCCGACACCAGCCCCACCACGCGGATCGAATCGACCGCCGGACGCCCCACCTCGGAGTTGACGAGATGGAACGCGATGTTGGCGGCCTCCTCGTCGGGCAGGGCGACGCCGGTGCGCTCGCGCAGCAGCGCCAGCGCCCGTAGGCCCACCTCGTACTCGCCGGGGTAGACCGTCCGCACCTCCCACGCCAGGCGGTTGGTCACCTGCAGCCCCCGCCGTTGACGTTCCACGGCGAAGTGCAGGTGATCGGTGAGGGTCAGGTAGATGTGCGCATCGAGCTGGATGCCGGAGTTCTCGGCATCCAGCACGATGGCCCGGGTGAGCTCGACGAACTCCCCCGGAATCTGAGCCAGCAGCTCGACGAGGTTGCGCTGGTCGGCGTCGTCGAGGGCGACGAAGACGCGATCGGTCGCCTCGGGGGCGACGCTGTCGCCCTGCTTCGCGCCGAAACCGATGCCCTTGCCCAGCAGCACGCGCTCCACGCCGCGCTCGTCCTCGACGAGCACGACGCTGGAGTTCAGCACCTTCTTGATGATCTGCATGGGTGTCTCCGTCGACCCCGGGGAACGCGCATCGAGTGCGGCGGTCACTCCAGGTCGGCCCCGTTCGAGGAGATGACCTTCTGGTACCAGAAGAACGAGTCCTTGCGGCGCCGCTCCCCGGTCCCGTTGCCGAGGTCGTCCTGATCGACGTGGATGAAACCGTACCTCTTCGAGATCTGCGACGACGAGGCGCTGATGATGTCGATCGGGGCCCAGCTCGTGTAGCCGCGCAGGTCCACGCCCTCGTCGACGGCGCGGATCATCTCCGCGAAGTGCGAGCGGAAGTAGTCGATGCGGTACGGGTCGTGGATGCGCCCGTCGTCGGTCAGCTCGTCGCGCATGCCCAGACCGTTCTCGACGATGAACAGCGGCTTGCCGTAGCGGTCGTAGAGGTCGATGAGCGCGATGCGGAGCCCCACCGGATCGATCTGCCAGCCCCACTCGCTCGAGGCGAGGTACGGGTTCTTCACGCCCAGCACCGTGTTGCCGGGCGTGCGCTCGGCATCCGGACGCACCGACTCGGTGAGGGTCATGTAGTACGAGAACGAGATGTAGTCGACCGGGTGGTCGCGCAGCAGCTCGACGTCGCCGTCCTCGAAGGGGATGACGACACCCTGCCGCTCCAGCGCGTTCAGCGCGAGGCGCGGGTAGGCGCCGCCGGCCTGCACGTCGGTGCAGAGGTAGAGCATGCGCTCCTTCGCCTGGGTGGCGGCGACATCGTCGGGGTGACAGGTGTTCGGGTAGGTGGTGAGCATGGTGAGCATGCACCCCATCTCCGACGCGGGCCACATCTCGTGCAGCATGCGGGTGACCGACGCCGACGCCACGAACTGGTGGTGCAGAGCGGTGTAGCAGGCCTGCTCCAGCGACCCCTCGACGGTCTCGTCGATGATGCCGCCCGAGGTGAACGGGTGCCGGATGATGCCGTCGATCTCGTTGAACGACAGCCACAGGTCGACGAGGTGGCCGAAGCGCTCGAAGCACGTGCGCGAGAAGCGCTCGAACAGCGCGATCGTGCTCCGGTCGACCCACGCGTTGTTCTTCAGCGCGAGGGCGAGCGGCGGGTCGTAGTGCGACAGCGTGACGAGCGGACGGATGCCGAGACGGCGCATCTCCGTGAACAGGTCGAGGTAGAAGGCGATGCCCTCCTCGTTCGGTTCGAGCTCTTCGCCGGTCGGGTACAGGCGCGACCACGCGATCGACACGCGCAGCACCGAGAAGCCCATCTCGGCGAACAGCGCCAGGTCGTCGCGGTACCGGTGGTAGAAATCGATGCCCCGGCGCTTCGGGTAATACGCGATGTCGTCGTCGGCCATGGCCTCGCGGATGCTCTCCAGCGTGTGCTGGTGGTGCACCGCGTACTCACGCGGGTCGACGTGAGGCCGGTATTTCGCCACGTCGGAGACCGCGGGACCGCGACCCCCTTCGTTCCAGGCACCTTCGGCCTGGTTGGCGGCGAGGGCGCCGCCCCAGAGGAATCCGTCAGGCAATCCCATTCGCGGTCTCCTTCTCTTCGGTCGACAGGAGCGCGGCGCCCGCGGCGACGCGTCCCGTCACGAGGGGGGCGACGTCGTAGGCGTCGCCGTTGAGCACGACGACGGGCGTCGTGATGTCGAGGCCCGCGGCTTCGATGGCCGCGAGGTCGGCGATGAGCACGGGCTGGCCCGCGGTCACATGATCGCCCTGCGCGATGAGGGCGGTGAAGGGGACGCCTTCGAGGCGCACCGTGTCCAGGCCCACGTGCACGAGCACTTCGAGACCGTCGTCGCCGAGGATGCCGAGGGCATGGCGCGAGGGCAGCAGGCTCGACACGGTGCCGGTGATGGGCGCGCGCACCTCGCCGTCGGTGGGGCGGATGGCCACGCCCGGTCCGAGGATGCCGCCCGAGAACACCGGGTCGTCGACCTGATCGAGCGGAACGACCTCGCCGGTCATCGGGGCGATGATCCCGGCGTTCGAGACCGGGCCGGCGTCGGCTGCGGGCGCCGCGACCCCCGCCTGCTCGTCGAGCAGGCGCACCGTGGCGGAGTCGGAGTCCTTCCAGATCACCAGCGACACCGCGAACGACACGATCATCGCCACGAGGGCGCCGATGACGGCGTGCAGCAGGTTCCAGGGGTTGGCCATGTCGATGAACATCGAGATGCTCGCCGCTCCCGGGCTCACCAGGGCGAAGGCCGAGATGGCCGCGATGCCGAGGTACGCGCCGCCCACGAACGAACCGATGACGACCGAGATGATCGCGCGGCGGTTCTGCAGCGTCACGCCGTACAGCGCGGGCTCCGTGATACCGAAGAACGCCGAGATGCCCGACGAGATGGCGGTACCGCGCAGCGTCTTGTTCTTCGTGCGCACGGCGATGGCGAGGCTCGAGCCCGACTCGGCGAGGTTGTGAGCGAGCGAAGCGACGAGGTAGAAGCTCTCGCGACCGCTCGCGGCCATCGTGGCCACGGTGGGCGGGATGAAGGCCTTGTGCATGCCGACCGAGACGATGAAGGGCAGGGCTGCGGCCATGAGGGCGACGGCCACCCAGCCGAGGGTGCCGTACAGCCACAGCATCGCGCCGGTCAGGAGCGAGCCGAGCCAGAACCCGAGCGGGCCGAGCAGGAAGATCATGGCCGGGGCGACCACGACGAAGCAGATCAGCGGCACGAGGAACGTGCTGATGACGCTCGGGCTGACGCGGCGGGCGAAGCGCTCGACGACGGCGAGCAGCAGCACGGCCAGGATCGGGGGGAAGACCTGGGCGTTGTAGGCGATGGCGGGGACGGCGATGCCGAAGAGGGCGACGCCGCCTTCCTGCGTCAGCAGACCCGCGAAGGTCGGGAAGACGAGCAGTCCGACGATGCCGAGGGCCAGCGGGATGTTGGTGTCGAGCTTCTTCGCCGCGGTGTAGGTCACGAGCAGGGGCAGGAAGAAGAACACCGCATCGGGGATCGCGGTGAGCACCTGATAGGTCTGGTCGCTGGTCTGCAGCCACCCGAGGGCGACCGCGAGGATCAGGAACGACTTGAAGATTCCGGCGCCCGCGACGGCCGGGATGATCGGGGTGAAGACGCCGACCACGAAGTCCATCGCGATCGATCCGGCGCCCTTCCACGTCAGCTTCGGCTTCGCGGCATCCACGCGGGCCGCGGAGCGGGTTCCGCCCCCGCGCACCTTCTCGATCTCGCGGAAGTAGTCGGCCACGTTCGAGCCGATGATGACCTGGGTCTGGGTGCCGCGCACGACGCCGATCACGCCGGGGGTCGCCTTCAGCGCCACCTCGTCGGCCTTCGTCTCGTCGGTCAGGGTGAATCGCAGACGGGTCGAGCAGTGGTGCAGAGCGGCCACGTTGGCGGCTCCACCGACGTGCTCGAGAATGCTGCGCGCGCTGTCTGAGGTGGTCATCGACGTCCTTCCTTGGATCGACGGACACATCGACCGGGCGTCGGCGCCGCGGTCGCCGGGCACAAAAAAAGGACCCGAAGGCGGCGCTCTCGCACTGCTTTCGGATCCTGCCTGCATGACCAGTCACATGTCCGTCGGCGACTCTACACGAGTCCGCCGCCCGGCGCCCCGCGCGTGAGTCGCCCGGATTCGCCGCCCGGCACCGCCTCGCGGCGACGAATTCTGGCGACTCGCGCGCGACGTGCCGCTCTAAACTGCATCCCATGCCCGGTGCCGGTGATGCCCCCATCCCGCCCGGCGGCGTGCAGAAACTTCTGAACAACAACGTCGTCGTGGCGATCGACGCCGACGGCCGCGAGCGCGTGCTCATGGGACGCGGCATCGGCTTCCAGCTCAAGCACGAGGGGCACGTCGACCCCGCCAAGGTCGAGAAGACGTTCGTGCTCGACCAGGCCACCGACACCGCGCACGCGCAGAAGCTCCTCACCGACGCGCCCTACGCCCTGGTGCAGGCGGTGCTGCGCGCGGTCGACGAGGCCGAGCGCGAACTGGGCCGCGACCTCGGGCGTCGGCTGCCGCTCGCCGTCATCGACCACGTCAACTACGTCATCGAGCGCCTCGACCAGGGCATCCGCATCCCCGTCACCTCGATGCCCGAGCTGCGGATCCTCCACCCCGACGAATCGCGTGTCGCCGAGCGCATGGCGGCCTCGATCGCGGCATCCCTCGATCGCGACCTCCCGCGCGAAGAGGGCGTGTTCCTCACGATGCACCTGCTCAACGCGACGCGCGACGAGCCCAACGGCACCGCGGCCCTGCTGTTCCGGCGCGTGCAGCACGTCGTGCGCACGGTCGAGACGGGCCTCGGCGTCACCCTCGACACCGCCGGCCCCGACTACGCGCGGTTCATCCTGCACGTGCGGTTCCTGCTGCAGAGGCTCGTGGACCGCTCGATGCTCACGAGCGGCGACTCGTCGTTCTTCGAGTTCGCGAAGCACCGCTACCCCCGCGCCTTCGGCATCGCCGAGGCCGTGAAGGCCTACGTGCTCGCGGCGACGAGCTCGACCCTCACCGACGAGGAAGTGCTCTACCTGACCGTGCACGTCGAGCGATTGGCGACGAGCATGGGGCGCGCCGACACCTCTGGCGCACCCGACGCACCGGTGCTATAGTCACGGACGCAGGTTCACACCTGCCGACGATTTCCGGATTGTTACCGCGCGAGCGGGCAAGACCTGAATCCACATCGCTGACGAGCGATGAACGGATTCGGGTCTTTTTTATTGCCCGAAAACAATCCGGGTCGTCGCCACAGAACATTCGACGGGCCGCATGGATGCGGCGAAAGGCAGGCGGATTCCGATGGCGGATTACGCGAAGACAGCGGCGGCGGTTCTCACCGGCGTCGGCGGAGAAGGCAACGTCACCTCGCTCGTGCACTGCGCGACGAGGCTCCGATTCGTGCTGAAAGACGAGAGCAAGGCGAGTGCCGCAGCCCTCCGCGCCACCCCCGGCGTGATCACCACCGCCCAGGCGGGCGGGCAGTACCAGGTCGTCATCGGCAACGACGTGCCCGAGGTGTTCGCGGCGATCCAGTCGCAGACGAAGCTCGGCGCGGGCTCCGACGACACCGGCGAGAAGACCCCGAAGGGCAACCTCTTCAACCGGTTCATCTCGATGATCTCGGCCATCTTCACGCCGATCCTCTGGGCGCTGGCCGGCACCGGTCTGCTCAAGGCGTTCCTCGCCGCGGCCGTCACCTTCGGGTGGATGGATGCCACGACCACCACGTACACGATCCTCAACGCCCTCTCCGATGCGCTGATCAACTTCCTCCCCCTCGCCCTGGCGATCACCGCGGCCCGCTACTTCAAGGCCGCCGAGTTCACCTCGCTCGCCATCGCGGGAGCGCTCGTCTACCCCTCGATCACGGCCCTCACCGGCGTTCCCGACGTGACGTTCTTCGGCATCCCGGTGACGATGGTCAGCTACGTCTCGAGCGTCATCCCGGTCATCATCATCGTGTGGCTGCAGAGCCACGCCGAGCGTTTCCTCTACGCGAAGCTGCCCGGCGCCATTCGTCGCTTCGTCACCCCGATGCTCGTCGTGCTCGTGGCCGTGCCGCTGATCTTCGTCGTCATCGGTCCGCTGTCGGCGCTCGTGGGCGGCGGACTCGCCTCGGCCATCGGCTGGGTGTTCCAGACCGTGCCGTGGGCCGGTGGCGCCATCATGGGCGGCCTCTGGCAGGTCTTCGTGATCTTCGGCCTGCACTGGGGCCTCGTGCCGCTCTTCCAGCTCGAGTACCAGACCACCGGCATGATCCTGCTCATCGGACCCGTCTTCGCCGCCGTGCTCGCCCAGGCCGCCGCGGTCGCCGGTGTGCTCGTTCGCACCCGCAACAAGAGCCTCCGCTCGCTCGCCGCCCCGGCGACGCTGTCGGGCTTCCTCGCCGGCATCACCGAGCCCGCGATCTACGGCATCAACCTGCCGCTCAAGCGCCCCTTCGCCTTCGGCATCGTCGGCGGCGCCGTCGGTGGCGCGCTCATCGCGATGGGCGGGGTCTTCTCGAAGGCGTTCGTCGTCCCCTCGGGTCTCGCGCTCCCCGCCCTGCTGGGCAACGGCAACATGGTCATGCTCGCGATCGGCCTCGCCGCCGCGATCATCATCCCGTTCCTGCTGGTCGTGCTCATCGGCTTCACGGACCCCGTCGACACCGCCGCCCCCGCAACCCCGGCCGCGGCGACCGACACCGAGGTGTCGAACCCCGTCGACGGCACGGTCGTCGCCCTCAGCGAGGTTCCGGATGCCGCCTTCGCCGACGGCTCGCTCGGCAAGGGCGTCGCGATCCGGCCCACCTCGGGCGCGGTCTACGCCCCGTTCGACGCCACCGTCGTCGCCGCTTTCCCCACCGGTCACGCGATCGGCCTGCGCGGCGTGGACGGCGTGGAGCTGCTGATCCACGTCGGCCTCGACACCGTCAAGCTCGGCGGCCAGCACTTCACCCTGAAGGTGCAGTCCGGCGCCGAGGTGAAGGCCGGCGACCTGCTGCTCGAATTCGACGGCGCCGCCATCGAGAAGGCCGGGTACGACCTGATCACCCCGGTCATCGTGACCAACGGCGACCTGTATCCCGACGTCGCCGACGTGGCTTCCGGACCCCTCTCGCACGGCGAGACGCTGTTCCGCGCCATCTCGGTCGACTCCCTCTCCACCGCCCGCTGACCCCCTGGAGGCACAGACTATGACGACCACTTCCTTCCCCGACGGCTTCCTCTGGGGCGGCGCGACCGCCGCGAACCAGATCGAGGGCGCGTACGACGCAGACGGCAAGGGGTACTCGGTGCAGGACGTGATGCCCCGCGGCATCTCGGGTCCCCGCAGCGACCAGCCCACGCCCGACAACCTCAAGCTCGTCGGCATCGACCACTACCACCGCTACGCGGAGGACATCGCGCTGTTCGCCGAGATGGGCTTCGGCGTCTACCGGTTCTCGATCGCGTGGAGCCGCATCTTCCCGAAGGGCGACGAGACCGAGCCCAACGAAGAGGGCCTGGCGTTCTACGACCGCGTGCTCGACGAGCTCGAGAAGCACGGCATCGAGCCGCTCGTGACGATCTCGCACTACGAGACGCCGCTGCACCTGGCCGAGGCCTACGGCGGCTGGACGAACCGCGAGCTGATCGGGTTCTACGAGCGCTACGCCCGCACGCTGCTCGAGCGCTTCGGCTCGCGCGTGAAGTACTGGCTGACGTTCAACGAGATCAACTCGCTGCTGCACGCCCCGTTCATGAGCGGCGGCATCCCGATCCCCGAGGGCGGCGTTCCCGAGCAGCAGCTGTACCAGGCGATGCACCACGAGCTCGTGGCATCCGCCCGGGCCACCCGCATCGCCCGCGAGGTCGCCCCCGAGGCGAAGGTCGGCTGCATGGTGCTGTCGATGCCGATCTACCCCCTCACCCCGTCGCCCGACGACGCCCGCGCCGTCATGGACGCCGACCACGGCAACCTCGTCTACGGCGACGTGCACACCCGCGGCGAGTACCCCGGGTACTTCCTGCGGACGCTGCGCGAGAAGGGCATCGAGCTCGACATCACCGATCAGGACCGCGACGACCTGACGAACACCGTCGACTTCGTCTCGTTCAGCTACTACATGTCGATCGCCGAGACCGCCGACCCCGCGAAGCGCGCCGAGGGCGAGGGCAACATCATGGGCGGCGTCTCGAACCCCACGCTCGAAGCGAGCGAGTGGGGCTGGCAGATCGACCCCGTGGGCCTGCGCCTCGTGCTGAACCAGTTCTGGGACCGGTGGCAGAAGCCGCTGTTCATCGTCGAGAACGGCCTGGGCGCGCGCGACCAGCTCGTCGAGGTCGACGGTGAGAAGACGGTCGTCGACGACTACCGCATCGCCTACCTCAACGACCACCTCGTGCAGGTCGGCGAGGCGCTAGAAGACGGCGTCGACGTGCTCGGCTACACCTCGTGGGGCTGCATCGACATCGTCAGCGCCAGCACCGCTCAGCTCAGCAAGCGATACGGTTTCATCTACGTCGACCGCAACGACGACGGCACCGGAACGCTCGACCGCTACCGGAAGAAGTCGTTCGGCTGGTACGCCGACGTCATCCGCACCAATGGCGCGTCGCTGACGCGCTGACCCCCCCCTGATCGGATCGGCCCCGGGTCCTCACGGCCCGGGGCCGACCTCTTGGAGTACATCTATGACCCGCATCGCCTTCCTCGACGTCGACGGCACGATCCTCGAGCACGGTTCGGTGATGGCGCCCTCGACCGCGACCGCCATCCGACAGGCGCGAGAGAACGGGCACCTCGTGTGGCTCAGCACCGGCCGCTCCGCCGGCGACATCCACCCCGACGTGCTCGCCATCGGCTTCGACGGCGCGATCACCAACGGCGGAGCGTATGCGACCCAGGCCGATCGGACGCTGGTGGAACGCCCCCTCGCCCGCGCCGACGTCGACACCCTCGAGCGGTACTTCGAGGCCCACGGCATCCACTACTTCCTTCAGACCCACGGCGGCGTCTTCGCCAGCCCCGGCATGGGCGCCGTGATGAACGAGTACCGGCGTGAGCGTCACGCCCAGCGCGCGGCCGAGCTCGAGGCCCAGGGGCTGCCCCCCGAGCAGCCGCTGTGGCGCGAGCCCCGGCCGGTGTCGGAGGTCGACCGCGACGCCGTCGCCAAGGCCGTCTTCGTCAGCCCCTCGACCGACACCGTCGCCCACGCCGCCGCCGAACTCGGCGACGGGTTCCACGTCATCCCGGGCTCGATCCCGCTGCCCGGCGGCTCGAACGGCGAGATCGGCCAGGCCGGCGTCACCAAGGGCTCCGCGATCACCGACGTGCTCGCCGAACTGGGCCTGTCGGCGACGGACGCCATCGGCATCGGCGACAGCTGGAACGACGTCGAGATGTTCGAGGTCGTCGGCACCCCCGTCGCGATGGGCAACGCCGTGCCCGAGCTGCAGCGCCTCGCCGGCCGGGTGACCACCGCCGTGCTCGACGATGGCGTGCACAACGCGTTCGCGGAGCTGGGCCTGATCTGACGGGTCGTGGGCCCACGCGGTCCACATGCAGGAGCGTTGGTTCGTGCGGCGCCTCACACGCAGCGCGACAGCACATGCGCCACACCGGTCATGCAGATGGACCCGCGGCCCGCGTTACTCGCAGCCGGGTGGGGCAGCGCGGGCGCCCTTTCGGCGCGGTCAGGCCCCCGACGTCACCCGGCGCGACCGCCGGCGACGCTCCGCCCGCTCGACGGGGGGAAGCCGCTCGACCAGACCCGGCATCGACTCCACGCGGGCCCGCTCGACGTGCGCGGCGGCGAGCGTCTGCGCGAGCGAGACGTGCCCGCCCACGATCGCCTCCACCATCTCGGCGTGCTCGTCCCATCGACCGGGGGTGTCGCGTTCGGGTGTCAGACGGAAGAGCCATCGCGTGCGCCCCGTGAGCAGACCGCTCATCCGCGAGAGCAGCGCGTGACCGGCGAGGGCGAAGATCTCGTCGTGCAGATCGGAGTTGCGCGACGAGGCCGACGCCGCGGCGACCGACGCGACGTGCGCCACGTCGAGCGCGGCCCGCAGCGCTGCGGTGTCGGCGCCCGCGGCGGCGCGCTCCGCGGCGAGTGCCGCGGCGAAGGGCTCGAGGTGCATGCGCATGTCGAACAGCTCCCTCGCGTCGTCGACCGTGAAGCGGTGCACGACGGCCGCACGGCGATGGGCCGACGACACGAACCCCTCGGCCTCGAGCACGTGCAGCGCCTCTCTGACGGGCACCCGCGAAACGCCGAGCTCCTCGGCGATGTCGCGTTCGCCGAGCTTGTCGCCCATGTCGATCTCACCGGTGATGATGCGCTCGCGCAGGATGTGCGCGATGCGCCGGCCGGTCGCGTCGATGTCGTCGTCCACGCCTCCATCCTGACAGGGGTGAGACGTGGGAGGAAACCGTCGTTTGGTATTCCAAACGACGCAATATGGGTCGCTCGAATGGCTTGAATCGCAATTTGGTACTCCAAAGTGACGCCCGCGTAAGGATCACATTGCGTGTTCGTTACATCGCCTTGGTATACCCGTTGCGCGCCGTAGCGTCACCTCCGTGCTCGCCTTCCTCCTCCGCCGCCTCGCCCTGGCCGGCGCCACGGTCTTCCTCGTGGTCACGATCGGCTTCGTCCTCGGTCGCCTCACCGGCGCCCCCGGCGCACTCCTGCTCCCCGACAACGCCAGCAGTGCCGACGTCGACGCGCTCAACGCCAGCCTCGGCTTCGACCGCCCGGTCATCGTGCAGTACCTCGACTTCCTCCGCGGAGTCGTCGTCGGCGACCTCGGCGACTCGTACCGCCTGCACGAGTCCGCGCTCGGGCTCGTGTGGGAACGCCTCCCCGCCACGGTCGAACTCGCCTTCTGGGCGTTCCTGGCCGGCTTCGCCCTCGCGCTCGTGGCAGCCGTCGTCATCCACCTCAGCGGCAGCCGGATCCTGCGCGCCGTCGTCGGCTGGCTCGGCGCCACCCGGCAGGCGGTGCCCGACTTCTTCTTCGCCCTGCTGCTCGTGCTGATCTTCTCGGTCACGCTCGGCCTGCTGCCGTCGCTGGGCCGCACGAGTCCGGCGAGCCTCGTGCTCCCGGTCGTCACCCTCGCCACCGGCCAGTTCGTGATGTATCTCCGCCTGCTCGACGCCGCGCTGAGCGATCAAGCCGAGCAGGACTACGTGCGCACGGCCTTCGCGATCGGCCAGTCGCGACCGACCATCCTGTTCACGCAGATGCTCCCCAACGCCCTGCCGCCGGTGCTCGGCATGGCCGGCCTCAACCTCGGCGGTCTGCTCGGCGGCACCGTCGTGGTCGAGGTGGTGTTCGCCTGGCCGGGGCTCGGCAGCCTGCTGACGGCCGCCGTGAGTCAGCGCGACTTCCCGATCGTCCAGGCGGGGCTCCTCTTCGTCGCCGTCGCCTTCGTCGTCGTCAACACCCTCGTCGACCTGCTCGTCGCCCGCATCGACCCCCGAACGGCCACCTCATGACCACCGTCGCCCTGCCCCCGCTCCCCGAGGCCGCGACCTCGGCACCGCCCCCTCGCCCCCGTCGTCGGCGCCTGCGCCCCTCGGCCGTCGTCGGCATCGTGATGCTCGCCGTCGTGGTCGGCGCGACCGCGCTGCGTCCCGTGCTGCCCGGCTTCGACCCGCTCGGGCAGGACCTGTCGCGCGTCCTGCTCCCGCCCTTCGTCGACCCGGCGCACCCGCTGGGCACCGACCCGCTCGGGCGCGACCTGTTCAGCAGGATCGCCCTCGCCTCCGCCGTCACCCTCGGCATCACGGTGGCCATCGTGTGCCTCAACGCGGTGATCGGCACCACGGTCGGCATCCTGGCCGGCTTCTTCGGTGGGCGGATCGAATCCGCTCTGTCGGTGCTGTCGAACACCGTGCTGGCGATGCCCGTCGTCCTGCTGCTCATCGCCGTCTGCGCCGTCGTCCCGCCCAGCGCGGGGCTCACGATCCTCGTCGTCGGCTGCACCTGGTGGGTGGGCTACGCCCGGGTCACCCGCAACGTCGCCGCGGCCCTTCGGGCGCAGGACTTCGTCGTGGCACCGCGCACACAGGGTGCCGATCGCTTCTGGTCGCTCACCCGGCACGTGCTGCCGAACGTCTGGCCGCACACGCTCATCATCGCCGCGACCGACATCGCCACGATCGTGCTCGTCGAGGCGTCTCTGGAGTACCTCGGTCTCGGCGTGCAACCGCCCACGCCCAGCTGGGGCGCCATGATCTACGACGGCCAGAAGTACCTGGCCACCGACCCCTGGCTGGTGATCCTGCCCGGGATCGCGATGTTCCTCGCCGTGGGCGGCGTGCAGTTCCTCAGCCAGCAGTTCACCGCCGAGGCGCGTGGCGCCTTCCTGCGCAAGGGAGCCCGACGATGACCCGTCCCGTCCTGTCCGTCGAGAACCTGCGTCTGGATGCCACGACCGACGAGGGCCACCGCACCGTGGTTCACGACGTCTCGTTCGAGGTGGCGCCCTCGTCCGCGCTCGGCGTCGTCGGCGAGTCCGGCTCCGGCAAGAGCCTCACGATGCTCGCCGCCCTCGGCCTGCTGCCCCCGGGCGTGCGCGTCGCCTCGGGCAGCGTGCGCATCGACGGCCGCGACGTGACGTCGATGAGCGAGCGGGAGCTCCGCAGCATGCGCGGTCGGGTGACCGGGATGGTGTTCCAAGACCCGATGTCGGCGCTCAACCCGCTGCGCTCGGTGGGGGCGCAGGTCGCCGCGGCGGTGCGCGCCCACTCCCCCGCCACCTCGCGCACCGCCGCCCGCCGACGCGCGGTCGAGCTGCTGCAATCGGTGGGCGTCCGCGACGCCGCTGACCGCGCGGCGTCGCGGCCCCATCAGTGGTCGGGCGGCATGCGCCAGCGCGCGGTCATCGCCATGGCCATCGCCAACGACCCGCTGCTGCTCATCGCCGACGAGCCCACCACGGCACTCGACGTCACGGTCCAGGCGCAGGTCATGGCCCTGCTGGACGACGTGCGCGAACGCACCGGGTCGGCGTTGGCGCTCATCAGCCACGACCTGGGCCTCGTGGCCCAGCACACCGACGACCTCGTCGTGATGCGGTCGGGACGAGTCGTCGAGCACGGTGAGACCCGCGCGGTGCTGTCGGCCCCCGCTCACGAGTACACGCGGCGGCTGCTCGCGGCGGCGCCGTCGACCCGCACCGGGGCAGACCGCCCGGCGCTCGTCGAGACCGCCGAGGAGCCCGCCCTGGAGGTGACCGACCTCGTCGTCGAGTACCCCGGTCGTCGAGGCCGGCGCACCCGGGCGGTCGACGGGGTGTCCCTGCGCATCCGCGCCGGAGAGACCGTCGCCGTCGTCGGGGAGTCCGGATGCGGTAAGTCGTCGCTGCTGCGCGCCATCCTGGGCCTCACCCCGGCGAGCGCGGGCACGATCCGCTTCGAGGGGCGCACCGTCTCACCCGACATCGCCGGGCGCAGCGCCGAGATCCGCTCGCGTGCTCAGGTGGTGTTCCAAGACCCGTCGTCGGCGCTGGACCCGCGCATGAGCGTCGCCCGCTCCGTCGGCGAACCGCTGAAGATCCGCCGGAGCTTCACGTCGGCGCGCGTGCGCACGCTGCTCGACGGGGTCGGCCTCGACAGCTCGTTCGACGATCGTCTGCCCACCCGCCTGTCGGGCGGGCAGCGCCAGCGCGTCGGCATCGCGCGCGCTCTCGCCCTCGACCCGGCGATCGTGCTGCTCGACGAGCCCGTCTCGGCGCTCGACGTGTCGATCCAGGCGCAGGTGCTCGACCTGCTGGGCGGTCTGCAGCGCGAGCAGCGACTCGCGTACCTCTTCGTCTCGCACGACCTCGGCGTCGTCCGCGGCATCGCGGACCGCGTCGTCGTGATGCAGGCCGGACGCATCGTCGAGGAGGGCCCGACCGAGCGCGTCTTCGCCGAGCCCCGGCATCCGTACACCCGCACCCTGCTCGACGCCATCCCGCACCTCTTCTCCGACTCACCCACCCGCCCCGCGTCACCCGCCCTCGCCGACTCACCCACCCTCTCTGCGTCGCCCACCCGAAAGGCCCTCTCATGACCCGCTCGACAGCCCGCCGCGCCCTCGCAGGCGCCGCCGCCCTCACCCTCGGCAGCGTGATCCTCGCCGGATGCGCCGGCGGATTCGACTCCCCCACCGGCTCGGGCGAGACCGCCCGCACGAGCCTGACCGCCGCTCTGCCCACCGATCCGAGCTCCATGGACCCCATCCGTTCGGGCGCGCTGGTGGTGCTGTCGGTCTTCTTCCACACCCACGATCAGCTGGTGAAGATCGCCGCCGACGGCACCCTCGAGCCGAAGCTCGCGACGGACTGGAAAGCCAACGACGACCTGACCCAGTGGGAGTTCACGCTCACCCCCGACGTGACCGCCAGCAACGGCGAGGCCATCGACGCCGACGACGTGGTCTTCACGTACGAGACGATCCTGGGCGATCCGAGCGGCGAGAACTACGCCTACCTCTCGTCCCTCGACAGCGTCGAGGCGGTGGATGCCACCACCGTGCGCTTCACCCTCAAGCAGCCGTTCTCGGCCTTCCCCCGCAACACCTCGCTCATCTCGATCGTGCCCGCCGACACCTACCAGCAGATGGGGGCCGACGCCTACGCCCGGGAGCCGATCGGATCGGGGCCCTACGTCTTCGACAACATCACCACGGGCGTGTCGTACGACCTGAAGCGCAACGACGACTACCGGGGTCCGGCCCCGGTCATCGAGGAGATCTCGCTGCAGCCGGTGTCGTCCACCGAATCGCGCGCGAACGGCGTGCTCTCGGGCAGCCTCGACGTCGCCCAGATCGGACCGACGCAGGTGGCCTCGGTGCAGGCCGCGCCGTCGGCGCAGACCTTCTCGGCCGCCTCGAACGGGGTCGTCTTCCTCGGCGTGAACTCCACCGCCGGCCCCCTGCAGGACGTGCGCGTGCGCCAGGCGGTGGCCAAGGCCGTCGACACCCAGGCGATCGTCGACTCCCTGCTGTCGGGACTCGCCGAGCCCGCGAAGGCCATGATCGCGCCGGCGGTGGAGGGCTTCTCCGACTCCGTCCAGCCCGTCGGCTACGACCCCGACGGCGCGCGTGCGCTGCTGGCCGAGGCCGGCTACGACGGCACGCCGATCCCGTTCGACTACGCCACCGACGGTCGCATCCCGCTCTCGAGCGAGGTGGCCCAGAGCATCCAGGGCTACCTGCAGGCCGTCGGCATCGCCGTCGACATGCGCGGCGCCGACCAGCAGAGCCACACGCTGAAGGTGCGCGGCCGCGAGATGCAGGGCGTCTACCTCAACACCTGGGCCCCCTCCACGCTCGACGGCGACCTGCCCCTCACCGACTTCTACGAGACGGCGGGCAACAACAACTACGCGCAGGATCCCGCCACCGCCGCCTGGGCGGCGGAACAGCGCGGGGTCGAGGGCGACGCACGCCAGCAGGTCTTCGAGGAGCTGTTGGACTACAGCAACACGCAGGGCTACTTCGTTCCGCTGTACGTGCCCTTCAACAACTTCGCCGCCGTGAGCGGACTGCGTTGGACCCCGCGCGCCGACGGTCTGTACGACTTCACCGGAACGAGCTTCGAATGACCTCCACCGTCCTCACCGACGTCCGCCCCTGGGGCGGTCCCCTCTCCGACGTCGTCCTCGCGGACGGCCTGATCGCCGGCATCCATCCGGCGGGCACGGAACCCATCGACCCCGCGACCGAGACGGTGTCGGGCCGCGGACGCATCCTGCTGCCGTCGTTCGCCGACGTGCACGTGCACCTCGACTCGACGCGCATCGGCCTACCGTTCCGGCCGCACACCGGGGTGCCCGGGGTGTGGGGCATGATGCTGAACGACCGCGACAACTGGCGCCACGCCGAGCGGAGCATGGAGCACCGCGTGGCGACGACGCTCGAGGGCGCGATCGCGCGCGGCACGACCCAGGTGCGCACCTACGCCCAGGTCGACGTCGACGCGGATCTCGAGAGATTGGATGCCGTGCTCGCGGCGCGCGAAGCGAACCTCGACCGGTGCGAGGTCGAGATCATCGCGTTCCCGCAGGCGGGTCTGCTGCGCGAGGCGGGATCGATCGAGGTGCTCGATCGGGCGATGGCCCGCGGGGCCGATGTGGTCGGCGGGATCGATCCGTGCGCCCTCGATCGCGACCCGGTCCGGCATCTCGACGCCGTGTTCTCCATCGCGGAGCGCTACGGCGCCCCCATCGACATCCACCTGCACGAACCGGACCAGCTGGCGAAGTTCTCGGCCGAGTTGATCGTCGAGCGCACCCGCACCCTCGACATGCGGGGCCGCGTCACCATCTCGCACGGCTACGGCCTGGGGCGCCTCCCCGAGGCGCAACTGCGGGCGCTGCTCGAGCAGTTCCGCGACCTCGGCATCTCGATGGCCACGATCGCACCCCCGTCGCCGCTGCCCACACGCCTGCTCGACGAGTACGGCATCGCGCTGGGCCTCGGGCAGGACGGCCAGCGCGACTACTGGTCGCCCTACGGCAACACCGACATGCTCGATCGCACCTGGCAGCTGGCCTTCACCAACGGCTTCCGCCGTGACGACGACATCGAGCACTGCGTCGCGATCGCCACGGTGGGCGGTCGCGCGGTGATGGGCCGCGCGGCCATGCCCGCCCTCGGCGCCGACCGCCCCGGCGTCGGGATCGGCGACCCCGCCGACCTCGTGCTGGTCGCCGGCGACACCGTGACGGCGGCCGTGATGGACCGCCCGAGCGACCGCACCGTGCTCTTCCGCGGTGTCGTCGTCGCCGACGCCCTCGAGCTGACCGACGGGAGCCGCGCCTGATGCTGCTGCTGAGCACGCCCCAGCTGGAGGGTCTCGTCGACCGCGAGGCCATCGCCGAGGCCGTCTCCCGCGGGTTCGCCGAGATCGCCGAGGGCCGCGCCGATCAGCCCGGCCCGACCTCGATGTCGACGCCCGCGGACTCCAACCGCTTCATCCTGATGTCGGCGGTATCCGAGGCCTCCGACCTCGCGGGGGTCAAGCTCCTGGCCGACGTCCCCGACAACGCGGGGCGCCGGCTGCCGACCCAGCGCTCGATGATCCTCGTCGTCGATCGCGTCGACGGGTCGCCGGTCGCGCTGCTGCACGGCGCCGTGCCGACCCGGGTGCGCACCGCCGCCGCCAGCGCGGTGGCCACCCGCACGCTCTCGCGCTCCGACAGCCGGACCCTCGGGCTGATCGGCGCCGGGGCGTTGGCCCGCGAGCACGCCCTGGCGCTGCGCGACGTGCGGCCCTTCGACCGCGTCGTGGTGTGGTCGCGCACGCGCGAGCGCGCCGAGGGTCTCGCCGCCGACCTTCGAGACGAGGGATGGCCCACGACGATCGACGTCGTGGCATCCCCCCGCGAGGTGCTCGAGGAGGCCGACGTCGTCTGCACGCTGACCCCGTCGGTGGAAGCCATCGTCGAGGGCGCGTGGCTGCGCCCGGGTCAGCACCTCAACGTCGTCGGCGCCCGCCCGCGCGCGGATGAGCGCGAGGTCGACGGTGCGGCCATGGCCCGGTCCTCGATCTGGGTCGACGACCGGGCGACGGCGCGCACGAAGTCGGGCGACCTGCTGCGGGCGATCGCCGAGGGCGCGATCTCCGAGGCCGACGTCGTCGGCACGATCGGAGAGGTCGTCGCCGGTCTGGCGCGGGGCCGTCGGTCGCCCGGCGAGATCACGCTGTTCGACTCGGTGGGGATCGGTGCGCAGGACGTCGCGGTCGCCGACGTCTTCATCCGCGCCGCCCGCGCGCAGGGCCTCGGCACGACGGTCGACCTGAGCGCCTGAGCGCCTGTCGCTCGCCGGCGGCTCGGACGCTGCCGCCCCCGCGCTGCCGGCCCGAGCTGGTGCCCCGCGCTGAGAAACGCGATCCACGCGGCATCCACGCGGCGGCGCCCGCTCGGCATCCGCGATGTCGATAAACGCTGTTCGTGCGCATAAACGCGGTGACGGGGCGTTTATGCGCACGAATGGCGTTTATGGACGCACCACACCACCGCGACTCCTCGCCCGCTGGGGGCCGTGCGCCATTGCGGCACCGCGCACCTCTTGCGCGTCGGACTCGCCCGTCGGTCTGTCGTGCGAGCGGGCCCCCCACCGATAAACGCCATTCGTGTCGATAAACGCGGTGACAGAGCGTTTATGCGCACGAATCGCGTTTATCGATGCCGACCGCAGCGCCCCGCGCCGACGGAGGACGCCACGCCCACCGCGGGGCCCCACGACCCCACGCCCACCGCACGACCTCCACCGCCCGGCGAAGAGACCGGAACGCCGCGTCAGTCCAAAAAGATGTCGGGGTACATCGCGGCATCCGGCGTTCCGGGCACGGCGGCGTAGCCCGAGAAGTCCGTCACCCCGGCGGCCAGCAGCACGTCCTCGACGATCAGCGTCTGCCCGGTCCGCTCGCGCGCCGGTGCGGTGAGCACCTCGTACGCCGCGTCGGCGTAGATCTCGGGCGTGCGCGACACGGCCATGAGCCGGTCGCCGCCGATGACGTTCTGCACCGCCGCGGTCGCGATCGTCGTGCGCGGCCACAGGGTGTTGGCGGCGATCCCGTCGCCCGCGAACTCCTCGGCGAGGCCCAGCGTCGCCATCGTCATGCCGAACTTCGCGAGGCTGTACCCGGTGTGCGCCCCCAGCCAGCGAGGAGTGACGTTCAGCGGCGGCGAGAGCGACAGGATGTGGGGGTTCTCGGCATCCCTCAGCGAGGGGACCGCGGAGCGCGAGAGCAGAAACGTGCCGCGGACGTTCACGTCCTGCATGAGGTCGTACTTCTTCGTCGCGAGCTCGAGCGAACCCGACAGGTCGATGACGCTGGCGTTGTTCACGACGATGTCGATGCCGCCGAACTCCCCCACGGTGCGCCGCACGGCCTCGGTGATCGACTCCTCGTCGCGCACGTCGCCGACGATGGGCAGCGCCTGACCGCCCGCCGCGCGGATCGCCTCGGCGGCGGTGTGCACCGTGCCCTCGAGCTTGGGGTGCGGGGTGTCGGTCTTGGCCAGCAGCGCGATGTTCGCACCGTCGCGCGCGGCGCGCAGCGCGATGGCGAGGCCGATGCCGCGGCTGCCGCCCGACATGAGGATGGTCTTTCCGGCGAGCGTCACGAGCGTCCTTTCGCGGAGGCGGCGGCGAAGGCGGCGACCCGCGCTTTCGCCTCGGGGGTGTCGAAGGCGGCGCCGATCGTGGCGGCCTCGTCGGCGAGGTTCTCGGCCAGCGTGCGTCCGGCGCCCACGCGCACGAGGCGCGTCGCCTGACCGAAGGCCGTGGTCGCACCGTCGAGCCAGAACCGCGCGATCTCGTTCACGCGCGGCGTGAGATCGCCGGATGCCACGACCTCGGCCACCAGCCCCCAGTCCAGGGCCTCGGCGGCCGAGAGCATGCGGTCCTGCAGCAGCAGCTGCAGCGCACGCCGCTGACCGATCGCCGCGGGCAGCAGGGTGGAGACGCCGAGGTCGGGGGTGAGCCCGATGTTCGCGTAGCGACTGACGAAGCGGGCGTTTTCGCTCGCGACGACGTAGTCGGCGGTGAGCATGAGACCGAGCCCGCCACCCGCGACGGCACCCTGGACGGCTGCGACCATCGGCAGCGGCGCCTCGGCGAAGGTGCGGATGCCGTCGTGGATCGCCTCGGCCGTCTCGGTCACCTCGCGACCCGACGCGCCGGTCGTCGCCATGGCCACCACGTCGCCGCCCGCGCAGAACGCGGGGCCGGTGGCATCCAGGATCACCGCTCCGACGGACGCGTCCGACGTCACCTCGTGCGCGACCTCGCGCCAGCGGCGCGCCATCGGGAAATCCATCGCGTTCAGCGACGCGGCGCGGTCGAAGGTGACGCGCGCGAGCCCGTCCTCGACGTGGAGCAGGATGCCGTCGGTCATTTCGGTGCCATCCGGATCGCGCCGTCGAGGCGGATCGTCTCGCCGTTGAGGTAGCCGTTGTCGGCGATCGCGAGCACGAGACGCGCGTATTCGTCGGGGGTTCCGAGGCGGGAGGGGTAGGGCACCTGCTGGCCGAGCGAGTCCTGCGCCGCCTGCGGGAGGCCCTTCAGCATGGGGGTCTCCATGATGCCGGGGGCGATCGTGACCACCCGGATGCCGTAGCGGGCGAGCTCTCGCGCGAGGGGCAGCGTCATCGCGTGCACACCGCCTTTGCTGGCGGAGTAGGCGGGCTGGCCGATCTGTCCGTCGAAGGCGGCGACACTCGCCGTGTTCACGATGACGCCGCGGTCACCGCTCTCGGTCGCTTCGGTCTTCGCCATGACGGCCGAGGTCTGCGCGACGACGTTGTAGGTGCCGATGAGGTTGACGCGCACGACGCGCTCGAAGTCCTGCAGCGAGGTGGGCGCGCCCTCGCGGTCGAGCACCTTGGCGGGAGGCGCGATGCCGGCGCAGTTCACGACCACGCGCAGGGGGCCGGCTTCGGCGGCGCGGGCGGCAGCGTCCGCGATCTGATCGGCATCCGTCACGTCGGCCGCGACGAAGGACCCACCGAGCCCCTCGGCGACGTCGGCGCCGTTCGAGGAGGGCAGGTCGACGATCGTGACGTTCGCGCCCGCCGCGGTGAGACGGCGGACAGTGGCCAGGCCCAGGCCCGAGGCACCGCCGGTGACGAGGGCGGAGGCTCCTGCGATATCCATGCATTCTCCTTCGAAGCTGAAACCGGGTCCCACCCTAGTCGAGACTCAGGATCGCGACGAGCCCCGCCCGCGCGTGCGCCCGGGGTGGGTGCGGATGGCCGCGGTGGCCGCTCCGTCGACGAGCAGGATGACCTCTTCGGGATTCCAGTCGTACGCGGTGCGCAAGCGTTCACCGAGCGCCGTCGTCGCGTTCGGCACCGACGTCTCCACCCCGCCCGCCACGTCCGCCGCCTCGGGATCGAGGTCGCGCGCGGCGGCGCGCAGGTCGGCGAGAAGAGCGCGCATGCGGTCGGGCCCGTACGCCGCGGATGCCAGATCCCAATCGCCGAGGACGACGGCGGCGCCGGGTGCGCACCGCGTCGGGGGCTCGGCGACCCGGGGACCGAAGCGCAAACGCACCACCGACGCGCCGTTGAACAGCACGGCGAGCGCGCCCAGCACGGTGGCCGGAGCGAACGAGAAGGCCGTGAGATACAGCGGGGAGTCCCAGCCCGCGCCGAACCCGACCACGACGCGCGCGAGGCTGTACAGCGCGTAGACCGCGGTGACGACGGCGATGACCCGCAGCGGCCCCGACGGTTCCACGCGAGCGCGGATCGCCGCCCACGCGCAGGCCCCGCTGACCACCGTCAACGCCAACGCCTTCACCGCGAGCGACGTCGGCAACGGCACGGTCGCGGTGACCGTGGCCACCAGCAGCGCCAGGACGAGCGTCGCCATCGAGGTGCGAATGGCCCGGGACCCGTCGAGCACGCGCACCGCCACCAGGAGCAGGGCGGGCGCGAGCACCATCGCCACGTCTCCCGCGACCAGGGTGATCATGCCGCCGCCCGTGCCGTAGATGAGGTACATCGCGCTCGAACCGACCGCGCACACTCCCGACACCGCGGCGAAGCGCAGGAAGAGGGTCATCGCCCCGGGGGTCGCGACCCGCGGCAACGCCACGAACAGCACCGCGGCCGCGACCGCGACGCTCACCGCCAACAATCCGATCGACAATTCCATGGCATCCCCCGTGCTCATTCTGCCGCGCTCCGACCCGCCGCACGTACCCCTCGCCCCGCCCCGCCCAGCGCCCCGCCGTCTCCCCGCCCGCGCCCCGCCCGCTCCCCCGTTGAGTGTCCAAGACGCGCCGCGCCGCCCGGGCCCACCCCGGCGTGTTCTGGACACTCGACGGCATCGCCGCCGTCCGCGGGTCGCGGGGGTGCGCCGGGCACGCGAGGGTCGTGCGACGAGCATCCCCGTTGTCGGAGAACGGCACGCGACCTGAGCGTTCTCTTCCCCCCTCACCCCCCGTTGAGTGTCCAAAACACGCCGCGCGGGGCCCCCGGGCCGCGGCGTGTCCTGGACACTCAACGGAAGTCGGTCACGTCCCCACCACGCGGAACGCCCCCGTCACCACCGCCGCCGCCAGCGCGACGGCGATGAGCGCGACCGCGCCGGCGAGGGCCACGGCATCCCGACCCGACAACGTCGACGAGCGCGACCAGGTGCGCTCGACGTCGGCACCGAAGCCGCGGGCCTCCATGGCCGTGGCGAGGGTCGTGCCGCGGCGCACGGCGAAGACCAGCAGCACGAACGCCATCGACAAGAAGCGGCGCACGGCCCCGCGGTCGCCCAGACCGCGGGCACGGCGGGCCAGGGTCATCGTGCGCCAGTCGTCGACGAAGAGTCCGACCGTGCGGGCTCCGGCGAGCACGCCCAGCACGAAACGGCTCGGCAGTTTGGCGATCTGGGCGAGGGCGTCGGCGACCTCGGTCGGGTCGGTGCGGGCGAACAGCAGCAGGGTCGGTAGAGCCAGGGCGAACACGCGCAGCAGCACGGCCACCGACAGAGAGAGGGAGTCGTCGCTGATCGTGGCGAAGAGGAACGAGCCGTACACCGTTCCCCCGGGGCGGGCGTACAGCAGCATGCTCACCGCAGCGACGGGGGCGAACAGCGCGATCGGCAGCAGGCGTTTCGCGAGCGTGCGGTAGCCGACGCCCGTCAGCGGCACGAGCAGCAGCTCGAACACGATCGCGGTCGCCGCACTCACCACGTCGATCGAGGCGAGCAGGGGAACCGACAGCACGAGGGCGATGGCGATCTTCGTGACCGGGTTCACGCCGTCGAGCCAGGCGGCTCCGCGCACCTCGACGGTCACGCCGCGCCCCCGAGCGTGATGCGGTGCTGCCCGAGGTGGCGCACCACGTCGGCGTCGTGCGTGACGGCGACCACCGTGCGCCCGCGCGCGATCTCGCGCTGCAGCAGGCCGACGAGCTCGCTCCAGCCGCGGCGGTCCTGCCCGAACGTCGGCTCGTCGAGCACGATCACCTCCGGAGACGCCGCGAGCACCGTCGCCACCGACAGCCGCCGCTTCTGCCCGCCCGACAGGGTGAAGGGGTTGGCCAGGGCCAGGGATGCCAGATCCAACCGCTCCAACAGCTCGTCGACGATCGCGTCGACCTGCGCCGCCGGCATCCGCAGGGCTTTCGGTCCGACGGCGAGCTCGTCGCGCAGGGTCGCCGCGAGGAACTGGTGCTCGGGTTCTTGGAAGACCGTGCCGATCCGCGTGAGCAACTCGGTCGAGCGCCACCGCGACGGCCGTCGCCCCCCGCGGGCGGCGAGCGACTCGGCGGCGACGACCTCGCCCGACAGCTCGGGCAGGAGTCCCGCGAGCGTCAGCGCGAGCGTCGACTTGCCCGCGCCGTTGGGGCCGGTCACGACCGTGCCCGCGCCACGCGGTACGACCACGTCGAGCCCGGATGCCACGACCGTGCGCTTCTCGCGCCCGATCGACAGCGCCGCGGCCGAGAGCACGGCATCCGGGGTCTCGATCGGAGCGAGCACGGGGAGGTCGACCGGGCGACCGGGCACCCAGACGCCCGCCGCGGCGAGCGCGTCACCGTGGTCGGCGAACACCCGCGCCGGCGGGCCGTCGGCCAACACTCCGCCGCCGGGGGCGAGCACGACGACCCGTGTCATGAGGTCGGCCCAGACGGCCGTGCGGTGCTCGATGAGCACGACGGTCGTCCCGTCGCTGCGCGTGATGTGCTCGACCGCCCGGCGCACCTCGGCCACGCCGTCGGGGTCGAGGTTCGCCGTCGGCTCGTCGAGCAGCAGCAGTCCGGGGCGCATCGCGAGCACGCCCGCCAGCGCCAGACGTTGCTTCTGCCCGCCCGACAGCGCCTTGGTGGGGCGGTCGAGGGGAACGTCGAGACCCACGGATGCCACGGCCTCGGCCACCCGCGCGGGGATCTCGGCCGCGGGGAGGCCGAGGTTCTCGCATCCGAAGGCGACGTCGTCGCCCACCTTGGACAGCACGATCCCCGCCTCGGGGTCTTGCAGCACCAGGCCGATGCGGCCGCGCTGCGACTCGGGGGCGGCGCCGTCGACGAGGATGCGTCCGGTGCGCTCGCCCTCGTCGCTGCCGCCGAGCAGGCCCGCGAGTCCCGCGAGCAGCGTCGACTTGCCGGCCCCCGAGGCGCCGAGCAGCAGCACGCGTTCGCCGGGCTCGACGATCAGGTCGACGTCGCGGGTGGCGGGGAGCTTGCGGCCGGCGTAGCGCCAGCCCCATCCCTCGACGTCGACGCGGGCGGGGCCCGTCATCAGACGTCGCGGCGCAGTTCCCGCCCCACGGCGAATCGGCTGAGCGCCCCGGTGGCGGCGAGCGCACGCACGAGCAGCCAGCCGACGAGGCCCGCCAGCAGCGCGCCCGAGATCACGAGGGTGCCGAGGTACAGCAGGTTGAACTCGACGGTCTTGGCGATGTTCGGCGAGCTGCCGACGAAGAACTCCAGCACCCAGGCGCCGACACCGGCGCCGACGCCCGCGAGCATCGCGACGGGGAGCGTGAAGCGCAGGTAGAGGAAGGCGAGGAAGATCAGCTCGGCACCGAGGCCCTGCGCGAGGCCCGAGAAGATCGTGCCGATGCCCCAGGCGTTGCCGATCAGGGCCGACACGACCGCCGCGATCAGCTCGACGAGAAGGGCGGCGCCGGGCTTTCGGATGATGAGCCCGCCGATCACCCCGCCGATCAGCCAGATGCCGACGGCGATGCCGCCGAGGCCGGGCGTGAGGGCATCCATAGCGCCGAACCAGATTCCGCCGACGGTGTTCCAGCCCCAGAACACGAGACCGATCGCCACGCCCAGCACGGCGGCGACGACGATGTCGACGACGCGCCACTGGAAGCGGTTCGCGGGGGCGACCGCCGAGCGGTTCGCGGGGGCAGACGTAGACGTGTGCATTGTGCTCCTCCCTGCGCCGGCATGATCCGGATCAGGTTCGACGGTCGAAGCGTGGATTCGCTTCCTCTCAGCCCGGCTCACCGGACTCCCGTGGTTGTCGTGACGAGTATAGGGGTGCGCCCGGGGTAGCGTGGGCGGGTGCACGAGCAGACCCCGGAGACACGGCGCGCGCGGCGTGACCCGGCGGACCCCGCGCCCGAGGGCGAAGCGACACCGGATACCGAGATCCCGCCCGTGACGGCGGACGGCACGGCCACCGCGGAGCCCGGTGCAGAGGCAGCCTCCTCAGGCGCGGACACATCTGCTCCCGTCGCGGCCGGGGACCCGGCATCCACACCGCCCTCCGTCTCACCGACCTCCGACGCACCGGCCGCAGAGTCCACCACGGCCGCCTTCGCCGCCCTGGGCTGGGTCGATCCCGCCGAGGCCGGCGCCGCGCGACCCGCACCGGCGTTCGTGGTGTCGGGTGCGACCGCGCGCCAGGCCGACCTGCTCGCCGGCACCCGCCGCCGGATCCTGCGGCCGGCCACGGTCGTGCCGACCGTGCTGCTGATCTTGCTCGTCGCCGGCTACGCGGCGGCGACCCTGCTGTGGCCGCTGACCGCCGTCGCCCCCACCGTGCGCGCCGTGGCCGTGCAGCCCACGGCCGCTCCCTCCGCCGTGCCCGCCTGGCCCGCGCAAGGAGAAGCCGCGATCGCCATCGACGGCGTGCCCGAGACGCTGTCGTCGTCGGCGAGCGCGCCGGAGTCGATCGCGAGCATCACCAAGGTCGTCACCGCCCTCGTCGTGCTCGACCGACTCCCCCTGGCTCCCGGCGAGCAGGGCAAGTCGTACGCGTTCACGCAGGCCGACAGCGCCGATTACTGGCAGTACCGCGCCCGCGGCGAATCGTCGCTCGACGTTCCCGTCGACGGCAGTCTCACCGAGCTGCAGATGCTGCAGGGCATGCTCATCGCCTCGGCGAACAACTACGCCCAGCGGTTGGCATCCGACCTCTTCCCCTCGGATGCCGAGTTCGCGGCCGCCGCGAACGCGTACCTCGCCGAGCGCGACATCACCGGAGTCACCATCGTGAACCCGACGGGGATCGAGGCGGGCAACACCGCCACCCCCGCCGCCCTCATCGCGCTGGCGGAACGGGCACTGGCCAATCCCGTGATCGCCGAGATCGTGCGGACCCCCGAACTGACGCTCCCCGGTGCGGGCACGTTCAAGAACGGCAATGCGCTGTTGGCCGATCCGGGAATCGTCGGGGTGAAGACCGGCACCCTCGACGCGTGGAACCTGCTCACCGCCAAAGACATCGCGGTCGGCGGCACGACGGTGCGCGCCTACGCCGCGGTGCTCGGCCAGCCCGGACCCGACACGCGCAATCAGGCGGCGCGCGACCTGTTCACGCGCATCGAGCAGGAACTGCAGCCCAGCCCCTCGGTGACCGCCGGCACCGTCGTCGGCAAGGTCGAGACGCTGTGGGGCCCCGACATCGACGTCGTCACCGAGGCCGACGCGACCGTCGTGCTGTGGAACGGCGGCGCCGCGAAGCACACCGTCGACTTCGACCTGGGCGACGCTCGGGAGCCCGGCACCACGATCGGCACGCTGACCGTGACCGGCCCCGTCGACGCCGACACCGTCGACGCGCAGCTCACGGGCGAGATCGAACCGCCCGACCCGTGGTGGCGCCTCACCCACCCCCTCGACCTCTTCGGACTGAACGGCTGACGGTCATGGATTTTCGACTGGATGCCGCCTCCCCCACCCCGCCGTTCGAGCAGGTGCGCGCGCAGATCATCGCCGCGATCGACGACGGAACGCTCGTCGCCGGCACCCGGCTGCCGCCGGTGCGCACTCTCGCGGGCGACCTGAACCTCGCGGCGAACACCGTCGCCCGCGCCTACAAGGAGCTGGAAGAGGCGGGGTACGTCGAGACGCGCGGCCGCGCCGGCACGCTCGTCAAGGGCACCGACGCCGCATCGTCGCGCGCCGCCCAGGCGGCACGGACGTACGCCGAGACGGTGCGCCGCCTCGGCGTGGATCCGGGCGACGCGGTGGAGCTCGTGCGCGCGGCCCTGCGCGACGGCTGACGGGATCGCGGCGCTCGGCCCCCGGCGCGGAGCGTGCGCTGCGCGGGGTCTGTCGAACGGCTCGTTCGCGCGTGCGGCCCTGTCGCCCCGCTCCCGCGTGGCGGGGGCTCTGCCCCGCGGCTCGTGTCGTCGTGGCGGTCCCGGGGCGCGCCGAAGGGAGCGGACTCGCCCCGGCATCCCGAGGTCCACGGTGCACCTGGAGCCCGCCTCCTGCGATAGACATCTCCCATGCCCGATCACCACGAGCCCGGGAGCGGCACGGAGCCGGAACGGCGCGCAGAACTGGCGCGCATCGAGCGCCAGCTCTCGGAATCGGTCGAGGCCGCCCTGCGCTATCCCAACAGCCGTCGGTTCGCGATCCACCAGGACGAGCTGCAGGCGCGCGCCAATGTCATCCGGTCGCAACTCGGCGAGCCCGAACGACCCCTGGGGCCCGTGGGGGGACGCCCGGGCCGCTGGCAACGGGCGCTTCTCCTGGCCTCGCTGGCCGCGGCCGTCCTCGTCGTCGTCTGGCTCGTGGCGTCGAGCATGCTCTGACGGCCGCACGAGACGGACGACGTCCCAGCCCGGCCACGCACCTGTCCTCCACAGGCGAGGAAAGTGCAGATCCGTCCCCGGAACGCTCCTCGCGGACCGCCCAATGTCGGAGGTCCTCGCTAGCATGCACACATGCACATCGACACCTCACCGACGGGCCCGAAGGGCGGGCCGAAAGCCCTCTCCGCGGTGCTCGCCGAGGTGCTCCGCACCGGTGCCGATCTGGCCGTGGCCGAGGTTCAGCGCACCCGCGCGCTGGCCGAAGCGGGGCACCTCGCGCTCGGCGCCATGGCCGACCGACCCCCGTCGGGGCGGGTGGCCGAGATGGCGTTGCGCGAAGTGGCGTCCGAGCTCGCCGCCGCCGAGAATCTCTCGGACCGCAGCATGCAAACGCAGATCAACGCGGCGATGACCTTGGTCGACGACTACCCCGCCACCCTCTCGGCATGGGAGGCCGGCGCGATCGGTCGACCTCACGTCCGCACGATCCTCGACGCCGGCGAGCCCCTTTCTCCCGACGTCCGCGGTGAGTTCGACGTGCTGGCCGTGGCCACCGCCGAGGGGCTGAGCCCCGGGCGTCTGCGTTCGCGTCTTGCAGTCCTCGCCGAGCGGCTGCAGCCGACCACCCTCACCGAGCGCCACCAACGGGGTCGAGAGACGCGGGGCGTGCGCATCGTGACCGGTCGCGACGGCATGTCCGATCTGGTGGCGACCCTGCCGACCGTTCTGGCCGTGGGCGTCTACGACCGGCTCACCCAGCAGAGTCGGGCGCTGATCGACGCGCGCGGCGAGACCACGGTGTCGGTCGCCGACGAACGCACCATGGCGCAGGTGCGGGCCGATGTGCTGGCCGATCTGCTGCTGACCGCCGCACCCGAGGCCGATCCGACGCGGGGCGATGACGGCCCCGGCGTCCTGGGGGCGATTCGCGCTCGGGTGCAGGTCGTCGTGCCCGCGCTCACCATGATCGACCCGGGCAACGAGAACCTCGAGCCCGCCGAACTCGTCGGGCACGGCCCCATCGACGCCGATACGGCGCGCAGCCTGGCCGAGTCGACGACCGTTCCGTGGGACCGCGTCATCACGCACCCCGTCACGGGCTCCGTGCTGTGCACCGACACTTACCAGCGCACCTCCGCGATCGACCGGTTCCTGCGGGCCCGCGACCGACACTGCCGCTGGCCCGGGTGTACCGTCCCCGCGGTCCGCTCCGAGGTCGATCACACCCACGACTACGCCCTCGGCGGCGCCACCGAGGTGGGCAACCTCAGCCACCTCTGCCAGCGACATCACACGCAGAAACAGTTCACCCGCTGGACGGTCAGACAACTGGCCGGTGGGGTGCTCGAATGGACGAGTCCGACCGGCCGGGTCTACAGCGACGAACCGCTCCCCTACTCGCCGGCGGTGAGGTTCCTGCCCGCCGACCCCTCCCCGCCCGAACGGGAACGCGCCCCCTTCTGAGCGCTCTGGGGTGCACGCCCTCTGCCCGCCAATCTCCGCGCTCGGACCGACGAGTCGCACTTTGGCGCGCGGGAGCAGGACGTGGGAGTATCACGCGGGAGCAGGCCGCCGGGACGAGCCGCCGCTTCCGCCGCCTCGACTCCCGTCCTCGCTACCCGAGCAGGTCCACGATCGCGCTCCCCGAGCACCCGCCCTACGCTCGACTCCGTGCCCCTCGCCCTCGTCACCGGCGCCGCTCGCGCGAACAGCATCGCCGCGGGCATCGTCCCGCGCCTCGAGGCCGACGGATGGGAGGTCGTCACGAGCGACCTCGCGACCGGCGACTACCCGTGCGATCTGTCGAGCCCCACCGCCCCGACCGACCTGGTCGCCCGGATCTCGAGCGAACGCGGACCCCTCCACGCGCTCGTGCTCAGCCACGCGCACGACGTGGAGACGGGCATCCTCGACACCACCGCCGAGAGCTTCGACCACCACGTCGCCGTCAACGCCCGCGCCTCACTGCTGCTGATCGCCGCGTTCGCGCGCCAGGTCGATGCCGGCGGCGGCGCGATCGTCGCCTTCACGAGCGACCACACCACGGGCAACCTTCCCTACGGCGCATCGAAGGGTGCCCTGGATCGCATCGTCATCTCGGCCGCCCGCGAGCTCGGACCCCGCAACATCTCGGCCAACGTCGTGAACCCGGGCCCCATCGACACCGGATGGATGGATGCCGAGACCCGCGACGCTCTGACCGGGTACCACCCGCTCGGCCGCATGGGCACCCCGCGAGACATCGCGGGTGTCACGGCCTTCCTGCTCTCGGAGCCGGGACGCTGGATCAGCGGTCAGCTGCTGCAGACCGACGGCGGGTTCTCGGCGCGATACTGAGCGGCGCGGTACCGACCGTCGCGCCTGTGCTAACGTCACCGGCAGTGACACGGGGTGCCCTTCGGGGCTGAGAACACACCCGTCGAACCTGATCTAGTTCGTACTAGCGAAGGGATGTCGCGAATGGTCGTTCGCACGTCGTCGTCTCCGTCCGCCCCTCTCACCGCCCCCGCCCCCGCCGAGGCGCTCGCGGCGCTGCGCGAAGCCGCGCCGCTCACGCAATGCATCACCAACGCGGTGGTCACGGGCTTCACCGCCAACGCCCTGCTGGCCCTCGGCGCCGCCCCCGCGATGTGCGACATTCCGGGCGAGGCAGGCCTGTTCGCCGGCATCGCGGGCGGAGTGCTCGTGAACCTCGGCACCCCCACCGCCGAGCAGCGCGAAGCCGCCCGCGAGGCCGTTCGGGCGGGAACCCCGTGGGTGCTCGATCCGGTCGCGGTCGGTGCGCTGCCCGTGCGCACGGCGCTCGCGCACGAGCTGCTCGACGCACGCCCGGCGATCATCCGCGGCAACGCGTCCGAGATCCTCGCCCTCGCGGGATCCGGCGCCGGCGGGCGGGGCGTCGATGCGACCGACTCGACCGACGACGCCCTCGAGGCCGCTCGCGCGCTCGCCCTCCGCACCGGCGGCACGGTCGCCGTCTCGGGAGAGACCGACCTGATCGTGGATGCCGAGCGCACGGCGTCGGTGCCCGGCGGCAGCATCCTGTTGACCAGGGTCACCGGCGGCGGCTGCGCCCTGGGGGCGGCGATGGCGGCCTTCGTCGCCGTCGTGCCGCCCTTCGACGCGGCCGTGGCGGCGAGCGCGGTCTGGGCCGTCGCGTCGGAACGCGCGGCAGCGCACAGCCGGGGACCCGGGTCGTTCGCGGTGGCGTTCCTCGATGAGCTGGCCGCCGTGCGCCCCGCCGATCTCGACGGCCGGGTGCGACTCTCGTGAGCGACCTGTCGCTCCACCTCGTCACCGACCACCGCGTGCCCTTCGCTCGACTGCGCGACATCGTCGACGCGGCCGTCGACGCGGGCGTCACCGTCGTGCAGCTGCGCGACAAGGTCGCCTCGGGCCGCGAGCTGTTCGCCCGCACCCTCGACCTCGCCGATGTGGTGGCCGGTCGCTGCGCGTTCGTCGTCGACGATCGCCTCGACGTCGTGCTGGCCGCCCGCGACCGCGGCGCCCGGGTCGACGGCATCCACCTCGGCCAGGACGACGTGCCGATCGGTTCGGCGCGCGCCCTGCTGGGAACCGACGCCCTGATCGGATGGACGGCCCACACCCCCGCGCACCTCACCGCCGCGGCCGCGTTGCCCGCGGGCACGGTCGACTACCTCGGCGTCGGCGTCATCCGCGCGACGACGACGAAGCCCGACCATCCGCGACCGCTGGGCATCGACGGCTTCGCCGAACTGGCGGCCTCGACCGCGTCGCCGTGCGTCGCGATCGGCGGGATCGACGTCGACGACGTCGCCGCCCTGCGCGCGGCGGGAGCGGCGGGGGTCGCGGTGGTGTCCGCCGTGTGCGCGGCCGACGACCCGGGCGCCGTCGTGCGGCGACTGCGTGCGGCGTGGGGAGCAGAAGGGTGAACGGGTCGAGCCCGCGCGTGCTGAGCATCGCCGGCACCGACCCGACGGGCGGCGCCGGCATTCAGGCCGATCTCAAATCGATCGCCGCGTTCGGCGGCTACGGCATGGCGGCGGTGACGGCGCTCGTCGCGCAGAACACCTCGGGCGTCCGCGACGTGCACGTGCCCCCGACGGCGTTCCTCGACGCACAGCTCCGCGCCGTGAGCGACGACGTCGAGATCGACGCGGTCAAGATCGGCATGCTCGGCTCGGCCGAGGTGGTCGCGACGGTCGACGCGTGGCTCGCCGACGTGCGTCCGCCCGTCGTCGTGCTCGACCCCGTCATGATCGCCACCAGCGGCGACCGCCTGCTCGACACCGATGCCGAAGCGGCCGTCCGCGCCCTGTGCCGACGCGCCGACCTCGTCACCCCGAACCTCCCCGAGCTCGCGGTGCTCGTCGACGAGCCCGTCGCGACGACGTGGGAGGCCGCCGTCGTCCAGGCTCAGACGCTCGCGGCCTGCGCCGACACCGCCGTGCTGCTGAAGGGCGGGCACCTCGGCGGCGCGAAGAGCCCGGATGCCATCGTCGACGCCACCGGCGTGCACGTCGTGCCCGGCCCCCGCGTCGCCACCCGCCACACCCACGGCACGGGATGCTCCCTGTCGTCGGCGATGGCCACCCTGGCCGCTCACGGGCTGAGCTGGCCCGAGGCCCTGACGCGGGCGAAGCGCTGGCTCACCGGCGCGCTCGAGCACGCCGAGGCACTCCAGGTCGGCGTCGGGAACGGCCCCATCGACCACCTGCACGAGCTCCGTCCGCACATCGACCTCGGCCGCTCGTGGAGCAGCGAGCGGTGGGAGGCCACGGCCTCGACCCGCGCCGACGTCGACGCGTGCGCGTTCGTGCGGGGCTTGGCATCCGGAGACCTCGACCGCGGCGCCTTCGAGTGGTACCTCGGCCAAGACCTGCTGTACCTGCGCGAGTACGCGCGGGTGCTCGCGCGCGCCGCGGCCCTCGCCCCCACGGTCGATGAGCAACGCTTCTGGGCCACGGCGTCGGTGTCGTGCCTGGTCGAGGAGGCGGCGCTGCACCAGTCGCACGTCGACCCCGCGGGCCTCGCTCCCGCTCCCGCGACCTCGGCGTACACGGACCATCTGCACGCGGCATCCACCGCCGGGTCCTACGCGGTGCTGGTGGCCGCGATCCTGCCGTGCTTCGTGCTGTACACCGACATCGGCGTCCGTTGGCGCGGCACGTTCACGTCCGGGCATCCTTACGCGGACTGGCTCACGTCGTACGGCGACGAGGCGTTCGAGACGTCGTCGGCCGAGGCGTCGCTCATCGTGGATGCCGCCGCCCGAGAGGTCTCCGCCCGCACCCGTGCGGCGATGGCCACCGCGTACGACCGGTCGATGCTCCTCGAGCTGGCGTTCTTCGAGGCCCCGCTCGTGTGAGGGGCCGGGGCCCCTCACACGCACGCGATGCGGGGTGGGATCATCCCCCGCTCTTGCGGCGGAACTCCCTCTTGGTGACGGCTCCGTGCGTTCCCTGCACGGCGGAGTTTCCGTCGAGGTGCGCCTGACCGGAACGGTGCTGGCCGTTCTTCTTCTCGAGCGCTTCTTTGAACTTGCGCTTCATGTCGTCGGATGCCGAGGCATCCGAGGTCTCGTCGGTACTCATGCCTCCACCCTAGGCACGTGCGCGCGGGGTGTCTCGCGGGCCAGGCGAGAACGCCGCGATCGGCGAAGCGGCGGGACAGCCCCGGGAGCCCCTCCGGAGACGCCCCTCAGACGTGACGCACGCGCTGCTGCAACCGCGTGCGGATGTCGAACAGCTCGGTGCCGCCGACCTCGCGCGCCCCGGTGATGCCGCGCCGCAGCAGGGTGGTCAGGGCACTGCGCGTCACCAGCGCGACGGGGGTTCCGCGCACCTTTCCGAGCTCGGTGATGGCGTCGAGCACGGCGTCGTCGGGCAGCACGACCATCGCGCCGCTGAAGCGCACACCGGCCGCCCGCGCGATCACGCGGGCGCGAGACACGAGCTCGGTCACGGGCGACCCGATGACGTGGGCCCCCGAGATCTCGCCGCGGCGCACCCCGACGGGGCCGCCGAAGTCCTCGCTCAGCAGGGCGTACAGTCCGCTCGGGCCGAGCACGAGATGGTCGAGCTTCTGCTCGGGATCACGCCCGTCACGATCGGCGAACACGTCGTGCCACACGGTGTAGCCCATGCCGAGCTCCGAGACGAGACGCGCGGTCTCTTCCTCGGCGAGCGCGTCGGCGAGGATGTGGCGGATCTCGGGCGGCGCCGAGCGCACGAGCGCCGGGTCGTACGGGTCGGCGATGTCGACGCCGCGGCCCACCCACTCGCGGATGAGGTCGAGGTACCTCTCGCGCCGCCACCCGCCGGGCTGGCCGTGCGATCGGGCGCGCGGGCGCGTGTCGGCGGGGCGGGAGGGACCGGATGCCGAGACCCCGCCGCCCCACTCCCCGGGCACCGTTCCGCGACCGCGGTCGTAGGCGCTGCGGGCATCGGGCGTACCGATGAGCTCCCACGCGCGCTGCACCTGCACGAACAGGGCGGCGTCGCCGCCCGTGTCGGGGTGCGTCTCGCGCAGGCGCACGCGATACGCGCGACGCAGGCCTTCGTCGTCGACGTCGGGCGCCACGCGGAGCACCTCGTATGCCGAGGACGACATGGGGCTGTCGAACACGTCCGTCTTCCGTTCCGCCGCGGGCGAGCGGCACCTCTCAGGCTAACCCGCCGAGATCCCCCGGGGTCGCGAGCGCCACCCGGTCGCTCAGCGCCGCCGATCCTTCCGCCGCGCGTACGCCGCCGCATCGCGGCTCGACAGTGCCAGCAGCACGAGCACGTCGAGGCTCAGGGTCGCCAGCGTCGTGCGCACCGTGATCTCCTCCCCCAACTGCCACCAGCCGGTGAACGCCGCCGAGATCGACACCACCGAGATGAGCATCACGGCCACGCGGGCGAGGTTGCTCCCCCACAGCAGCAGGATGCCGAACACCACCTGCACCACGAAGATCGTCGCGAGCACACCGGCGAACAGACCGAAACCGACGTCGAGGTCGGACAGGGTCAGGGTGTCGGGCTCGATGGCCGAGCCGTTCGCCGCCCCCGCCACCGCCCGCATCCACGACGGGAGCCCGAACACGACGGTCGCTCCCCAGAGCACCCCGGCCACCGATCGCAGCAGCACCAGCACCGCACCGGCGACCGTCGCGACGGGGCGACGCATGGCCGGGTCGACGGGGACGGGGGCGGCGAGGGGTTCGAAGGCCGCGCGCTTGCGGGGATGCCGAGTGATCACGGTCGCACCTCCGTCGAGGCGGCGGGGGTCACGGCATCCGGGATCTGCACGGCCCGCACGTCGATGATCGGCAGGTCGCCGTCGGTGGTGATGCTGTCGCCGCCGCCGTTGCGCGAGTGGTACCCGGTCGCGAAGTCGCGGATGACGTCGACCGCCACCGCGGGCACGGCGGTGACGCTGGCGACGATGTGGTCGCGCTCGATGTCGGTGTCGGCGTCGATGCGGTGGGTCACCTGCAGTGTGAACAGCGACAGGCCCACGGCCCGGTCGAACGTGCCGGCGGCGAGCCAATCGACCCGACGCCCTCCCGGCAGCAGCCACCCCTCGGGGCACCGCCACAGGCGCACGTGGTGGCGTTGGGCGGGAGAGCCCGCGACCTCCTGCTGGTAGGCCAGGTCCTGCATACGTCCGAAGAGGAAGAGCGGGCTGACGGGGGCTCGCGGATAGCTGCGGCGCCGCAGCGTCGAGGCGATGATGCGCCACGACGAACCCATGCTCACCGGGTCGGCGGGGATCCAGCCGGCCTCGGCCATGACCGCTTCGATGCGCGCCCGGTCGCCCTGGAACGCGAGGTTGACGGGGTCGCCGAGCAGACCGTCGGAGGTGCGGGTGCGGCCCATGAAGTAGTCGGGCACGTAGATCGCGGTGAGGATCCGGTGCAGTCGCGGCAGCACCAGGTAGGCGAGCAGACCCCAGAACGCGATCGCCATGAGCACCCCGCCCCACCCGAGCCGGAACGACTGCGTGAAGCTCAGGTAGGCCAGCCAGATCGCGGCGAGACCGGCGAACACGAAGAAGAACCCGTCGAGGGCGTGTCCGAACGACCAGCGTCGTCGCGGCGCGGTCATCTCGTCGCCGCCCGCGAGTCGCTCCCCGCGCCGAAGGCCGGGGGCACGGCGATCACGGGAACAGAAGACGTCACGGCCGAGGGCACGGCGATCACGGGAACAGGGGACATCATGGCCGGGTCACCACAGCGCCGGGTTCGGCTCGTACGCGAAGGCCTCGGCCACGCGGTCGGTGGGGAGATCGTCGAGGCGGGCCGGCGACCACGACGGCGAGCGGTCCTTGTCGACGACCTGCGCGCGGATGCCCTCCACCAGGTCGGGCTGCGTCTGGGCGAACCACATCACCAGGCCGTATTCCTGGGCGAGGGCCGCGCGCAGCGACGGCAGGGCGCGCGCCCGACGCACCGCCTCGAGCGTCACGGCGAGCGCGGTCGGCGCCGACGCGGCCAGCAGCTCGGCCGTCTCGCGGGCCTCGGGCTCGGGCCGCGCACGCAGACGGTCCACGATGGCGGGAACGTCGTCGGCCGCGAACGCGTCGTCGATCCATTCCCTCGCCGCGATCAGCCTCGACGGCTCGGGGCTCTCGTCGAACAGCAGCACGAGCTCCGTCGGGCTCGACGGGTCGGCGCGGTTCTCGAGGGCTTCGTACAGGGCCTCGAGGTGGGCGGCGGGCACCATGTGGTCGGCGAAGCCGGCGTAGATCGCGTCGGCGGCATCCATCGACCCCCCGGTCAGCCCGAGGTACTCGCCCAGGCGACCGGGCGCGCGAGCCAGCAGCCAGGAGCCGCCCACGTCGGGGGTGAAGCCGATGCGCGTCTCGGGCATGGCGAGCCGCGACCGGTCGGTGACGACGCGGATGGCCGCGTGGCCGGCGAGGCCGATGCCGCCGCCCATGCACACGCCGTCGGCGATCGCGACGACGGGCTTGGCCGAGGTGGCGATGAGGTGGTCGAGCGCGTACTCCTCGCGGAAGAACGCGTGCACCTCGTCGCCGCGGCCGCCGACGACCATCTCGTGCAGGGCGCGCACGTCGCCGCCGGCGCAGAACCCGCGCTCGCCGGCCCCGTCGAGCAGTACGACGTCGACGTCGGTGTCGCGCTGCCACCGGTCGAGAGTGAGGGTCAACGCGCGGATCATGTCGAGGTCGAGCGCGTTGATCGCGCGCGGACGATTCAGCGTCAGACGACCGAGGCCGCGCCTCGACCGCACGAGGACGCTGTCGTCATCGGTTCGCTGAGCGTGCACGGTGCCACGTTACACACGCCCCGAGATGGGTTTTCGGCCTCGGATCGGGGAAGATAGGCGGAACGCCCATCGAACGAGAGGTGCCCGATGCCCGACGGACAGGTGCTCGAGCTCAATGGGCTCACCAAACGCTTCGGAGCCGTCTCGGCGGTCGACGGCCTCGACGCCCGCATCGAGCCCGGCCAGGTCACCGGCTTCCTGGGCCCGAACGGTGCCGGCAAGACCACGTCGCTGCGCATGCTGCTGGGTCTCGTGCAGCCCACCGCGGGCACCGCCACCATCGGCGGCAAGCGCTACGCCGACCTCGCCTCTCCGCTGCAGAGCGTCGGCGCCGCCCTCGAGGCGTCGAGCTTCCACCCCGGCCGCTCGGCCGCCAACCACCTCAAGGTCTATGCGCGCGCGGCGTCGCTGCCCGTCTCGCGCGTCGACGAGGTACTGGGCCTGGTCGGTCTCGCCGACGTCGCCGGACGCCGCGTGGGCGGCTTCTCGCTCGGCATGCGCCAGCGCCTGGGCCTGGCCACCGCGCTGCTCGGCGACCCCGGCGTGCTCGTGCTCGACGAGCCGTCGAACGGCCTCGACCCCGAGGGCATCCGGTGGATGCGTTCGCTGCTGCGTCACCTCGCCGAAGAGGGACGCACGGTGCTCATCTCGTCGCACCTGCTCGCCGAGGTGCAGCAGACCGTCGACGCGCTGCTGATCATCTCGCGCGGTCGCCTGGTGTTCCAGGGCGGGGTCGAAGACCTCGCCGACCCCGAGGAGTACGCCACGGTCGTCGACTCCCCCGACCGCACCGCCCTGTCGAGCGTGCTCGACGAGCGCGGCATCGACTACCAGCTGCTGCGCAACGGCTACACGATCCGCCACCACGAACCGGTCGAGATCGGCGCCCTCGCCGCGGGCGCCGGTATCGCCCTGTCGAACCTGCAGAGCAAGGGCGCCAGCCTCGAAGACATCTTCCTCGAGCTCGTCAGCGGCGTGCGCGTGCACGCGAGCGCTGCGGCGGGCGGCGCTGCGGCGGCTCCTGCTCCGACTCCGGATGCCGAGACCCCCGCCCCCGCGTCCACGCTGGCGCCCGAGCCCGTGCTCGCACCGGCGGCTGCCTCGACGGCGACGACTGCCACAGCCGACGAGGTCTCCCCCCGACCCCACGAGTTCGACGACGACGATCCCCGCCCCTCGACCGCGATGGTCGCCGTCATGGCCCCGCCGCGATCCGCGCGCGTCACCGCCTCCGAGGGGGCGTCGTCGAGCGACGACTCACCGCGCCGCTCGTACTCCGTCGCCTCGACCGGCGTGATCGATATCGTGCCCACCGCCGACCTCGACCACACGGACCAGACAGACCACACGGGGGTGCAGCGGTGAGCCTCGTCGCAGCGACACGATCCGAGTACACCAAGCAGTTCACCACCGCCGGCTGGTGGGTGCTGGCGATCGTCCTCGTCGCCTACGTCGCCTTCACGGCCGGCGTGCTCGCCTTCGTCTTCGGCGGCGTCGCCTCGGGTCGCCTCGGCGGCGCCACCGGCCCCGCGATGTCGGCCGAGGGCGTTCCGGGCCTCGTCTACAGCTCGGCCAGCGCCGTCGGGTACGTGTTCCCCCTCCTCGTGGGCACGCTCATGGTCACGACCGAGTTCCGTCACAAGACGCTCACGCCGACGTTCCTCGCCACCCCGCGCCGCGGCGTGATCCTGGGCGGCAAGTTCGCCGTGGGCGTGCTGGTGGGCCTGCTCTACGGCATCCTCGGTTCGGCCGCCGCGATCGGCGCGGGCGCCGGAGTGCTGAGCATCTTCGGCATCGACACCGCCCTCGGCTCCGCCGACACCTGGGAGCTCGTGGGCCGCATGCTGCTGGCCTTCGCCCTGTGGGCGCTGGTGGGCATCGGCGTGGGCACGGTGGTGCGCAACCAGGTCGCCGCCATCGTCATCGTGCTCGCCATCACCCTCTTCATCGAGCCGATCGTGCGCACCATCGGCGGCGTGGTCGAGGGCTTCGACGACGTCGTGAAGTGGTTCCCCAGCGCCGCGAGCGACGCCCTGGTCGGCCAGACCATCTTCAGCTCGGTGTCGACCACCGGCGCGTCGACGCTCGACTGGTGGGTCGGCGGCCTCGTGCTGCTCGGGTACGCGGTGGTGCTGGTGGTCGTGGGGATGCTCACCACCTGGCGCCGCGACATCGACTGATCGGCGATCGCCCGGCGCGCACCGACGCCGCTCGCCGACCGCGGCGCCCGTCACGGGCGACGCCGCGCAGACCACGCCGCCCGTGACGGGCGACGCCGCGCATTTGGCGCCGCCGCCGGCACCGGCGAGAATCAACCGTGCTCGATGGACCGGTGATCGCCGAATGGCTCCCCGTGTCGGTGGCATCCCTCCTGCTGCTGCTGGTCGCCGCGGGCGTCGCCGGATGGGTCGACGCGGTCGTCGGCGGCGGCGGACTGATCCAGTTGCCGGCGTTGGTCATCGCCGTGCCGAAAGACGTCGCGACCCCGTTCATCCTGGGCACGAACAAGCTGTCGTCGTTCTTCGGCACGCTCTCGGCGAGCGGGGTGTACCTGCGCAAGATCAGGGTGCAGCTCGTGCTCCTGCTGCCGCTGGTCGCCGGCGCGTACGCCGGTTCCACGGTCGGTGCCGCCCTCTCGCGCTTCGTTCCGCGCGAGGTGCTGACGCCCGTGGTGCTCGTCGCGGTGATCGCGGTGGCGCTGTACACGCTCTTCAAGCCCCGCATGGGACTGCACCACGAGCCGCGGCACACCCGACCGGCGGCCATCGCCTGGCGGGCGGGCGTGATCGGTCTGCTGGTGGGTTTCTACGACGGCATCCTGGGTCCGGGGACGGGGTCGTTCTTCGTCATCCTGATCGTCGCCGTGCTGGGGTACGGCTTCCTGCAGGCGAGCGTGAACGCCAAGATCGCGAACCTCACCACCAACCTCGCCGCCCTGGCCGTCTACGGCGTGCACGGCGAGATCCTGCTCGCCCTGGGCTTCGCCATGGCCGCGATGAACATCACCGGCGGGTTCATCGGCGCGCACATGGCCACCCGCAAGGGCAGCGGCTTCGTGCGGATCGTGTTCCTGGTGACCCTGTCGCTGCTCGTGGTGAAGCTCGCGTGGGACACCGTGGTGCAGTTCACGGCGTGAGCCCGAACGCCGGGCGCGTGGAGCGGGCGCGTGTAGCGGGCGCGTGTAGCGGGCGCGTGTGGCGGGCGCGTGTAGCGGGCGCGTGTAGCGGGCGCGTCAGCGGACGATGTCGGCCACGTCTTCGGGCTCGGATGCCACGTCGAGACGCAGCGCCCGCAGCAGCGCCACCCCGTGCTTGGTGGTGAGCACCAGACGCTCGTACTCGTCGTGACCCGTGAGGTCGACGACGACGCTGGGTTTGCGACCGCGGATGACGACGAAGTCGTTGCCGCTCGCCGACTTCCACGTGCCCATCCCGACGGCCACCGGCAGGTTGATGCCGGGATTCGGCACGCCGCGCAGCCACGTCCAGGCGTCGTCGGTCAGTTGCACGCGCTCGATGTGCTCGCGCGGCACGACGATGTTGGTCTTGCGGAAAGACATCGCTCGCTCGGTCGGCGACAGCACGACTTCGAGCTGCGTCGAGTCGAGCAGCAGGGTCACCATGCCTTCCATCCTGCCAGCGTCGACGGGGCGCGACGGGCTCGGCACCTCACGAGAGCGCAACGATCACCCGCCGCACGCACGCGCCGCGCGACGCCCCGCCTCACCGGCCCGGATGTCGGAGGCGAGGGATAGCCTGGGACGATGAGTACGGGCAGTGTTGCGCCGCGAGTCGCACCGGCCCGCGGCACGTCGATCGACGACCTCCTCGCGCGCATCCGCGCCGGGCACCGCCCCGACGTCGATGAGACCGACGCCCTTCTGCACGCACCGCTCGACAGCCTGCTGCCCGTCGCCGCCGCGCTCCGCGACGAGGGGCTCGTCGACGCCGGCCGCCCCGGCGTGGTCACGTACTCGCGCAAGGTCTTCGTGCCGCTGACGACCCTGTGCCGCGACCGCTGCCACTACTGCGTCTTCGTCGACACCCCCGGCCAGCTGAACCTGCTGCGCAAGCCCGCGTACATGAGCCCCGAGCAGGTGCTCACCGTCGTGCGGCAGGGACAGGCCCTCGGCTGCAAAGAGGCGCTGCTCACCCTCGGCGACCGCCCCGAAGAGCGGTGGCCCGAGGCCCGCGCCTGGCTCGACGCGCACGGCTTCGCCTCGACCATCGACTACGTCGCCCACATCGCGCGCCTCATCACCGCCGAGACCGGCATGCTGGTGCACGCCAACCCCGGCGTCATGCACCCCGACGAGCTGGCGGCGCTGCGGCCCGTCTCGCCCTCGATGGGCATGATGCTCGAGACCACGTCGCGTCGCCTGTTCGAGGAGCCCGGCCAGGTGCACTTCGGCTCGCCCGACAAAGACCCCGACCTGCGCCTCAGCGTCATCGACGACGCCGGCGCCGCCGGCATCCCCTTCACCACCGGCATCCTGGTGGGCATCGGCGAGACGGTGCGCGACCGGGCCGAGTCGCTCGTGTCGATGCGCGACCGGCACGACCGGCACGGACACGTGCAAGAGATCATCGTGCAGAACTTCCGCGCCAAGCCCCGCACGGCCATGCAGGGCGCGCCCGACGCCGATCTGGCCGAGTACGTCGCGGCGGTCGCCACGGCCCGGCTCGTGTTCGGTCCGCGCATGCGCATCCAGGTGCCGCCGAACCTGTCCGACCCGGGCGAGCTGGGTCTGCTGATCGCGGCGGGCATCGACGACTGGGGCGGCGTGTCGCCGCTCACGGCCGACCACGTCAATCCCGAGCGTCCCTGGCCGCAGATCGACGACCTCGCCGCCCAGACGGCCGCGCACGGCTACACGCTGCGCGAACGCCTCACCGCGCATCCGGAGTTCGTGCGCGACGCGGCGCGCTGGATCGACCCCGCCCTGCACGCTCCCCTGCGGGCGCTGGCCGATGCCGAGGGGCTCGCCGCCGACGTGACGCCGCACGCCAGCCTGCCCGAGGACACGCACGCCGTGACGAGCGGAGGACGGGGGACGGAGGGAGGACTCCCTCTCGACGTCGCGTCCTCCGCCCGTCCCTCGTCCTCCGCCCATCCCGGCTCGACACCCTCAGCCCACCCCGGGAGCCCCGCCGGAGTGCCCGGCGGAGTGCCCGGCAGCGACCTGGGCGTCCGCCGTCTCGCCGAGCGGGCGGCATCCGATCCCCTGTCCCTCGACGACGCCGACTGGGTGCGCCTGCTGCGCACGACCGGCGCCGAGCTCGACGACCTCACCGCCGCCGCCGACGACGCGCGCCGCTACACCGTCGGCGAGCCGATCACCCTCGTGCAGAACCGCAACCTCACCTCGACGGGCTTGCGCCGCACCGGCCGCACCGCGCCGGGCGAGTTCGACCTCGACGACGCCACGGCCATCGCCGCCGACGCCGCCGTCCTCGGCGCGACCGAGATCTGCATCCAGGGCGCGTTGCGCGGCGACGAAGACCCCGCCGGCTATCTCGACCTCGTGCGGGCGGTGAAGCGCGGGGCTCCCGGCATCCACGTGCACGCTTACCGTCCGCTCGACGTGCGCGACCTCGCCGACCGCGGCGGACTCGGTCTCGCGGGCGCCCTCGCGGCCCTGCGCGAGGCGGGCGTCGACACCGTGCCGGGCACCGGCGTGAAGGTGCTCAGCGAGCGGGTGCGCGCCCTCGTCGCGCCGGGCGACCTCGAGATCGACCACTGGGTCGAGGGCATCACCGCGGCTCACCGCGCCGGTTTCCGCTCGACCTCGGTGCTGTTCTACGGCCACGTCGAGACCGCCGAGGAGCGCATCGCGCATCTGCGGCGCCTGCGCGAGATCCAGACCGAGACCCGCGGCTTCGCCGAGTTCGTGCCCATCCCCCTGCCCGGCGGCGACGTGCCGCTGGTCGCCGACCGCGCCCCGATCGACGAGCATCGCGCGATGGTCGCCGTGTCACGGCTGATGCTGTCGGGCAGCATCCCGCACGTGCAGATCCCCTGGACCCGCGTGGGCCGAGACACCGCCGCCGTGCTGCTGCGTTCCGGCGGCGACGACCTGGGCGGCACGCTGTACGACGGACGCGTGCGGCCCGACACGGGCATCGAGCAGGGACTCGAGCTGCCGGTCGCGGCGGCCGAGCGCATCGCCCGCAGCCTCATGCGACCGTTCCGCCTGCGCACGACCGACTACCGCGTCGCGGCAGAGGGCGGAGCCCGCGCGTGAGGGTCGTCGACGTCGCGATCGTCGGCGCAGGCTTCGCCGGCCTCGCCATGGCCGGGGCGCTCCGCCGGGCCGGGCGCGACGACTTCGTCGTGCTCGAGCGCGCCGATGACGTGGGCGGCACCTGGCGCGACAACACCTATCCCGGCGTCGCGTGCGACGTGCCCGCGCACCTCTACAGCCTCGCCGCGCACCCGAACGCCGGGTGGACGCGCACCTTCGCACCCGGCGGCGAGATCCAGGCCTACCTCCGTGACGTCGCCGATCGCGAGGACCTCGGCGATCGGCTGCGGCTGCGCACGCCCCTGCTTGGAGCGGAATGGGATGCCGCCGACGCCGTCTGGCACCTCGACACGGGTCACGAGACCCTCACCGCGCGCTCCCTCGTCCTGGCCTGCGGACGCCTCACCGAGCCGCACGTGCCGGCCATCGACGGCCTCGAGTCGTTCGACGGGCCCCTCTTCCACTCCGCGCGGTGGGACCACGACACCGACCTCGCCGGCATGCGGATCGCGGTCGTCGGCACCGGCGCCAGCGCCGTGCAACTGGTTCCCGAACTCGCCCGCCGTGCCGCCCACGTGACGCTCTTCCAGCGCACCCCCGCGTGGATCGTGCCGCGCGGCGGAGGCGACATCGCGCCCGCCGAGCGCGCGCACCTCGCCGCGCACCCGGGGGATCTCGCGCGACTGCGCGCCGAGCTGTACGCCGAGGGTGAGGCGCGCTTCGCGTCACGCTCGGGTGACGCCGTGGCCTCCGCCGATGCCCGCGCCCACGCGCTCGCGCACCTGCACGCCCAGGTCGCCGACCCGGCTCTGCGCGCAGCCCTCACCCCCGACTACTCCTTCGGCTGCAAACGCGTGCTGCTGTCCGATGCGTTCTACCCCGCCGTCGCGTCCGAGGCCGTGAGCCTCGAGCCCACCGCCCTGGCCGCGGTCGACGGCTCGACGCTGACGGCGCAGAGCGGCGCGACGTACGAGGCCGACGTGCTGGTGCTGGCCACCGGGTTCACCGCCGCCGAGCAGCCCTACGCCAACCTCGTGCACGGAGAAGACGGCACCCTCGCCGCGCACTGGGCCGAGGGCATGACCTCGTTCGGCTCCACGGTGGTCGCCGGCTTCCCCAACCTGTTCGTGCTGAACGGCCCGAACGCGAGTCTCGGGCACAACTCCTCGGTCCTCATGGCCGAGGAGCAGTCGGCGTACGTCGTGCGGGCCCTGGCCGAGCGCGACCGCCGACCCGAGCGGGTGCTGCGGGTACGCCCCGAGGTCGAGGCGGCGTACACCGACGAGATCGCCGCGGCCGCGGCATCCACCCCCTGGCTCACCGGCGGATGCCGCAACTGGTACGTCGACGACCGGTCGGGGCGGCTGACCCTGCTGTGGCCGGGCACCGTGCAGGCGTTCCATGAACGACTCGCCGGCACCGACGGGTCGGAGTTCGAACCCGCGCGCACCCCCGTGCGCGGTGGCGACGTTGAAGGAGAGAAATGACCGTTCCCCTGCGTTTCGGATACAAGGCTTCGAGCGAGCAGTTCGGACCCAACGAGCTCCTCGACTTCGGCGTGCTCGCCGAGAAGATGGGTTTCGACTCGGTCTTCCTCTCGGACCACCTCCAGCCGTGGATGCACGACGGCGGACACGCCCCCAACGCCCTGCCCTGGCTCGGCGCCCTCGGCGCGCGCACCGAGCGCGTCATCATCGGCACGAGCGTTCTCACCCCGACGTTCCGCTACCACCCCGGCGTCATCGCCCAGGTGTTCGCCACCCTCGGCGTGATGTACCCCGGCCGTGTCGTGCTGGGCGTCGGCACGGGTGAAGCCCTCAACGAGGTGACCCTGGGCCTCGACTGGCCCGAGGCGCCCGAGCGCTTCCAGCGCCTCAAAGAGGCCATCGCGATCATCAACGAGCTCTGGGCCGGCGAGCGGGTCACCTACGAGGGCACCTACTACTCGGTGAAGGATGCCACGATCTACGACCGCCCCGAGCAGAAGGTGCCGATCTACATCGGCGCCTCCGGCCCCGCGGCCACCCGCCTGGCCGGACGCATCGCCGAGGGCTACATCACCACGAGCGGCAAAGACCCCGCCCTGTACACCGACACGCTGCTGCCCGCGCTCGACGACGGCCTCGGCAAGGCCGGCCGCACCCGCGACGACGTCGACACGCTCATGGAGGTCAAGGTGTCTTACCACCCCGACCACGACACCGCGCTCGAGAAGACGCGGTTCTGGGCCCCGCTCGCACTCAGCGCCGACGAGAAGATGAGCGTGCACGACCCCCTCGAGATGCAGCGGCTCGCCGCCGAACTGCCGATCGAACGCGTTGCGTCGCGGTTCATCGTCTCAACCGACCCCGACGAGCACGTCGAACGCATCGCGCGATACGTCGACCTCGGCTTCCGCCACCTCGTGTTCCACGACCCGGGCCACGACCAGGAGGAGTTCCTGCGCATGTACGGCGAGGAGATCCTGCCGCGCCTGCGCAAGCGCTTCGCCTGAGTCGGGTCGGCGGGGCGCGGCGACGACGCGGCGGGGCTGGCGACTCAGCGGCGCCGCGGAGGCGGCCGCGCGAGCGGCCCGCTTGCGGGGCGCCGGTGGGCCACACTCCTGAGAAAAGGTCCCCACGCTGCCCCCTACCCGCCGAAAGCACGACCCCCAGCCCGAGATCTCAGGAGTTCGGCACACAATGGAGGCGATGAACATGCTTGACGTCCCCGCCTGGACGATCATCGTGCCGGTCAAACCCGCCGCGGTGGGCAAGTCGCGCCTGACCGACGTCGGCGTCGACCGCGAGGCACTCGCGCGTGCCATCGCGCTCGACACCGTGACCGCTGCAGCCGCGGCGGCCCGGGTCGCCCGCGTCATCGTCGTGACCGACGACGCGGGGGTGCGCGCCGAGCTCCGCCGTACCCGCAACGTCGAGGTCGTGCCCGAGGGCGACACCCGCGGCCTCGACGCCGCCATCGCCCTCGGCGCGGCCGCGGCCGGTGTCGCCACCGCGCGCGCCGCCCTGCTCGGCGATCTGCCGGCCCTGCGTCCCGCCGATCTCGACGCGGCCCTCGAGCTCGCGGCATCCGTCGAGCGGGGAGTGGTTCCGGATGCCGAGACCACCGGGTCCACCCTCGTCACCGCCCGAGCGGGGGCGGTGTGGGTCTCGGCGTTCGGCGAGGACTCCGCCGCCCGTCATCGCCTGCTCGGGTGCACCGACCTGGCCGTCGAGCGTGCGTCGTCGCTCCGCCGCGATGTCGACACGGCCGATCAGCTCTCGCAGGCGGTCGCGCTGGGCGTGGGCCCGCGCACGTCGGCCGTGTTGGCGTCGGCGGCGGCCTGACCGCTCGCCCGCGCGCCCACGCGCCCGCCCACGCCCCGCGCCCACGCCCCGCGCGCAGCGCGCGGCGGCTCAGGCCGCAGCGCCCACCGGCGAAGCGCATGCCCCGCGCAGAGCGCACCGGCGAAGCGCAAGCCCGCACGCAGCACACACCCGCGAACGGCTCCTCAGGCGCGCAGCGCCGCCTCGGCGATCGCCGCCGAAGTCGTCTCGTCACGCATCCACAGCGGCGCGACCACCGTGCGGATCCCCGCCGCCTCGACCTCGGGCGCGGCGGCGGCGTCTTCTTCCGCCAGCAGCCACGCGTCGAGCACACCACCCGCCGACCGTGCCGCGTAGTGCCGCGCGACGGCCGATGCCGAGGTCTCGACGCCGATCGCCGTGAGGCAGACATCGGCCATGCCGCGCACGACCCGCCCGGCGATGATCGGCGAGACGCCCACCACCCGCGCCGACGTCGCCCGCAGGGCCTCGCGCATTCCGGGGACCGCGAGGATCGGACCGATCGACACCACCGGGTTCGACGGCGCCAGCAGCACCACATCGGCCTGGGCGATGGCATCCACGACCCCGGGGGCGGGCACGGCGCCGGCGATCCCGGGATTCTCGAAGGCCCGCGGAGTCAGCGTGGCGCGGTGCCGCGTCCACCATTCTTGGAAGTGCAGGCGTCTCCCGTCCTCGAGCAGCACGTGCGTGTCGACCTCGGTGTCGGTCATGGGCAGCAGCCGCACGCCGAGCGGCCAGCGCTGCGCCATGCGGGCCAGCACCTCGGTGGGGGTGAGGCCGTCACGGAGCCAGCCGGTGCGGGCGAGGTGAGTGCCCAGGTCGAGGTCGCCGAGCGTGAACCACGGCCAGCCCGCCCCCCAGGCCTGGAGTTCCTCGTTGACCCGCTCCGTGTCGCCCGCGCGTCCCCACCCGCGCTCGGTGTCGTTGACCCCGGCGAGGGCGTAGGTGAGGGAGTCGACGTCGGGCTGCAGGCGCACACCCGACAGCCACAGGTCATCGCCCGTGTTGACGACGACGGTCGCATCGGGGGCACCGAGGCGCCGCAGCGCCGCGCGGACGCCGAGCGTGAACTTCGACCCTCCGACTCCACCGGCGAGGACGACGACACGGGGCTGGGGAGAAGTCATGCGTCCAGTCTTCCACCGGGCCCGGGGACGAGCCCGTCGTCGAGCTCAACTCGGTCGGGCGCCGCCCCCTCCGCGGGGGCAGGGCTGCCAGGTGGCGCGCCGACGCCGCGGGGCCATCGACGTGGGCCACCACGCCGAAAGTCGCGAGAGGAACGCCGAGAAAGAGGGCGGGGCGGCGTGGGCGGGGAGCATGATCCCAGCCTCGTCGCCCGGGTCCGCCCGCACATCATCACGAAGGACGAAACCGCTCCCTCGCGAGGATGACCCCGGCGAGGGCGCCGTTACTGGGCGAGCAGCGTCGGGTCCAAGGCCTCCGCCGCCGCCTTCGCCGCGGCCGGCAGGGCGTCGACCACGTGCGCGAGGGCGTCGTCGTCGTGCGCCGCGGTGAGGAACCACGCCTCGAACACGCTCGGGGGCAGCGAGATGCCGGCATCCAGCATCGAGTGGAAGAACGCGGCGTACCGCCACGACTGCTGGGTGAGCGCCGTGGCGTAGTCGAGCGGGATCTCGGGCAGGAACGCGACGCCGAACAGCGAGCCCGCGCGCGGGATCGCGTGCACGACCCCCTCGGCGCTCAGGGCGGCGTCGAGCGCGTCGGCGACCCGCTCGGCCGCGGCGTCGACGGTCGCGTAGACCTCGGGCGTCGCGAGGCGCAGCGTCGCCAGGCCCGCGGCGACCGACAACGGGTTCCCCGACAGCGTGCCCGCCTGGTACACCGGGCCGAGGGGCGCGAGGTGGTCCATGATCTCGGCGCGACCGGCCAGGGCGGCCAGCGGCATGCCCCCGCCGACGACCTTGCCATAGGTGAGGATGTCGGGCAGGTACGTCTCGCCTCGCGAGGCCTGGAGCCCCCAGAAGCCGGCGGGGTGCACGCGGAAGCCCGTGAGCACCTCGTCCATGATGAGCAGCGAGCCGTGGCTGTGCGCGATCTCGGCGAGCGCGGCGTTGTAGCCCGGCAGCGGCGGCACGACGCCCATGTTGGCCGAGGCCGCCTCGACGATGATCGCGGCGATGTTCTCGCCGTGCACCGCGAACGCCTCGCGCACCGCGTCGAGGTCGTTGTAGGGCAGCACGAGCGTCTGCGCGGCGATCGGTGCGGGAACACCGGCCGAGCCGGGCAGGGCGAGCGTGGCGACCCCCGATCCGGCGGCCGCCAGCAGCCCGTCGGAGTGACCGTGGTAGTGCCCGGCGAACTTGATGAGCAGGTCACGGCCGGTGACTCCGCGCGCCAGTCGGATGGCGGTCATGGTCGCCTCGGTGCCGGTCGAGACCAGGCGCACCTTCTCGATCGGTGCCAGATCGCCGACCTGCACGCGGTGGGCGATCAGGTCGGCCAACTCGACCTCGGCCCCCGTCGGCGCGCCGAAGGACAGACCCCGGGATGCCGCCGACCGAACCGCCTCGACCACCTCGGGGTGCGCGTGGCCGAGAAGGGCCGGACCCCACGAGGCGACGAGATCGACGTACTCGCGCCCTGTGGCATCCGTGATGCGCGGCCCCGACGCCGACTGCATGAACCGCGGTGTCCCGCCGACGGACCCGTAGGCGCGAACGGGTGAGTTCACCCCGCCCGGGATGACGTCTTTGGCGCGGGCGAACCACTGGTCGTTGAGATCGGTCATGCGTCAATTCTCCCGGGTGCACGCGCGTGAGTCGCCAAGATCTGTCGCTTCCGCGGACAGCGAAGCGACAAATCGTGGCGACTCACGCGAAAAGAAGGGGGGCTCAGAGCTCGGCGCGCAGCCAGCGGGCCGCCTCGACGGCCCAGTACGTGAGGATCGCGTCGGCGCCGGCGCGGCGGATGCCGAGCAGGCTCTCGAGGATGGCACCGCGGCGGTCGATCCAGCCGTGCGCCGCAGCGGCCTCGACCATCGCGTACTCGCCCGACACCTGGTAGGCCCACACCGGCACGTCGACCGAGGCCTTCACGTCGGCGAGCACGTCGAGGTACGGCAGTGCGGGCTTGACCATGACCACATCGGCGCCCTCTTCGACGTCGAGCAGCGCCTCCCGCACGCCCTCGCGGCCGTTGCCGGGGTCGAGCTGGTACGAGCGGCGGTCGCCCTTCAGCTGCGAGTCGACGGCCTCGCGGAAGGGGCCGTAGAAGGCTCCGGCGTATTTGGCCGAGTAGGCGAGGATCAGCGTGTCGGTGAAGCCCTTGGCATCCAGCGCCTCGCGCACCGCGCCGACCTGGCCGTCCATCATTCCCGACAGGCCCAGCATCGCCGAGCCCGCCCGCGCCTGCGCGAGACCCATGGCCGTGTACCGCTCGAGGGTCGCGTCGTTGTCGACGGCACCGTCGTCGCGGAGCACACCGCAGTGCCCGTGGTCGGTGAACTCGTCGAGGCACAGGTCGGTCTGCACGACCAGCGCGTCGCCCACCTCGGCCACGACGGCCTCGGTCGCGACGTTCAGGATGCCGCGGGGGTCGTCGGCTCCCGAGCCCACGGCGTCGCGCGTCTCGGGGACGCCGAACAGCATGACGCCGCCGATGCGCTGCTCGGCCGCCTCGGCCGCGGCGCGGCGGAGCGAATCGAGCGAGTGCTGCACGATGCCGGGCATCGAGCCGATCGGACTCGGCTCGGTGATGCCCTCGCGCACGAACATCGGCAGCACGAGCTGCGACGGCACGAGGTGCGTCTCTCGTGCGAGACGACGGACGGCGGGGGTGCGACGCAGGCGCCGCGGGCGGTGCTCGGGAAAGCTCATGAGGTCGATTCGTCGGGGGCGAGGGTGAAGCGGGCGACGGCCTCGATCAGCGACTCGACCGTCTGCGTGTCGGCCACGACGTCGACGCTGAGACCGGCGCGCTTGGCGTCCTTCGCGGTGCGCGGGCCGATCGCGGCGATGACGGTGGATGCCGGAATCTCGGGGAACTGATCGACCACCTGCTCCGCGACCGAACCACTGGTGACGAGGATGGCGTTGATGCGACCGGAGTGCACGTCGCCGGCGATCTTGTCGGACACCGGCACACCGACGGTGCGGTAGGCGACCACGCTGCGCACGTCGTGCCCGGCCTCGATCAGCAGGCGCGTGAGCACGGGCTTGGCGATCTCGCTGCGCAGGGTCAGCACCTTGCGCGGCTCGGACTCGAGGTCGATCATCTGCTCGGCCATGCCCTGGGCCGAGTTGTCGCGCTCGGGGACGAGGTCGACGTGGTAGCCCACGGCCTGCATCGCCGCGGCCGTGGTCTCGCCGACGACGGCGACCTTGGTGCCGGCGGGGATGACGGCCTTGTAGGCGTAGAGGACGTCGACGGTGGTCGCGCTGGTGAGCGTCAGCCAGTCGAACACCCCGTCGGCCAGCTCGGCGAGCGCCTGCTCGAGGGTGGCCTGGTCGTTCGTGGGCGCGAAGTTGATCAGCGGTGCGATGACGGGAACGGCCCCGCGCTGACGCAGACTCGCCGCGACGCCGTCGCCCCAGGGACCACCGCGCGGCACGAGGACGCGCCGGCCCGCGAGGGGCTTGGGCGTGCTGCCCGTCGTGGGGTGCGGCGTGTGCCGGTGGCCTTCATTCATGTGGTCGACTCTCGTGGTACCAGGTCGGCCGCCCCACGTTCGAGCAACCGACGCGCGGCTTCTCGGCCCGCTCGCGTCGCTCGCGCGATCGGACCCCCGTCGTCGGCAGCATCCGCTCCATTGCCGCTGCCCGTTTCCCCACCATACCCCGGTGCGAGACGCACAGTTCGGTCTATGCCGATCCTTCGTGCACCGTCGAGCGCGTAGACCACCGCGCGCAGCCGCAGGTCCCCGTCGGCGAGGGAGGCGTGCGTGCCGACGGGAGCACTGCACCCCGCGTCCAGCGCCGAGAGCACGGTGCGCTCCGCGGTGATCGCGACGCGGGTGTCCTCGTCGTCGAGCTGCACGAGCGCGGCCAGGATCTCGGGATCGATGTCGTCGCGCGTCTCGATGGCGAGCGAGCCCTGCCCCGGGGCCGTCGGCCACTCCGCGAGCCCGAGCGCCTCGGCGTGCAGTCCGCCCAGGTCGCCCCCGAGGCGCGAGATGCCCGCGGCGGCGAGGATGACGGCATCCAGTTCCCCGTCGCGCACGCGCCCCAGACGCGAGTCGACGTTGCCGCGGATGTCGCGGATGTCGAGACGGGGGTTGTGCCGCCGGGCCTGGGCGATGCGGCGGGGCGATCCGGTCCCCACCCGCGCGCCCGCGGCCAGCGACCCGAGGGGCGCGCCGTCGCGGGTCACGACCACATCGCGCGCGTCTTCTCGCGGGGGCGTGGCGGCGATGACGAGCCCCTCGGGCTGCGCCGTCGGGAGGTCTTTGAGCGAGTGGACGAGGAAGTCGCAGCGGTCGGCGGCGAGAGCCTCGCGGAGACCGTTCGCGAAGACGCCGCGTCCGCCCAGCTGAGACAGCGAGGCGCGGTTGACGTCGCCCTCCGACACGATGGGCACGAGTTCGACGGGGCAACCGGATGCCGCGGCCACGGCATCGGCGACCATCTGCGACTGCGCCATCGCCAGCGTGCTGCGACGAGTCCCCAGCCGCAGGGGCGCGCTCACTGCAGGATCTCGGGGATCTCGTCGAGCGCGACCAGACGGCCGGTGTAGAACGGCACCTCCTCGCGCACGTGGCGGCGAGCCTCGGTGTAGCGGAGGTCGCGCATCATGTCGACGAGGTCGGTGAGCACATCGGCCTCCATCGGCAGGAGCCACTCGTAGTCGCCGAGGGCGAACGAGGCCACCGTGTTGGCGATGACGCCGCGGTACTGCGACCCCTTCTTGCCGTGCTCGATGAGCATCTCGCGGCGCTCCTCCTCGGGGAGGAGGTACCACTCGTAGCTGCGCACGAAGGGGTACAGGCAGAGCCACTGCTGCGCCTCGATGCCGCGGAGGAAGCCGGGCACGTGCGAGCGGTTGAACTCCGCGTCGCGGTGCACGCCCATGGCGTTCCAGGTGGGAAGGAGGTTCTTCAGCAGCTCGGTGCGGCGCAGGCGCCGCAGGTCGCGCTGAAGGGCCTGGGGGTCTTCGCCGTGGAGCCAGACCATGAGGTCGGCGTCGGCGCGGAGGCCGCTGACGTCGTAGAAACCGCGGACGGTGACGCCGTCGGCCTCGACGAGCGAGACGAGGTCGGCGAGCTCGGTCGCCTCGGTGGCGGTGACCGGGTTCTCGGGATCGCGGCGGAAGACCGCCCACAGCGTGTACACGGAGGAGGAGCTGTCGTGGGACATGCCTCCAGTTTCGTCCCGTCGGGGCGGGGGGCCAAACCGGTTGACTCGCCGCCGAAGCACACTCTTGCGTGCACGCGTCGACGCGCATTGATAATGTGCGTCGACGGCGTCGGGGGACGCCGCCCGCGAAAGGGTGCCCGATGTGGCTGTACGACCTCCCCATGGCTGTGGGGTTGCCGATGTTCATCCTGCTCGTGGTGGGAGGCTCGTGCGGAATCCTGCTGGTGCTGCGCAAGTGGGTCTTCAGAGTCGCCCCGCAGGGTGACGAGTGGGACCGCGTGCTCAGCTACGCGGTCGGCGCCTACGGCGTCTTCTACGGCGTGACGCTCGCCCTGATCGCGGCCGCCGCGTACGGCAACTTCACCGAGGTCGACGGCGTCGTGCTCGATGAGTCGTCGTCATTGGCCACGCTGTACCGCAGCGCCACGCTGCTGCCCGAGCCGCAGGCCGACGAGCTGCAGGAGCAGATCGTGCAGTACACGCGCAACGTCATCGACGAGGACTGGCCGATGCAGCGGCACCTGGAGATCCCGATGGAGACGGATGCCAACATCACCGCCATGCAGAGCGCCATCGAGGCCGTGGAGCCGACCTCGGCGGTCGAGGTGGTCTACGTGCAAGAGGCCCTCGAGCAGTTCCAGCAGTTGGTGCACGACCGGCGCGACCGCATCGCGCTGACCCACCTGGCCCTTCCGAGCGTGCTGTGGATCGTGCTCGGGGTGGGCGCGGTGCTCAACGCCATCCTCATCGGGCTGATCGAGGTGCGGAACCTGCGCGTGCACCTGCTGATGTCGGGCATGCTGGCGCTGTTCGTCGCCCTGCTGCTGTACGCCATCGCCGGGTTCGACCACGCGTACGCCGGTCCGATCGCGGTGACGCCGGAGTACTTCCAGGATCTTCTGGACGGGTTGTTCGCGAACGAGCCGTAGACGGACTCGGATCGGCGCTCGGGCCGGTCCCTGCGAACGACGAAGCGGCCCGCCCCGACGGGGACGGGCCGCTTCGATGAGCGTCAGCGCGTGTAGGCGCGGACGATGCTCCAGACGGCCAGGCCGACGAGGCTCGCGACCCCCGCGACGACGGCGGCAGCCGCGGCGGGATTGCGCTGCGCGCTCTCGCGCACCTCACGGACCTTGTCGTCGACGGCCTCGCTCGCGCGGCGCGGGATGTTCGCCTTGTCTTCGAGGGCGGCCAGGGCGGCCTTCAACTCGGCGCGGGCCGACTGGACGGGATCGGTGATCCCCAGTGGCACGGCGGTGCGGGGCACGGGAACGGGACGATCAATACTCATCGCGGGCCTCCTTGACGATGCGGACGTCTTCGGCGATCGCTTCGCCGGGGTTCTCGCGCTTCGACAGCTTCTTGAAGCGCAGGTAACCCAACAGAGCCAGGATCGCGGTGATGACGATCATCACGCCGAACACGACGATCGCCGAGAGCCAGACCGGCCACCACGACGACAGTCCCGCGATGACGAACGCGAAGAACACCGGCACGGCCCAGAACAGCACGATGAGCGCGCCGACGAACCAGCCGGCGCCGATCCCGGCGTCTTTGGCCGTGCGCTGCGCCCACGCCTTGGCGCCGTTGATCTCGGCGACGACGAGGTTGCGCACGAGCTCGGGGATGTCGCCGACCAGAGTGAACAGGCTGTCGTCGGAACGATCGCGGAATCCGCGAGGAGTGGTCATGCCTCAGCTCCCGGACGAGGTGGAGCCGCTCTTGGACGCGCGCGCACGCGTGGTCGCGGCCTTCTCGGCTTCCTTGGCGTCGTCGACGGAATCCTCGACGACGTCGGCGACCTCGGAGGCCGACTGCTTCGCCGCCCGCGTGGCGCGCTCCGCGCGCTCCTGGGCGGTGCCGGACTGGGTCGCGGCGCCGGTGACCGACTTCGCGCCCTTCCACACCACACCGGGGACGGACTTGAGGGCCGAGACGCCGAACGCCTTGACCTTCTCGACCTGTCCCTGGACGACGGGCTGGTCCCAGACCTTCTCGGCCTGCGTCTTGATCTGCTCGTACCGGTCGCGGCCTGCGCGTGCACCGAGCACGTAGCCCGCCACGAGTCCGACGACGAGTGCTGCTTTGCCCCTCATGGGGTCTCCTCACGCTCGAACGAGTGCTGGTCGACTCTCACAGTAGCCATGTATTCCCATTACGGCATCCACCCTTGACACACGGCGGCGGATGACGAAGAACGGCGCCCGTCAGTGTCGCCAGAGCGCGTCGCTGCGCACACGGTCGGCCTCGTCGCGCGCATCGGGGATCACCTGCGCCAGCCCGGTGCCCGAGATCCACGCGCCCGTGGCCCCGAGCCCCGCGACGGAGCGGATCGCCCCGCGCGCGGCGGCCGTCTCGGCGGCCCGTCCGATGGTCGCCGCCGGCTGCGACTGCACGTAGCGCACCCGGTGCGCGGCACGCAGGGTCGAGCTCGGCAGCTCGACGCCGAGCAGGGCGGCGGCCTCCGAGAGGGCGAGGGCGGCGGCGGCATCGTCGTCGAGGGCGGAGGTGGCGGGCTCTTCACCCTGTGCTCCGAACGAGACCCGCACGACGTGGACGCCGGGCTCGGTGGCATCCCGCACCCAGTCCCACTTCGCACTCGAGTGGGTGAGCGCTTTGGCGATGTGGCTGCCGGGCACGGTCAGCACGCCGGTGCCGCGCGGCGCGCGATCGAGTTCGGGCGCGTGCACGACGAGCGTGACGACCTCGACCACCGGCGCCACGGGGTCGCCCAGGTCGAGACCCGGGACGACCGGGGCGAGCAGGGCGCGGGCGGCGCCCTCGGGAAGCGCCACGATCACGGCGTGCGCATGGAGGGGCTCATCGTCGGCCGAGGTCGCCACGGTCCATTCGCCGCCGTCGCGCGGATCGAGGCGCTCGGCGGCGACGCCGGTGCGCAGCTCGACCCCGCGCTCGACGAGCTGATCGACGAGGGCGTCGACGAGACGCGACATGCCGCCCGCGATCCCCTCGACCGCTCCGCCGGGCGCCGCGGTCTTCGACGCGGGACCGCCGGCGACGGGGACATCGGATGCCGGAGCATCGGCGGGCCGCGGAGCCGAACGACGCGCCCGCAGGTCGGCGACGGCGCCGGTGAGCGAGCCGACGCGGGTGAGGGCGGCGTTCAGGCCCGGGGCGGCCAGGTCGACGTCGATGTCGTCGGGGCGGGCGGAGTACACCCCGCTCGTGACGGGGGCGACGAGGCGGTCGAGCACGCGCGCGCCGAGACGCGAGCGCACGAGCTTGCCGAGGCTGTGCTGGTGCCCGATGGTGAGCGGGGGCCGCAGGCGGTCGACGTAGGCACGCCACGCTCCCGACCATCCGATGACACGGCGCACGTCGGGCGCCCAGGGATTGTCGGGGATGCCGAGCACCCCGCCCTTCGGCAGCGGGGCCGCCCCGACGCCCGGCACGCCGACCACCCACGCACCGGCCGGATTCGGCGACACGATGTCGTCGGCGAGGCCGAGGTCGTCGAGGAGCTCGCGCACGATGCCGCCGCGCGTCGCGAAGCTCTCGGCCCCCACGTCGAGGGTGATGCCGCCGACCTGGGCGGAACGCACGACACCGCCCACCGCGTCGGACGCCTCGAGCACCGTGACCCGCAGGCCGACCTTGGCGCACTCCCGCGCCGCGACGAGACCCGACACTCCCCCGCCCACGACGACCACGTGCGTCTCGTGCGCGTGACGCGCCAGCCGCTCGAGGGGCTCGCTCACGCGTCTGCGCCGTGCGCGCGGGCGACGATGCGCGTCAGCACCTCGGGATCGGTGTCGGGGGGCACGCCGTGGCCGAGGTTGAGCACGTGCGCGCGGGCCGCGCGGCCGCGGGCCAGCACGTCGTCGACGTGCGCGGCCAGCACCGACCAGGGCGCGCCGAGCAGTGCCGGGTCGATGTTGCCCTGCAGGGTCACGTCGGGACCGACCAGGGCCGCCGCCTCGTCGAGCGGCATGCGCCAGTCGACGCCGACCGCGTCGGCGAGCCCGCCGAGGCGCATGTCGTCGAGGAAGGCTCCGGTGCCCACGCCGAAGTGGATGCGCGGCACCTCGATGCCCTCGAGCGCCGCGTGCGAGTGCGGGGCGATGAACTCGCGGAACGTGGCCGGCGAGAGCGACCCGGCCCAGGAGTCGAACAGCTGCACGGCCTGCGCGCCCCCGTCGATCTGCGCGTCGAGGAAGGCGCGCGAGACTTTCGAGAGCCAGCCGGCCAGGCGGTGCCACGACGCCGGGTCGGCGTGCATCATCCCGCGGGCCCGCAGGTGCTCCTTCGACGGACCGCCCTCGACCAGATAGGCGGCGAGGGTGAAGGGCGCCCCCGCGAAACCGATCAGGGGCACCGCGTCGTCGAGCTCGGCGGTGACCAGGCGCACGGCCTCGCGCACGGGCTCCGCCGCGGAGGCCACCTCGGCCGGGTCGATCGCGGTGATCCGCGCCACGTCGTCGGCCGTGCGCACCGGATCGGCGAACACCGGCCCGCGGCCCGGCTCGATGACGACGTCGACGCCCGCGAGCCGCAGGGGTACGACGATGTCGCTGAAGAAGATGGCGGCGTCCACGTCGTGCCGGCGGATGGGCTGCAGCGTGATCTCGGCCGCGAGGTGCGGGGTGAGGCACGCGTCGAGCATGCGGGTGCCCACGCGCAGCTCGCGGTACTCGGGCAGGGAGCGCCCCGCCTGTCGCATGAACCACACCGGCTGCCGCTCGGGGCGGTCGCCGCGGAGGGCACGGAGCAGGGGCGCGTCGAGGGAGGCCATGGCATCCATCCTCCCACTGGGCGACGGCCGACCAGGGGGATGCCTCGACGTCGAGCGGCCCACCGGAATACCCCACGGGGCGCGGGCGTAGAATATGAACGTGCTGCTGTGCGTCAGCGCGAGTCATAAGACCGCGTCCTTCGAGCTCCTCGAGCGGCTCAGCGTACCCGCGACCCCGGTCGCGCCTCTGATCGCCGAGCACGACGAGTGCGTTCAGGGCGCCGTCGTGGTGGCGACCTGCAACCGCTTCGAGGCGTACGTCGACATGGACGAGCCCGTCACCGCGGGCGTCGCCCTCGGCATCGAGGCCACCCTCGCCGCCATCGAGACCGCCACCGGCGTTCCGGTCAGCGAACTCGAGGGCTCGTACACCGTGCTGGGCGGAAGCGACGTGGCCGAGCACCTGTTCTCGGTGGCATCCGGCCTCGAATCCGTCGTCGTCGGCGAGGGCGAGATCGCCGGCCAGGTGCGCCGCGCGCTCACCGAGTCCCGCGCCCTCGGCACCACCTCCGCCGAACTCGAGCGCCTGTTCCAGCGGGCCTCCGAAGCGCAGCGCGGCGTGAAGAACTCCACCGCCATCGGCCGCGCCGGCCGCTCGCTCGTGCGCCTGGGCCTGGAGCTCGCCGACAGCCGCATCGCCGACTGGTCGACGCAGCGTGTGCTGCTCGTCGGGACCGGCGCGTACGCCGCGGCCACGGTCGCCGCCCTCCGCGATCAGGGCGCCGCCGACATCTCGGTGCACTCCCCCTCGGGTCGGGCGACCAAGTTCGCGACGAAGCACGGCCTGCGTGCCGTCTCGGCCGAGACGTTCCCGATGGCGGTCGCCCACGCCGACCTCGTCATCACCTGCACCACCAGCGAGCACCACGTCGTCAGCGCCGCGACCTTCGCCGCGGGCCGCACCCGCGCCGAAGCCGCCGTCGAGGCGACCGCGGGCGGATGCCCCGTCGACCACACCGCGCGGCGCCTGGTGATCGACCTGGGCCTGCCCCGCAACGTCGACCCCGACGTCGCGACCGTGCCGGGCGTCGACCTGCTCGACCTCGAGACCATCCGCCTGCACGCCCCGCTCGAAGAACTGCAGGCCACCGACGCCGCCCGCGACCTCGTGCGCGACGCCGCCCGCCGCTTCGTCTCGGTCGGCGAACGCAAGAACATCACCCCCGCCGTCGTCGCCCTGCGCGCCCACGTGTTCGGCGTGCTCGACGCCGAGGTGGCGCGCGTCCGCGCCCGCGGCGACGAGGGCGGACAGACCGAGCAGGCGCTCCGCCACCTCGTCGGCGTGCTGCTGCACACCCCCACGACCCGCGCGCACCAGCTGGCCGAGACCGGCCGGGCCGATGAGTACGTCGACGCCCTGTCGGCGCTGTTCGGCATCGAGGTCACCGAGCCCCTCGTCGAGCGCGGCACCGCGCGCCCCGACGGCATCGCCGACGCGGGCTGAGGCACGCCGGCTCGCGCTGAGGCGCGGGCGTCCGTCGGGCAGGATGGATGCCGTGAGCACACCGGCATCCGAGGTCTACGTCGTCGCGGGAGAGGATCGCGCCCGCAACGGACTGCGGTGGGCGAGCACCGTGGTGCTCGGCCTGTTCGACGCGGGCAGCGTCGCGCCATCGGTGAGCGAGGTCGTGATCCGGCGCGTCGACGGGTCGATCGTGAAACGCCTGCCTCCCGGTGACGTCGACGACTTCACCGCGCAGCTGAACGAGATCACGGCCGACCTCGCGACGATGTCCGCCGTGCCCTTCGCCGAGAAGTGGATCGCCGAGCCGGCGTGAGCGGAGACCGACCGCGAGACCGCCCCCGCTGATACCTCGGGTGCACGATTCCCTCGCCGCACCCCTCGCGCGGGGAACGCGCGAGAATGAACGCATGAGCCTGCGCATCACCGACGACCCGGCCGCCGACGAACTGCTGTCGAGCAACCCGCTCGCGCTGCTGATCGGCATGCTCCTCGACCAGCAGGTCGCGATGGAGACCGCGTTCGCCGGTCCGCTGAAGATCCAGGAACGCGTCGGATCGATGGATGCCGCGACCCTCGCCCACGAAGACCCCGACGACTTCGCGGCCACCTTCTCGCAGTCGCCCGCCGTGCACCGCTATCCGGGCTCGATGGCGGGGCGCGTGCAAGCGCTGTGCGCGGCCCTCGAGGAGGACTGGGGCGGCGACGCCAAGAACCTCTGGACACGCGACGACCCCGACGGCGCCACGGTGCTGAAGCGCCTGAAGGCGCTTCCCGGCTTCGGCGAGCAGAAGGCGAAGATCTTCCTCGCCTTGCTCGGCAAGCAGTGCGGCTTCGACGGGGCCGGGTGGCGTGAGGCCTCAGCGCCCTACGGGGAAGACGGATCGTTCCGCTCGGTCGCCGACATCACGAGCCCGGAATCGCTCACCCGGGTGCGCGAGCACAAGCGCGCGGCGAAAGCCGCAGCCAAGGAAGCGAAAGCCTGAGGCTCGCCCGCGGGCGCCGAGGGGCAGCCTGCTGTTCCTCGCGTTCACCGCGTTCACGCGAACGAGCGCCTTTCGGGCACGGGCCTTTTGCGCTACTCGTCGCGCCCCGTGAAACTGCAGTCGACGGATCCGGCGCGTTCGTCGGAGACCAGGATGTTGCCGTCGCGGCGGATCTCGCACGAGATCACCGTGGTGGGGGTCGACGCCTGTGCTCCGATGCCGATGACCGTCGCGCTGGAGTCGAGAGTGATGGTCTCGCCCGAGTCCCACTTCTCGTTCGTGCGATCGGCGCCTTCCCTGATGACCACGTTCACGGGTTCCGGCGAGTCGACCGTGAGCGTGTACGTCGCGGACGGGGCCAAGGCTCCCCCGAGGAGTACTGCGCCGATGGTGACGGCGGGAGCGACGATCGCCAACGCGGACAGCACGATGGCGATGATCCGGCCGAAGCGAGGGGCGGCGACTCCGCGCGCCCGGACCGCGAGAACGAGCGCGACCGCACCGATGACCACGGGCACGATCAGCACGGCCACGCGCGACCAGGACAGGAGCATGCCGACCGCGAAGAAGGCGAGAGCGGCGACCGAGAGAGCCATACTCGCCACACGCATCCGCGACACCGCGAGCGTTCGACCTTCGGTCATTTGTTTCCCCCATTCACGACACGACGATCTTAGGTGGGGTCAGGCACTTTCACCCGTTGGGGTTCTCTTTCGCGACGCGATATGCAGAATAGGGGGAGGGGCGGCTTCGGTGGTGGAGATGATCAGCGGTCGCCCGTTCGCAAGCGACGGATGAGGACATTTCTGTGAGCTACGACGACTTGGACAGTTCAATCGGCGCGTTGAAGAAGGCGGCGATCGACGCCTTCATGGCTGACGACGGCTTCTACGAAGACAAGTTCGGCACCAACTACTACTACAAGTGGGGCTGGGCGCCGAACGGCTACGAGATGCCGAACGCCTCCGGCGAGGGCGGCGGCAAGGTCGACGGCATGCCCTGGAACGACGACATCTCTTACGACGGCGTCCGCTCGCGTGTCGACGACGTTGTCGACAAGTGGCGCGCCCTGCCGACCGGCGCCGACGCCGGGGTGTACAAGACGTCCACGTCGAGTGCGGCCGCCAGTCTCGGGGCATCCGGAAGCGGTGCGTCCGTCGCCGACGACGGAGCGATCCTCACCTCGACGAACACCATGGGCGATCTGCTCACGCAGGAGTTGGTCGCGTCCTTCATCGGGCCGATGCTCGACAAGTACTACACCCAGTTCAAGGGTGTCTCGCAGAGTCTCGGAGCCGCTGCCGCGATCCTGCAGATGAACTACACGATGCAGTCGACCATGTGGGAGGGCGTGCGCGACGACGTGGCCACCATCGTGGAGAACGCCAAATCCGCGTGTGCCGAGTACGCCGAGAGCAAGGGTTCGGCCGACTTCCAGATCACGCTGGGAGTGGTGGCCACGGTCGCCGCAGCGGTGGCGACCGTGGCCACCGCCGGCGCGGCAGCACCCCTTGTCGGCGCGATGGTCACCCTTTCGTCTGCCGCCTCGACCGCGGTCGCCGCCATCAGCGCGGATGCCTCGATCACCGGCGGAAGCTACGACGAGATCATGTCGTCTTTCGAGGAAGCCCTCGAGACACTCCGCGTGGCGGTCTCCGATCAGGAGTCCGAGGTTCGCACCATGCTCTCCGGCGCCGTCGATGCGATCATCGCCGACCCGGGCGGCTTCGATCTGAACCGCTACCGGATCGAGCCGCAGGATCAGAACTTCTCCGACGAGATCGTGATGGTACGTCAGCACACGAATACCGTGTCGAGCAATATGCAGCGTGTGATCGAGGGCCTTGATGCCGCGAAGACCGCGCTCGGATCCCCGCCCTATTCGGACCCGACGCCGCACGCCGCGATCTCGAGCGGAACGCACTCGAATGCGCTGAATCTGTTCGACTACACGGCCGATGCGATCAATTCGACCCTGCAGGAGTACTCGCGCGGCAAAGATCTCTTCGACGCCGAAGTGGAGAACTACTTCAACGCCGACGAAGAGAACCAGCGACTCGTCGAGCAGCTCGCTGCGTCGGAAGCCCTCACGCCCAACTGATGAGACTCATCCGGTACCCGGACCACAGCAGAACGGATCACATCGCAATGGAAAGCCGTGTCTTCGGACCCGTGGAGCTCGTCGGCGGCGTCGGCGGCGCCGTGTTCGAAACGACGACCGAGCTCAGCGGCGCCACCGTGCCGTTCCGCCTCGAAGTGGACTACCCGTCTCGATTCGATGAGCGGCAGGTCGAGCAACTCGACGCCATCCTCCTGGGCTGGGAGCGGATCGACATGATGGCCCGTGACGCGCTGACCGCGGCTCTGGACGATCCCGATTCCGCTCCATCGGCACTCTTCCGGGAATGGGAAGAGGAGTTCGCGTCGGGGAACGGCGACACCCGCGATTTCCTGGCCGAACTCAAGCCGGAGAGCGTCACGATGCTGTGGGACGCTCCGGGCTCCCACCAGGATCGCATCGTGATGCCCTGGGGCTATTCGCTGGCGGCCGGCTCGGTCGTTCTGCGCTTTCGCGAGCGCGTGGGTGTCGAGATCGATCCGGTCCGCAGCGCCGTCTGAGGGCGTCGTGCTCTCCCTTCGCGAGCCAGTGAGCGATCCGGTGCAGCGGGCGATCACGCGCTCCGCCCTCCGGCGTGGCGTGATCGCCGCGGTTCTCGTTCCGGTCACGCTCGTCATCCTGCTCGTGGCGCTCGACGTGTGGCGCGCCTCGGTTGGTGCGGCCTTCCTCGCCCTCCCCGGCAACCTGCTTCTCGCCGTGCTTTTCGCGGTGGTGGCGATTCGGGCGTTCCTCCTCGCCCGTCGAGGTGCGCAGACCGAGCGGGGGGCGTCCACCGATCGTGCGCTCGTGCTCGTCTGCCTGGTCGTCGGCGGCTTCATGCTGGTGCTTCCCGCCCTCACGGCGCTCGGTGCCCCCGGCGGTATCGCCGTGGCGATCTACGCCGTGGCGATCACCGCGGTCCTGGTGGTCCTCTGCCGCTCGAACTGGAGGACCCCCTCTTCCGGGGCTCCGCTCGCCGCTCACGGCCCCGTGATCTGAACCCTCCGGGCGACTCGGGTTACCTGTCGGTCGCCCCGAGTCGCACTCAGCGCAGGGAGCGGATCGCCAGCGCCACCGCCTTCACCTCGCGGATGCGACGCTCGTACGTCGCGGCGACGACGATGAGCAGGACGCCGGCGATGCCGAGCCACAGCCACCAAAGACCCGTCGCGCTCTCGTAGAGCGCGGTGATCCCCGGCCACAGCTGGGCGACGGCGTGCACGATGAGCACCACCCCGCCGAGCAGCACGGGGGCCTGCCAGCGCAACCGTGCGCCGATGAGGAGCACCGCGAGAGCGACGACGCCGAGCGCGAGGACGCGCCAGAGGGCGTTGTCGGCGCCGAAGTCGAACAGCAGCGAGGGGACGAGAAGCAGCCCGAGACCGATCCCCAGGGCGGGCCATGTGCGCAGCTCGGGATGCCGATGCAGGGCCCGGATGCCGTGGAAGACGACGGCTGCGGCGAGAGGAGCGGTGGCCGCCTCGACGGGGTCGGCGCTCCCGAGGACCATCGCGGTGAGGGCGAGGACGGTGGACAGGGCGATCACGGCCCAGAACACGATCCGGCCGCGCCACCACAGCCCCAGGGTCAGGACGGCGACGAGCGTCACGACCAGGCGCACAGCGCCCTCCCCCGTCGCCGACAGACGCGCCAGTGTCAGCGCGACCGCGACCGAGGGGGCGGCGAGGGCGAGGACCACCGGCATCCACGAGGCGACGGCTGCGCGGCGCCGGAGCAGCAGCACGGCCACACCCGCCAGCGGGACGGTCGCGAGGAGCATCCAGACGTCGAAGAGCGGTGTGGCGAGTTCGCGCAGGGCGCGGAGCGACGCGGCGACGATCAGCGCCAGTCCCGCGACCGCGATGACGGGCGTCAGGAGCGGGGCGAACGCGTGCCGCAGAAGGAGCACCGCCCCCACGAGCACGGCGTTCGCCGCGACGGCGACGCCGATCGCCCGGGCCGGCGACGCGTCGGCGAGCACGGCGGAGGGCAGCAGTCCCACGGCCAGCCCCGCCGCGGCGAGCAGCACGAAGGGCGGCGTGATCGGGCGGCGGCGCTCGAGCAGGGCGGCGGCGATCCAGGCCAGGGCGAGCGGTAGCGTCATCCACTCGATCGGGCGCACGTCGACTCCCACCCCGGCGACGGCGACCAGACCCGCGCCGCCGAGTCCGGCGATCGACAGAGGGATGCCGAGCAGCGGCGATGCGGATCGGACAGCGCCGACGCCGAGGGCGCCGAGTACGACGATCGCTCCCACCGTGCGGACGATCGGCCCCCCGTCGGCGGCGACGAGCGCCGTCGAGCCCAGGGCGAGGATCGCGGCCGCCGTCACCGCGGCGATGCGCGCCGATGCCAGCGCCCACGGCGCAGGGCGACGGGCCACTCCCTGCGCGGCCACCCCGATCGCGACCGCCGTGACCATCAAGACGAGATCGGCGAGACCGATGCCCTCGCGACCGGCCGCGTGCCCGAGCTGCGAGACCGTCAGCAGCACGAGGGCGAGCGCTCCCGAGGCACCGACGGCGACGGGCAGCTCGTCGGGAGTGCGCGCGGGGCGCACCCAGGCTCCGGCGACGAGCACCGTGGCCGAGACAGCGCCGACGACGAGAGTGCGGACGGCGTCGTCGGGAGTGGCCAGGGCGCTGGGGGCGAGAGCGACGGTGATTCCCGCGGCGGCGATGACCGAGGGACCGGCCACGGAGCGACCGTCGACGAGACGTCGCGCACGCTCGTGACCGGCGGCCAGAGCGAGGAGCGCAACGCCGACGGGCACCGTGAACGCTTCGACGGCCTCGGTCTGCTGCCAGAACAGTCGGGTCCACAGCGCCAGCGTTCCCAGCAGGAGCGCGAGCCAGACGAGATGACGCCGCGGGCCGCGCGACCGGAAGAGGCCATCGACGTCGGTCGCCCAGATCATCGCGGTCACCGCGGCGAGCAGGAGGGGGATCCACCGCACGCCCTGCGACGGAGCATCGGCGATCGACAGGGCCACGACGATCGCCGTTCCGGCGTCGAGGAATGCGCGGGTGAGAGCGTCGGCGCGCAGCAGGCGGAGCGCCACCGCAGCGACCACGAGGGCGATCGCCGCGAGAACGACCACGCGCGCGAGAGGGGCCGCGTCGACGAGACGCAGTGCCGCCCCGGCCGCGCCCGCCACGAGCAGGGGAGACAGGAGGGCCGCGGCCGGCCTCGCCACACGCCACGACCGGTAGGGCGCCGTGAGCACGGCTGCCGACGCCCCCGCCGAAAGGGCCGCCGAAGCGACTATCCAGACGTCGGCCGCCACCCCCGTGCGGAAGAAGAGCGCCAGTGGTCCCACGGAAGCGATCACCGCGAGGGCCGACACGATTCCGGATTGGCGTTGCGCCGCGGTGAGCCCCACCCCGCGGGCGAGCGGGAGCACGAGGACGATCAGACACAGGGAGGCCATGACGAGCGACGCGATGAAGAGGGAGAACCCCTCGATGACGACATCGGCGCCGATGCGCATCGCCGGGGGCACGAACGGAGCGCTCCCCGACACGAACAGCACGACCGACACCGTAGACGGCACGCGGAGCCCCGGGTGCACGCCCGCGGCGGCCGCGAGGACGGCGGCCACGACGATCGAAGCGAGCCCCCAGGCGAGCGGAGACGAGAACGACAGCAGCCACCCGATGCCGAGGGCCATCGACCCGGCCACCGCGGCGAGCGCGATGTCGCCGCGCCGGCGCCGGAGGACGATGAGGGCGACGACGGCCAGCACGAGGTACCAGCCGACGACGAGCAGGAGCACCCGCAGCTGGGGCCCGACGAGCAGGGCGACGGTCGCCGCGGCGATGAGCGCGGGCGATCGGCGTTGCGGCCACGACCCCGAGAGGCGCCAGACGACGGCGGCGAGGGCGACGATGGCGGCGAGCGCGATGACGGCGGCGGTGCTCGTGGCATCCGGAGCTGTGGTGTCGACGGCGGACTGCCCGAACGTCGAGATGATCGAGCGCACCGGGGCGCCGAAGGCGGTCAGCGCCCAGAAGAACGGGACGACCGCGGCGAGCGCGGCGGCGAGAGCGGCCGCCCAGGCAGCGGTCACGACGGTGGTCCGACCCACGCCGGGGGTGGCGCGGCGCGCAGCGGCGTCGAGACCGAGCGCGAGAGCGGCGGCGATGAGCACGGGAACCGTCGCCGACAGCGCGGCGTCGGCCGTGCGGACGGCGGAGGCGGCGACGCCCACGCCCAGGACGAGCACCGACAGCACGGCCGCGGTGGGGGCGAGACGCGCGGCATCGCGCCGGGCGAGCGAGCGGGCGTGCAGCGCGAGAGCCACCGCGAGGGCGGCCGACAGCAGAGCGGGAGTGACGGTGCTGCGCGGGTCGACGAGCAGGGCGGCGGTCAGTGCGACGGCCGCACCGACGGCGGCTAGTCCGCGTACGACGGCGATCTCGACGGCGAGTGTCGGCCGCGGGCGGCGGGCGAGGAGCGGGGCCAACGGGGCCGCCAGGGCGACGACGAGGAGCGCGAGGCCCCCGGCGTACCCGCCGAGGGCGGCATCTCGCTCGACCAGGCCGGTGACCAGCACCGCCGAGCCGATCGCGAGCGACACGACCGCGGTCGACAGCGGGGCACGGAGCCGCGAGAGCCGCGCCCACCCGACGAAGGCTCCGCCCGCGACGATCGAGGTGACTCCCCAGAACACGCGGGGCTCGACGTTCATCGCCCCGCCCAGGTCGTTGGCGCGCACGGCCCAGACGTCGAGGGCGACGAAGGCGATGCCGAGCAGAGCGATGCCCTCAGCGGTGGCTCCGAGACCGCGTCGGCGCAGGATCGACGCGGCGGCGATGATCGCGGCGGTCACCAGCCCGATGATGATCGACCGCAGCACGAGGCCACCGCTGATCCACGCGACGGTGAGGAAGAAGGCCGCCGCGACCGCGAGCAGCACCACGCCCACCGACAGCAGGAACACCTGCACGCTCGAGCGGCGCGGCTTCGCCCGCGCGGACGGGGCCGGCGGGAACCCGACGGGCGGGGACCCCGTCGGCGCCGCCACGGCGGAGGGCGGGCCCCCGACGAACGGCGGGGCCGGGGCGGGGGAGGGCGGCGTCGGCGCCGCGGCCGGGGCGTGTGCCGAGGCGGCGGCCGGGGCGGTCGACGGGGCGAGGGGCACAGGAAGAACCGGCGCCCCCGATGGCGGCGCGAAGACCACCTCGGTCGCCGCGACCTGAGCCGAGGCCGCCGCGGAGGGCTCCGCCGCCACCGGGGTCGCAGCGGCGGCGGCGGTCGTGGCGGCGGCGCCGGTCGCGGCGGGGGCACGGGGCACCTCGGTCGGGACCGGTCCCGCCGGCGCGGGGAACCCCGGCGGGGTCTCCGACACCGTCGGCGTCCGCTCCCCCGCAGCCGGAGTGGCCGCAGCCGGAGCGGCCGCAGCCGTCGCTTCCGCGGCCGCGGCTTCGCGGTGGACCCGCAGGAGCACGTCGGTGCGCTCGTCGACGAGCTCGACGATGCGTTGCGACAGCTCGAGCACGTGCGCGGTGCGTGAGTCGGCGAGGTTCAGTCCGCACGAGACGCACGGCGTCGCGGTGATCGGGGTGAAGCACGACGGGCAGCGCGAGGTGTCGACGAGCGCTCCCGACCCCGGCGGCCAGGCAGGACCGGAGAACTCTCGTCCACCATCGACTTCCGTCATCGTGCCCCCTCGGCGTCGGTCGTCGACCCCAGGCTAACGAAGTCCCGCCTCCGGCCTGTGTCATCCACCCCCGCCCCTCCTCCCCAGGGGGCGCGGTGCGGCCGTCGACCGAACAGCCGATCCCCCCGCGCTCGGCGGGGACCGTCTCGCGCGACCTAGTCTGGACATCGTGCGGGTGAGGTTCTTCGGCGGCCTGGCCGTGACATCCGACGACGGCGAGGCCGTCGTCGTTCCCGGGCGTGCGCGACAGGCCCTGCTGCTGCGCCTCGCCATCGATGCCGGGACGACCGTGGGCACCCGCGCGCTGGCCGAGGACGTCTGGGTGCGCGACGCCCCCGACGATCCCCGCGCGGCCCTGCAGTCGCTCGTCTCGCGCCTGCGCGGGTCGCTGCCGGCGGGGCTCGTCACGTCGACCCCCGGCGGGTACCGGCTCGAGCTCACACGCGACGACATCGACGTCACCCGCTTCGCCGACCTGGTCGCCGAGGCCCGAGCGGCGAACGACCCCGAGCGCGCTCGCACGGCGCTCGCGCTGTGGACCGGCGACGTGTGGACCCCGCACGAGGGCTTCGACTGGCTGGTGCGCGACCTGCTCGAAGACCGCGCCCACGCCGAGGGCCTGATCGCCGCCGCCGCGAAAACATCGACGGCATCCCCGCCCACCGCGTCCGCATCCCCGCCCGCCGCGGCCGCACCGGCGGCGTCGCCCGTCGGAGCCGCGCTGACCGCCCTCGTCGGCCGCGGCGACGAGCTCGACGCGATCCGCGAGCGGCTCCGCACCGACCGCCTCGTCACCGTCATCGGTCCCGGCGGCGCCGGCAAGACCACGCTCGCCATCGAGACCGCCCGCGCGGTCGCCGATTCGATCGTCGTCGAGCTCGCCCCGGCCGCCGCCGGAGACGTGTGGACCGCGATCGCCGGCGCCGTCGGCCGTCGCATCCGCCTGCCCGAGACCGCGGCCACCCCGGTCTCTCCGCTCGACCGGGTCACCGAGGCCGTGGCCGGCCGCGACGTCGTGATCGTGCTCGACAACTGCGAGCACCTCGTGCGCGAAGCCGCGGAGGCCGCCCTGGCGCTGCTGCGCATGAGTCCCGGCGTGCGCGTGCTCACCACCAGCCGCGAGCCCCTCGGCATCCCGGGCGAGGCGTTCGTCGATCTCGGGCCGTTGCCGCCGACCGATGCCCGGGTGCTCTTCGCCCAGCGCGTGCGCTCCGCACGCGGCCGCCTGCCCGACGACGACGAGCGCGCCACGGCGGAGCGCATCGTGCAGCGCCTCGACGGCCTGCCGCTCGCGATCGAACTCGCCGCCGCCCGCACTCGAACACTCACCCTCGCCGAGATCGACGCCGGCCTCGACGACCGGTTCGCGCTGCTGTCGCACGGTCCCCGCCTGAGCGTGGAGCGCCACCGCACCCTGCGCGCCCTCATCGACTGGAGCTGGGACACCCTCTCTGCGGGCGAACGCATCGCACTGCAGGCCTCGGCCGTCTTCGCCGACGGTATCGGCGCCGGGGACGCGGCGGCCGTGGCTGCCGCCTTCGAGGTGGATGCCGAGGAATTCGACGCCCTCGTCGACCGCTCGCTGCTCGTGCGTCGCGACGCCCGCTTCCGCATGCTCGAGACCGTGCGCGAGTACGGGCTCGACCGCCTGCGCACCGACGGCGCCGCCGAGACGTACCGCCTGCGCGCGGCCGTGGTGCTGACGGAGCTCGCCGCCGCCCGCGAGGCGCGTACCCGCGGACCGGGCCTGCGCGACGCCCTCGCCTGGTTCGACGCGAACGACGAGAACCTCACCGCGGCCCTGCGCGTCTGCGCCGAGGCGCACGACCGGCGCGCGGGGGTGCGCCTGCTGCGGAGTCTCGTGTGGCCCTGGGCCGTGCGCGAACGCACCGACGACCTGCGCCGCGCCGTCGCCGAGTTCGCCGATCCCACCGCCGCACTCGACGACGAGCCCCGCGTGGTGGTCGAGGCGGTCGCCCTGTTCGCCGCGGCGTTCCCCGCGCCGGGTCGGCCGTCGACGGTGACTCTCGAGAGCTACACCGCCCGCCGCGCCGAACTCGAGCAGGCGGCTCACCGGAATCGATCCGACGTCACCGCGCTGGTGCCGCCCCTGCTGCGCCTGGCCCAGACGGTGCTGCGCAGCGGCGCCGGCGACGCCGCGCGCACGTGGCACGTCGACGTCACCGACGAGGAGTTCGCCGCCGCCCCGGCGTGGACGCGCGCGATCCTGCACGCGCTGCGGGCGGGAGCGGCGCAGAACTCCGGCGACATGACCGCGTTGGACCGCGAGAGCGAACGCGCGCTCGCGATGTTCGAGACGATCGGCGACCCGTGGGGCACGGGCTTCGCGAGCCAGCTGCGCGCGGAATGGCTCACGCTCGCCTGCCGCCTCGACGACGCCTTGGCGGTCACTGACCGCTCGGCGGCGGCCGTGCAGGGCCTGTCGTCGGTCCCCGACGTTCTGCAGCAGCAGTCGCAGGCGGTGGGCATTCTGCTGCGACTCGGCCGCCTCGACGAGGCACGGGTCCGCGCGCGCGCGATCGACGACGCGGCCCAGGCCGACGGATCGGTGCGCTCGCTCGCCCAGGCGTACATGACCGCGGCCCAGGTCGAGGTCGCGGCGGGCGACGGCGAGGCCGCCCTGCGGGTGGTCGGCCTGGTGGATCTGCGCGGGCAGCCCGGCATCCCCGAGCAGTTCTCGGCGTGGCTCGACGCGCAGCGCGCCCAGGCCCTGCTGCTGCTCGGCCGAGACGACGAGGCCCGCGTGACGCTGCGCACCGCGCTCTCGGCGGCGATCTCGTCGCAGGACCACCCGATCATCGCGTCGGTGCTGCTCGCCGTCGCGGGGTGGAACGCCGTCACCGGGCGCTCCGGTCGCGCGCGCGAGGCCCTCGCCCGGGCCACCGCGGTGCGCGGGGCCGCCGACGTGCACGACCCGTTCCACGTGTGGGTGAGCGCACGCACCGGAGCGGGCGCCGAGGAGACCTCGACGCCCGCTGGTGGCATCCGTTCCGCCCTGTCGGACGTGGATGCCGAGACCCTCACGGCCCTGCTCGACTAGGCCTTGCGCATGTAGGCGCGCACCGTGAGCGGGGCGAAGACCGCCACGATCACCGCGGCGCCGAGCAGCGACACGAGCACGTCGGAGCCGACGACGCCGTTGTTGACGAGGTCGCGCACCGCCGACACCAGGTGCGACACCGGGTTCGCGTCGACGAACCACTGCAGCCACGAGGGCATGGTGTTCGAGGGGACGAAGGCGTTCGAGAGGAACGTCAGGGGGAAAAGGATCAGCATCGAGATGCCCTGGACGCTCGACGCGCTGCGCGCGATGACGCCGAAGAAGGCGAAGATCCAGCTGATCGCCCACGAGCAGACGATGACGAGCAGTCCCGCAGCGACCACGGCCCAGAGACCCCCGGCCGGACGGAATCCCATCAGGTAGCCCATCGCGAAGGTGATCGTGGTGGCGATCGCGTAGCGGACGGTGTCGGCCAGCAGGGCGCCCGACAGCGGCGCGATGCGCGCGATCGGGAGCGAGCGGAACCGGTCGAAAACGCCCTTGTCCATGTCTTCGCGCAACTGCGTCCCCGTCACGACCGAGGTCGTGATCACGGTCTGCACGAGGATGCCCGGAATGATGATGGGCAGGTAGTTCTGCACGTCTCCGGCGATCGCCCCGCCGAAGATGTACGTGAACATCAGGGTGAACAGGATCGGCTGCACCGTGACGTCGATGAGCTGCTCGGGCGTGCGGCGGATCTTCAGCAGACCGCGGCCCGCCATCGTGAGGGTGTTCTGGACGGTCTGGGCGAGACCCGCGGTGCGGGGCAGGTCGCGCGAGAGGGTGAGGGCGCTCATGCGCGGACTCCTTCGAGAGGGGCGGCGCTCTCGCGCACGCCGGCGTCGTCGGCCGGCACTCCGGCGCCGGTCAGGGTGAGGAAGACCTCGTCGAGGGTGGGCTGCTGCACGCTGAACTCGCTCAGGTGCACCCCCGCCTCGCGGAAGGCCACGAGCAGATCGGTGACCCGGTCGGGGTCGGACATCGGCACGGTGAGGCGCGCCGCCTCGGGCGAGACGATCGCCGTCGCGTCGAGCACCCGGGCCACGGTCGTGCGGGCGAGGTCGAGGTCGGAACCGGGCTGCAGCCGCAGCACGAGCGAGGCCTGACCGACCGACGCCTTCAGCTCGAGGGCCGTGCCCTCGGCGACGACGCGGCCGCGGTCGATGACGGCGATGCGGTCGGCCAGCTGGTCGGCCTCGTCGAGGTACTGGGTGGTGAGCACGACGGTGGAGCCCGACGACACGAGCCGCCGGATCGTGTCCCACATCTGCCCGCGGGTGCGGGGGTCGAGGCCCGTGGTGGGCTCGTCGAGGAAGATGAGCGGCGGCTGGGCGATGAGGGAGGCCGCGAGGTCGAGCCGGCGACGCATGCCGCCCGAGAACTTCGCCAGGGGGCGGGAGGCCGCCTCGGTCAGGCCGAACTCCTCGAGCAGGTCGCTCGCCTTGCGGCGCGCATCGCGGCGCGAGAGGCCGAGCAGCCGGCCGAAGATCATGAGGTTCTCGGTGGCCGAGAGCTTCTCGTCGACCGAGGCGAACTGCCCGGTCAAACCGATGAGCTGGCGCACGACGTGGGGCTCTCGAGCGACGTCGTGGCCGAAGATCTCGGCGCGACCGCCGTCGGGACGCAGCAGCGTCGTGAGCATGCTGATGGTGGTGGTCTTGCCGGCGCCGTTGGGGCCGAGCACGCCGTAGACGGTGCCCGCCTCGACGACGAGATCGACGCCGTCGACGGCCCGGTTCGAGCCGAACGTCTTGACGAGGCCCTCGGCGCGGACCGCCGGGACGCGGGTGGATGAAGTGGTCATGACGCAAGAATGCGCCGGGGGCTCTGTCGCGCCCCTGTCACGGGGNGGCTCCGCGCAGGCGCTCGGCCAGGTAGCCCTGCAGGGCGTCGAGGCCGATGCGCTCCTGGCCCATCGTGTCGCGGTCGCGCACGGTCACGGCGTTGTCGTCGAGCGAGTCGAAGTCGACCGTGACGCAGAACGGGGTGCCGATCTCGTCCTGACGGCGGTAGCGGCGGCCGATGGCGCCGGCGTCGTCGAAGTCGATGTTCCACCCGGCCGCACGCAGCGTATCGGCGACCTCGCGCGCCAGCGGCGACAGGCGCTCGTTGCGCGACAGCGGCAGCACGGCGACCTTGACGGGCGCGAGGCGCGGGTCGAGCTTGAGCACCGTGCGGGTGTCGGTGCCGCCCTTGGCGTTGGGCACCTCTTCTTCGCGGTAGGCGTCGACGAGGAACGCCATCATGGCGCGCGTCAGACCGAACGAGGGCTCGATCACGTACGGCGTGTACTTCTCACCCGAGGCCTGGTCGAAGAAGGTGAGCGACTGGCCCGACGCCTCGGAGTGGCTCTTGAGGTCGTAGTCGGTGCGGTTGGCGACGCCCATGAGCTCGCCCCACTCCTTGCCCGGGAAGCCGAAGCGGTACTCGACGTCGATCGTGCCGGCGGAGTAGTGCGCGCGGTCGTCCTCGGGGACGTCGAAACGCTTCATGTTCTCGGCGTCGATGCCCAGGTCGAGGAACCAGTTCCAGCACGCCTCGACCCAGTGCTCGAACCACTCGTTCGCCTCGGCGGGCGGCGTGAAGTACTCGATCTCCATCTGCTCGAACTCGCGCGTGCGGAAGATGAAGTTTCCGGGGGTGATCTCGTTGCGGAACGCCTTGCCGACCTGGCCGACGCCGAACGGGGGCTTGCGACGGGATGCCGTGAGCACGTTCGAGAAGTTCACGAAGATGCCCTGGGCGGTCTCGGGACGCAGGAAGTACAGGCCCGACTCGTCGTCGACGACCCCGAGGTAGGTCTTCACCAGGCCCGAGAACGACTTGGGTTCGGTGTACTGCCCCTTGTTGCCGCAGTTGGGGCAGGGCACGTCGGCCAGACCGTTCTCGGCCGGGCGGCCCTTGCGCGCCTCGAAGTCCTCGATGAGCGTGTCGGCGCGGAAGCGCTTGTGGCAGCTGAGGCACTCGACCAGCGGGTCGGTGAAGGTGGCGACGTGCCCCGAGGCCTCCCAGACGCGCTTGGGCAGGATGATGCTCGAGTCGAGCCCGACCATGTCGCCGCGCCCGCGCACGAACGTCTGCCACCACTGCCGGCGGATGTTCTCTTTGAGCTCGGTGCCGAGGGGGCCGTAGTCCCACGCGGAGCGGGAACCGCCGTAGATCTCACCGGCCTGGAAGACGAACCCGCGGTGGCGGGCGAGGGCGATGACCTTGTCGAGGCGGGACTGTTCGGCCACGGTGGCTCCAATGGTCGGGAAAGCTGTGGGGATGCGGCGCGAGTGCGCGGCTCCAGTTTATCGAGCGCCGGCCCTGCTCACCGTGTGAGCCTCTCGCGGCGCACGGTGAAGCCCTCGAGCGCCGCCGCGTCGATCTCGACGCCGAGGCCCGGACCGGTCGGCACGCGCACGTGTCCGTCGTCGAGCACGGCGGGTTCGGTGACGATGTCGCGCTCGTAGAAGCGGGCGGATGCCGAGATGTCGCCGGGCAGCGTGAAGCCCGGCAGGGCCGCGAGGGCGGCGTTGGCGGCACGGCCGATGCCCGTCTCGAGCATGCCGCCGCACCAGACGGCGATGCCGGCGTCGCGACACAGGTCGTGCACCGCGACGGCCTCCAGGTACCCGCCGATCCGACCCGCCTTGACGTTGATGATCGACCCCGAGCCCAGCGCCAGGGCGTCGGCCGCCGCCTTCGCCGACACGATCGACTCGTCGAGGCAGACGGGGGTCCGCAACCGCGCGGCGAGCGTCGCGTGGTCGACGAGGTCGTCTTCCTGCAGCGGTTGCTCGATGAGCAGCAGGTCGAAGCGGTCCAGTTCGGCGAGGGTGTCGGCATCCTGCAGCGTGTAGGCCGAGTTCGCGTCGACCTGCAGCGGGATGGATCCGAAGGCCTCGCGCACGGCGGCCGTGTCGGCGAGGTCGCGCCCCGGTTTGATCTTGATCTTGATGCGCACGTAGCCCTCGTCGAGGTACCCGCCGACGACGTCGACGAGCGCCGCGGGGTCGCGCTGGATGCCGACCGAGACGCCCGAGGGCACCCGGGTCTTCTCGGCGCCGAGGTACTGCCCGAAGCTGCGCCCCTCGGCGCGCAGGGCGGCGTCGATCACCGCGAGCTCGAGCCCCGCCTTGGCCATGCGGTGCCCGACGAACGGACGCAGGATTCCGGGGACCTCTTCGGGCGCGAAGGCGCGGCGCTCCAGCAACGCCGGCGCCAGGTACCTCGCCAGCACGTCCCACGCGCTCGCGGTGTACTCGCTGGAGTACAGCGGCGCAGCCATGGTCACCACCTCGCCCCACCCCCGCCCGTCGGGGGTCTCCGCCGCGACGACGATCACCTCGCGCACGGTCTCGGTGCCGAACGACGTCGTGAAGGGCGAGACGAGCGGGATCTGCAGCACGCGCAGCTCGATGGCATCCAGGGTCACGGGGGCGGCGGCGCGGGTGAGCGGCATGACGGCAGGGTAGCCGGGCCGGGACCGTAACGCCCGCGTCCGACGCTGGCAAGGCCGCCGACTGCGCCGGGGCGCACGCGTAGCGTCGGTCGCATGAGCGACTTCACCCCGCGCCACGCGATCGTCACCGGCTCCGACTCGGGCATCGGTGCCGCCACCGCCCTCGCCCTGGCCGACGCCGGCATCGACGTCGCGATCACCTACCACTCCGACAAGGACGGCGCCGAAGAGACCGCCGAGGCCGTCCGCGGCCGCGGCGCCCGCGCGATCGTCGCGCAGTTCGACGCCACCGACTTCGACTCCGTCCCCGGGGCCGTGAACGCCATGGCCGATGAGCTCGGCGGACTCGACGTCTTCGTCAACAACGCGGGCGGCGGCATCGGGGGCACGTTCCTCGACCTCGACCTGAAGACCTGGCGCACCGATATCGCCCTCAACCTCGACGGAGCGTTCCTCGCCCTGCACACCGCGGCCCGCCGCATGGTGCAGGCCGGCAACGGCGGTCGCCTCATCGCGGTGTCGAGCGTGCACGAGCACCAGCCCCGCGTGGGCTCCGCACCCTACGTCGCCGCCAAGCACGGTCTCGGCGGCCTGATCAAGACGATGGCGCTCGAACTCGGCCAGTACGGCATCACCGCGAACGCCGTCGCCCCGGGCGAGATCGCGACGCCCATCAACGACATGTCGGCCGACGACGCGGAGCGCACGCATCGCCCCGGCATCCCCCTCGGCCGCCCCGGCAAGCCGAGCGAGGTGGCCGACGTGATCCGCTTCCTGGCCTCGCCCTCGGGATCGTACGTCTCGGGCGCCAGCTGGGTCGTCGACGGCGGAATGCTGCAGATGGGCCCGCAGGCGGGCTCCCACATGGAGTCGGACGCCTGGCGTTCGGCGGGCGAGGAGTGAGCGCGATGAGCGACGAGAAGAGCTTCGAAGAGAACCGTCACGACCAGTTGACGAGCGCACCGAAGGCGACCGAAGAAGACGCCGCCCCGCGTTTCGACGTCACCGAGCACGACGGGGTCACGCGCATCGACGTGCGCGACGACGCGGCTGTGCGCCCGGGCCCCGGCCAGGGCGACCCGGCAGCCGAGAAGGACACCCCGATCACCGAGCAGTGATCCCTGCTGCGTCGCCCGCCCCCAGGGAGCGGGCGACGCGAGGCGTCACCGCACGATGAGGTATCCGCGTCGATCGAAACCGCCGACGCGGCGACCGGATGCCCGGTGCTCCCGCAGCTCGTCGCGCACGCGTACGCGCCACCCGGCGGCGGCCACCGGGTCGCTGCGGCGGAGCGCCGCGACGTCGTCGGGCACGGCCACGGCGGCGAGGATCTCGGCATCCGCGGGGGGCGGTGCAGGCGGCTCGGCGAGCGCCCACGCGACCATGAGGCGGTCGGACTCGTCGCCGCGGTTCACGGCGTCGTCCATCTCGCCGTACTGGTTGACGAGGTAGTCGGTGACGCGGGCGCCGAGCACGGCCAGGTTGAAGTGGGCGTTGCGCGCGACGAGCGGGTCGAAGGTCCAGGTGATGTGCCCGACCCCGCGCTCCAGCGCCCAGGCCCGTTGGTGCTCCTTCAGCTGGCGACCGAGGCCGCGGCCCTGGTACCCGGGCACGATGCCGGTGATGTGCGAGTGCATCGAGCGTTCGGCGGGCGGTGCGAAGAACGCCGCCGACGCGCCGACCATGCGATCGCCGTCGAACAGGCCCACGACGTAGTTGCCCGCGTGCTCGAGGGCGCGCAGGATGTTCGCCGGCATCGTTCCGCGCTCGCCCCACACCTCGTCGAGTACCCCCGCGGCCCGGTGGATGCCGTCGATGTCGCCCAGCGTGCGGATGTCGATCGCGCTCATGCTCCGAGTCTCGCACCGGGTCCGCCGGGCGCATGTCGGGGAAACCCCGTCGGAGCGTGACGATTCCGCCGCCCGGAACGTCTCCTCCGTGACGACACCGTCACCTTCACGAGAGGACATCGACATGGCATCCACGATCATCGACTCCCGCGTCACGTCGCTCGAGGTGCACCCGTGAGGCGCGTGACCTCGGGTGCCCGTCGCCGGCCCCGCGGCGTGTTCATCGCCACCGGCGTGGGTGCGGCCCTCACGGTGATCATCGCCCTGGCGCTGTACCTGCCCCTCGTCGGCTTCCTCGCCGCAACCACGGCCGGCACGGCGGGCCTCGTTCCGTTCCCCGCCGGCGGTGTCGCCCTCGCGACCCTGCTCGGCGTCGTCGTGGCCGCGGGCGCCCTGCTGGTGGCGGTCACGCGCCGCCGCGTCTGGCTCGCGTGGACCTTCGCGGTCGTCGCCGTGCTCGCCGCCCTCGCGACGACCGTGTATCCCCTCGTCGCGGTGGCCGTCGGTTCGGCCGACCGGGCCTCCGACGTGGTGCCGCTGCTCATCGACCTCTGGCAGCGGGTGACCGGCCTGGGCTGACCGGAGCGATCCGTCCTCCCTGCCGGCCTCACCGCAGGCGTCAGCGCGGCAGCTTGTCGAACCCGCCCACGTGACGGATCGTGCGCCCGCGCTCGACGGCGATCGCGATCCCCCCGACGAGCCACAGCGGCACCTGAGTGAGGAACGCCAGGCGGAAGGCATCCAGAGAATAGGTCGCCGGGGTCCCCGCCCCCTGCACGTCCATCGCGACGCCGATGAACAGGATCGCGAGGAGCGCGGCGAGGAAGCCTCCGCCGTTGACGATGCCCGTCGCGGTGCTGAGCCGGTGGCTGGGAGTGAAGGTGCGCGCGTGGTCGAACGCGATCATCGAGGCGGGTCCCCCGGTCGACAGCGCGAACATCAGCACGATCAGCAGCCACACCGGGGCGGGCCCCGGCCAGGCGATCACGGCGATCCACACCACCGCCTGGAACGCCACGACCGGGAGCACGAGCCAGCGCGAACGACGGGTGGGATGCCGACTCGACAACGCGCCGATGACCGGACCGCACACGATGCCGAACAGCACGAGCGTCGTCATGATCAACGACGCCGTCGCCGCCGGCAGCCCCTCGCCCGCGGTGAGGAACGGGAAGCCCCAGAGCAGCATGAACGCCGTTCCCGCGAAGGGGGTGGCGAAGTGCGACCAGAAGCCGAGGCGGGTGCCGGGGTGCGCCCACGACTCGCGGAACCCCTGCCGCAGGTCGGCCGCCGAGGTCACGACCCGGATCGCGCCGGTCTGCGTGTCGACCGAGGTGTCGACCGGGTCGGTGCGACGCTCGGGCGGACGGTTGCGGATGATCGCGTACGTCAGCACCGCGAACAGCACCCCGAGTCCCGCGACGCTGCCGAAGGCGACGCTCCAGCTCGTGGCGTGCAGCAGCGCGGCGAGCGGCACCACGGCGATGATCTGGCCGAACTGGCCGATGATGCCGGTGAGCTGCACCAGCAGCGGCGCGCGTTGCGCCGGGAACCACGTCGCGATCACGCGCAGCACGCTGGGGAAGATGGCGGCGTCGCCCGCCCCGATGAGCACGCGGGCCAGGATGCCGATCCCCACCGCATCGGCGAACGCCATCACCAGCTGGCCGAGCGCCATGAGGACCATGCCGATCGCGATCATGGGCCGCGCGCCGAAGCGGTCGAGCAGCAGGCCCACCGGGATCTGCATGGCGCCGTAGACGAAGAGTTGGATGACGGCGAACATCGACAGCGCCGACGCGTCGGCGTGGAAGCGGGTGGCGGCATCGACGCCCACGGCCGAGAGCGACGTGCGGTTGACGATCGAGACGACGTAGGCGAGCAGACCGACGCCCCACAGCACCCAGGTGCGCCACCCCGGCCGGTCGAGGCGCAGGGCGTTGTTCACGTCTCCCAGGCTAGCCCTGCCCGCCGACATCGAGGCTGGTGCGGTCAGCCCGGCGCACCGGGGCGCGATCGGTGCACCGGGGCGCACGATGACCGCCCCGCTGCACGAACAGCGCCCCGCTGTGCGCCGCAACCGTGGTCGGGGACCCCGTCCGCGCACGGCAGAATGGTCCGATGGTCTCCGCGAGCCCCCACCTGCAGCCCGATCACGCGTGTCTCATCGTGCACGGCAGTGACACCCCCGGCATCATCGCCGCCGTCTCGGCCCTCATCGCGCGGCAGGGCGGCAACGTCGTCGCCTTCGACCAGTACTCCGACCAGCTGCGCGGCGGCGCGTACTTCCAGCGCGTGGTCTTCCACCGCCCCGACCTGCCCGCGGCCCTGCCCGAGATCGAGGCCGACCTCGCGAAGACGCTCGGCGACGGCTTCGAGCTCGAGTGGACCCTCACCGACCTCTCGACGCCGAAGCGCATGGCGATCCTGTCGTCGAAGCAGGACCACTGCCTCCTCGACCTGCTGTGGCGTCACCGCCGTGGCGACCTGCCCGTGAGCATCCCCATGGTGGTGTCGAACCACACCTCCTCGGCCGACGACGTGCGCTCTTTCGGCGTTCCGTTCTTCCACGTCCCCTCGACGCCCGGGCCCGACAAGTCGGCATCCGAGGCCCGCATCCTCGAGCTGCTCGTCGGCAACGTCGACTTCATCGTGCTGGCGCGGTACATGCAGATCCTCTCGCCCGACTTCCTCGAGAAGATCGGGGTGCCGGTGATCAACATCCACCACTCGTTCCTGCCGGCCTTCATCGGCGCGGAGCCGTACAAGAAGGCCAAGCAGCGCGGGGTCAAGCTCATCGGCGCCACCTCGCACTACGTCACGAGCGACCTCGACGAGGGCCCGATCATCGAGCAGGACACCGTGCGCGTCACGCACGCCGACTCGGCGGCCGAGCTCGCCCGTCGCGGCGCCGACGTCGAACGCCAGGTGCTCTCGCGCGCGGTCCTGTGGCACGCCGAAGACCGCGTGCTGCGCGACGGGAACCACACGATCGTCTTCTGACGCGGTCGTGAGGCGGCGTCGCTACCGCCACGCCCGACCGAGGACGCATTCGTTCGTCGAGACCGCATCCGATCGAGCGCACTCACGTGCGGCCTCGACGAACGGATGCGTCCTCGACGAACGGATGCCGCTTCGACGGCGCCCAGCCCGCCCGGCCAGCCCGTCCACCGTCTCAGTCGGGATCGCTCGCGCGGCTGAGCGGGCCGCTCCCACCCCGCGGCGGCTGCTTGCGCTGACGCGCCAGCTCGCCGCCGACGCGCCCGCCGTACGGTCGGCCGTGATCGGCGAACTCGGCGCGGAAGTAGGCGAGCCGCCAGTCGCCCAGCTCGATGCGCGCACCGGTGCGCAGGATGCGCCCGCCGCGGTCGCGGCCGGGACCCTGCTCGCGCGCCCCGCCGCCCCCGACCTCGTCGAAGCCGTACAGCACGTACTCGTCGTCGCCCTCGTGGCGGATCTCGGCGTGCACCGGCGCCAGGCCGGGCAGGCGCAGGTCGACCTCTTCGCCCGAACCGATCACGGTCTTCTCGGGCAGCAGGTCGAACTCGCGCGGCCGCGAGCCGTCCCACGTCGCGTCGCCGACCGCGAAGATCAGGCGCGGCCGCCCCGAGCCGGGCGTGTAGTGCGTCGTGGTGATGCGGCGACGTACCGTGCGGTTGACGGTGGGAACCAGCGGCATCGGGGTGCCCGGCGGGATCGGGAAGACCGACCCCCGACCGTTCCGTTTCATCAGCAGCGGTGCCACCGCCGCGACGGAGCCCAGTCGGATGTGCGCCGACCCCGTGACCGCCCGCTGCAGCGCGCTGCGCTTGACGTCGCCGAGGTGCAGGATCGGACCGTCCGGCCCCTCCACGCGCACCGAGATGCCCCGGGATGCCAGGGCATCGGCCAGGGTGGACAACTCACCCAGGGTGCGCCGGCCGCGGCCCGGCAGGCGCGAGGGGTCGCTCACGAAGACGCGCACCTCGGAGCCCGCGGCGGTCACCGTGCCCTCGAACGGAGGCGACCCGGCATCCTCCGTCTCGTCGCGCTCCGAGAAGGCGAGGTCGATGTCGAGACGCACCATGACGGCGCCGCCCCTCAGCTGCCGCGGTGCGGGTCGGACCCGGCCGCGGTGTCGTCGCTCGTCGTGACGCGCAGGGTGCCGTTGAGCTTCCAGGTCGCGCGCGGGGCGTCGGGGCCGATGTCGCGGGGAACCTCGACGGTCATGTCGACGAACGAGTAGTTGACGGCCGCGCCGCGACCGGTCAGGTACGACCACATCTCGCGACCGAGGTCGGTCCAGTCGGTGATGGAGTGGCCCTCGGGGCCGGCGTTGTCGGCGAACGGGTCGGTGGTGGAGGAGTCGGACATGGCCCCGGTCCCTTCTTTCGTGTGGAGGCCAATAGCGTCCCAGCGACCCTCCGCGCCGGGGAAGGGATTGCGTTCGCGAGCCCGGTGGGGGAGCATTCTTCACCGCCCGTCAGTACACGTACTCCATCAGCTCGACACCCAGCACGCGGAAGGCGTCGTGCGCCCGCAGACGGTGGGCGATCGAGAGGTCGTCGAAGTTGACGATCAGCGCGAACGCGACGCCCGCGCGCGGTCCGCCCAAGACGCCGGCCTCGGCGCGCACGCCCGCCGCGCGACCCGTCTTGTTGACGAACAGCAGCCCGTGCTGATCGTTCTCGTGGGCGAAGGGATCGAGGCCGGTGGCGGATGCCACGAGCGACAGGTCGTGGTTCAGGCTCAGCCACTCCGCGACCTGCGCGCTGACCCCCGGCGACACGATGGTCGAGTTCACCAGACCGGCGAACACGTGCGCCATCTCGCGCGCCGTGGACAGGGCCAGATGGGGGGCGTCATCGGGTCCGCGGGCGTCGCGGAACCGGTCGAGCAGCGCCGTGCGCCGCAGGCCCAGCTGTTCGACCCGCGCCCGCACCGATTGCAGCCCCACCCGGTGCACGAGGGCGTTGACCGCCAGAGCGTCGCCCGACGACGCGGCCAACGCCGCGAGATCGGCCACGGGCAGCGCCGGGGCCTTGAGGTGCTGCCAGACCCCGCCCTGGGCGGCGTCGTGCACCGACGCGCGGTCGACGATCTCGAGCGGGTCGAGGCGCCCCGCCTCGATCGCGGCGGCGACCTCGATCAGCAGCGGCACCACGCCGAGGCCGCCGACGGGCAGCGTCACGAAGTCGTCGCCCGACAGCACCTCCGCCCCACCGTCGAGATCGTCGATGCGCACCGAGACCTTGGCCCCCGACGCCGCCAGCTCGTCGAGCGAGCGCAGCGTCGCCGTGAACGACCGACGACCGGCCGCGGCGCGACGCGGGAGGCGCTTGGGCCCCTTGCGTCCCGCCCCGCGCAGGGCGGGGGCGTCGCGACGAGACGACGACTCCACCGGCCCGCCGACGGGGTCGGGCACGGCGGGCTCGGGAACCGGGGGCATGCCCACGAGCGTGGCTCCTTCCGGGTCAGGAGGGCAACAAACGCGACCTCACCAAATGGTGACGCGCTGGTCGGCGTCGAGCCAGAGGGCGTCGCCCTCGGTGACGCCGAACGCCTCGTAGAATGCGTCGATGTTACGCACGATCTGATTGCAACGGAACTCGTTCGGCGAGTGCGGGTCGATGGTGAGCAGACGGATCGTCTCGGCGTCGCGCCCCTTCTGCTGCCAGATCTGAGCCCAGCTCAGCAGCAGACGCTGGATGCCGGTGAACCCGTCGACGTCGGGGCCCTCACCCGCCGTCTCGCCCTGGCTCTCGAGGAACAGGCGGTATGCCGCGATCGCGATGCCGAGGCCGCCCAGGTCGCCGATGTTCTCGCCGATGGTGAGCGCGCCGTTGACGTGGTGCTCATCGGCGAGCCCCTGCGGCACGAGCGCGTCGTACTGGGCGATGAGGGCCTTGGTGCGCTCCTCGAAGGCCGCGCGGTCGGCATCCGTCCACCAGTCGCGCAGCGACCCGTCACCGTCGAAACGGCTGCCCTGGTCGTCGAAGCCGTGTCCGATCTCGTGACCGATCACCGCACCGATGCCGCCGTAGTTGGCCGCGGCGTCACGGTCGGCGTCGAAGAACGGGTACTGCAGGATCGCGGCGGGGAACACGATCTCGTTCATGAGCGGGTTGTAGTACGCGTTCACGGTCTGCGGGGTCATGTACCACTCGTCGCGGTCGATCGGCTGGCCGACCTTCGCGAGCTGGCGGTCGTGCTCCCACAGGTGAGCGCGGCGCACGTTGCCGATCAGGTCGTCGGCGACGACCTCGAGCTCGCCGTAGTCCTTCCAGCGCACGGGGTAGCCGATCTTCGGCGTGAACGCGTCGAGCTTCGCGAGGGCGCGCTCGCGCGTCTCTTCGGTCATCCACTCGAGGCCGCGGATCGACCGACGGTACGCCTCGATGAGGTTGGCGACCAGGCCGTCCATGGCGTCCTTCGCCGCCGGCGGGAAATGCCGCTCGACGTAGACCTTGCCGATCGCCTCGCCCAGGGCGGCCTCGACGAGACCCACCCCGCGCTTCCAGCGCTCGCGGTTGACCGGCACGCCCGTCAGCTGGGTGCCGTAGAAGGAGAAGTTCTCGGCGACGAAGTCGTCGGAGAGGAACGACGCCGCGGAGTGCACGATCTTGAACCGCACCCACGCCTTCCAGTCGTCCAGGCGCTCCTCGACCAGCAGCCCCCCGAGCGACTCGATGAAGCTCGGCTGATAGACGACGACCTCGGCGAGCGCGTTCTCGTGCCCCGGCGCGACGGCGGAACGCCACGGCTCGAGGTCGAGCCCGGCCAGGGCGACGGTGTCGTCCCACGACTTCAGGTTGTACGTCTTGACCGCGTCGCGGTTGTCTTCGCGCGACCAGTGGTGCGTGGCGATCTCGGTCTCGAGGGCGAAGACGCGGTCCGCGGATGCCGCGGCCTCGGCGACGCCGGCCAGGTCGAGCAGGCGCTCGATGTGGCCGCGGTACGCCGTGCGGGTCTCGTCGAAGTTCTCGAGGCGGTAGTAGCTCTCGTCGGGCAGCGAGATGCCGCTCTGGTACAGCACCGGGACGTAGCGGGTGGGCGCGCCCGGGTCGGGCTCGACGAACAGCGCCAGCAGACCGCTGACGCCGTCGCGCTCGAGGTCGCCGATGAGCTGCAGCAACGAGGCGATGTCGGTCACGGCGTCGACGCGCTCCAGGCGGGCCTCGATGGGCGCGCGGCCGAGCTGCTCGATGCGCTCGGTGTCCATGAAGCTCGCGAAGAGATCGCCGATCTTGCGGGCCTCGGTGCCGGGCTCGGCATCCTGCGACTCCTGCACGATGGTGCGCACGTTCGCCTCGGCCTGCTCGGCGATGAGGTGGAACGAGCCCCAGCGGGCCTTGTCGTCGGGGATCTCGGTGCGCTCCAGCCAGCGGCCGTTCACGTGGCGGAACAGGTCGTCCTGCGGGCGGATCTCGTCGCTGAGCTCTTCGAGCGCGAGACCGGAACGGAGGTTGTCGGTCATGCAGTCAGGATAAGTGCCCCACATCGGTGCGGGCTCGGAACGGCGGTCGCTGACCGCACGGTCCCGGGCGGTGTCGCACCCCCGCCCTAGGCTCGGAGCGTGACCACCCGCCCACCCGAGACGCTGAACCGCGCGATCCTCAGGCTCGCCGTCCCGGCGCTGGGCGCGCTCATCGCCGAGCCGCTGTTCCTCATCGTCGACGCGGCGATGGTCGGGCACCTGGGCGTGGCGCCCCTGGCCGGTCTCGGTATCGCGGGAGCGGTGCTGCACACCGTCGTCGGGCTCATGGTGTTCCTCGCGTACTCGACGACCCCCGCCGTGGCACGCCGCTTCGGCGCGGGCGAGTTCGGTCGCGCGGTCTCGGTGGGCATCGACGGCATGTGGCTCGCCGTGGGTCTCGGCGCGCTGCTCGCGGCGGTCGGCGTACTGGCGACGCCCGCGATCGTCGACGTGTTCGGCGCCGCCCCCGACGTCGCCGAGAACGCGCGCACGTACCTGTCGATCTCGATGTGGGGCCTGCCCGCCATGCTGGTCGTGTTCGCGGCGACCGGGTTGCTCCGCGGGATGCAGAACACCGTGACGCCGCTGTGGATCGCCGGCCTCGGCTTCGGCGCCAACGCGCTGCTCAACGCCGTCTTCATCTACGGCTTCGGCTGGGGGATCGCCGGCTCCGCCGCCGGAACGGTCGTGGCGCAGTGGGGAATGGTGGGCGCGTACGTGCTGGTCGTGCGGCGATTGGCCCGTCGGCATTCGGCGTCCATCCTCCCCGAGCGCGCGGGGCTGAGCGGCACGGCCCGTTCGGGCGGCTGGCTGTTCCTGCGCACGGTGAGCCTGCGCGTGGCGTTCCTCGCCACCGTGGCCGTCGCGACCGGTCTGGGCTCGGCGGAGCTTGCGGGGTGGCAGATCGCGTTCACCATCTTCTCGACCGCGGCGTTCGCCCTCGACGCGCTCGCGATCGCCGCGCAGGCGCTGATCGGCAGCGCCCTGGGCGCCGGTGACTCCCCGACCGTCGGCCGGGTGCTGCGGCGCACGAGCGCCTGGGGTGTGTGGTTCGGCCTCGCCGTGGGGGCGATCGTGGCCGCCGCGTCGGGCGTGGTGGGGCTCGTGTTCACCGGCGATCCCGCGATCGCCGCCCTCATCCAGCCGGCGCTACTCGTGCTCGCCCTGGCGCAGCCGCTCGCCGCTTTCGTGTTCGTGCTCGACGGGGTGCTGATCGGCGCGGGCGACGCGCGCTACCTCGCCCTCGCGGGCGTGCTCAACCTGGTGCCGTACGTGCCCGCGCTGGTCCTCGTGGCGCTCTTCGCCGGCGGCGGCGCCACGGGGCTCGCGTGGCTGGCCGCGTCGTTCTTCGGCGTCTACATGCTCGCGCGCGCGCTCACCCTGGGGCTCCGCGTGCGCGGGCAGAGGTGGATGACGGCGGGCGGGTGACGCCCGCCCCTCGATCCCCCGGGCCGACCTCGCCGCGGAGCCGGTGAGGGCATCCACCCGACCCGCGTCGGGGCTCAGCCGCGGGCGTCGACGCCCTCGGCCGCGACCTCGTCGAGCACCGCGGCGACGGCTTCGATCTCGACCAGCTGGCTGTCGTAGCCCAGCACCGTGACCCCGATCAACGTGCTCGGCACGTCGTGGTCGCCGAACGCGGCGCGCACGACGTCCCACGCCGCGACCAGGTCGGTCTGACGCGTGGATGCCACGAGCACCCGCGTCGAGATGACGTCGGTGAGCTGCGCCCCGGCATCGGCGAGCGCGGTGACGAGGTTGTCGACGCAGCTCCGGGCCTGTGCCGCGACGTCGCCCACCCCGACGGTCGCGCCGTCGGCGTCGAGGGGGCAGGAGCCCGCGAGGAAGATCAATCGGGCCTCGGCGGGGGCTGTCGCGGCGTAGGCGTACTCGGCGACGCTCGACAGCGAGGCCGAACGGATGAGGGTGACGGCTTGCGGCATCCCTCCACCCTCGCACGGGCTCACGCCCAGCGACGGCACCATTCGTACATGATCACGGCGGCCGCCGACGCGGCGTTGATCGACCGCGTCGACCCGTACTGCGTGATCTCGACCACGCCGGTCGCGGCCTCGATCGCCTCGGGCGACAGACCCGGGCCCTCCTGGCCGAACAGCAGCACGCAGCGCTCGGGCAGGTCGGCCCGGTCGACCGGCACCGATCCCTCGACGTTGTCGACGGCGATCACGGGCAGACCCGCCTCGCGCGCCCAGGCGGTGAACGCCGCGACGTCCTCGTGGTGACGCACGTGCTGATAGCGGTCGGTCACCATCGCGCCGCGGCGGTTCCACCGGCGCTTGCCGACGATGTGCACCTCGGCGGCCAGGAAGGCGTTGGCGCTGCGCACGATCGATCCGATGTTGAGGTCGTGCTGCCAGTTCTCGATCGCGACGTGGAAGGGATGCCGCTGCGCGTCGAGGTCGGCGACGATGGCCTCCATCGACCAGTAGCGGTATCCGTCGACGACGTTGCGCGTGTCGCCGTGGGCGAGGAGATCGGGGTCGTACCGCGGGTTGTCGGGCCATTCCCCGGGCCAGGGTCCGACGCCGTGGGTCGGAACGGCGGCGCCCCCGTCGGGTTCTGGCGCGACCCGGGGCTCGGGCGCGGGGTCAGCGGCATCCGTCACCGGTTCAGGCTACCCGGGCCGCACCCGCGGCCACTCCCCCGCTTTTCGGTCGCCCGAAATATCGATAGGGTTTCGGCATGCCGAAAAATGACCTGGCCGCCGACCGACGCCACGCCCCCGGGCGCGGGCTGTGGCTGCTCGGACCGGCGATGGTCGCGGGGGTCGCCTACCTCGACCCCGGCAACGTCGCCAGCAACATGACCGCCGGCGCGACCTTCGGCTACCTGCTGGTGTGGGTGGTCGTGCTGGGCAACGTCATGGCGTGGCTCATCCAGTACCTCTCGGCCAAGCTCGGCATCGTCACCGGCGAGAGCCTGCCCCAGGTGCTCGGACGCCGCATCCAGCGGCCCTGGGCCCGACGCCTCTACTGGGTACAGGCCGAGCTCGTCGCCATGGCCACCGACATCGCCGAGGTCATCGGCGGCGCCGTGGCCCTGAACCTGCTGTTCGGCATCCCGCTCGTGTGGGGCGGCGCGATCACCGGTCTCGTGTCGATGCTGCTGCTCGTCGTGCAGTCCCGGCGGGGTGCGCGGGCGTTCGAGACCGTGCTGATCGGGCTCCTGCTCATCATCGCGGCGGGATTCACCTTCGGCCTGTTCTTCGCGCCGCCCGACCCCGCCGGCGTGGTCGAGGGGCTCGTTCCGCGTTTCGAGGGGACGAACTCGGTGCTGCTGGCCGCGTCGATCCTGGGCGCGACGATCATGCCGCACGCCATCTACGCGCACTCGGCGCTCAGCCGCGACCGCTTCGCCCCCGGGTCGCCGACGGCGGCAGCCGACCTCGAGCAGGCCCGCGGCATCTCGACGCTCCGACTGCTGCGCGCCACCCGCTGGGACGTCACCATCGCCCTCGTGGTCGCCGGAACCGTCAACCTCGCGATCCTGCTGCTGGCCGCGGCGAACCTCGCCGGCGTCGACGGCACCGACAGCCTCGAGGGCGCCTACGCGGCTCTCCGCGACGGACTCGGCCCGGTCGTGGCGACCATGTTCGCCGTCGGGCTGCTCGCGAGCGGGCTCGCCTCGACCTCGGTCGGTGCGTACGCCGGCGCCGAGATCATGCACGGCCTGCTGCGCGTGCGCGTCCCCCTGCTGGTGCGGCGGCTCGTCACCCTCATCCCCGCACTGGTCATCCTGGCCCTCGGCGTCGACCCCACGCTCGCCCTGGTGCTCAGCCAGGTCGTGCTGTCGTTCGGCATCCCGTTCGCGCTCATTCCCCTCGTCGCCCTCACCGCGCGGCGCGATCTGCTCGGCGCGCACCGCAACCGGCCGCTCACCACCGCCGGCGGGGTGCTGGCATCGGTGTTCCTGGTCACTTTGAACGCCGTGCTCCTGTGGCTGGTCTTCGCCGGCGGATAGGCTGACGACGTGGAATCGCCCGTGTCCGACGACTATCTCAAGGCGATCTACCACCACACCGAGTGGCAGGACTCCCCGATCACGCCCTCGCAGCTCGCCGCCGTGCTGGGCCTCGCTCCGTCGAGCGTGACCGAGATGGTGAAGAAGCTCGCCGCCCAGGGCCTGGTGACGCACCGGCCGTACGGTCCCGTGTCGCTCACCGCGGCGGGCGGCCGCCGCGCCGCCGGGGTGATCCGGCGCCACCGCCTGATCGAGACCTGGCTCGTGCGCGAGTTCGACTACGCCTGGGACGAAGTGCACGACGAGGCCGAGGTGCTCGAGCACGCGCTCAGCGACCGACTGCTGGAGGGCATCGACGCCCGGCTCGGGCGACCGCGCTTCGACCCGCACGGCGATGCGATCCCGGATGCCGACGGCACGGTGCACCGCGAAGCCTTCGTGCTGCTCGCCCAGGCGTCGACGGGCCACACCGGGCGCGTGCTGCGGGTGAGCGACCGTGACCCCGAGCTGCTGCGGGCGCTGGTGGAGCGCGGCATCGACGTGGGGCACGAGATCGAGGTCGTCTCCGACGCCGTGGTGCGCGCGGACGGCGTCGACGTGACGCTTCCCGACGGCGCGGGCACCTCGGTCTGGCTGACGCGCTGAGGATCGCCCCCGCTGTCGCTACGCTGACCCCACCGGCACCCTGCCCCGCCGTCGATCGTGAGGCCCCCATGACCACTCCCGCCACGGTGCGCCGCCCCGTCGCCGTCACGGTCGCGATCGTGCTGGTCTACCTGGGCGGGCTGCTCAACACCGCGCTCGGCATCCTCGTGCTGCTCACCCGCTACGAGGTGACCGACGACCTCGTGCTCCCCGTCTCGCTCGTGGGTGCCGCGACCATCCTGCTGGGCCTGCTCACCGTCGCCGGCGGCTCGGCGCTCGCGCGCGGCAGTCGCCTCGCCCGCACCCTGCTCACCACCTACCTGACGGTCCTGGTCGTCCTGCAGGCCGCGGCGCTGGCGTTGACCGAGCTCGACCCGACGATCATCGTGGCGCTGATCGCGGCGCTCACGGTCATCGCGGCGATGTGGATCCCCCCGCACGCCCGACGCTACTTCGCGCGCACGGGCGCCGAGTCTGCGGCCTCGACGCCGGTGATCTGACCCGTCGCGTCAGCGTCGAGACCCCTCGGCATCGGCCCGCAGCAGACGCCGCACGAACCGGCGATGGGCGAAGCGCACCGCCTCGATCGCGGCGATCGCGACCACGACGATCATCGTGATCAGCACCGCTCCGTCTTCGCCCGGGTCGCGCAGCTGGAAGAAGTCGCCCAGCGCCGGCACCGTGAAGATCGCCGTGAGGGCGATGAACATGGCCCCGATGACGAGCACCTTCACCCGCGTGACCGGCCGCGAGAGCACCGTCAGCACCCAGATCGCGACGATGGCGAGGATGATCGTCGCCCCGGTGCGCAGCTGCTCGACGCTCAGCCCCATGCCCAGCGCGAACCGCGTGTACACGGTGAGCGCGATGGCGATCACGATCCCGGCCGGGATCGCGAAGCTCAGCGACCTCTTCAAGAAGCCCGGCACGTAGCGCTGTGTGTTCGGGAGCAGGGCGAGGAAGAACGCCGGGATGCCGATCGTGAGGCCATCGGTGATCGACAACTGCCGCGGGAGGAAGGGGAACTCCATCACCAGCGCCCCGAACAGCACGGCGAGACCCGTCGCGTAGACGGTCTTGGTGAGGAAGAGCATCGACACGCGCTCGATGTTGGCGATCACCTGACGACCCTCGGCGACCACCGACGGCAGGTGCGAGAACCGACCGTCGAGCAGCACGAGACGCGCCACCGCCTTGGTGGCCGCCGCGCCCGAGTTCATCGCGATGCCGATGTCGGCCGTCTTGATCGCGAGTGCGTCGTTGACCCCGTCGCCCGTCATGGCCACGACGTGCCCGCGCGCCTGGAGGGCGGTGACCATGCGCCTCTTCTGGTCGGGGGTGACCCGGCCGAACACCGTGTGCTGTTCGAGGATCTCGCCGAGCTCGACGTCGTCGTCGGGGAGGCGCCGGGCGTCGTAGCCCTCGTCGACCTCGAGCCCCACCTCGCGCGCGATCGCGGCCACGGTGCGGGGATTGTCGCCCGAGATCACGCGCACGCCCACGCCCTGGTCGCGGAAGTAGGCCAGCGCCTCGGCGGCGTCGGGGCGCACCGCCTCGACGAAGGTGAGCACGGCGACGGCCACGGGCGCGGCGGGAAAACGTTCGGCTTCGACATCGGCGTCGTCGAGCGGTGCGTCGGTGTGGGCGAGAACGAGCGTGCGGCGCCCCGACGACGCCAAGCGGGTCACGGCCGCGCCCAGCTCGGTGCCGGCGTCGCCCGCGACGTCGCCGAAGACCATCTCGGGCGCACCGAGCACCCAGGTGCCGGACGGGCCCGCGGCGAACGACACCGCGCTCCATTTGCGTGCCGACGAGAACGGGATGCGCCGGGAGGCGTCGAGCGGGGCCTCGACCGGGAACGGCTCGCGCAGGCACTGCGCCGTGGCGTTGGCGTCGGGCGCCGCGCCGTACCACCCCAGGGTCTGCTGCCACCCCGCCCGTTCGGCCAGCGGCAGCGCGGCGTCGAACCGGATCTCGCCCGCGGTGAGCGTGCCCGTCTTGTCGAGGCAGATGACATCGACGCGCGCGAGGCCCTCGACCGCCGGCAGCTCGTTGACGAGCACCTTCTGCCCCGCCAACCGGGCCGCCCCGACGGCGAACGCGATCGAGGTCATCAGCACGAGCCCCAGCGGGATCATCGCGGTGAGCGAGGCGATCGTGTTCACGACGGCCTGCGACCAGGTGCCCTGCTGCCACGCCTGCACCCACCCGCCGGCGACCATCATCTGGGCGTTCAGCACCAGCAGTCCGATGGGACCGACGCCCCAGCCGACCCACCGCAGCACGCGGTCGATCGAGGTGCGCAGTTCGCTCGAGACGAGCTGGAAGCGTTTCGCCTCGGTGGCGAAGGCGTTCGCGTACGACTCGGCGCCCACGCGCACGACGCGGGCCGTGCCCTCGCCCGCCACGACGATCGATCCCGACAGCGCCTCGTCACCGGGCCTCTTGTCGACGGCATCCGATTCGCCGGTCAGCATCGACTCGTCGATCTGCAGCGCCCCCGAGTCGACGACGACGGCGTCGGCCGACACCTGGTCGCCGGCGCGCAGCACCAGCAGATCGTCGCGCACGACCTCGGACGGGGCGATCTCGACGTCGACCCCGTCGCGGCGCACCCGGGCGCGCGGTGCGTTGAGCAGCGCGAGCCGGTCGAGCGCCGCCTTCGCGCGGAACTCCTGCACGCATCCGATCACGGCGTTCGACAACGCGGCCACGCCGAACAGGGCATCCTGCCACCGGCCGAGCAGCAGCAGAACGAGGAAGCACGCGCCGACGATCCCGTTGAAGAGCGTGAAGACGTTCGACCGCACGATGTTCCACGCGCTGCGGCTGCTGTCGGCGGTGAACGCGTTGGTCTGCCCCGAGGCGACCCGTTCGCCCACCTCGGCCGCGCTCAAGCCACGGGCGTCGTCGAACTCGATGCTGTCGGCGATCGCCTGGTCCATGCGATCACTGTAGGGCCCGCCGGCGACATCGACGGGGGCGGATCACGACGCCGCGCGCCGCGCGCGGTCGAACGGCCAGCGCACGTGCGTCGCCGTCTCGCACGCGCGCCACAGCTCGGCGCCGAGTTCGCTCCCGCGGATGCGGCGCGCCGGCGTGGCCGGGCGCGGGGCCCCCCGCGCGACGAGTGCCGGCCCGTACATGGCCCCGCCCTCGGCGTGCGGGTCGACGAGCGCCCGCACCAGCGCCCAGGCGCCGTGCTCCTTGGACTGGGTGATGGGCGCCTGCAGGTTGTCGAGGAAGCGCTCGAGCCGCGTCGGCTCGTTCACGCCCCGGACGCCGCGGGTGCGCCCGCTCGTGGAGTAACCGGGGTGCGCGACGAGGCTCTCGACGGGGACGTCGTGGGCCCGCAGCCGCCGGTCGGCCTCGAGCGCCAGGGCGGTCGTCGCCGCCTTCGACTGCACGTACGCGCGCCACGGGGTGTAGCCCTCGGTGAGCTCGGGGTCGGTGGGAACGTGCCTCCACAGCGAGGTCGACATGCTCCCCACCCAGACCATGCGGCCCCGCGCGGTGGCGAGGGGCTTGAGCAACTCGCCCGCCAGGGCGAAGTGCCCCAGCACGTTGGTGGCGAACACGAGCTCGTGCCCGCCGGCCATCTCGCGGGTCTTGGGCGGATGCACCACGCCGGCGTTCAGCAGCAGACCGTCGAGCCGGCCGCGTGCGCGGGCGGTGGCGGCCGCCGCCCGCACCGACCCCATGTTGCTGGTGTCGAGCAGCAGCGTCTCGATGTCGGCATCCGGATCACCGCGCGTGACGGCGGCCTTCGCCGCGGCGAGGGCGTTGGGGTTGCGTCCGGTCAGCACCACGTGGGCTCCGGCGGCGGCGAGCTGCACGCACGAGAAGAAGCCGAGGCCGCGGGTGGCTCCCGTGACCAGGTAGGAGCGCCCCGTGAGGTCGGGGAGGTTCTCGGGGTCCCATTCGGTGCGCGCCACCCTTCGACCCTAACCAGATCGCGCGCCGCCGTCACGGGTGCATTCCGTGCGAGGAATATCGGCACGCGGGAAAATTTTCCGAACATCGCGTGACGAATCGTCCCGTCGTCTCGTCTCATCCCCGAGCGCACCCGCTCCGTCGCGACGAACACCCGCCGCCGACGCCGTCACGACAGGTAAAGGAGTCAGGCCATGGGTCTCGACGACAAGATCAAGAACGCCGCTCAGGACATCGTCGGCAAGGCGAAGGAAGCCATCGGCAACGCGACCGACAACGACAAGCTGGCCGCAGAGGGCAAGGCCGACCAGGTGAAGGCGGATGCCAAGAAGGCCGGCGAGAACGTCAAGGACACCTTCAAGTAATCCGCCACCGCGGACGGGCGGGCATCGGCTTCGGCCGTGCCCGCCCGCGCTCGTTCCGGCGGCGTGTCGGAGGCCGGGGCTAGGCTGGCCGCATGCGGACCCGAGGCGACATCGAGTGCTGGCTCACCGACATGGACGGCGTTCTCGTCCACGAGAACACCCCCATCGCGGGAGCGTCCGAGTTGCTCGCGCAGTGGCGCTCCGAGGGCACTCCGTTCCTCGTGCTGACCAACAACTCGATCTTCACCCCGCGTGACCTCAGCGCGCGGCTGCGGGCATCCGGCCTGGTCGTGCCCGAGGCGTCGATCTGGACGTCGGCGCTCGCGACGGCCGACTTCCTCAAGTCGCAGATGCCCGGTGGATCCGCCTTCGTCATCGGCGAAGCGGGTCTGACGACGGCCCTGCACGAAGCCGGGTTCATCATGACCGAGACCGCTCCCGACTACGTGGTGGTCGGTGAGACGCGCAACTACTCGTTCGAGGCCATCACCAAGGCCATCCGTTTCATCCGCGGCGGAGCCCGCTTCATCGCGACGAACCCCGACGCCACGGGCCCGTCGACCGAGGGTGTGCTGCCCGCCACGGGCGCCATCGCCGCCCTCATCACGAAGGCGACCGGCAAAGAGCCGTACATCGTGGGCAAGCCCAACCCGATGATGTTCCGCTCGGCGCTCAACCGCATCGGCGCGCACAGCGAGAACACCGGCATGATCGGCGACCGCATGGACACCGACATCGTCGCCGGCATCGAGGCGGGCCTGCACACCGTGCTCGTGCTCACCGGCATCAGCGACCAGCGCGAGATCGAGCGCTATCCCTTCCGCCCCGACGAGATCCTCGGCTCGATCGCCGAACTCGTGCGCCAGGAGCCCCTCGAGACCGACCTCGCCGACGGCGAGGAGGGCCTCGAAGCGGGTCTCTGAGCCGCCCCGACCGAGAGGACGACCGCATGGACGACCGCACGCTCTGGCTGATCGTCGCCTTCTTCATCACCCTGGGAACGCTCGTCGCGTTCGTGGTGCAGTGGAGACGGTCGCGCCGCGGCGGCGGTGGCCGCGATCCGTTCGATGGGCCGGGGCCCGGAGACGACTCGCCCTGAGGGCGGGATCGAGGCGGCGCGCCGGGTGCCCGGCATCCGTGGGTCGGACCGCGTCAGGAGACAGGCGACGCCACCGACTCACGCCTCGGCGGCGTGTTCGCGTCGTGGGCCCCGCTCTCGTGACGGGCGCGGACGGGCGGCGCGGCGATCCGACTACTGCGGCGCGAGCCCCAGGTCGTCGAGGTCGACCGAGGCGAGCCACTGCAGGCCCTCGGCCTCGATCGCGGCCTGTGCGCCGGTCTTGCGATCGACGATCACGGCGACGGCCACGACCTCCGCGCCCTCGCGGCGCAGCGCCTCGACGGCCTTGAGCGCCGACTGACCGGTGGTGGAGGTGTCTTCGACGACGACGACGCGCTTGCCGACGATGTCGGCCCCCTCGATCTGACGACCGCGGCCGTGGTCCTTCGCCTCTTTGCGCACGACGAACGCGTCGAGCGGACGACCGGCGTGCACCGACTCGTGCATGACGGCGTTGGCGATGGGGTCGGCGCCGAGCGTGAGCCCGCCGACGGCGACGACGCCGTCGAGGTCTTTCACGAGGTCGAGCACGAGACGCCCGATGGCGGGGGCGGCACGGTGGTCGAGGGTGAGCTTTCGCATGTCGACGTAGTACGTCGCCTTCTTGCCGCTCGAGAGGGTGAAGTCGCCGTGGAACACCGCCTCGTCGGAGATGAGGCGGATGAGCGCCTGACGGTCGGCTTCGAGCTCGGAAGTGGAGGCGGTGGTCACGGCGTCGAGTCTAGAGGGGCGGGCACACGGCGGGCGGGCACGGGGGCGTCGCGGGGTGACCGTGTGGCACCTGTCGCACGCTCATCGATGTCGACGCACGAAAGTAGGCTGGATGCCATGCGCCTGGCCACCTGGAACGTCAACTCCATCCGTGCCCGCGTCACCCGCACCGTCGAGTTCTGCGTGCGCGAGCACATCGACGTGCTGGCGATGCAGGAGATCAAGTGCAAGACCGAGCAGTTCCCCTACGCCGCGTTCGAAGAGGCGGGGTATCACGTCGCCGCGCACGGCCTGAATCAGTGGAACGGCGTCGCGATCGCCAGCCGCGAGCCCCTCGAGGACGTCGAGATCGGATTCCCCGGCATGCCCGGTTTCGAGAAGGGCAAAGAAGGCCCCGATCTTCCCCAGGAAGCCCGGGCCATCGGTGCGACCGTGGGTGGCGTGCGCGTCTGGAGCCTGTACGTGCCCAACGGGCGCGGGCTCGACGACCCGCACTTCACGTACAAGCTCGACTGGCTCGAGAAGCTCCGGCAGTACACCGCCGACACCCTCGCGGGCGACCCCGACCTGCCCCTCGCGCTGACGGGCGATTTCAACATCGCGCCCACCGATGCCGACAACGGCGACCCGACGATCGTGCAGGGCGCGAGCACGCACGTCTCTCCCGCGGAGCGGGCGGCGTTCTCCGCCTTCGAGACGGCCGGACTCACCGACGTCGTGCGGCCCCTCCTTCCCACCGGTTACACCTATTGGGACTACAAGCAGCTGCGCTTCCCCCGCAACGAGGGGCTCCGCATCGACTTCATCCTCGGCTCGCGGGCCTTCGCCGACGCCGTGCAGGGCGCCGAGATCCACCGCAACGAACGCAAGGGCGAGGTTCCGAGCGATCATGTTCCCGTGGTGGCCGACCTCGACCTCTCGGGCGCCGACGATGACGACGACCTGCCGATGATCTTCGGCTGAGCGCCGGCTCAGCGGGCACCCGACCGCTTGGGCGGCGGCGCAGCATCGAACGCGCGCACCGGAATCTTCTCCGTGCCGCCGCGGGCTCTGATTCCGGGGCACTCCCGCGATTCCGCGCCGCACCACGTCCGCGGCATCCGGAAATTCTCTCGGCCCCCGACGATTCCGCCCGGCGCCGTTCGACGCGATAGTAGGGGAAGGCATTCGCTCCCCTCAGTTCGCTCGCGAGAGCACCCACGAGAAGAGTCCACGATGAAGTTCATGCTGATCATGCGCGGCACCGACGAGGCGTACGCGGCGTACAAAGAGATCCCCTTCGAGCAGGTCATCAACGAGATGGGCGCGTACAACGAGTCCATGATCACCGCGGGCGTGCTCGTCGCCGGCGACGGCCTGGCCGAGGACATGAGCGCCAACTTCGTCGTCGAGTTCGGCGGTGAGGAGCCGGTCGTCACCGACGGCCCGTACGGCGAGACGCACGAGCTGTTCAACGGCTTCTGGATCATCGAGGTGTCGACGCGCGACGAGGCCGTCGAGTGGGCCCGGCGCGCACCGCTCATCGCCGGCAACAAGCTCGAGGTGCGCCGCGTGACCGACGAGACCGACTTCGCGGCGTTCGCCGACAACGAGTACATCCAGAAAGAGGAGGGCTGGCGCGAAGAGCAGTCCTCGCGCTGACCCCGCGGTGAACGCCGACACCGACGTCTCGCGTCGCGTCGTTCGGGGCGCCTTCTGTGCATCGGGGCGTGCGTCGTCCGCCCCCGTGCACAGAACGCGCCCCACACCCTGACCGCCCCGCGTCGAACGACGGCGGGGCCGGGGCGAACCCCGACCCCGCCGTGATGCCCGATCGTCAGGCCGCGGGGACCTCGGCGGGCGCGGTGCGCTCGATGAGCGTCACGAGCGCCTCGATGATCGACCGGAGGAACGCGGCCGTGCCCTCGTCGGTCACGGTGCCGTCTTCCTCGAAGAGGCCGGGGGTCGACTGGATGTAGCCCTCGGGCTGCCCCAGGACGAGGGCGTTGTAGTGCAGGAGCACGGAGCGCAGGTGCTGCTGGCCCGCGGCGGTCGCGACGCCGCCCTGCGAGGTGCCGATGACGGCGGTCGGCTTGTCGTTGAACGACGCCTCGCCGTAGGGGCGGGCCGACCAGTCGAGGGCGTTCTTGAGCACGCCGGGGATGGAGCGGCTGTACTCGGGGGTGACGATGAACATGCCGTCTGCGTCTTCGATGGCCTTCTTGAACTCCGTCGCCACTTCGGGGAAGTTGCCGTCGTAGTCGGGCGAGTAGAAGGGGAGGTCCTTGATCGGGATCTCCTTCAGGGTCACGCCCTCGGGGGCGACCTTCTCGAGCGCCTTCGCGAGACGGCGGTTGATCGAGGTGCTGGAGATGCTTCCGACGATGTAGCCGATCGTGTACTCGGTCACGGTGATCCTCTCTGGGATGACGGGGGCGCCGAACGCCCAGGTTCATTCACGTGCAAGCATCGTGAACGCCCCGGTATTCCCCGGGTCGCGTGCTCCGTCGCGCGGGGGATGCGTGTGCCGCGGCTCACCCCTACCGTGGAGGGATGCCCCGGCTCACCCGCTCCCAGCAGCGCAACGACATCGTGCTCGCGGTCGTGCTGCTTCTCGGTGGGCTGCTCAGCGCGGTGCTGTCGTCGGTCTCGGGCATCTACGGCGACCAGCAGGGCTCGCTCGCGATCGCCCTCGGGTACGTCGCCGTGCTCGCGATCCCGCTCGCGTTCCGCCGGCGCTGGCCATCGGTGGCGGCGGTCGTCGTCTCGGTCGCGTACTTCTTCGCCGTGACGTTCCGCATTCCCGAGCTGTACGCCGGCAACATCGCGATGTTCATCGCGCTGTACACCGTGGGCGCCTGGGAGCCCCACCGTCGCCGCGCCACGATCGTGCGGGTCGCGATCATCGTCGGCATGTTCGCGTGGCTGTTCGTGATCATGTTCCAAGACGCCACGCAGCCCGTCGATCCGGCCGTCGAGGGCGCGTTCTCGCGCGCCGGAGCCTTCTCGCCCTTCGTGGCCTACCAGCTGCTGATGATCGGCGTGAACGCCCTCTACTTCGGCGGCGCCTACTACTTCGGCAACCGCACGTTCCAGCAGATGCGGCAGCGGGCCGCACTCGAGGAGCGTACGGCCGAACTCGAGGCCGAGCGCGAGGTGACGGCGGCGCAGGCCGTCGCCCTCGACCGCGTGCGCATCGCGCGCGAACTGCACGACGTCGTCGCGCACCACGTGTCGCTCATGGGGGTGCAGGCGGGCGTCGCCCGGTCACTGCTCGCGCGAGACCCCGACAAGACGCGCGAGGTGCTGGCGGGCATCGAGGTGTCGGCGCGCACGTCGCTGCACGAGCTGCGTCAGCTGCTCGAGACCCTCCGCACCCCCGGCAGCGAGGCGGCCCCCGACACCGCGCCGACCACGCACGGATTGACGTCGATCTCGGCGCTGGTCGACGAGGCCTCCGCCGCCGGACTGCCCACCACCCTCACGATCATCGGAGAGCCCACGAGCGATCCGGCGCCTCTCGTGCAGGTGAACCTGTACCGCATCGCGCAGGAGGCCCTCACGAACGCGCGTCGGCACGCCGGCCCCCGTGCCACCGCCGACGTGCGCCTGCGATTCGATCCGGATGCCATCGAACTCGAGGTCGCGAACACGGGGCGCGCCGGGTCGGCGGCGTCGGGGCTCGGCCAGCTCGGCATGCGCGAGCGCGCGGCCGTCTCGGGCGGAACGATCGACATCGGCCCGCGCTCGCGCGGCGGGTATCTCGTGCGGGTGCGCGTCCCGGTCGTGGACGCCGAGGTGGCGCATGTCTGAGCTGAGGGTGCTGCTGGTCGACGACCACGCGATGATGCGCGCGGGCTTCCGCACCATCCTGTCGCTCGAAGACGACATCACCGTCGTCGGCGAGGCGGCGTCGGGGGTCGAGGCCCTCGCCGCGGCGCGCGCGCTGCGTCCCGACGTGATCTGCATGGACGTGCAGATGCCCGACATGGACGGCCTCGACGCCACACGCCGACTCACCGCCGACCCCGGCTCCGACGCCGCGATCCTCATCGTGACGACCTTCGACCGCGACGACTACCTCTTCGCCGCCCTCGCCGCCGGCGCCAGCGGGTTCCTGCTGAAGAACGCCGGTCCCGAGGAGCTCGTCGCGGCCATGCGGATCGTGGGTGCCGGCGACGCCCTGCTCGCCCCCGAGGTCACCCGTCGGGTCATCGAACGCTTCGCCACCGGTGCGCCCGAGCCGGCGGCATCCCCTCTTCCGGTTCCCCCGCCCGCTCTCGCCGAGTCCCTCACGGAGCGGGAGTCGGAGGTGCTGCGGCTGGTCGCCGAGGCCCTGAGCAACGCCGAGATCGCCGCCCGCCTGTTCATCGGCGAAGCGACGGTGAAGACGCACGTGTCGAACGTGCTGCAGAAGCTCGGCGCGCGCGACCGCGTGCAGGCCGTGGTGCTGGCGCATCGGCACGGCCTGGCCTGAGCCGCCCCCACCGGTCCCCCGCGAGGGGGAGCCGCCCGACCCTCCCCAGGGCGGAGGCGCCGGACCCCCGCCCTCCGTAGCGTGGGACGCACCGAGAAGAAGGGACGCACCGTGCTCGAGCTGGACGGCATCACCAAGAGGTACGGCGACCGCCGTGTGCTCGACGACGTGAGCTTCGGAGTCTCCCCCGGGCGACTCACGGGTTTCGTCGGCGGCAACGGCGCCGGCAAGACGACCACCATGCGCATCGCCCTGGGCGTGCTGGCCAAGGACGGCGGCACGGTGGCGCTGAACGGCGCGCCCCTGACCACCGCCGACCGGCGCCGCTTCGGGTACATGCCCGAGGAGCGCGGGCTCTACCCGAAGATGAAGGTCGCCGAGCACATCGCCTACCTCGCTCGCCTGCACGGCTTCGGCAAGGCCGAGGCGAACGAGAAGGCCACCGCCCTGCTCGAGCGCCTCGGACTCGGCGAGCGCCTCGGCGATCTCGTCGAGACCCTGTCGCTCGGCAACCAGCAGCGCGCGCAGATCGCCGCCTCGCTCGTGCACGAGCCCGACGTGCTCATCCTCGACGAGCCGTTCTCGGGCCTCGACCCGCTGGCTGTCGACGTGGTCGCCGGCGTGCTGCAGGAGAAGGCGGCGGCGGGCGCCGCGGTGCTCTTCTCGTCGCACCAGCTCGATGTCGTCGAGCGCCTCTGCGACGACCTCGTCATCATCGCCGGCGGCACGATCCGCGCGGCGGGCACGCGCGACGAACTGCGCGCCCAGCACGCCACCCACCGGTACGAGCTGGTGTCGCGCGGCGACGCCGGCTGGCTGCGCGACGAGCCCGGCATCACGGTGCTCGATTTCGACGGCGGCTACGCCCTGTTCGACGCCGACGACGCCACCGCCGCTCAACGCGTGCTGCGGGGGGCGGTGTCGCGGGGCGACGTCGTCAGTTTCGCGCCCCAGCGTCCCACCCTCGCCGAGATCTTCAAGGAGGTCATCCAGTGAGCACTCCGTCGCCCACTCCCCGTCACGCTCCCAGCGAGCTGCAGAGCGTCTGGCTCGTCGCCGAGCGCGAGATCGGGTCGAAGCTGCGCAGCAAGTCCTTCGTCATCTCGACCGCCATCCTCGTCGTCGCGGCCCTCGCCTCGGTGATCTGGGGCGGGTTCGCCGCCAGCAACGCCAGCGGCAGCGGCATCCCCGTCGCCGTCACCTCCCAGACGCAGAGCGCCGTGTCGAGCCTCGACGGGCTCGAGGTCACCGTCGCCGCCGACGACGGTGCCGCGACCGCCCTCGTCGAGGACGGGACGGTGGATGCCGCCCTGGTCTCGGGCTCGTCGGATGCCGCGTTCGACTACACCGTCGTGGTGAAGGACAGCGTGCCCTCGACCTTGCTGCAGATGCTGAGCGAGACCCCGCCCGTGCAGGAGCTCGAACCGGGTGCGGGAGCGGCGAGCGCGTTGCGCTACCTCATCGCCCTCGGCTTCGGCCTGGTGTTCCTCATCGCCGCCTCGACCTTCGGCGGCACGATCGCGCAGAGCGTGGTGGAAGAGAAGCAGACGCGCGTGGTCGAGATCCTCATCTCGGCGATCCCCGTGCGCACCCTGCTCGCCGGCAAGGTGCTGGGCAACACGGTGCTCGCGATGGCGCAGATCGTGCTGCTGGCGGCCGTGGCCGTCATCGGTCTCGCCGTCACGGATCAGGCCGGGGTGCTGAGCGCCCTCGGGGCACCGATCGCCTGGTTCGCGATCTTCTTCCTCTTCGGGTTCGTGCTGCTGGCGGCGCTGTTCGCCGCGGCCGCCGCGATGGTCTCGCGCCAGGAGGACATCGGCGCCACGACCACCCCCATCACCATGCTGATCATGGCGCCGTACTTCCTCGTGATCTTCTTCAACGACAACCCCGTCGTGCTGACGGTCATGTCGTACGTGCCGTTCTCGGCACCGGTGGGGATGCCGCTGCGCATGTACCTCGGCGACGCGCAGTGGTGGGAGCCCGTGCTCTCGCTGCTCATCCTGCTCGTCTCGTGCATCGCGGCCATCGGCGTCGGCTCGCGCATCTACCGCAACTCACTGCTGCGCATGGGCGCACGCGTCAAGCTGGCGGAGGCGCTGAAGGGCTGATCGAGCGGCTCACGTCGGAGGGGGATGGATGCCAGGGGTTCGGCATCCATCCCCCTCTTCGCGCCGTGACGCCGGTCTCGGCGCCGTCACTCCTCGAGCACGGCGAGCACGTTGCCCGCCGGGTCGCGGAACCAGGCGATGAGCGGGCCGCCCTCGCGCATGATGCCACGCTCATCGGTGGGGATATCGGAGTCGGGGGAGATCTTGGTGTCGACGCCGCGGGAACGCAGGTCGTCGACGGCGGCCTCGACGTCGGCGACGGGGAAGTTCAGCACCGTGAACGTGGCGGGCTCGTGATGCGGTTTGCCGTAGACGAGCACGCTCCCGCCCGATCCGAGCTGGAGCGAGAGGAAGCCCGTGTCCTCGAACACCTCCACCGTCAGGCCGAGGGTGTCGGCGTAGAACCGGTGGGCCGCGTCGAGGTCGTCGACGGCGAAACCCGAGAAGGCACCGGCGGGATCGAACATGATCGTGCTCCTTCGTTCAGCGCGCCACGAAGGCCGTGACGCTGTCGGACAGGCGGATCGGGATGCCGTCGATCACCGACCGCACCGGCTCCCCGATCGCGACGGTGAGTTTCTCGTCGACGCCGAAGACCGCGGCCCCCGTCTGCGCGCCGCTCGCGCACCCCGCCGACCACGGACTGTTGTCGGTCGAGGTGAAGGTCGCGATGCAGCGCCCGTCGCCGTCGTCGGGTTGCGCGAGGTAGATGCGGAAGTCGCTCACCGTCGCGATGTAGCGCGTGCTGGCGGGGTCGATGCCGCTGTCGCGCAGGATGTCGGCCGAGATCACGTCTTCGACCGTCTGCGGGAACGTCAGCTCGGGCAGGCTCGCCGCCGCGGGGTCCGGGGTCGCGGCGGTCGAGGGCACGGCCGACAGCCCCGCGCCGATCGCGGCGCCGACGCCGAGCAGGGCGAGGGCGCCGACCGCGGCGAGCGCCCACCGCAGGGCGGGGCGCGGTGAGCGGGCATCGGCGTCCGCGGGCTCGGCGCCCTCGGGCGCGGCATCCGGGGTCGGGTCGTCCGACGCGTCGGGGTCGCGCCGGGGCGCACGCTCGGGCTCGCCGCTCCCGGTGCGGCGCACCCGCTCTTCGAGCTCGCCGAGGCGCTCGATCATCGCCGGCGTCGCGGCGGCGCCGTCGGCACCGTAGACCCGCTCGCGCAGGTGCCGCAGCTCGACGTCGTCGTCCATGCGTTGACTCTAGAGCCGCGCCGGGGCGGCGGGGGCGGGAAGCCGGGTCGAGACCATCGGGGCCTCCGCGACGTCAGGCGCGCGCCGTGCAGGTCGAGCGACCCGACGCCGCGACGAGATCAGGCGCCGGGGCGCGGCGCCGTCGCATCCAGCGCGTCGGCCGCCCCCACCAGCGCGAGGTGCGACAGCGCCTGCGGGGTGTTGCCGACCTGGTGACCGGTGGTGGGGTCGTACTCCTCCGACAGCAGGCCGAGGTCGTTCGCGACGGCGGTGAGCCGGTGCATCAGCGTCACGGCCTCGTCGCGGCGACCGCTGTGCGCGTACTGCCCGACCAGCCAGAAGGAACAGGCGAGGAACGGATGCTCGTCCCCGGTGAGGCCGTCGACACCCGTCGTGCGGTAGCGCAGCAGCCACCCATCGGGCATGAGCGTCTCTTCCATGCGGGCGACGGTGGCGAGCATGCGGGGGTCGTCGTACGCGCAGAACCCCACCTGGGGCAGCACCAGCAGCGAGGCATCGACCTCGTCGGTACCGAAGTGCTGCGTGAACCATCCGCCCTCGTGCACCCCGTGCGCGTCGATGTCGGCGCGGACCCGATCGCGCAGGGTGCGCCAGGTGTCGACGTCGCCGTCGCGCCCGCCCTCTTCGACGGCGCGGATGCCGCGATCGAACGCCGCCCACACCATCGCCCGCGAGTGGGTGAAGAAGTGCGGCTCGCCGCGCATCTCCCAGATGCCCAGGTCGGGCCGGTCGACCTCGCTCGCGAGCTGGTCGAGCAACGCCCGCTGCAGCGACCACGAGAACGTCGTCTCTTCGACCCCGGCGTTCCGCGCCGCCTCGAGCGCCACCATGACCTCGCCGATCACGTCGGCCTGGTACTGGTCGACGGCGCCGTTGCCGATGCGCACGGGGGCGGCTCCCCCGTACCCGGGGAGGCTGGTGATCTCGCGCTCCGGCAGGTCGCGCTCACCCGCGATGCCGTACATGATCTGCACGTCGGCGGGGTCCCCGGCGATCGCCCTCAGCAACCAGGTGCGCCAGCGCTGTGCGGCGTCGAGGTAGCCGTGGTCGATGTACGCGCTCAGTGTGAGGGCCGCGTCGCGCAGCCAGACGTAGCGGTAGTCCCAGTTGCGCGAGCCTCCGAACGCCTCGGGCAGCGAAGTCGTGGCCGCGGCGACGATGCCGCCCGTCTCGGAGTGCGTGAGCGCGCGCAGCACCATGAGGGAACGGGTGACGAGGGCGGCGTGCGTGCCGGCGGACTGCACGCGGTCGGCCCACGACGACCACCACTCGCGCGTGCGCTCCAGCGCCGCCGACACGTCGAACGACACCGGCGGGTCCTGCCACGACGGCCCCCACGACAGGACCGAGTCGACGCGGTGGCCCGGGCTCGTCGTCCACCGGCCGCGGTGGGCGGTGCCGACGGCGATGAGACGGGGGCCCCGCAGGGTCACGGCGTCGGGGCCGGCGACGGCGAGGATCGCGTGCTCGTCGGCGTGGCCGATCTGCCGCACCCAGGGCACGGCACGGGCGTAGTCGAAGCGCAGACGCACCTCGCTGACGAAGTCGACCTGGCCCGAGACCCCGACCACGCGGCGGATGACCGCCTCGACCCCCTCGTCGACGGGCATGGCGTCGTACACCTCGGCGACGCCGGTCTCGGTCTCCCAGCGGGTGACGAGCACGAACGTGTCGCCGTCGTACCGACGCGTCGCACGCGCCTCGGGGTCGGCCGGGCGCAACGACCACGCGCCGTGCGACTCGTCACCCAGCAGGGCGCTGAACATCGAGCCGCTGTCGTACCGCGGCAGGCAGAGCCAGTCGATGCTCCCCCGCGAGGAGACGAGGGCGGCAGACCGGCAGTTGCTGAGGACGGCGTAGTCCTCGATCGGAGTCGTCACCCTCGGATCATGGCAGCAAACACCCGCATCGCACCTATGGGCTCCATGAGTGGCATCCCTCGGTCATCCGCAAGGGCGGGGCGAGGTCGGAAGGTGTCGCTACGCTGAGCGGCATGGCGGCGGACACCACCCTGATCATCCTGGGCGCTTCAGGCGACCTCACTTCTCGACTGCTCCTCCCGGCCCTGGGCCAACTGCTCGTGCGCGAGCCCGGGCGGTCGGTGCGCCTGCACGGCGCGGGAATGGACGACTGGACCGACGAGCACTGGCGCGAGGTGGTGCACCGGGCGTTCCAGACGATGGACGCCGAGGCCGCCTTCGACTCGGTCTCGGCCACGACCTACTCTCAGGCCGACATCACGAAGGCCGCCGACCTGCAGCAGCTGCTCGACGACGCCGAGGGGCGTCCGGCGCTGTACTTCGCCGTTCCGCCGGCCGTGGCCGAGAAGTCGTGCCTCGCACTGAGCGACGTGACCATTCCCGAGGGAACGATCCTCGCGCTCGAGAAGCCGTTCGGCACCGACGAGGCCAGCGCGCACAAGCTCAACCAGCAGCTGGCGACGCTCGTGCCCGAGGACCAGGTCTTCCGCATCGACCACTTCCTGGGGCGCTCCACGGTGCTCAACCTGCTCGGCGCGCGCTTCGCCAACCGCATCATCGAGAGCGTGTGGTCGGCCGACGACATCGCGTCGATCACCGTCGACTTCCCCGAGAAGCTCGGCCTCGAGGGCCGCGCGGGGTATTACGACTCCGCCGGCGCGCTCGTCGACATGATCCAGAGCCACCTGCTGCAGGTCATGGCCTTCGTCACGATGGAGCCGCCCTCCACCCTCGACCAGCTCGACCTGCGCGATGCCACCTCGGCGGTGCTGCGGGCGACCCACGTGCTCGACGACGACCCGGTGAAGAACTCCCGGCGCGCGCGGTACACGGCGGGCGACGTCGGCGACCGCCACTTCCCCTCGTACGTCGACGAGCCGGGCGTCGATGCGTCGCGCGGCACCGAGACATTGGCCGAGATGACCGTCGAGGTGCGCACCTCCCGCTGGCAGGGGGTGCCGATCACACTGCGGTCGGGCAAGGCGCTGGATGCCGGAGACCCGGCCGCGACCGTCACCTTCAAGCCCGTGCGGCACCTTCCCGGCGGCTTCGTCGGCGAGAGCGACCCGTCGGTGCTCGTCTTCTCACTCGGCCCCGACACGATGAGCCTCGGGCTCAACGTCAACGGCGCCGACGACCCCCTCGAACTCGAGCGGGTGACGCTGGCCGCCGACCTCGGCGTCGGCGGACTGAAGGCGTACGGCGAAGTGCTCTCGGGCATCCTCGACGGCGACGCCATGCTCGCGGTGCGCGCCGACGCGGCCGAGCAGTGCTGGCGCATCGTGCAGCCCGTCATCGACGCGTGGCGCCAGAACCGGGTGCCGCTCGACGAGTATCCGGCGGGTTCCACGGGCCCCGAGTCCTGGAAGCTGTGACACGGAGGGGCTGAGGTCCGGTCGGGGCGCCTCGCCGCGGCGGCCGCCGCGTGCACAACGGCGGGGGCCGGGCAGACACGCCGGGGTATCGGCATCCCGAACCGGCGTGTTGCGGCCTGGCCCCGCCGTTGTGCACGGGTTGCCGAGGGGTCGACGTTATGCACGGCCGCCTGCGCCGCCGCGTGCACAACGGCGGGGCCGGGGCAGACACGCCGAGGTACCGGCATCCCGAACCGGCGTGTTGCGGCCTGGCCCCGCCGTTGTGCACGGCCAACGGGACCGAGGCTGGACGACCCATACCGTCACGAGGGAACACGAAAGAGGCCGGGTGTGTTCAATGGTGGAGGTCAATGGCGACCGGATCCGTCCCCGTTCTCAGGAGTAGCCATGTCCCTCACCCTCGACCGCACCGCACCCACCGACGCTCCGATCCTCGGCGTGCTCGCCGAGCGCTGGAGCACCCGCGTCTTCGACCCCGAGACGCCGATCGACGAGACCGCGCTGCGCTCCGCCCTCGAGGCCGCCCGCTGGGCACCCTCGGGCATGAACCACCAGCCCTGGCGCCTGATCCTCGCCCGTCGCGGTTCGGCGGCGCACGAGAAGATCGTGTCGGCCCTCATGGGCTTCAACCAGGCCTGGGCCCCCGCCGCCGGCGCCCTGCTCGTCGTGCTCGCCGAGCACGAGACCGCCGAGGGTGACGCGCGACCGTGGGCGCTCTACGACGCCGGCCAGGCCGCCGCGCACTTCACCGTGCAGGCACACGCCGAGGGTCTCGCGACGCACCAGATGGGCGGCTTCGTGGCCGACGACCTGCGTGCCGCCTTCGACATCGAGGCGCGCTTCACCGCCGTCACCGTGATCGCGGTCGGCGCTCTCGGCGACATCGACGCCGCCGAAGAGGGCCTGCGCCAGCGCGAGCTCGCTCCCCGCGAGCGCCGCTCCGTGGCGGACTCGCTGCTCGTCGACGACTGAGCGGCCCACCCGCGGCGAACGCCCGCCGCACCGGAGACCCCGCCGAGGGCCCTTCCGGTGCGGCGGGCGTTCCTCATGGCGTCGGCGCACGGCCGACGCGCTCTGCCGACGCCCTCTTGCGCATAAACGCTCATCCTGCGCAGAAACGCTCAGCCGACGCGTTTATGCGCACGATGAGCGTTTATGCGGGAGGGGCCGGGACGCGGAGACCGGCACGCGCGATGCGCGGCCGACCGCACACGAGAGGGGGATGCCGCGCACCGCGCGCCGCATCCCCCTCTCGCGTTCGACTACTCGACGATCTCGGCCTCGATCACGTCGTCGTCGCCCGGCTCGGGCTGGGCGGGGCCCGCGCTCGCCAGCACGAGCGAGTCGCCGTCGCTCGCCACGTCGACCCGCACCACATCGCCGTCGCGCACCGTGCCGGCGAGGATCGCCATTGCGAGGCGGTTCTGGATCTCGGTCTGGATCAGGCGACGCAGCGGCCGGGCGCCGTACACCGGGTCGTACCCGCGTTCGGCGAGCCACGAGCGGGCATCGGGCGTGACCGCGAGGGACAGCCGGCGCTCGCGCAGTCGCTTGTGCAGGGCATCGACGGCGAGTTCGACGATCTGCGCCAGGTCGTCCTGGCTCAGGGCCTGGAAGATGACGATGTCGTCGAGGCGGTTCACGAACTCGGGCTTGAAGGCCTGGCGCACCAGCGCCTGCACCTGCTCGTGCTTGGTCTCGATCGACAGCGTCGGGTCGATGAGGATCGGCGAGCCGAGGTTCGAGGTGAGCACCAGGATGACGTTGGTGAAGTCGACCGTGCGGCCCTGTCCGTCGGTCAACCGACCGTCGTCGAGCACCTGCAGCAACACGTCGAACACCTCGGGGTGCGCCTTCTCGACCTCGTCGAGCAGCACGACACTGTAGGGACGACGGCGCACGGCCTCGGTGAGCTGGCCGCCCTGCTCGTACCCGATGTACCCCGGAGGGGCACCGACGAGGCGCGAGACGGAGTGCTTCTCGCCGTACTCCGACATGTCGATGCGCACCATGGCGTGCTCGTCGTCGAAGAGGAAGTCGGCGAGCGACTTCGCCAGCTCGGTCTTGCCGACACCGGTCGGGCCGAGGAACAGGAACGATCCGACCGGGCGGTTCGGGTCGCTGATCCCGGCGCGCGAGCGGCGGACGGCGTCGGACACCGCCTTCACGGCATCGCGTTGCCCGATCAGGCGCTTGCCGAGCTCGCGCTCGAGGTGCAGCAGCTTCTCGGTCTCGCCCTGCAGCAGGCGCCCGACCGGAATGCCGGTCCAGGCGGCGATGACCGCCGCGATGTCCTCGTCGGCGACCTGATCGTTGACCATCCGGTCGCCGGTGGGCTCCTCGCGCTCGGCGGCCATGAGCTCGCGCTCGAGCGCCGGGATCTCGGCGTACAGCAACCGCGACGCGCGTTCGAGGTTGCCCTCGCGCTGGGCGCGCTCGGCATCCACTCGCGCCGAGTCGAGACGGGTCTTCAGGTCGCCGACGCGGTTGAGCGAGGCGCGCTCGCGCTCCCACCGGGCCTGCAGCTCGTCGAGTTTGGCCTGCTCGCCGGCGAGGGTGTCGCGGAGCGTGGCGAGACGCTCCTTCGAGGCGGCGTCCTTCTCTTTCTTCAGCGCGAGCTCTTCGAGCTTGAGCCGATCGACGTGTCGGCGCAGCTCGTCGATCTCGAGGGGCGCGGAGTCGATCTCCATGCGCAGACGCGAGGCCGCCTCGTCGATCAGGTCGATGGCCTTGTCGGGCAGCTGGCGCGCGGGGATGTAGCGGTTCGACAGCGACGCCGCCGCGACCAGCGCCGCATCGGCGATGGCGACCTTGTGGTGCGCCTCGTAACGCTCCTTCAGGCCGCGGAGGATCGCCACGGTGTCTTCGACCGTGGGCTCGCCGACGTACACCTGCTGGAAGCGGCGTTCGAGAGCGGCATCTTTCTCGATGAACTCGCGGTACTCGTCGAGCGTGGTCGCGCCGATCAGCCGCAGCTCGCCGCGGGCGAGCATGGGCTTGAGCATGTTGGACGCCGCGACCGAGCCCTCGCCGCCGCCCGCGCCCATGAGCACGTGCAGCTCGTCGATGAACGTGATGACCCGCCCATCGGACTCGGTGATCTCTTTCAGGACGCTCTTCAGCCGCTCTTCGAACTGGCCGCGGTACATCGCGCCGGCGACGAGCGCCGAGATGTCGAGCGACACGAGTTCTTTGTTCTTCAGGCTCTCGGCGACGTCGCCCGCGACGATGCGCTGCGCGAGCCCCTCGACGACGGCAGACTTGCCGACGCCGGGTTCGCCGATGAGCACGGGGTTGTTCTTCGTGCGGCGGGTGAGCACCTGGCTGACGCGGCGGATCTCGCCGTCGCGCCCGATCACGGGGTCGAGCTTGCCCTGGCGGGCACGGTCGGTGAGGTTGATGCCGAACTGCTCGAGGGCGCTCCGCGCGTCCTCCTGCCCCGGCTGTGGCGTGGCGTTCATGTGTTCTCCCAAAATCTGTTCGCCGTCTCAAAAACTTGAGTTGCGTGGACTCAAGTTTAGCAGTGCACCGGCGAGAGAACAACGGATGCCGCGGCACAGGCGGTAGCGCGGACGCGGGCGCGGCGTGAGCGCGGGCGCGGGCAGCGCGGGAGCGGTGGCGGTGTGAGAGCGGTGGCGGTGCGAGAGCGGGCGCGGTGCGGCCCTCAGGCCGGGATCGGCTCCGCCGTCGCCGGGGCCGACACGGTCGCGGAGGCGACTCGCTCATCCGCGTTGCACGAGAAACGCGCGCGGTAGGCGGTCGGGGTGAGTCCCATCGCTCGGGCGAAGTTCTGGCGCAGCACCGCCGCCGAACCGAAGCCGCACTCGGCGGCGATGCGGTCCAGCCCCAGATCGGTCTCTTCGAGCAGCCGCTGCGCGTGCAGCAGGCGTTGGCGCGCGAGCCAGGCCGCGGGCGTGGCTCCGAGATCCGCCTTGAAGCGGCGGGCGAAGGTGCGCGGTGACATGTGCGCGCGTGCCGCGAGTCGATCGACCGAGAGCTCGGCATCCAGGTTCTGCAGCATCCACTCGGTCACCGGAGCCAGCGAGAGCGACGAGTCGATCGGGATCGGCGAGGCGATGAACTGCGCCTGGCCTCCGTCGCGCTGCGGCGCGACGACCATGCGTCGCGCAATGCGGTTGGCGAGCTCCGAACCGAGCTCCTGGCGCAGCAGGTGCAGGCACGCGTCGAGTCCCGCGGCGGTTCCGGCGCTCGTGACGATGTTGCCCGACTGCACGTAGAGCACGTCGGGGTCGACCTCGATCTCCGGATACATCCGCGCCATGACATCGGCGTAACGCCAGTGCGTCGTGGCGCGCTTTCCGTCGAGCACCCCGGCGGCGGCGATGACGAACGACCCGCTGCACACGCTCAGCAACCAGGCGCCACGGGCATGGGCGGCGCGCACCACCTCGACCACGCGCGGGTCGACGGTGCCCCACTGATCCCGCGGGATGGGGGCGAGAACCAGGATGTCGACGTCGGACGCCGCCTCGAGACCGAGATCGACGTTCACCGAGAAACCGATGTTCGAGGGCACGACCCCGGGTTCGGGCGCAACGATGCGGAAGTCGAAATTCGGGATGCCGTCGTCGCTGCGGTCGAGGCCGAAAGCTTCGCACGCGAGGCCGAACTCGAACGGGGCGAAGCCGGGCTGGATGACGACGGCGACCGAGCGCATGCGAACCTCCGGTGTGGCAGAAATATGACGGACACCGTCCATCATGCCACTCGTGACACTTTCCCTCCACTCGTAGCGTCTCTGCCATGGCTTATTTCATCGCCCTCGGCATCCTTTCGCTCGCCGGCATCGTCGGCACCGTGTGGCTCGTGCGGACCGACGGGTACGGGCGCATCCCCACCGACCCCTCGCGCGTCGCCCCCTCATCGCACCGCTCGATCCGCTCGCGGGAGAAGACGATCCAGGCCGCTCCCGCGGTCGAAGCCGCACGCCCGAGCATGCACGTCACCCTGCCGTCGGCCTCGACGGCCACCGCTCCGCTGCGCATCGTGGGAACGGAGTGACCCGACGACGCGGCACACGCGGCCCCGGCACGGCCGAGGCTCGGCGGGCGTGGGATCCGCCGGGTCAGCGCCCCGCGGCGACCGCCCGCTCGTACACGGCGACCATCGCCGCCGTGCGCGACGACTGGCGGAACCGCTCCGCGACGCTCGCGTCGGGCGTGACCGGCGACCCGTCGGCGATGTCGGCGGCCGCGCGGCGGAGGGTCTGCGAGAGCGCCGCGACCGTGGCATCCGGAACCGTCCAGATCCCGGCGCCGAGCTCGGCGCCGATGTCGGGGTCACTGACGACGGCGGGGGTGCCGAGTGAGGCGGCCTCGAACACCGTCATGCCCTGCGTCTCGAAGCCGATCGACGTCTGCACCACGGCGTCGGCGTCGGCGAGCCGGCGGAGGGTCTCGGCGTACGACAGGCGTCCCGCGAACGTGACGGATGCCACCGGCGCCCGGCGCTCGATCAGCCGCTGCGCGGCACGGAGCTGACCGCCGCCGCCGATGATCTCGACCTCGGCGTCGATCCCCGACTCGGCGACCGCCTCGAGGAAGGGGAGCAGGCGCTTCTCGGGGCTCATGCGGCCGAGCCAGACGAAGCGCGGACGGCCCGGGCGACGCTCGGTGGGTCCGGCCGCGAGGGCGGCGTCGAGCGCGTCGTCGTCGATGCCGTTCCAGATCACGTCGACCGCGTCGGCGACACCGTGCCGTTCCAGACGACGCGCGAAGTGACCCGAGGGGGCGGTCACGGCGCGGGACACCGCGGCCAGACGGCGAAGGTACGCCCAGCCGTCGATGTCGCTGCCGGCCGGCGCGATATCGCGCCCCGCCACCGGCGCGGTGACCTGTCGCGGCAGCGCGCGTCGCGCCCACGCGTTCAGCGCGCGCAGTACCAGGCCCGGGAACGGGGCGGTCGCCTCGATGCCCACGTCGACGCGGTTGTGCATCGTGTGCACGACGGGCAGGCCGTGCCGCGCCGCGAAACGGTGCCCGATGTACGCGCCCCAGAAGTCGGCCTGCACGTGCACGACGTCGACCGGCAGGCGCGCGCCCATCTCGGAGTCCACGCACCGGTCGGTCCGGGCACCGGGCCAGGTGAGCGCGTACTCGCGATCGAGCGTGAGGGGGATCGAGGGCAGGTCGAGGTAGGCGGTGTCGTCGGGCGCAGGGCGGTGCAGGCGCGGAGCGACGACGGTGACGACGTGGCCCGCGCGCTCGAGGAATCGTTTCTGCAACCGCATCGACACCTGCGCGCCGCCCAGCGACTCGAGGTGCTGGTCGGCGAACATCACGACGTGCACGAGGTCACTCCGGGAGCGGGCGTCCGCGGTACAGCGCCTCGAAGGTGTCGAGGGTGCGGCCGATGTCGTGCACGATCACGCCGTCGAGCGACGCCTGCTGCATCCGCCGGCGCTCGTCGGGAGCGGCGGTGAGCACGTCGGTCAACCGGGCCGCGAGCTCGTCGGCGTTTCCGGGCTCGAACAGGTACCCGTTCTCGCCGTCGTGCACGAGGTGCGGGAGTGCGACCGCATTGGCGGCGACGATCGGCAGGCCGGAGGCCATGGCCTCCATCGTCGCGATCGACTGGAGCTCGGCGATCGAGGCGATCGCGAAGACCGACGCGCGGGAGTAGAGCGCGCGCAGCTCTTCTTCGGACGTGTGGCCGTGGAAGGTCACGCGGTGCGCGAGACCGAGCTGCTCGGCGAGCTGCTCGAGGTTGCGGCGCTGGTCGCCGCCACCGACGATGTCGAAGGTCACGTCGAGGGCGGGGTCGATCTTGGTCATCGCGCGCAGGATGACGTCGATGCCCTTCTCGGTGGTGAGGCGTCCGACGAAGAGGATGCGGTTCGCGTCGCGCGGCTCGAGGTCGGGCGTGTAGTTCGAGCGGTCGATACCGCAGGAGATCGGGATGACACCCTCGATGCCGATCGTCGCCTGCAGGAAGTCGGCGGCCCGACGCGTGGGCGTCGTGACGGCGCGCGTCATGACGAAGGTGCGCTTGGCATCGGCCCAGGCCAGCTTGAGCATGATGCGGTCGAGGAAGTCGGGCAGGGTCGTGAAGTCGAGGATGTTCTCGGGCATCACGTGGTTGGTGGCGATCACCGGGATGCCGCGCTTGCGCGCCTCGCGGGCGAGTCCTCGGCCGATGATGATGTGCGACTGGATGTGCACGACGTCGGGCCGGATCTCATCGAGCATGAGTCGCGCGTAGTGCTTCGCGCGCCAGGGCCATACGAACGTGAGCCAGTCGTGCGGAAGGAAGCGGTACGACGGAAGACGGTGCAGCGTCATCGGCTGCCCCTCGATCACCTCGGTCGCCGTGCCCGCGTGGCCACGGCCGATGCTGGGCGCGGCGACGTGCACGTCGTGACCGCGGGCGACAAGACCGGCGGCGAGGCGCTCGGCGAAGCGGGCGGCCCCGTTGACGTGGGGCAGGAACGTGTCGGCGCCGATGAGGACCGTGAGCGGACGTTCGGCCGGGGTGGGAGTCTCGCGCGAGACGGCGGGATCGTGCGCGTCGTCGGATACGGGATGGTCGGCGGGCGTCGCAGAAGTGGTCACGGGTGGTGAGGCCTATCTATGCGGCGGACGGGTCGCACGGTGCGGTTCATGCGCTCGCACCACTGTACCCGAGCGGTTTTCGCGAACCCGGAGCCGTCTCCCGGTGTGGAGGACGGGTGGCGTGGGCGCTCGACGCGTGCCGGACGCGGCACCGCCCGCCCGGCGTGGCACCGGGCGGGCGGGTCGGAGCGGGTCGAGTCAGTCCCGACCGTCGAGCCGCGGGTCGGGCGTGGGAGCACCGTGCGCGGGGCGCGGCGGCCCGTCGGTCCCGGCGGGGGCGGGAACCTCGGATGCCGCGGCCGCCATCGCCGACACCACCACGGCGTCGTCGGTGGCCGGCGCCTGCCGGGGATCAGCCGCGCGGGGGGCTTCGGCCGCCCCGAGATCGACGTCGGCGGTGGCCTGCTCGAACTGCGAACGGTAGAGCCGGTAGTACGCCCCCTCGGTGCCGATCAGCTCGTCGTGCGTGCCCTGCTCGACGATGTCGCCGTGCTCCATGACCAGGATGAGATCGGCATCGCGGATCGTCGACAGGCGATGCGCGATCACGAACGACGTGCGTCCTTCGCGCAGCGCGGCCATGGCCTGCTGCAGCAGCAGCTCGGTGCGCGTGTCGACCGACGAGGTCGCCTCGTCGAGGATGAGCACCGACGGACGCGCGACGAACGCCCGCGCGATGGTGATGAGCTGTTTCTCACCCGCCGAGACGTTCGCGGCGTCTTCGTCGAGGACGGTGTCGTACCCCTCGGGGAGCGAGTGCACGAACTGGTCGACGCGGGTGGCGACGGCGGCTTGCTGGATCTCGTCGTCGGTGGCGGTCTCGCGGCCGTAGCGGATGTTGTCGCGGATCGTCCCGGCGAACAGCCACGGGTCTTGCAACACCATGCCGGTGCGCGAGCGGACGTCGTCGCGGCGCAGTTCGGCGATGTCCTGACCGTCGAGCAGGATGCGTCCGCCGTCGAGCTCGTAGAACCGCATGATCAGGTTGACCAACGTGGTCTTGCCGGCCCCCGTCGGTCCGACGATGGCGACCGTCTGACCCGGCTCGACCCGGAACGACAGGTCGCGGATGAGCGGGCGATCGGGCGAGTACGCGAAGCGGACGTTCTCGAACTCGATGACCCCGCGACCGTCGCCCGGGCGCGGGGCGTCGGGGGCGTCGGGGTCTTGCTCGTCGGCATCGAGCAGGGCGAAGACGCGCTCGGCCGAGGCCGTACCCGACTGCACGACCGCGGCCATGCCACCCAGCTGCGACAGGGGCTGCGTGAACTGCTGCGAGTACTGGATGAACGCCTGCACGTCGCCCAGGCGGATCTGCCCGCCGGCCACCATGAGTCCGCCGAGCACCGCGATGCCGACGTAGGTGAGGTTTCCGACGAACATCATGCCCGGCATGATCATGCCGGAGAGGAACTGGGCCCGGAAGCTGGCCTGGTAGAGCTCTTCGTTCTCGACCTCGAACTTCTCGCGGGCGTCTTTCTCGCGGCCGTAGACCTTGACCAGCGCGTGACCCGAGAACGACTCCTCGACGCGGGCGTTGAGACGGCCCACCTTCTTCCACTGCTCGCCGAAGGCCTTCTGCGACTTCGGGCCGATCACCCCGAAGATGACCGCCATGAGCGGGAGCGAGATGAGCGCGACGAGGGCCAGCTGCCAGGAGATGGTGAACATCATGATGAGCACGCCCACGACCGTGAGCACGGAGGTGAGGGCGCTCGAGAGCGACTGCTGCATCGTCTGCGTGATGTTGTCGATGTCGTTCGTGACCCGCGAGATGAGCTCACCGCGCTGCACCTTGTCGAAGTACGACAGGGGGAGCCGGTTGACCTTGGCCTCGACGTCTTCACGCAGGCGCCACATCGTGCGCACCATGATGATGTTGATGACGTAGCCCTGGATCCACGACAGCAGCGACGAGCCGACGTAGATGGCCAGTACCGTCACGACCACGATGCGCAGCGCATCGAAGTCGACGCCCGCGCCGACCTGGAAGTTGTCCATCGCGCCGACGATGTTGGCGATGTCGCCCTGCCCGGCGGAGCGCAGGGCGTCGACGACGGCGTCTTTCGGGGTGCCGGCCGGGAACTGCTCGGCGAGCCCGCGCGAGACCACGCCCTCGAAGATGATGTTCGTGGCGTTGCCGAGGACGCGCGGGGCCAGCACCGCCAGCACGACACCGAGGGCCCCGAGCACCGAGACGAGCCCGAAGGCCCCGGCGTGGGGTCGTAGGAGTCCGATCAGCCGGCGGAAGCTCGAGCCGAAGTCCGAGGCCTTGCCCGGCGCGACGCTGTCCCAGTCGCCGGAGTTCAGACGGGCCTGTTCAGCGAGCTCGAGTTCGGCGCGCTCTTCTTCGGTGCGGGTGTCGGGAGTGCTCATGCTTCGACCCCCAGCTGCGACTCGACGATCTCGCGATAGGTGGTGCTGGAGCGCAGCAGCTCGTCGTGCGTGCCGAGGCCGGCCATGCGTCCGTCTTCGAGCACGACGATCCGGTCGGCACCGGTGATGGTCGAGACGCGCTGCGCGACGACGATCTTCGTCACCTCGGGGAGCTCTTGCCACAACGCCTGCCGCAATCGGGCGTCGGTGCTGAGGTCGAGGGCCGAGAACGAGTCGTCGAAGACGAGCACCGCCGGCCGGTGCACGATCGCTCGGGCGATGGCGAGGCGCTGGCGCTGCCCGCCCGAGACGTTGGTGCCGCCCTGGGCGATCTTGCCGTCGAGGCCGCCCTCCATCGCCTCGACGAAGTCGCGACCCTGGGCGATCTCGAGCGCGTGCCACAGTTCGTCGTCGGTGGCGTCTTCGCGACCGAAACGCAGGTTGGATGCCACCGTGCCGCTGAACAGGAACGGGCGCTGCGGCACCAGGCCGATGCTCTTCCACAGCAGGTCGAGGTCGGCCTCGCGCACGTCGACGCCGCCGACGCGGACGACTCCCGCCGTCACGTCGAACAGACGCGGGAGCAGGGAGACGAGGGTCGTCTTTCCCGCCCCCGTCGATCCGACGATCGCCACGGTCTCGCCGGGGTGGGCCGCGAACGTGACGCCCGACACCACGGGCGACTCGGCTCCCGGGTACGCGAAGGCGACGTCGTCGAACTCGACGGTTCCGACCGAGGGGAAGACGCTCACCGGGTTCGCCGGACGCTCGAGCGTCGAGTGACTGTCGAGCACCTCTCCGATGCGCTCGGCCGACACGGCCGCGCGCGGGATCATCACCGTCATGAAGCTCGCCATGAGCACGCCCATGAGGATCTGCGCCACGTACTGCATGAAGGCGAAGAGGGTACCGATCTGCACGCCGCCGGCGTCGACCTGGATGCCGCCGAACCAGATGACACCGACGACGGTGACGTTGAGCACCAGCATCGCCAGCGGGAACAGCAGCACGAAGAGCGAGCCCACCTTGCGGCCGACGTCCATGATGTCGGTGTTCGCCTCGCGGAAGCGCTCTTCTTCGATGCGCTCGCGCACGAAGGCGCGCACCACGCGCACCCCGGTCAGCTGTTCGCGCATCACCCGGTTCACGGCGTCGAGCTTGGACTGGTAGCTGCGGAACAGCGGCACCATGCGGGCGATGATGAGGGCGACCGCGACCAGCAGGATCGGAACGGCGACGCCGAGCAGCCAACTGAGACCGACGTCTTGCTGCAACGCCATGAAGATGCCGCCGAGGGCGAGCAGCGGGGCGCTGACGAGCATGGTGGCACCCATCATCGCGAGCATCTGCACCTGCTGCACGTCGTTCGTGTTGCGCGTGATGAGGGAACCGGCGCCGAACTGCGACAGTTCGCGCTCGGAGAAACCGCTGACCTTCTCGAACAGATCGAGCCGGATGTCGCGGCCCGCGGCCATGGCGGCGCGCGCGGCGAAGTAGGTCGCGACGACCGAGGCGACGATCTGCCCGAGCGAGATGCCGAGCATGATCATGCCCTGCGACCAGATGAACCCCGTGTCGCCCTGGGCGACGCCGCGATCGATGATGTCGGCGTTCAGGCGCGGCAGGTAGAGGGATGCCATCGCCGCGACGAACTGGAACACCAGCAGCGCCACGAGGAGCCAGCGGTACCGGGACAGGTAGCGGACGAGGATCTTGCCGAGCATGGGACCTCCGGAGCAGGTCTGACGCGGCCGCCGTGACCGCGAAGACCAGCCTGGCACCAACCTCCGACACCGGGGAACCTTTTCTGCAACTCAGCGCCCGTTCGGTCGCGGCTCGTAGGGTGGAGCCATGTCTCGACTGCAGGCCGACGCCGCCGCCGACCTCTGGGTGCCCGTGACCGGTTCGCTGGGCCTGCGCGGCCGACGACACCGCAAGGCCGCCATCGGCATGCTGCTCGGGCAGGCCGCCCGCACGACCGGCACCGCCCCCCGCCCCGGCGGCGGCGCCTTCGCCTGGATGCTGAGTCAAGCCGCTCCGCTGCTCATGCGTCGCGCCGGTGGCCGCGTTCTGGTGTGGGTGTGGAAGAGCGCGCCCGAACTGCTCGTCGTGATGGCACAGCTGCAAGAGGCCACCGCGCAGCTGCGCACCGCGCGCGCGATGATGCCGATGGAGTACGACGACACCGAGTCGTTCCGCAATCCGCATCTCGGCGTCGGCGAGAAGCTCGCGATGCCGCTGCCGGCCGATCCGAAGACTCCCCCCTTCGCGACCTACACGTGGGACACGGGCTCGCACTTCGTCACGGTGACGGCGGTGTGCGCCGACCGCGAGCGGTTCGGCACCGTCATCGGCGCGGTCGACGACATCGCACGCACGCTCCGCGTCGTCGACGACCTCTCGGTCGGAGAGACGCCGACGGTGCTGCGGATCGATCCGGCCTGAGCCGCTGCGCCGCTCCGGCCGAGCCGTCGGGGCACCGTGCGCACAGACCCTTCGACGCGCTCAGGACCTCGGTGCAGCGACGGGATGTCAGTCGTCGTGGATGTCGCGCGGGCGCCAGAGCACGATGTCGGTCGCGCGACGCACGCGCGAGCCGTGGCGGAGCGTCACGACCGAGCCGGTCGCGCCGGCGGCGAAGACGCGCGCACCGGGGCGGGACTGCCGCTCGATCGTGAGCTGCCGCTCGAGGTCGTTCACTCGGCGGGCGAGATCGTGCACGCGCTCCTCGAGGGCGAGGAGGCGCGCGATCGCGGGAAGGCTCATGCCCTCCCCCGACAGGCGGGCGACCTCGCGCAACTGCTGCACGTGGCGGCTCGAGTAGCGACGCGACCCGCCCTGGGTGCGCGCGGGCACGACGAGGCCGAGCCGGTCGTACTGCCGCAGCGTCTGCGGGTGCATGTTCGACAGCTCGGCGGCGGCGGCGATGGCGAAGATCGGGGCGTCTTCGTCGATCTCTCTCTCGGACACGTCTTCACCTCTTTCGTCGTGCCGGCTGCGGGTGCCGGGTTCTCGGCATCCTGACGTATCGAATGCCGAGAACCGCGACGACGCGCGTGGGATGCGTCAGCGCGCCTTGGCCATCAGGTCGGCGCGCGGGTTCTCTTTCGGTTCGAGCTCGTGGAAACGCTCGAGGGCTTCACGGGCCGCATCGTCGAGGTGCGTGGGAACCGCGACCTGAACCTCGGCGAGCAGGTCGCCGACGCCCTTGGTCGACTCGATACCGCGCCCCTTGACGCGCAGCACCCGTCCCGACGGGGTACCGGGGGCGACGCGCAGTCGCACCGGCTCCCCCCCGAGTGTCGGGACCTCGATCGTGGCGCCCAGAGCCGCCTCGGTGAAGGTGACCGGCACCGTGACCCGCAGGTGGAGGCCGTCGCGCGTGAACACCGGGTGCGGACGCACCGCGACGGTCACGACGATGTCGCCGCTCTCGCCGCCGTCGGGCGACTTGCGTCCGCGGCCGCGCAGGCGGATCTTCTGCCCGTCCGACACCCCGGCCGGGATCTTCACCTTGAACGGCACGTTGTCTTCGCCCTGCAGGGTGATCGTCTCGCCCTTGGCCGCCGTGATGAAGTCGATCGTCGTGCGCGCCGTGACGTCGGATCCGCGCTGCGGTCCGCCGTAACCGCGGTATCCGCCCGAGGTCTGACCGAACCGGCCGGAACCGAAACCGGCGCCGCCCTGCTGGTCGAACATCGAGAAGAAGTCGTCGAAGCCCCCCGGAGGAGCCCCGGCGCCGCCACTGCGCGGTTGACCGAACCGGCTGAAGACGTCGTCGAAACCGCCGCCGCCGCCGGTACCCGGTGCCGAGAAGCGCGCCCCCGAGCCCATGGCCCGGATCTGGTCGTACTCCTCGCGCTGCTCCGGATCGTTGAGCACCGAGTAGGCCTCGCTGATCTCTTTGAACTTGGCCTCGGCCTTCGCGTCACCCGGGTTCGAGTCGGGGTGGTACTGGCGCGCGAGCTTGCGGTAGGTCTTCTTCAGATCGGCCGCGCTGACGCTCTTGTCGACGCCGAGGACCTTGTAGAAGTCCTTGTCGAACCAGTCCTGACTCGCCATCTGTCCTCCTCTTAGGCCGGCACGGCGACGACGACCTTGGCCGGTCGCAGCTCGATCGAGCCGAGGCGGTAACCCACCTCGACGACCTCGAGGATCGTCGTCTCGGTCACGCCGGGGGTGGGCGCCTGGAAGATGGCCTCGTGCTGCTGCGGGTCGAAGACGTCGCCGACGGCGCCGTACGACACCACGCCGAGGCGCTCGGCCACGGCCCGCACCTTGTCGCCGATGGCGGCGAAGGGCGTGCCCTCGACGAGGTCGCCGTGCTTGACCGCGCGGTCGAGGTCGTCCATGACGGGCAGCAGGCCCTTCACGGCTTCGCCCTTGGCCCGCTCGATCTCGCGCTCGCGCTGGTCTTCGGTGCGCCGGCGGTAGTTGGCGTACTCGGCCTGCAGCCTCTTGAGGTCGATCAGCAGCGAGGCCTCCTTGTCGGAGGAAGCCCCCTCTGCCGCGGCCTCGGGCGTCTGCTCGGCGCCGAGGATGTCGTCGATGGTCAGGCCCTCGGCATCCGCGTCGGTCGTCTCGGACTGCTCGCCCGACGGCGCGGGGCCGGAGGTGTTCTCCTCCGGCCCCGTCTCGTCAGGACCGGCGCCCGAGCCCGTGGGCTGTTCGTCGTCCTTGTGTGCCATGGTCTCTGCTTACTTCTTCGTCTCGTCGGTCGGCTCGTCGTCGACGACCTCGGCGTCGATGACGTCTTCCTCGGGGTTCGGCGTCTCACCGTTGCCGGGCTGGCCGACGTTCGGGTCGGCGGGCTCGCCCGCGGCCTGCGACGAGGCGTAGATGGCCTCGCCGAGCTTGCCCTGGCTGGCGTTCAGCTTGTCGAACGCGGTCTTGACCGCGTCGTCGTCATCGCCGGCGAGTGCCGTCTTGAGCGCGTCGACATCGCCCTGGACCTCGGTCTTGACCTCGGCGGGGAGCTTGTCTTCGTTCTCTTTGATCAGCTTCTCGATCGAGTACGACAGGGTCTCGGCCTGGTTGCGGGTCTCGGCGGACTCGCGGCGCTTCTTGTCGTCGGCCGCGTTCTCTTCGGCCTCGCGCACCATGCGCTCGATGTCTTCCTTGGGCAGCGACGAGCCACCCGTGATCGTCATCGACTGCTCCTTGCCGGTGCCCTTGTCCTTCGCCGAGACGTGGACGATGCCGTTCGCGTCGATGTCGAAGGTGACCTCCACCTGCGGGATGCCACGGGGAGCCGGGGCGATGCCGGTGAGCTCGAACGTGCCGAGCGGCTTGTTGTCGCGGGTGAACTCGCGCTCGCCCTGGAAGACCTGGATCGCGACCGACGGCTGGTTGTCGTCGGCGGTGGTGAAGGTCTCGCTGCGCTTGGTCGGGATGGCCGTGTTGCGCTCGATGAGCTTGGTCATGATGCCGCCCTTGGTCTCGATACCGAGGCTCAGGGGGGTGACGTCGATGAGCAGCACGTCCTTGCGCTCACCCTTGAGGACACCGGCCTGCAGGGCTGCGCCCACGGCCACGACCTCGTCGGGGTTGACGCCCTTGTTGGCGTCCTTGCCGGTCTCCTTCTTCACGAGCTCGGCGACCGCGGGCATGCGGGTCGAGCCGCCCACGAGCACCACGTGCGCGATGTCCTCCACCTTGACGCCGGCCTCGCGGATGACGTCGGAGAAGGGCTTGCGCGTGCGGTCGAGGAGGTCCTTGGTGAGGTCCTCGAACTTGGCGCGCGTGAGGGTCTCGCTGAGCGAGACGGGGCCCGAGTCGGTGAGCGACAGGTAGGGCAGGTTGATGGAGGTCGAGGTCGAGCTCGACAGCTCCTTCTTGGCCTGCTCGGCCGCTTCCTTCAGACGCTGCAGGGCGATCTTGTCGCCCGAGACGTCGACACCGGTCGTGTCCTTGAACTGCTTGATGAGGTAGTCGACGACCCGCTGGTCCCAGTCGTCGCCACCGAGGCGGTTGTCACCCGAGGTGGAGCGCACCTGGATGGTGGAGAAGTCGTCGTCCTTGCCCACTTCGAGCAGCGAGACGTCGAACGTTCCGCCACCGAGGTCGAACACGAGGATGAGCTCGTCTTCTTTGCCCTTGTCGAGGCCGTACGCGAGAGCCGCGGCGGTGGGCTCGTTGATGATGCGCAGCACGTTGAGGCCCGAGATCTCACCGGCCTCCTTGGTGGCCTGGCGCTCGGCGTCGTTGAAGTACGCGGGGACCGTGATGACCGCGTCGGTCACGGTGTCGCCCAGGTACTCCTCGGCGTCGCGCTTCAGCTTCTGCAGGATGCGGGCCGAGATCTCCTGCGGCGTCCACTTCTTGCCGTCGACGTCGAACGACCAGGTCGTGCCCATGTGGCGCTTGACGCTGGAGATGGTGCGGTCGACGTTCGTGACGGCCTGGCGCTTGGCGGTCTCACCGACGAGCACCTCGCCGTCCTTCGTGAAGGCGACGACCGAGGGGGTCGTGCGGAAACCCTCGGCGTTGGCGATGACCTTGGGCTCGCCACCCTCGAGCACGCTCACGACGGAGTTGGTCGTACCGAGGTCGATTCCCACTGCACGGGGCATATGTGTCTCCTTGCTTGTGAGTCGGACGGATGCCACGACTCGGGGTGTGATGAAAGTCTCTGCGGGGGTTGAGCCCCGATGACTCAAGGTTATCGGGGCCCTGCATCGAGGTCAAGCCGAGTTGATATGAATTGGCTCAACTTCTGGATGCCGTGTGTCGCGCGCCGCCGGCCATGTCCCGAAATGTGCAGCAGCGAGGGGTCTAGGCAGCACGAAGTGGGACATGCCCCGCCCCACAGCGTGCCCAGCGTCTCGCGCAGCGCAAACCGTGTCCCGAAATGTGCAGCCCCGAAGGGCCCAGGCAGCACGAAGTGGGACATGCCCCGCGCCACAGCACGCACGCGGCGTGAGGACGACACCGGGCGGCGGCCGCGCCTGCGAACCGCTGCACGCACGACGCCCCCACGACCCGAGGGTCAGCGGGGGCGTCGAACGGATGCCGCGGGGTCAGTCGCGATCGCGGTCGCTCTCACGGCGCTGCGGGCGGTCGCTGCGCTTGGCGGAGCGTCCGCCACCGTCGAGGCGCAGGTCGATCAGCTGGCCCGAGATGCGGGTGTCGGCGAGGCGGCCGATCGTGTCGCTCGACAGGTCGGCGGGCAGCTCGACGAGCGAGAAGTCCTGACGGATCTGGATCGCACCGAAGTCGTTGCGACGCAGCCCACCCTCGTTCGCGAGGGCGCCGACGATCTGACGCGGCTCGACCCGCTGGCGACGACCGACCGCGATGCGGTAAGTCGAGAAGCGCCCCGAGGTGTCGCGGCGCGGACCGCTGTCGCGCGATCCACCGTCACGCGAACCCCCGTCGCGGGAAGCGCCGTCGCGCGCGGGACGCTCGCTGTCGAAGCGCTGCTGGCGGAAGGCCTCGGCCTCGAGCAGCAGCGGGGTGTCGCCCTGGGCGACCACGGCGAGCGCTGCGGCCACGTCGGCCTCGGGCACGTCGTGGTGCTCGACGTAGTGGGCCACGACGTCGCGGAACGTCGCGATGGCGGCGGTGTCCTCGAGGGCGGTGGTGATCGCGTCGTCGAAACGGGTGAGGCGCGTGGCGTTGACGTCGTCGACGCTCGGCAGCGACATCTCGGTCAGCGGCTGGCGCGTGGCCTTCTCGATCGCGGTGAGCATGCGGCGCTCGCGCGGGGTGACGAAGCTGATCGCGTCGCCCGTGCGGCCGGCGCGACCGGTGCGGCCGATGCGGTGCACGTACGACTCGGTGTCGATCGGCAGGTCGTAGTTGACCACGTGGCTGATGCGATCCACGTCGAGACCGCGCGCGGCGACGTCGGTGGCGACGAGGATGTCGAGCTTGCCGGACTTCAGCTGGTTGACCGTGCGCTCGCGCTGCACCTGGGCGACGTCGCCGTTGATGGCGGCGGCGGTGTACCCGCGGGCACGCAGCTTCTCGGCGACCGTCTCGGTCTCGTTCTTCGTGCGGGTGAAGACGATCATGCCCTCGAAGTTCTCGACCTCGAGGATGCGCGTGAGGGCGTCGATCTTCTGCTGGTACGACACGATCAGGTACCGCTGGCTGATGTTCGTCGAGGTCGCGGTCTTGGTCTTGACCGTGATCTCTTCGGGGTCGTTCAGGTACTGAGCCGAGATGCGGCGGATCTGCGCCGGCATGGTGGCCGAGAACAGCGCGACCTGCTTCGTCTTGGGGGTGTCGGCGAGGATCGTCTCGACGTCTTCGGCGAAGCCCATCTTGAGCATCTCGTCGGCCTCGTCGAGCACGAGGTACTTCAGCTCGCTCAGGTCGAGGGTGCCCTTGTCGAGGTGATCCATGATGCGACCCGGGGTGCCCACGACGATGTCGACGCCGCGGCGCAGCGCCGACAGCTGCTGGCCGTAGCCCTGACCGCCGTAGACGGGGAGCACCGAGACGCCCTTGATGTGGGCGGCGTACTTCTCGAACGCCTCGCACACCTGGAGCGCGAGCTCACGGGTGGGGGCGAGCACGAGGGCCTGCGGGTTCTTGTGGCCGGTCTCCATCTGCGACAGCACCGGCAGCGCGAAAGCCGCGGTCTTGCCGGTACCGGTCTGCGCGAGACCGACGACGTCGCGACCCTGCAGGAGCACGGGGATGGTCGCGGCCTGGATGGCCGACGGGGTCTCATACCCAACGTCCTTGAGGGCTTTGAGCACGTTGGCATCCAGACCCAGGTCGGAGAAGGTGAGCGGGGCGGGGGTGGTCTCCGCCTCAGCGGAGTCGACGGGGTTTTCGGATGCCATGACTCCACGGTAGTCGGCTCCGCGCCGCCGTGCGGGCTCGGCGGTAGCCTGAATGAGCGCGCCAAGGGTGGCGCGGCGTCGCCTCGGGGGTACCGGGCGTTCACCGGAGGGGCCTAGCGTGACCCATATGACCCCTCCCGAGCCCGCCTCCGCCCCCGTCAGCACCCTCCGTCGGCCGGTGCTCGCCTGGGCCCTGTGGGACTGGGGATCCGCCGCCTTCAACGCGGTCGTGACCACGTTCGTGTTCAGCACCTACCTGGCGAGTTCGCTGTTCGTCGATCCCGCCGTGGTGGCTGCGGCGAACGGCAACGACGACGACCCCGCCCTCGTTCGCGCGCTCGCCGACAATGCGAGCCTGGTCGGCGTGGCGCTGATGATCGCCGGCATCGTCGTGGCGCTCGTCGCCCCCGTGCTGGGCCAGCGCTCCGACGGTACGGGGCGCCGCAAGCTCTGGCTCGGCATCAACACCGGCCTGATCGTGCTGTCGATGGCCGCGATGGTCTTCGTCGAGGGCACACCCGAGTTCCTCGTGCTCGGCGCCACCCTCATCGCGGTCGGCAACGTCTTCTTCGAGTTCGCCAGCGTCAACTACTACGCGATGCTCACGCAGGTCTCCACGCGCGAGAACATCGGCCGCGTCTCGGGCTTCGGCTGGGGCATGGGGTACGTGGGCGGCATCGTGCTGCTGCTCCTGCTGCTGGTGCTGTTCATCCAGAGCTTCGGCGCACCCGACGCCGGGGGGCTTCTCGCCGTGCCCAAGGAGGGCGGGCTGAACATCCGCCTCGCGGTCCTGGCATCCGCTGTCTGGTTCGGCGTGTTCGCCGTTCCCGTTCTGCTGCGCGTTCCCGAGATCCCGCCGCAGCAGCGCCGGGTGCGCGTCGGCTTCTTCCGCTCGTACGTGGTGCTGTGGGGCACGCTGCGCTCGCTGTGGCGCGACAGCCGGCAGGTGCTGCTCTTCCTGGTCGCCAGCGCGGTGTTCCGCGACGGCCTCGCCGGCGTGTTCACCTTCGGCGCGATCATCGCCGCGCAGGTGTTCGGCTTCAGCTCGACGGAGGTGCTCTACTTCGCGGTCGCGGCGAACGTGGTGGCCGGTATCAGCACGTTCTTCTCGGGGCGCCTCGACGACCGCTTCGGACCGAAGCGCGTGATCGTCGTCTCGCTGATCGGCCTGATCGTCCTGGGCAGCGTCATCCTCTTCATCGGCACGTCGGTGCCGGCGTTCTGGGTGGCGGGCCTCGGACTCGGCCTGTTCGTCGGACCCGTGCAGTCGGCCAGCCGGTCGTTCCTCGCCCGGGTGGCTCCGGAGGGTCGCGAGGGTGAGATCTTCGGCCTGTACGCCACGACGGGCCGGGCGGTGTCGTTCCTCGCCCCCGGTCTGTTCGCTCTGTTCGTCGGGATCACCAGCGACACCCGCCTCGGCATCGTGGGCATCGTGCTGATCCTGGCGGTCGGGCTGGTGCTGATGGTTCCGGTGAAGGCGCGGCCGGCCGTCATCCGCTGAGGCGGGCCGGGGGCGCTCCGGCCGGGGCTCCCCGCGCGGCCAGCCCCGGGCGCCGAGTGCTCGGGCCGGGGCCGCTCGCGGGCCGGGCGCTCGATCCGGGCTCCTCGCGGGCCGAACTCCTGAGAAACGCACCCGCGCGCCGCGCGCACCCGCGTCGATCCGGCGCGAACTCTGCGGTCGACTCGGAGATCTCAGGAGTTTCGCACGCGTCGAGACCTCGCCTCGGCGATTCGAGACAGAGCGAGCTCAGTCGCGCGGCCAGGCGTCGGCGAACTTGCCGAGCAGGCGGGCGAACTCGACGCGCTCGTCGTCGGTGAACGACTCCAGCGCGGAGCGCACGGCATCCCGTCGTCGACCGCGGAAACCCGAGACCATCCCCTCGCCCTCGGGCGTGAGGCGCACGCGCGTGCGGCGGGCGTCGTCGGGGTCGGGCTCGCGCGCGACCAGACCCATCTGCGCCGCCTGCTGAACCAGACGCGAGGCGCGGGGCTGGTCGACGCCCACCGCCTCGGCGATCTCGCTCACCGACAGCGATCCGGATGCCGCGATCAGAGCGTCGAGCAGGCGCAGGCGTGCGGGTCCGCCGAAGCGCCCCTGTGCGGGGTCGGCCCAGGGCGGGGTTCCGCGCCCCCAGGGCCCGCCGAATCCCCCGCGTTCGCCGTGAACGTGCGGGTGATGGTGGCCCTCCGTGCCGAAGGGCGGGCGCGGGCGGCGTCCGCGCAAACGCCCGAGGGCGGCGGCGATCTCGTCGGCGGGGTCAGTGGCCATGCGGGAATTTTACATGTCGCTTGACAAGCATCAGAGATACATGTCACAGTACATCTGTTGTCACATGACATGTATCGGCGGATGGACCGCCCCGAAAGGACACCCCATGAACACCTCCACATCACCTGATGCCCGCAGCCTCGCCCACCGCCTCACGACGGTCGGTCACGCGCTGCACCACCGCCTCTTCACGCAGCTGCGCGACAGCGAGCTGCACCCCAAGACCGTGATGATCCTCAGCGCCATCGACGGACGGATCGACGCCCCCTGGGTGCGCGACCGTCTCGCCCGCGGCGGCAAGCGCGTCGACGCTCTCGCCGAGCGCGGCTGGATCGAGCGCGGCGACGACGGCTGGCGACTGACCGACGGGGGTCGCGAGATCCTCGACCGGGTGGATGCCGACCGCGCGGCCCTGCTGGCCGACGTGCCGGCCGAGCAGCTGGAGCGCCTGACGACGGCTCTCGACGCCCTCTCGGACGCGCTGGGAGTCGACGCGACCGAGGCGTCACCGGAGCGCGGCTTCCGCGGCCCGGGACGCGGCGGTTTCGGCCCCGGTTTCGGCCCCGGCCCGCGCGGGTTCGGTGCACGCTTCGGCCGGGGTTCCGGCCACGGCGATCACGAGGCCGAGCACGGCGGTCACCGCGGACACACCGCGGATCGACCGTGCACAGGCAACGAGCGCGACCACGGCGGCCGAGGCTTCGGCCGGGACGGCCACAGCCACCACCGTGGTCACCGAGCCGCGCAGCACGCGTTCGAGCGCGGCTTCGACGCCGGGTTCCGCCGCGGCCGCGAGTCGTCGGCATCCGAATGATCCCGCGAAACCACGAAGCGGCGAGGACTCCCGAGGGAGCCTCGCCGCTTCGTCGTCGGGTCAGCGCCCGACGGACCCGGCCTCGGTCGAGCCGACGTCGGTGCGGTGGAAGTTGAGCGCGGAGCGCGAAGCCGTCGGCCCGCGCTGACCCTGATACCGGTTGCCGTACGGGCCCGAGCCGTACGGGTTCTCGGCGGGCGAGGTCAGGCGGAAGTAGCAGACCTGTCCGATCTTCATTCCCGGCCAGAGCTTGATCGGCAGGGTGGCGACATTCGAGAGCTCGAGCGTCACGTGGCCCGAGAAGCCCGGGTCGATGAACCCCGCGGTCGAGTGCGTCAGCAGCCCCAGGCGGCCGAGAGACGACTTGCCCTCGAGGCGCGCGGCGACGTCGTCAGGAAGGCTGACCCGCTCGAAGGTCGATCCGAGAGCGAACTCGCCCGGGTGCAGGATGAACGGCTCGTCGGGAGCGACCTCGATGAGACGCGTCAGCTCGGGCTGCTCCTCGGCGGGGTCGATGAAGGGGTACTTGTGGTTGTCGAACAGCCGGAAGTAGCGATCGAGGCGCACGTCGACGCTCGAGGGCTGCACCATGGCCGGGTCGAAGGGGTCGAGCCCGAGGCGGTTCGCGTCGAGTTCGGCTCGGATGTCGCGATCGGAGAGCAGCACGGCCCCAGCCTAGGGCGAGGGTCGTTTTCGCGGGGGTCTGTGACGGACGACGGGGAGCACGACGACCGGACGCTGTTATGCTGGCCGGGCTGCCGCAAGGCGCACGGGGCTGTAGTTCAATGGCAGAACTTCTGCTTCCCAAGCAGATAGCGCGGGTTCGATTCCCGTCAGCCCCTCCATGTGTGACTCCCGGACCTGTTCCGGACTCTCCCGCGTCGCTTCAGACTGATGACCTTTCGCCCGGCGCTCGCTGTTCCCGCGCCGCGCTCCGACGCCTCCTCGTGGATCGATCACGATCCCGTCGGTGCGTGGTCGAGGGTGACGACGAGTTTCCGCGCCGATACGCCGAGGCGAAGGGTGTCGATGGCTCCCTGGATCGCCGGAAGGCCGTGTCCCGCGATGTGGGCCTCGGGGTAGAGATGGTGGCTGCCCGAAGCGAGAGCGGCGGGGAGATACCCACCCCAGACGGCCGGGCCCACGGGAGACGTGGCGATGGCGCTTCCCCAGATGAACGAAGCTCCGATACCGCGGGGGCGACTGCGCACCTGGAGGAGAGCCGTCCGCGTTCCGAGCTTCAGGAAGAGGCGGATGCGAGCGAGGGAGAGGCCTCGACGGCGCGGTTGATCGTAGAACGAGACGGGAGGGCTCGCCATCGCGATCTGCGTGGCACCGGTTGCGCGCGCGATCCTCAGACAGGGCTCGGCCGACCCCGTCGCCACGGCGAGGATCCCCGCCACCGCGGAGCCGCCGACCTCATCGATGATCCGATTCGCAGCGTCCGGGTCGTGGTAGTCGAAGACGGCTTCCGCCCCCAGCCGCCTCATCTGTTCGTGGTTCTTCGCCGAGGCTGTCGTGACGACCCGATAGCCGGCCGCTCGGGCGAGCTGGATCGCATTGCCTCCGACCGCCGTCGCGCCGCCCCAGATCACGACGACCTCGTCGCGAGGCGCCGAGTTTCCGAGACGGGAGTAGTCCAGTCCCAGTTGGTCCTTCTCGAACAGGCCGGCCGCCGCGGTGGATATCGCCAGAGGCAGGACGGCGGCCTCCTCGAAGGCGATGGCGGCCGGCAGGACGGCGGCCAGGCTCGCGTCGACCGCGACGTAGGCCTGGAAACCGCTCTCGGAGACGGCGTCCCGTCCTTTCTCCAGGCCCATCGCGTACGCCACGACGCGGTCTCCGACGGCGAAGTCGTCCACGCCGGCACCGGTTTCGACGACGACGCCCGCGACGTCCTCCCCCAGGACCACCGGGTAGCGCAACCATCCGTACATGACGGTGCCGTTGGACTGGATGATCGCGTCGAGCGGATTCACCGCCACCGCGCGCACCTCGAGCAACAGCTGCCCCACCCCCGGCTTCGGCATCGGCGCAGCTCGGACCGTCAGGTCTGCATAAGGAGAATCGATCCACGCCGCCGAGTTGTCGCTCATTCTTCCGCTCTCCGATTCTGATGACATTGCGTGTCATCGTGACCGATCTTACGACAGTTCGTGTCATCATGGGTCCATGCCTCGATGGTCACCGGACGCTGCTTTGCGGATGGAAGCCGCGGCGATGACCCTGTTCGCCGACCAGGGGTACGCGGGGACCACGGTTCCCCAGATCGCCGAGGCGGCGGGGCTGACCACACGGACGTTCTTCCGCCACTTCGCCGACAAACGCGATGTGCTGTTCCTCCGGGATCGCGAGTTCCCGCAGGCGGTGAGCGACTTCATGGCATCCATCCCGCAGGAACGCGGCGCAGCGGCCACCGTGCGCGAAGGTCTCGCCGCCGCATGCCGAGGCATCCAGGGCTGGCGAGAACAGATCGCGCGTCGACGCAGCATCATCCAGAGCGAACCGGCGCTGCACGAGCGCGATCTTCTGCGCAGTCACTACCTCGCGCGCGCCATCGAAGGATCCTTGAACCAACGGAGCATCGCCCCCGGGCCTGCGCACGCCTGGGCAGCCCTCGCCGTGACCTGTTTCGACCTCGCGGTGGACCGATGGCTTCAAGGCTCCGCCGATCTCCCGCTCGAGGATGCGCTGACGACGGTGTGGACCGACATGCGGGAATGGTTCAACGCATGACAGGGCGTACGCCTCCGACCCGGCTCGGCGCGAAGGAGACGGACTCGGTCAGGGCAGGCGGATGATTTCACTGAAGGCGCGATCGGCACTCGACAATCCGGCGAAGAGGCGGAAGTCACCGCTGACGCGTTGCCATCCCTCGGGTGACCAGCGCTTCACCTGTTCGCGCGCGACGCGCACGGTGACCGACCGGTCGCCGTTGCCCGCGAGCTCGACAGGAACGAAACCGAGCAATGCGGCGGTGCTGTCGGGCTCGCCTCCGTAGAGCTGCACCACAGTCCCCCCGGCGCGCTCTGACGTGTTGCGCAACTGGGCTGTCGCCGTCACCGCATCGCCGTCGACGCGGTACGCGACCGACGTCACGCGGATCGCCGCGTACCCCAGGCCGAAACCGAACGGGAACGCCGACGCACGGTCGCCCGCTTCGTATCCGCGGTAGCCGACGTTCACGCCCTCCGAGTAGACGGTGCGTCCGTCGACACCGGGGTACCCGTCGGCAGCGAAAGCCACGTCCTCTTCGGATGCCGGAAAGCTCAGCGGCAGTCGGCCTCGAGGTTCAGCGTCGCCCGCGAGGAGCCGTGCAAGACCGGCGGTTCCCGCTTCTCCCGCCTGCCACCCATGAAGAATCGCGGCGAAGGGAAGGTGCGGGAGGACGAGAGGGCCGCTCCCCAGCGTCACGAGCACCACCCGCGACGAGGCGGTGAGCGCCTCGAGAACACGCACCTGATCCTCGGGCAACCGCAGGGATTCGACGTCCATCGCCTCGCCGGACGCTCGACCGACGACAGCGATCACCACGTCCGAATCCTCCACCGCGTCTATCAACGTGGTCCGGTCATCCGTCTTGAGCACGCCGAGAGAGAGGAAAGGAGCGAGCGGGGTGCCCGGCGCCGAGAGGGCTGCTCCGGTGCGGTAACGAACGTCGACAGCCACCGTCTCGCCCGCGTCCATGTCCACGAGATGATGCAGCGGGTAGTGGGGTCCGCCGATCATGGGCGAAGCCTCGCGCGAGCCGGCGGTGACGAGGCCGCCGTCGATGAACAGTTCCGCGGATCCGGCGAAGTCGAGGGTGAAGCGGTACTCGCCCCGCAGGCGGGCGGTGAAAGACCCGGTGATCTCGGCGGAGTACGTGGACGAACGCATGTCCTCGGCTCTCACGGCGAACGTGTCCAGCTGCCTCACCGTCGCGACGCCCGTCTCGCTGTCTCGCTCGACGGCAGTGATCTCAGCGAAGCCGTCCGCGTTCTCCTCCGAGGCCACGGGCGTGTCCGCGGCCGCGGTGCGGACGTGGTGCGCGTCGATGCCCACCGCGCGGAGCGCCTCGGTGAGTGACGGGGAGCGGCCGTGGTCCACTTCGACGGCAGCGGAACCGCCGATGATGAGCAGATGGTCCAGGGAGTCGGGGCTGACGACCGCGACGCGCACCCCGGATGCGAGAGGCAGGGTCCCATCGTTGGCGAGGAGGACCGTCCCCGCGGTGACGATGTCGCGCGCCAGGTCGCGGGCCAGGGGGGTTCCGAGGCCCGACGGATCACCGACCGCCGGCTCCAACCGCACGAGCCGCGCCGCTCGCACGACGTGGGAGACCAGCTCGTTCAGATCGTCGTCGGCGAGGGCGGCCACCATTTCGGCGGTGCGCCCATGCGCGGGGCCCAGCGCCGGCAGATCCAGTCCGGCACGGAGGGCCGCCTCGTCGTCGCGCACGGCGAAAAGGAAGTCGGGAAGCGTGACTCCCTCGAAACCCCACTCCTCTCGCACCATCCGCCATAGCTCGGGGCTCTGTGCGGGGTATTCGCCATTCACACGGTTGTACGAGCTCATCAAGCCGGCGACCCGATGCGCGCGAACGGCGCGCTCGAACGGCCACAGGTAGACCTCTCGAAGGGTGCGTTCGTCCACGATGACATCCACCGCGTCGGTTCGAGCCGCCCCCGGTCCCGTGCCGTCGCCCGGCGCGATGTTCTCGCCCGTACGAAGAACCTCGGCGTTGTTGGCGACCAGATGCTTGACGACCGGGAGCACCCGCTCGGCCTGGATCCCGTCGATGATCGCCCCACCGATCTGAGCGACGAGTTCGGGATCCTCTCCGAGACCCTCGCCCGTGCGCCCGTCGCGGGGGACGCGCGCGACGTCGAGGACGGGGCCGAGAAGCACGTTCGCTCCCGCTGCACGCGTCTCTCTCGCGAGAGCACGGCCGTAGCGCTCAGCGAGTCCGACGTCGAAGGACGCCGCAACCGCGAGGGGCGAGGGGAACGCGGTCGCTCCATCCGCCCCGCGCACACCGTTCGGACCATCCACGTAGACGAAGGGCACGACGCCGGGAGCCCCCTCCCACAGCCCGAGGGCGACCGCCTCCCGCTCCGACCTGGGCATGCCCTCCGCCGCGGCTCGCGTACCACCGACGGCCGTCCGGCGGAAACCGCCCGGCGAGGTGGGCGCGGGATCGGTCACTCGTAGTCCTCGACGCGCCACTCATCGTGCCAGTCGATGAGGGGACGGTCGCCTTCGAAGCGGATGGGGAGCCACACGTAGTCCGCGATGGTGGTGTTCACGTCGGCGAATTCCTCCATGGGTTCGTCCCCGTCGCGCCCCGGAGCAAAATGCTCGACGAAGGCCTGGTGCGCACGTTCGCCGTGTTCCAGGTAGCGAGGGAGCCACCGGTCCGCGATCGCGATGTACAGATCTTTCTTGCCCGGATGCCGGAACACCGACGAGATCTGCGAGTGGAACGAGGTGCGGGACGCATCGTCGGGGTGCAGATCGCCCAGGACCGTGAAGGGGCCGTGGTAGCTCGGTGCGACGGCGGACTCCGATGGGTTGGGGTAGTAGCCCGTGGTCCCCGAGGTCAACACGTAGTGCTTGCGATCCCGCGCGAAGTACGCCGGGGCCTCACGGACGAAAGGCGGCTGCGGCTGCGGGAAGTGCGTGCTGTAGTACCCGGTGACGTTGGTGTAGTCGCTCGTCAGGTCGGCGCAGATGAGCTCCGAGTGCACCCGCTCGAAGTAGTAGTACCCCTTCCCGTCGTGGGGATCGACGACCAGGTCGAAATCGCCGGCGGACATGTCCAGCGGCTTCAGCCAGGACTGCACGATGCGGTAGGGGCCCAGGATGGTGTCTGCTTCGAGGACCGTGGACCGCTGCAGCGACCCCTTCGTCATCACCTTGATCCAGCAGACGAACTTGCCGGTCTCGCGATTGTGGATGATGTGCGGGCGGTCGAGGTACTGGGAAGGGTGAAGCGGCGACGATTCGTCCACCTCGTCCGGCGGGATGATGAGCCCCCGGTCCTCCCAGTTGTAGAGGTCCGTGGAGGAGTAACAGCGGACGCCCCAGTGCCAGATGCCGCTCCCGGGCTCTGAGCGCTCCTTGTTCTCGCCATACCAGTAGAAGACGCCGTCGACGTCGAGGACGGATCCTCCGTGGGCGTGGATGCGGTTGCCCTCGGTATCCCTCCACGGTTGGCCGGGAGTGATCGAGGTGCGGGGTTCGGTAGTCATATGGATCCTTCGAGAGGGCGAGGGTGCAGTGTTCAAGATTTCGATCGGTCCGGTGCCACGAGCTGTCGGCCCGACACCGGCGGATCCTCGTGCGCCGGGCGGAAGGCGACGGTGAAACGGTGCTCTCCTGGTCCGATCTCGTGCGCGGGAGCGCCGGGCAACTGGACGGTGCCGGTCGCGCCGGGCGGAACGGTGGCGGTGAAGGTGAGGGAGTCGTCGGATCGCGTCCACCTGGCAGCGGCTACGCCCGCGGGGCTGTCGTGCCGCGCTTCGGCGTAGGTGAGCCCGCCGCCCGGCAGGGGGGCGAACCTGAGGTGTTTCCACCCCACGCCGTCGGCCGCGAGACCGGCGACGCGGCGATGCAGGAAGTCCGCCACGGCGCCCAGGGCGTAGTGGTTGAAAGAGGTCATATCGCCCGGGTTGATGGTGCCGTCCGGGAGCATGCTGTCCCACCTCTCCCAGATGGTGGTGGCCCCCATAGTGACGGGGTACAACCAGGACGGGAGGTCCTCCTGCAAGAGCAACGCATAGGCCGCGTCGGGGTCGCCCGCCGCGACGAGGGCATCGCAGATGATGGGTGTGCCCACGAAGCCCGTGGTGATCCGATATCCACTCGCCGCGACGAGTTCGAGCAGACGCGCCCCGGCATGCTGTGCGGATGCCGCGTCCGGGAACAGGTCGAAGACGAGAGCGACCGCAATGGACGTCGGCGTGTCGCTCACGACTCGGCCTGAAGCGGAGAGGTACTCCGCTTGGAACGCGGAGGTGGCGTGCGCTGCCATCTGCTCGTAGCGGAGAGCATCGGAGTTCTTGCCCAGCACGTGAGCCGTGCGCGCGAGAAGGCGCGCGGTCTTGACGTGGTACGCCGTCGCCACGAGGTACCGGTCGGTGTGGGAGTCTCCCGGGCTTTCCGGTGGTGCTGCAGGATCCAGCCAGTCGCCGAGCTGGAACCCCGTGTTCCAGAGGCCGGAGCCTCCCGTCAGGGTGTGGACCAACTCGACCCATGCCCGCATCGACGGGTACTGCCGTTCGAGGACTCGCGCATCGCCGTCGTGCTCGTACAGGCTCCAGGGCACGATGACCGCGGCGTCGCCCCACGCTGCGGTGGGGAAATTGGGGAAACCGCATTCGACCCACGGCACGAACTGCGGCACGTGTCCATCGGGCCACTGTTCGGCGGCGAGGTCCTGCAACCACCCCGTCAGGGTGCCGTGCGCCGCGTAGAGGGAGAGCGCGGTCGGCGCGAACACCTGGATGTCACCGGTCCACCCCATGCGTTCGTCGCGTTGAGGGCAGTCAGTGGGGAGGTCGACGAAGTTGTCACGCATACTCCACACGACGTTGGAGTGCAGTTGATTGAGCCCGGGGTGCGAGGACGCGAACCACCCGGTGCGCACCATGTCGGTATGGGTGACGACGGCCTCGACATCGCCTCGGTCGAGCCGCCCCGGCCAGTTCTCGATCTCCGCGTAGCGGAACCCGTGAATGGTGAACCTCGGTTCCCATTCCTCGATCCCGTCGCCGCGACAGACATAGGTGTCGACCGAGAAGGCCCCGCGAAGAGGGCGCGTACCCAGCGCCTCGCCTTCGAGCACCTCTGCGTGATGGAGGCGGATGACCTGACCCGCGGCTCCACGAGGGCGAATCCTGAGCACCCCGGAGATGTTCTGCCCGAAGTCGAGCCGCCAGCGCCCATCGGGGAGATGCTCGACGTCGACGGGAGCGAGCGTCGTGATCGCCCGCACGGGCGGACCGGTCGGAGGTTCGATGACAGCGCTGAACTGCTCACGCGTGAAGACGGTCGGCGAGGCCCAGTCCGTGCTGTCGAACTCCGGTGAAGACCACCCCTCAGGGTGTGACCTCGCGTCGAAGGTCTCGCCCTCGTACAGGCCGACCTCGGTGATCGCAGACCGATGCCAACGCCAGGCGTCTTCGAGATCCACACGGTGCACGGCACCATCGCGGGTGGTCAATTCCACCTGCAGGAGGATGCTGAGGTCCTCGCCGAAGAAGTCCCAGACGCCTCCGTCGAACCCGATGTGCCCGCGATACCATCCATCGGCAAGCCACACCCCGATCGTGTTGGCGCCTTCCCGCAACGCCGACCCGATGTCGTGTGTCTGATACCGCAGTCGGTGACGATAGCTCGTCCACCCCGGAGCCAACCTGTCGTCCGAGGGGGTGACGCCGTTGACCTCGAGTTCGTACACGCCGTGCGCGGTCGCGTAGATGCGCGCGCGGGCGATCTCCCCCGCCGGCACGGGCAGCTCGAACGAGGCACGCATGAGGTACGCCGGCCGCAGTCGAGCATCGGCCTTCGCCGACGGCGACACGAAGTTCGCGGCCCACTCCGAACCCAGTCCCGCCTCGACCTGCAGCGGCTCACTCCACTCCGGGGCGGTCGCTTCGCGGATACGAAGCCATCCCCCGTCGCGGGGCGCGAGCGGTGCGAACGGCCAGCGAGCGAGTGTCGCAGAGGCGGACTGCGATGTCTCGACCGTTCCGTCGTAGCGTTCGAAAGCCATCTCGAAGGCCGACGGATCGGCGTATCCATGGCGCCAGGAAACGCGCGGGGCAGCTTCGGCGATGCCGACCGTCTGCGCACCGCGTCGGTTCTCGAGCCAGATCTCGTCGATGGCGCTCATCCCTTCACCGATCCCGCCGTCAGACCCTTCATGACCTGCTGGTTCAAGAAGAGGTACAGGAGCAGCGTGCCGAAAACGTTCACCGCGATGGCCGCGAAGGTGGGTCCGTACTGCACGGCACCGTACTGTCCCGTGAAATTCAGAAGCCCCACCTGGATCGTGCGCAGATCGCTGCGCGTGGTGAAGGTCAGCGCGATCAGAAGGTCGTTCCAAAGGAAGAAGAACTGCACCAGCCCGACCGTGAAGAGCCCGTTCCTGACCAGCGGAAGTCCGACCAACCAGAAGGAGCGGAAGATGCTCGCTCCGTCCAGCGTCGATGCTTCGAAGATCTCGCGGGGCACGGCACGGAAGAACGTCGCCATCATGAACACGGTCAGCGGCAGGCCGATGGCGATGTACGTGAGGATGAGCGGCCACAGCGAACCGGTGAGTCCGGTTCGGAAGTACACCGTGAACAACGGCAGAAGGATCATCTGAGCGGGCACCATGATGCCGGCGAGGAACAGGAGAAGAACCGTTCCGCGTCCCTTCCACACCATCACTTCGAGGGCGAAGCCGGCCGCGGCGCCGAGGACCAGGATGATGACCAGGGCGGGGAAGACGGCGAGGACGCTGTTGAGGACGTACTGTCCGAAGTTCCCCGTCGTGAACACCTCAACGTAGTTGTCGAATCCGAAGGACCGAGGCAGCGCCCAGAACGGCTCGTTCAGAAATTCGTCCTGCGATTTGAAGGAACCCAACAGCATCCACAGCATCGGATAGATCTCGACCACGAGAAGGATGCCGATGAGGATACGGAGGGGAAGGCGTCGCGCGAAGTCGGCTGCGCCCCTGGGGCGGCGGGGCGGAACGGGGGTGCCTGCTCGGACTCGTTTGCCCGTCGTGATCAAGGTCGTGGTTGTCATGATCTCGTCACTCCTTGGTGATGTCGCGCCGCGTGGAGCGGAAGATGAACACGGTGAACAGAAGGCACAGGATCGTGAGCATCAGCGCGATCGTGCTGCCGTACCCGTACTGCCCGTAGGTGAACGAGGTGCGGAACATCAGCAGCGTCAGAGGCGTGGTCGCATTACCGGGGCCACCGTTGGTGAGAGCGACGACGGTGTCGAAGACTTTCAGCGTTCCGTTGATGCTGAAGATGATCGAGGACAGCAGGACGGGCAGCGACAGCGGCAGAACGATGCTGCGGATGAGCTTCCAGCCGGCCGCCCCGTCGATGCGTGCGGACTCGATGAGCTCGTCGGGAATGTCGACCAAGCCGGCGTACAGAAGCACCGCGTAGAAGCCCATGGACCGCCACAGGTCCATGAGGATGATGATCCAGAATGCGGCACCCGGTGTCCCGAACCAGTCGACGGATTCCATACCGAACGCATTCAAGAGCGTGTTGACCGGTCCGGTCGTGGGCGCAGCCTCGAAGAGCCGCTGGAAGAGCAGGGCGACGGCCACGGTGGGCAGCACGACGGGGAAGAACACGATGGTGCGGATCAGGCCCGAGGCCTTCCGCAGCCAGAAAACGTACATGAGCGAGAGGAAGTACCCGCAGGTGACCTGCAGCACCGTCAAGACGACGGCGTACTTCAGGGTGAAGAGCACCGCGTCCCATGCCGAGGGGTCCTGGAAGAACGTCGCGAAGTTGTCGAATCCGTTGAACTCGAACCCGGTGACGGGGTTGCCGTCCTGCACGGTGTAGAACAACGACCACACGATGGGGACGAGCATGATGAGGGAATAGACGAGCAGCGCGGGCCCCAGAAGGACCAGGATGGCGCGCTTGTCTCCGAGGACTTTGTGCATGGCGGTTTCTCTTCTGTGAAGCGTTGATAGAGGCGGGTGGCGCGCGCCACCCGCCTCTCGGGATTCAGCCCTTGTCGTTCGCAGACTGGACGAGCTTCATGAAGTCCTGACCGCTGATCGCTCCTGTTGCCAGGCCGCCGCCGTTGGTCTGCGAGACGCTCGTACCCTCCGAGGTGAACAGCGCTTCGAACCACAGCACGCTCTCACTGGCGTCGTTGATGGTCTTCTGCACGGCCTGCGTCGTCGAGGGCAGATCCGCCGGCGGGTTGTCCACCACGAAGCCGGAAACCACTCCGCTGTCTTTCAGCACGGTGTCGCCGTAGTTCTCGGCGATGCACTTGAGCCAGGCGCCCTTCTTGTCGTCGTAGCCGTTCTGAGCCATCATCACCGGGACGCCGACGTTCGCCGGGATCTGGTCGATGTCGCCGGCGCCACCGGAGACCGCGGGGAACTGAGCGAAGCCGATGTTGTCGGGGCCCCCGATCTGGTTCTGCGCTTCGTCGTTGAAGTTCGACAGTGCCCAGCTGCCCATGTAGAACATGGCGGCTTTCCCGGTCAGGAAGGAGTTGATCGCGGCGTTGTAGTCGACCGAACCGACGGCGTCGCCGAAGTAGCCGGCCTGGCCGAGCGCTGCGACCGCGTCGGCGGCCGCCACGTACTCGGGGTCGGTCAGCTTGGCATCTCCGTCGGCCACTTTCTGCAGCGCATCGGGGCCGAGGTCGCGGAAGATGTAGTCGCCCACGAGGCGGGTGATCGGCCACCCGTCCTTGCCGTCAGCCGAGAACGGCTGCACTCCTGCAGCATCGAGCTTCGCGGCCGCGGCGACCAGGTCGTCCCAGGTCTGGGGAGGCTGGATGTCGTTGTCCGCCAGGATCTGCTTGTTGTACCAGAACCCCTCGATGTTGAACTCGGTGGGCAGGGAGTACAGGTTGCCATCACCGTAGAGGGCCTTGATGGTGGACTCCGCCGCCGGCAGGATCCGATCCGCGACGCCCTGATCCTCCAGGGCCTGAGACAGGTTGACGACCTGCCCCGCATCGATGAACTGCTGCATCAGCGCCGGCGTGCCCGCAGCCATCGAGATGCTCGACAGCCCGTCCTGGCTCGCGAGCAGCTGCAGCTGCTGGTCCCACTGCGTGCCGGCGACATTGTCGGTGGCGAGCGCAGCGGCAGCATTGGCGTCCGAACACGCACCCGCGGCGAGGGTCTCGAGCGTTCCGACGATGGTGGTGTTCTCGGTCTGACCGAGGTATGAGAACCCTTCGGACGCCGCGGATCCTCCCCCGCCCGTACCCGAGCAACCGGCGAGGGCGACGGCGCTGGCGCCGACCAAAGCCATCGCTGGCAGCATGCGCCGGAGGCGCGTCGATGCTGTGGTCACAATTCCTCCTTGAACGTGTCGCCTCGTTTTTGAAGCGCTCCAACGAAAGCTAAGCGATGCACGAGCGCGTGTCAACGTGAAGAGGTTTCATTTCTGAAACGCTTCATTGTCGAGTTGACACACCCGTAGAGTTGTGGACACAGAGGAGCGATGTGACCACCAACGAAGCGCTTGCCAAACCGCGTCCGAACATGACGGATGTCGCGCGTCACGCGGGCGTGGCGCTGGGCACGGTCTCCAACGTTCTGAACAACCCCGAGAAGGTCAGCGAACGCACCCGGCGGAAGGTGTCGGCCGCGATCGCCGAACTCGGATACATCCGAAACGACGCGGCGCGCTCGCTCGCGGCGGGCCAGAGCACGACCGTCGGGCTCGTCGTCGCCGACCTGGGCAACTCGTTCTTCGTCGACATCGCCCGGGGCACTGAGCGCTTGCTGCGACTCAGCGGGATGAACGTTCTCATCGCCAACACCGATGTGGATCCCGCACGCGAGGTTCAGAATCTCGAGCTGTTCGAGCGATCCCGGGTCGCAGGGATCCTGTTCGCCCCGCTCGACACCCCGTTGGCCACCGCGGGAACGCTTCCCGTGCATTCCACCCCCACGGTGCTCGTCAATGCACCCGCGCCCAATCCCGCGTACGCAGGCGTCGCCGTCGACGAGATCTACGGCGGATCCCTCGCCGCTCAGCACCTCCTCGACCTCGGCAGACGCAGGTTCGTCTTCGTCGGCGGACCGATGTTCCTCTCTGCCGTGAAGGACCGCTACACCGGCGTCGCGCACACAGCGGCCGAGGGCGGAGCGACGGTCTCCGTCATCGAGACGACGGGGCTGGGCATCCGTCACGGCCGCGTGGCAGCGGAGGGGATCTCTTCGCGCGACCCCTACACGTACGACGCGATCGTGTGCGCATCGGACCTCCTCGCCATCGGCGTGATCGACGGCCTGCGCGGACAGCACGGCTTCGACGTACCCGGCGACCTGCTGGTGACGGGATACGACGACAACCACTTCGCTTCGGAGAGCGCGGTCCCCATCACGACAGTGAGCCAGCCCGGAGAAGAGATGGGAAGAGCCGCGGCTGAACTGCTCTTGCAAGAGATGTCCGGGGCGCCGACGGGCAGCCCCTCGATGTCCCTCAGACCGCATCTCATCCCTCGACGCTCGACGCTGGGCGGAACGGCCTGACGGCACTCGAGCCACGCTCGCACCCGGTCGGACCGCGCGTCGCCGGCGCGATTCCGACCCGTCCCGAGGAACGACGGTGCGCCCCTCGATCGACGCGGTCGTCTTCACCGTGGCGGTAGGTCGTCGACCCGCAGCGCTGGGCGGTCGAGCTGAAGCGCTTCAAAAAGTTGTTGACATGCGGATACCGCGTCGATCTAATGGTCCACGTCACGCACGGCTCAGCCGCGGTCCCCCTGTCTTGAAGGGCGGCAGCGCGGGATCGACGCGCGCTTGATGCGTCCGCAGAAAGCGGATGCCACCCGGCAAAGGAGCTGGTCGTTGTCCCCTCGAACTCGTAAATACGCCGCCGGATTCGCGCTGGCGTCAGCTGTCGCGGTCGCGTTGAGCGGGACCGTTCTCCCCCTCGCCCCACCGCACGCAACCGCGGCCACGGGCGCGGGCGGATCGGTGGCTGTCTCCTACACGTCCTACAACGTCGATGAGGGTTCCTACCGACTCTCGCCGCAAGCCGAGAAGAACCTGGCCCCGCTGAGCGCGAGCACGACGACGACCATCAACGTCGACCCGTCCGTTTCGTACCAGACCTATGACGGATGGGGTTCTTCCCTCGAAGACACCACGATCTACCATCTCGGTCGGCTCGACCCCACCGAGAGAGAAGGTGCTCTGCAGGCGCTGGTGAGCAAGGCCAACGGCAACAACATGAATCTGTGGCGGACCACCATCGGCTGCGCCGACTTCTGCCGCAGCGCCAAAACGACGGGCTTCTGGACCTACGCGGACAACAACGGCACACCGGACCCGACGTTGTCGACCTTCTCCATCGCCCGCGACGTGAGCGACGGCAAGATCGCGGTGATGCAGCGCATGCGCGAGATCAACCCCGAGGTGCGTTTCTACGCTTCCCTGTGGTCGCCGCCCGCCTGGATGAAGACCAACGCAAGCATCACCGGCCCCGAAGGGGTCTTCGGTCACTGCGCGACGAATGGCACCGAGCCCCGCGTGCAGCACGGCAATTCCGGGCCGAACCACACGGGTTCCGCCAACGACTACTACCCCGCGCTGGCGGACTATTACGTCAAATACATTCAGGCCTACGCCGCCCAGGGGATCCCGATCTACGCCGTCACCCTGCAGAACGAACCCGATATCCAGATGCCCTATCCCACGACCTGCTTCACTCCCGGACAGATGCAGGACTTCGCGAAGGTCCTCGACCAGAAATTCTCTGCGGCCGGCATCACCGCGAAGGTCTGGGGCATGGACGCGAACCTCACGGGCGACACCTTCGCCTACACGGACGCCCTCCTGGGTGACAGCGCGACCAACCCGACGGTGGACGGGATCGCCTTCCACAACTACGACAGCACCACCATGTGGCAGCCCAACGTCGTCGCTGCGCAGTACCCGGGCAAGACCCAGCACATGACGGAGATCACCCAAGGCGCCAACAAACTCATCGAGTTCTTCCGCGGCGGGGTGAGCAGCTACTCCGGCTGGGCGACGATGTTCGAGTACACCCAGTGCAACGCCATCGACGACACCACGAACGATCTGGTCCTGTGCAACGCGGGACCGAGCTGGTGGATGGACCGACGGGTCAACCCCAACGACCCGGATGCCGACACCCCATCGCTCATCTCGCCCCGCGTCGGCGACCCGACCCATTACGACCTCAACGGTTGGTACTACATCTGGGGCCAGTTCTCCCGGAACATCCAACTGGGAGCGAAGCGCATCGATTCGACCGACCGCATGGGCACGATCTCGAACGTCGCATTCCAGAATCCCGACGGCTCCGTCGTGGTCGTCGTGGCGAACCGGCCCGATGCGACAGGCCGCACCGACGCCGACGCAGCGCGATACAACACGACGCAGCTCGACACCGGGCCCGCACCCATCCGTATCGCGACCCCGGACGGCGAGTTCTCCGACGTGGTCCCCGGCGACACCATCGCGACCTACGTGTACACGCCCACCACCGGCAATTCGCTCAGCAGAGCGGGATGGACGGCCTCGGCCTCGAACACCTCGGACGCGTTCACACCCGCGCAGGCCATCGACGGCAACCCTCGCACGCGCTGGATGTCCGGCGTGGATCAGGCAGCAGGTCAATCCTTCACGCTCGATCTCGGCGCCACTCGAACGTTCGATCAGGTGTCCCTGAACCAGATCCAACTGCCGACGGACTCCCCGGCGAGCTACTCGCTGCACACGTCGACGGACGGCTCCACGTGGGGTTCCGCCATCGCGACGGGAAGCGGCACCTCGTCGTTCACGAATATGGCCTTCGCCTCAACCTCCGCGCGGTACCTCCGCATCAGCCTCACCGCCGCTGCCGGCAAATGGTGGTCGATCGGAGACCTCAGCGTCTACGACAGCACGACGGGGTTGCTCCCCCGCGGCACGGGGACGCCAACGGCCACGACGGCCGCTCAGAACACGTCCGCCAACGCCCTGTGGGATGGAACAGCCTCGACGCGGTGGACCACGGGCACCGCGCAGACGGTTGGACAGTCGGTCAGACTCGATCTGGGCACGCAACGATCCTTCACCGCTGTCGAGCTCGATGCCGGCCAATGGTCAGGGGATTTCCCTCGCGGGTTCACCGTGCATGTCTCCAACGACGGCAGCACCTGGGGAACCGCCGTCGCCACAGGGGGCGGCACATCGGCCCTCACCCGCATCGAGACGGGTGCCCGCTCCGCCCGCTACATCCGTATCCAGTTGACCTCCGGCTCCAGCACGAACTGGTGGAGCATCGCGGAGGCCCGCGTCTACAACGGCGCGCGGTCGACGACGTCGGGAGTCACCTGGTCATCGCTCAGCCACACCGGCTGGGCCGCGAGCGCCTCACTCAACAGCTCCGCGGCGAACGCGGGTATCGATCAGTGGCTGGATTCCCGATGGCAATCGGCGCAGGCGCAGATGGGCAATGAGTGGTTCGAGGTGGATCTCGGCGCACCTCGTGCGCTCAAGGGCGTGCAGCTTCTGGCCACCGGCGGCCCCGACAACGGCGGGGGAGACTACCCCCGCGGATACGAGGTCTACACGTCGACAGACAAATCCACCTGGACCAAGGTCGCTGCCGGCGAGGGGTACGGAGTGATCACCGCGCTGTTCGCCCCCAGGAGTGCCCGATACATCAACGTCCACAACACCGGGAAAGACCCCGGGCGCTGGTGGTCGGTCGGGATGCTCAACGTGCTGACGAATTGACACCGGGGTGCGTCGCCACCTCAAAGGGAGCGACGCACCTGATCGTCAGCGACGGCGGTAGCGCGGGGAACCCCGGCTGGTGCGGATGAGTCGTCCCCCAATGGCATCCGACATCCGCCATGACAGGCCCCCGGCGTCCGGGCGGCGCCCGCGAAACAGCGGAGCCGCCCGGACTGTCCGGGGCTCACACGCCGGGACGGTAAACCGGCCGCCGTCGGCGTGGATGCCTCACGCTACGTCGGCGCGCGGCGGCGAGGGTGGGCTTGACGAGCTCCCCCCTCGGGTGCGGGCTCAGGCGCGCGTGAACCCCTCGAGGTCGGGGTCCCAGAAAGCGTCGGGATTGGTGTCGTCGCTCGTCTGCTCGTGGGCGACAGCGGTCGACTGGGGGTAGCGCCGGTGCTGACGGAGCTGCTCCGCGGCCCAGCCGAAGTCGGGCTCCTCGCGCTCCCACGCCGCCGGCGCGCTCAGCACATCGTTGCCCACACCGATGACGAGCTCCGCCTGTTCGGTCTCGCCGTCGTCGGTGACGATCGGGATGCTCACCGCTTCGGCCTGCCCGTCGGCGGCGATCGACGCGGTCAGCTGCACCAGCGCCTCGGCAACGTCGTCGGTCGTGGTCACGGTCTCGCCCGCATAGGTCACACATCGCATGCATCCATGACACCGGATGCCGAAGGCCGCCGGGGGCCGCTTGCCTCGCACGTGCCCGCTCCGATAGGGGGGCGCCGTGTCGGAGGTGCGCGTTATCGTGCTCGTGCGGCCCGCGCGAAGGAGGCACTCCACATGACCGACCCCCTCGAACTCACCGTCGTCGACGCCGACGCCTGGCGGGCCTGGCTCGACGAGAACGAGAGCACGAACGACGGCGTGTGGCTGGTGCTCGCCAAGAAGGGCACCACCGCCCCGACCTCGCTCACGTACGCGCAGGCCCTCGACGAAGCCCTGTGCAGCGGCTGGATCGACGGGAGAAAGCAGTCGCGCGACGCCGCCACGTTCCGCCAGCACTTCACCCCGCGCCGCGCGCGGTCGATGTGGTCGACGCGCAACGTCGGAATCGTCGACCGCCTCGCCGACGAGGGGCGAATGCGCGAACGCGGTGCCGCCGAGATCCGGCGCGCACAGGCCGACGGCCGCTGGGAGCGCGCCTACGCGGGGTCCGCGGCGATCGAGGTCCCCGCCGATCTTCAGGCGGCACTGGATGCCGAGCCCGCGGCCGCGCGTCGCTTCGCGGCGTTGAACAAGTCGGAGCGGTACTCCGTGCTGCACCCCGTCGTCACGGCGACGTCCGAGACCGCGCGCGCGGCGCGCATCGCCCGCCACGTCGCGCGGCTCGCGGCACCGGCCGCCGACCACCCCGAGACACCCGAAAGCGGGTCCACGCTCGGCGCGTGACGCGACGGCAGGCGCCCGGCGCGATCCGGCACGGTTCACCCTGGACGGCCCCGCCCCTCGCATCCGCGCCGACAATGAGAGCATGCGCGCGCGACGACTGCTCAGCCTCGTGGTGGTGGCATCCGCGATCCTGGCGGGCACGGCCTGCTCGGCTCAGACCTCCCCCGCCCCCGTCCCCGCTCCGACGGGCGACGGACCGGTCGTCTCGTTCTACGGCGACTCGTACACGCGCGGGACCGGGGCGAGCTCGTCCGACCACCGGTGGTCGACGATCGTCTCGGTCGAGCGCGGGTGGCAGGAGATCAACCGCAGCGAGAACGGCCTCGGCTTCGTCAACCGCCGAGCCACGATGGGGGCGGGTCTCGACGACATTCCCGCCCTCGTCATCGACGACCAGCCCGACATCGTGTTCGTCACGATGGGCCTGAACGACAACTTCAGTTACGACCGCGCGGCCGACCAGATCCGCGCGACGATCGACGACGACCTGCAGCGCCTGCACGACGGTCTGCCGCAAGCGCGCATCGTCGTCGTGGAGCCGTTCTGGTACACCGCGGAACGCCCCGCCTCGGTCGACGTGATCGCCGGGTGGGTCGAGGACGCGGCCGAGAGGATCGGCGCCGACCACATCGAGGGAGCGAGCCACTGGCTCGACGGGCACTACGCCGACGACGCCGAGAGCTGGATGGCATCGGACGGCTTGCACCCGAACGACACCGGATACGCCGTCATGGCCGAGAAGATGGATGCCGCGCTCCGCGGCCTCGACCCGCCGCTGTGACCGGTAAGGAGATCACCTGCCCGCTCTGCTGAACGGCTCGACCGCCGTCGCGGCGGTGACGGGATCAGCGGTCGCCCGCCGTGCGGGCCCGGAACCAGACCGTCAACTCGCGCACCGCCCGCGAGCTGATCTCGTCGTCGGCGGACTCGAGGTCGTCGAAGGTGTCGCGGAACCCCTCGGGGGGCGGCGTCGACGGCACGCCGATGGGCTCGTACCCCATCGTCCACTCGTCGAAGCGGCGGTCGTCGAGGTCTTCACGGAGCAGGATGCGGATGTCGTGGTGCCGCGCGTCCTCACGGATCTTCGCGATCAGGGCGTCCACCGCGTCTTGCGGCCCCTCCAGCACCTGGAAGAAGCGCCCGCGGCGATGCAGCAACATGCCCGTGAGGTCGTGCTCGTGATTCGAGCGCCGACTCTGCGCGAGCAGCGCGGCCAGACGCTCGTCGTCGAAGGGGTCGGTCTCGGTGCTGACGTACGAGACGGAGACGAGGGGAGCCGCCATCAGCGCACCCCGCCCTGGCCGAGCCCGCGCGGGGCCGGCACGCGAACCTGCTGCAGGGTGATCTCGGCGTCCTGCGGGGGCTGCCCGTTGGTGACGGCCGCCATCGCGGCGGTCAGCGCGTCGAAGCGTCCGACGACGCGCGAGCGACCGTCGAAGGCGAGGAAGCCCCCGTCGGCCTGGCGATCGATGTACCCGAGGAAGGCGCCGTTGCGGCTGCCGACGTGGAACCCGTCTTCGACACGAGCCCACACGACGCCCGCGCCGGGGCGTTCAGTCGCGTGCATGGGACACCGCTCCTTCTGCCCGTTGAATGACCGGGCATGAGCGAAGCTACCCGGCACCTCCGACACCGCTGCGCCCTTGACAGGCGAACCGCGACCCGTCCGCCGCCGGCGCGGCATCCGGACCCGTCGCCGCGCCCACTCCGGCGATGGCAGTGGGAATCCTCAGCCCAGGAGCGCGCGCACCTGGGCAGCGTCATCGGTTCCGGATGCCTCGACGACACGCCCCCGCTCGATCCGGTACATCGCGAACGCGGCGATGCTGGCGCGCCGACGCGTGGGCGCGAGGTGCCCGTACGGGCCGGTGTGCGTCCCGCCCCCGCGCAGGTGCACGGCGAGGCGGTCGTCTTCGACGAGCAGCTGGATGCGCTTCCACTGCCAGTCGGGGAAGCCCCGCAGCAGGTCGGCGTAGTCGGCGATCCACGCGTCGGCGCCCGCGGGGAGGTGCGCACGACGGACTCCAGGGTCGAGGAAGCCCCGCACGTCGTCGAGATCGTGGCGGTTGAGGGCGTCGAGGAAGTCGGCGAACCACTCTCGCGTCTCCCAGGACTCCACCCGTCCATTATCGGCGGGGTGGGGCGGGCGGGGATCGGCGGGCCGGGTTCGAGGCGGGGTGTGGGGAGCGGTTCGGCACCTCGCGGGCGGAGCGCGGGGCCTACTGCCCTGCGGGGGAGGACGCCAGGACCGCGGCAGCGCGGCTCTAGGCTCGCCTCATGGATGACGCACATCGCACGCGGGCGGCTCGCGAGGGCGACGCGCGACCGGGCGGTTCGCGGGCCGGCGGTTCGCGAACTAGCGCCCGCTGGCGCGACGTCCTGCGGGCGGCGGCGCGAGCCTGCGCGATGTTCCTGCTGGCCATGCTGGTCGTCATCGTGATCGACACGAGCGTGCAGGCCGTCCAGCAGGCCCCGTCGCTCGGCGTCAGCCCGGTGCACGCGTTCACCACCCTGGCCATCACCCTGACCGCGGTCGTGGGACTCGTCGGGGGCGCACTGACCGTCGCCGTCGCGGCCGTGGCGGTCGGGCCGGCATGGCTCGTCGCGAGCGCCCTGCGCCGGGTGAACTCGACGGGCGTGCAGCTCGCGGTGTGGACCGTCTTCGGCGCCCTCACCGGACTGCTCGTCGTGGGGCTCTCCGCACTCGTGACCGACGACGGCCCGCCCACGCTCCCGGAGACAGTGGTCGTCGTGGTCGTCGCCGCAGCCTCGGTCGATTACGGCTGGTGGCGCGTGTCCCGATCGAGGCGGCGGCCCATGGACGACGAGGGCGTCGATCGCGCGAGGTAAGGGGTACGGGCTCGCCCGTGCGGACGACCGCCGGAGGGCTCCGGGGTCGGAGGCGCGATGGCGGAGCAGGCAGCGCGGGCCGACGTGTCCGGTTCGCGCAGATCACGCGGGCGATGTCGGGGGTCGACGGTAGCGTGACCGTCGATGCCGTCGTCGGGTCGATGGCATCCGGATGCCGAAGGGGGCGACGATGACGTCACGCACAGCTCTGATCGTGCGCGGGGGGTGGGAGGGCCACCATCCCATCGAGGCGACCGACATGTTCGTGCCGTTCTTGCGCGACAACGACTTCGACGTGCGCATCGAGGACGGACCGGGCGTCTACGCCGACGACGATCTCATGCGGGGCGTCGACCTCGTCGTGCAGTCCGTGACAATGAGCGAGGCCGATCGCGAGAGCATCCAGGGTCTGCGGCGCGCGGTGGCCGCCGGAACCGGGCTCGCCGGATGGCACGGCGGCATCGTCGACTCGTACCGCCACGAAGCGGACTACCTGCAGTTGGTGGGCGGCCAGTTCGCCGCCCACCCGTCCAAGGATCCGGGCGATCGCGTCGGAGACGGGACCGACGTGTTCCTCGACCACCGCATCGAGCTCACCGACCTCGGCCGCACGCACCAGATCATGAGCGGGATCGTCGATTTCTCGCTCACGACCGAGCAGTACTGGGTGCTGCACGACGATCTGAACGACGTACTCGCCACCACCACCCACCCGGTTCGCGTCGACGAGCCGTGGCACCGACCGATCGTCTCTCCCGCCGTGTGGACGCGGGCCTGGGGCGAAGGACGGGTGTTCGTCGCGACCCCCGGCCATGACCCCTCGGTGCTGGCCGACGACAACGTGCGCACCATCATCGAGAGGGGGCTGCTGTGGGCGAGCCGACGCGCATCGGTCTGATCGGCCTCGGGGTCATCAGCGAGCAGTACCTCGACACGCTGCGCGAACACCCCGCCGTGCGCATCGCCGCGGTCGCCGATCTGCGGGCGGAACGCGCCGCCGAGGTGGCGGCGTCGCTCGACCACGCGCGGGCGCTGAGCGTCGACGCGCTGCTCGCCGCCGACGACATCGACGTGGTCGTGAACCTCACGATCCCGGCCGCGCACGCCGACATCGCCCGGGCGGCGATCGCCGCCGGCAAACGCGTGTTCGGAGAGAAGCCTCTCGCGACGACCCTCGACGACGCGAAACAGATCGTGGCGGATGCCGAAGCGGTCGGCGTCGAGATCGGCAGCGCACCCGACACGGTGCTCGGAACCGGCATCCAGACGGCACGCGCGGCGGTCGAGAGCGGCCTGATCGGCACGCCCACCGCCGCCACGGCGACGTGGGTGTCGGCGGGCCATGAGCACTGGCATCCGAATCCCGACTTCTACTACCGCCAGGGCGGCGGGCCGCTGTTCGACATGGGGCCGTACTACCTGACCTCGCTGGTGCACCTGCTGGGGCCCGTCGTCTCCGTCACCGGCGACGTCTCGCGCGGACGCAGCGAACGCGTCATCGGATCGGGGCCCCGCGCGGGCGAGAGCATCGCGGTCGAGGTCGACACGCACGTCACCGGAACGCTCCGGCACGCCTCCGGCGCGCTGTCGACGGTGACCTTCAGCTTCGACGCGGCCGGGTCCACGGCGAGCCCGATCGAAGTGCACGGTGAGGCCGGTTCGCTGGCGGTGCCGGATCCGAACAACTTCGACGGGGTCGTACGGCACCTGGCGCCGGGCGCCCGCGACTGGGTCGAGCTGCCGCCGACCGCCGGGTACGTTGCCGCGGGGCGCGGGATCGGCGTGATCGACATGGTGCGCGGAGGCGCCAAGCCCGACGGCGCGGCGGGCGGTGGCGCGTCCTCGCCCGGGCGCGCGAGTGGGGCGATGGCGCTGCACGTGACCGAGATCATGACGGCGCTGCCGCTGTCTGCGCGGGAGGGCCGACGCATCGTGCTCGAGACCACGGCTCTGGTGCCACCGCTCGTTCCGTTGACGCCGGTGGAGGTGTGGCGGGGCTTCCCTGCGCGTGGCGCGGCCGGGTAGCGAAGGCGCCCGCGGAACCCGTGGGCCTTCGCGAATCGCGCGGTATGCGCGCGACATCTCTTCGCGCCGAGTGATGCCCCGCCACTCCTCCCCATCGGCCGAGTCCCGTCATCCATCCCGATCTCGCCGCAGACCTCGTCAGGGTGTCGAAGGCCCCCGCTAGCGTGCACACATGCAATCGCCGGCCTCGTCACCAGAACCCGATCACGGGGCTCCGGCTCTCGCGTCGGTGGTGACCGACGTGCTCGATCTGGATGCCGCGATGGCCTCCGTCGAAGCCCGGCGGGTGCGCGCGTTGGCTCGAGCGGGGCGTCTCGCCCTCTGGGGACGCGCAGGGCGACCGGCGTCGTCGCGGGAGGCCGATCTGGCCCTCCGGGAGGTGGCGTCCGAGATCGGGGCGGCCGAGCACCTGTCGGATCGCACCGTGCAGGCGCAGATCCGACACGCGATGCTGATCGCCGAGAGCTTTCCGGCGACGCTCGACGCTTGGCAGTCGGGCGCTCTGGCGCGAGCGCACGTCCACGTGATCACCGACATCGGCGCGACGCTGCCCGCGGAACGACACCGGGAGTTCGACGCCCTCGCCGCCGCGGAGGCCGAGGGGCTCAGTCCCGGCCTGCTCCGGACGCGCCTGGCGGCACTGGCCGAGCGGCTGCAGCCGACCACCCTCACCGAACGCCACCGCGCCGGTCGCGCGCGGCGGAACGTGCGGGTCGTCCGGGGCGACGACGGCATGTCCGATCTCATTGCGACGCTGCCGACGGTGCTCGCGGTCGGGATCTACGACCGGCTGATGCAGCAGAGCCGAGCACTCGTCGACGCTCGTGACGCGCGGCCCCCGGTCACCGCGACACGGGACAGCGGCGAGGCGAGCCGCGCGCCCGCCGGTGGCGCGCCCGTGAGTGACCGGATGCCGCAGGCGCCACCCGCGCCCGACGTGCGCACGCCTGATCAGGTGCGGGCCGACCTCCTCGCCGACCTGCTCCTCACAGCATCGCCCCTGTCCGACCCGACCCGCGACGACGACGGGCCGGGGACCATCGGAGCCATCCGCGCCCGGGTGCAGGTCGTCGTTCCGGCCCTCACGATGCTCGACCCCGGCCGAGAGAACGCCGACCCCGCCGAGCTGGTGGGGCACGGTCCCATCGACGCCGCCACCGCTCGCCGGCTGGCCGAGACGACCACACGTCCGTGGGACCGCGTGATCACCCACCCCATCACCGGGGCCGTGCTGCACGTCGACACCTATCAGCGCACGGCCGCCATCGACCGTTACCTGAGGGCGAGAGACCGCCACTGCCGCTGGCCCGGGTGCACCGCCCCCGCAATCCGGTGCGAAGTCGACCACACGCACGATCACGCTCTGGGTGGCCGTACCGAGACGGGCAACCTCGCCCACCTGTGTCAGCGTCACCACACCCAGAAGCAGTTCACCGCCTGGAAGGTGCGGCAACGTGAGGGCGGGGTGCTCGAATGGACCTCGCCCACCGGGCGGACGTACGTCGACGAGCCCCTCCCCTACCCGCCCGCCGTGACTTTCGTTCCCGGCCCTCGACGCGGCGCGCCACCCCCATCCGCTGCGCCGAGACCGCGCGACGAGAGCCCCGGGCACAGATGAACACCGGGAGATCTGTGCGCCCCCGCGAGCGTGTTCGCCTGCACCACCGGAGCGATCCTGAGCGCCGGGGCCGGGACGCCGATCGTCCCGGCCCCGGCCTCAGACGGTGGCTCCTCCGGGGCGCTCCTCGTCGGTGCGGTCCGCATCCGCGCGCAGTTCGTCGGCGAGGTGACGGGCGCCGCGCACGGCGATGGCGACGCTCGTCAGGGTGGGGTTCATCGTGTTGGCGGTCGGGATCAGACCGTTGCCGCCGACGAGGAGGTTGTCGAAGCCCCACACGCGGGAGTACGGGTCGGCGACCGAGGTGGCCTCGTCGGTGCCGGCGCGCATCGTGCCCATGTAGTGCAGGCTCGAGCCGTTGGGGAGCAGGCGGGGTTCCGCGATGAAGGTGCCCAGCGCCGAGCCGGCGCGGCGGAGGCGCTGCGTGGCCTCGGCGATCTCGGCTTCCTCGCGTTCGGTGAGGGCGTACTCGATCGTGAAGTTGGGCAGACCGCGGTAGTCGAGCTCGTCGTCGCTGAAGGTGGCGCCGTCTTCGACGCGGGGGAACTTGCGTACGCCGAAGCCCATGTTGACGTATCCCCAACGGTTGCCCGCCTGGGGGTGGGCCGGGTCGAGGGGGAAGGGAGGGTTCTCGGCGTACATGATCTGCGCCGAGTACGGGTGGGCGGGCTCCGAGAAGGGGATGCGGTTGACCGCGGCGACCGGGTCGGCGGGGTTCGTGGCGCGGCGGGCGAGTTCCGCCTCGAGCTCGTCGTCCGAGACGAGGGCGCTCATGCGCTCCTGGTCGAGGGACACGGTGCTGATGACAACGTGGTGCTCGGTGAGGTAGCGGCCCAGCGGCGCGGGACGGATGCCCGAGGCCCACAGCAGCTGCGGCGAGCGGAAGGCGTCGGCGGCGACGATCACGGCATCCGCGTCGACGAAGGATTCCTCCCGGGTGCGGAGGTCCTCGACGACGAGTCCGCGTACGTGGGTGCCGTCGTGCTCGATGCGACGCACGAGGGTGAGATCGCGCAGGTCGAAGCGGGCGGCGGTGTCGGTTCCCGGCTCGATCAGGGGTCCGAGCACCATGTCGGCGCCGGCCCAGCGCATGGAGCCGTCGGGCTGCGGGTCACCGGCGACGGGGAGGGTGCTGACGCCGTAGCCCTCGGGCAGTTCGGCGGCGAACTCCCGGTCGAGCAGGGTGCGGATGGCCGCGCCGACGGGCGAGTCCGAGAAGGCGGCGCTCTGGTGGTGCAGGAGGTCCTCGGCGGTGGTGATGAGGTCTTCCCATTCGTCGTCGGCGATGAAGTCGAGCTTCTCGCTGAAGGCGGGGCGTGGGATCGCGCAGGTCCAGTGCGAGCCCTGGCCGCCGACGTTGGTGGCGGCGGCCGCGGCGGGGAAGGTCGGCGCGTGCGCCGAGCCCTCGCCGCCGAAGTCGAGCAGGTGGGTGCCCTGGCGGGCGGTGAACATGCCCTCGACGACGGCACCGGCGGGCAGGCCCAGCGACTCGCGGAAGTCCCCGGCCTGCGGGCCCTGCGAGCGCTCGCGGGCGCGGGCCTTCTCGTCGGGGTCGACGATGTTGCGCACGCTCTCGCCCGGGCGTTCGGTGACCTGCGGGCCGGCCTCGAACATGATCACGCGCGCGGTGGGGAGGTTCTCGAGCAGGACGCGGGCGTAGGCGGCACCGATGGGCCCGCTGCCGACGACGGCGATGGTGGGGGTGTCGGACATGTTCTCTCCTTCGAGACGGGCGGGGATCAGGCGGGTTGACGGACGGCGGCGGGGGCCGCCGGGGTGGGCGTCTCATCCGACAGACGTCCCGGGGGAAGCAGCAGCGCGATGACGACGCCGCAGGCGTAGACGACCGCGAGGCCGAGGAAGACGGGGGCGAAGACGTCGTGGTAGATCGCGGCGACCTGGTCCTGCAGGTCGGCGGGCGCGGCGCGGACCGCCGCGGGGGTCAGGGTGCTGGCATCCACCCCCGAGGGGAGGTTCGCCGCGACGCCGAAGCCGACCACGCCCCCGATGACCGCGGTGCCGACGGCTGAGCCGACCTGGCGCACGATGTTGGTCGTGGCGGTGACGGCGCCGAGGTCGTCGCGCCGCGCGGCGCTCTGGACGACGGCGAAGATGAGGTTCATGAAGGAGCCGGTCCCGATGCCGACGGTCGCCATGACGATCATCGGAACCCACAGCGGCGCTCCCACGGGGAGCGCGGCCATGACGCCGAGGCCGGCGGCTCCGAGCGCGGTGCCGATGACCGGGTAGGCGCGGTAGCGGCCGGAGCGGCTCACGAGCCACCCGGTGAGCAGGTTGCTGACGAGCATGCCGAGCACGGTCGCGATGGGGACGAGACCCGACACGGTCGCCGTCGTGCGGTACGCCATCTGGATGTACGTGGGCACGTACGCGACGACCGCGAACAGACCGGCGCCGATGATGAGCGAGAGGCCGAGGCAGGCCAGGATCGTGCGGTTGCGCAGGATCCGGGGCGGCAGGATCGGCTCGGCCGCGCGCCGCTCGATCGCGACGAGGGCCAGGATGCCGACGACCGCCGCGACCGCGCAGATGACCGCCGCGGGGCGCAGGCCTTCGTCGCCGATCCAGGTCACGGACAGCACGAGCGCGAGCAGCGAGCCGGTGAACACGACGGAGCCGGGGATGTCGAAGCGCGGGTGGGCGCCGCCGGGAAGGCGCGGGAGGGCGATCAGGGCGAGGGCGAGGGCGACGAGACCGACGGGGATGTTGATCCAGAACACCCACGACCATCCCCAGTAGTCGGTGATCAGACCGCCGACGACGGGCCCGACGACGATCGCGACGGGGAAGGCAGCCCCGATGACGGCCATGTAGCGGGGGCGCTGCCGGGGGCTGGTGACGCGGGCGATGATCGTCTGCGACATCAGCTGGATGCCCGCCGAGCCGAGACCCTGCAGGACGCGCGCGGCGATGAGCCAGCCCAGGTCGGGCGCGAAGCCGCAGATGAGCGAGGCGACGAGGAAGGTCACGATCGACACGAGGAACACGCGGCGCGGCCCGACGATGTCGCCGAGCTTGCCGAGCACGGGGAGCATGGCGGTCGCGGCCAGCGTGTAGCCGACCATGATCCAGCTCATGTGCTCGAGGGCGCCGAGGTCGCCGGCGATCGTGGCGAGCGAGGTCGAGACGACGGTGTGGTCGAGGGCGCCGAGGAACGACACCGTGAGCAGGGCCGCGACGAGGATGCGTACGCGGGCGGGAGAGAGAGTCATTCGCGGGGCGCCCGTACGACCGGGCGATCGACGCGACCGTATGTGCCGCTCCGGCTCCCTCACCGGGCGAACGGGCTGCGTGAGCCCCGACGTCCCCCTCATCATAGCCGACTTATGTCGAAATTCAACATTACGGCGAGCGGAGCGCATCCGAGAGGTACGTGGCCGCACCCGACAGCGCCTGACCGCCATCGACGCCGATCTCGGCGCCCGTGAGGAAGGTCGCGGCATCCGAGAGCAGGAAGGCGACGATCGACGCCACCTCACCGACCTCACCCGCGCGGTGGAGCGGGATCACGGCCGCGTTCGCCTCGGCGAAAGCGGGCGGGGCGCTCGCGGTCATGGGGGTGCGGATGTAGCCCGGGTGCACGAGGTTCACCCGGATGCCGCGGGGCCCGAGCTCCGTGACGCACGCGTGCGTGAGGCCCCGCAGGGCCCACTTGCTCGCGGTGTACGCCGCCGTGTAGTGCCCGGTGAGCCCCGCGACCGAGCCGATGTTGACGATCGAGGATCCGGCATCCATCAGCGGAAGGAGGGCCTGGATGCCGAGCATCGCACCCGTGACGTTCACGGCGAACACGCGATCCCAGTCGGAGCGATCGAGTGAGCCGATGCGCGCGCGGTGGGTGATTCCGGCGTTGTTGACGAGCCCGCGCACACGACGACCCGCCAGGGCGCTCGCGAGGGCTGCCCACTCGGCCTCGGACGAGACGTCGAGGCGCCGGTAGGCGATCGAGTCCGGAGGAGCCGCGGACAGCAGATCGGGGGCCGCGGCGGCCAGGTCGACGGCGACCACCTCGGCGCCCGCGCGAGCGAGGGTCAACGCGTCTTCGGCCCCCTGCCCACCCGCCGCTCCGGTGACGACGAACAGGTTGCCGGCGAGACCGGGGAGCCGCAGGGCGGGGTCGCCGTCGGACGTCATCGCGATCGCCGCCGGGTCGGCCGCGACCGATCGTTCGCGAGAGGGAGACCCCGCGGCCCTCGTCGCGACGGACGCCGGCTCCCGCCACCCGAACACCGGTGCGGGGCTCGGGCGGCACCGTGACGCGAGCTCATCTCGCGCGCGCTCGCGACCGGACGCGGGCCCGGGGTACGGGCGGCGCCGCAACGCGCTCGCCGACGACGTTCACGACTTCGCCGACGCCCTCGATCACCAGGCGCACCTCGTCGCCGGGTGCGAGCGGGCGGGGGTCGAGGCCGCCGCGACGGCCCCACAGCTCGCCGAGGCAGCCCCCGTTGCCGACCGTGCCCGAGCCGAGCACGTCGCCCGGGACGACGACGGAGTTGCGCGCGGCGTACGCGACGAGCTCGGGAAAGGGCCAGCCCATGTTCGACACGAGGTCGTGACCGATGCGTTCGCCGTTGATGAAGAGTTCGGCGCGCACGGCGAGGAAGCCCTCGTCGTCGAGGAAGGGTTCCAGCTCGTCGGCCGTGACGATCCACGGTCCGAGGGTCATGGCGAAGTCCTTGCCCTTCGCGGGCCCCAGGCGCACCTTCATCTCCCGCGACTGCAGGTCGCGGGCCGACCAGTCGTTCATCACGGTGTAGCCGAAGATGTGGTCCGCGGCGGCGACGGCATCCAGATTCTCGCCGTCCGAACCCGGGACCGCGCCGATGACGGCGGCTAGCTCGAGCTCGACGTCGAGGCGCTGCGTCTCGGGGATCGCCACGACGTCGCCCGTCGCGCGGACGGTGTGCGGATTGGTGAAGTAGAACGTGGGGGCCTCGTACCACTCGGGCACGACCTCGCTCTTTCCGTCGACCGAGGCGCTCACACCCTCGACGTGCTCCTCGAAAGCCACGAAGTCGCGGATCGACGCCGGAACCAGCGGGGCGAGCAGGCGCACCTCGGCCAGGGGGCGCGCGGTGTCGGTGTCACGACGGGCGAACAGCGCGGGGAGCGCGCTCAGACCCTGAGCGAGCACCTCGGCGACCCGTAGGCCGTCGGGAAACGGGACGACGGTGTCGGCATCGACGAAACCCTCACCGATGTCGGCACCGTCGGCCCAGCGCGCGATCCTCACGCGTGCACCCGGGTGCGCAGCAGGTCGGCGGCGTTCTCGCCCAGCACGGCGCGGACGGCCTCATCGGGCAGTCCCGCCCCGCGCACGAACGCGACGGGCTCGTCGAGACCCATGTCGAAGGGGAAGTCGCTGCCGAGGAGCACGCGGTCGGCCCCCGCCACCTCGACGAGCCAGCGCAGCGCCCGCTCGTCGTGCACGACGGTGTCGAACCAGATCCGCGAGAGGTACGTCGACGGCGCGTGCGCGCAGCCGTGCGCCTCGGGGCGCACCCTCCACGCGCGGTCGGAACGCCCGATCGCGGTGGGAAGGTACCCGCCGCCGTGCGCGGCGACGAGTCGGAGCCCCGGATGCCGGTCCAGCACGCCCGCGAAGATCAGGTGCGACAGCGCGACGGCGTTCTCGGTCGGCTGCCCGACGGCATTGGAGAGGTAGAAGCGGTCGAGGCGCTCGTCGAGCGAGCAGCCGAACGGGTGCAGGAACACCACGGCCCGCAGCTCCGCCGCGCGCGCCCAGAAAGGCTCCAGACGCGGGTCGCTGAGCTCGACGTCGCCCGCGAACGACGAGATCTCCACACCCGCGAGACCGCGACCGAGCACGGCGTCGTCGAGCGCGTCGACGACGAGGTGCGGGTGCTGCAGCGGCACGACGCCGAGGCCGACGAGGCGGTCGGGGGCGGCGGCGACGTGCTCGGCGATCAGGCGGTTCGCCTCACCGCTCGCCCAGGTCGCGAGACCCTCGTTCGCCCACGGGTAGAAGTGGTTCGGAGAGGGGCTGACCCACTGCCGGTCGACGCCCTGCGCGTCCATCGCGGCCAGGCGGGCGCCCACGTCGGTGAGGCGCGGGAAGCGCTCGCCGATCATGCGGCCCGACGCCTGCAGGCTCTCGACGCCGTTGCGCCGCCGCTCGAGGTCGGCCGCGGCCTGCACCTCGTCGGGCACGCGACGCTCGACCTCGGCGTGCAGGCCGGGCATGAGCAGGTGCGCGTGGACGTCGGTGATCTCGCCGTTCGCGGCGCCGTCGCTCGTGAGGCTCACGCGCGGGCCGCCGTGAGCTGCGCGACACCGAACATCAGACCGCCCATGTCGGCGTCGCGGACGCCGTCGAGCTGCCACTGCCCGAGCTGCACCGAGGCCTCGACGATGGCCTTGGCCCGCTCGACGCGGCGGGCGTGGAACTCGTCCCACAGCGCCTGGTCGACGGCATCCCGGTTCACGAGGAGCTCGCTCAGCACGGCCGCGTCTTCGAGGCCCTGGGCGGCGCCCTGGGCGATCGTGGGAGGGCAGCTGTGCGCGGCGTCGCCGATGACGACGGCGCGACCGCGGTTCCACGGCGCCTCGACGAGGTGGCGAGTGAACCACGTGTAGTTGGCGTCGGCGCCGGCCTCGATGTCGGCGCGGATGTGGTTCCACGGACCGTCGTAGGCGCGGGACTGCTCGACCATGATGCGGCGGGCCTCTTCGGGCGTGGCGCCGGAGCGGTCTTGAGCCGCCTCGACGAGGAAGGCGTACATCGTGTCGTCGCCGGTGGGGGTGTACCCGGCGATGTACATCGGTCCGCCGTAGTACAGCTCGCTGCGGTCGACGTCGGGCGGGAGCGACACGAAGGTGCGCCAGATGCCCATGCCGGTCTGCTCGGGCGCGACGTGGATGCCGATCATCTCGCGCACCGCGGAGTGCAGGCCGTCGGCCCCGACGAGCAGGTCGAACGTGCCCGCGGGCTCGCCGTCGACCTCGATCGCGACGCCGTCGTCGGTCTGCGAGACGCGTGTCACGCGCTGACCGAAGTGCACGCGCGCCCCGTTCTTCTCGGCCGCGGCCAGCAGGATGCGGGCGAGGTCGGGGCGCGACATGCCCATCGTGGAGGGGTAGTCGGGACCACCGGTCTTCAGGTCGGGGAGAGCGGCGACGACGGGGGCGCCGGGGCCGGGGGCGCGCAGGTTGAGGCCCTCGAACGCCTTTCCGGCTGCGGCGATCTCGTCCCACACGCCGAGCTCGTCGAAGACGCGCAGGGCGTTGCCCTGCAGCGTGATGCCCGATCCGCGCGTGGACAGCGCGGGCTGGGCGTCGTAGAGGTCGACCTCGACGCCGGCCTCGCTGAGGAAGATGGCGGTGGCCAGGCCTGCGACGCCGGCTCCGGCGATCGCGACTTTCTGAACGGCGGTCATGTCAGAACCTCTCTGTTCTGGGACGGGGTGGGGGATTACAGCAGGGCGACGGGGTTCACGGGCGATCCGACGGCCCCGGTGATCGGCAGCGGCGGCGCCGAGAGCAGGAACTCCCAGCGTCCCGCGGAGGCGCAGTGTTCGGCGAGCGCGTCGAGGTTCCACATCTCGCCGATCGTCAGGCCCATGTTCGGGATGACGACCTGGTGCAGCGGCTGGAACGCGGGCACGTCGAACTCGTTCGGTCGCACCTCGAAGCCCCAGGTGTCGGTCGCGATGGCCGCGATCTCGGTGCGGTGCAGCCAGCCGGCGGTGGTGAGCGAGAGCCCGGGGGCGGGGCCACCGGCGTAGTCGCCCCAGCCGTCACGACGGGCGCGCGTGTAGTGGCCGGTGCGCACGAGCACGATGTCGCCGCGACCGATCCGCACTCCCTCGGCCGCCGCGCACGCGTCGAGGTCGTCGGCGGTGATGGCGTGACCGTCGGCGAGCTCGCCGGTCTCGGGCGCGAGGTGGCGGCCGAGGTCGAGTAGCACACCGCGCGAGACGATGACGTCGGCCGCGTGCTCGATGCCGGTGACCAGGTCGCCGTCGCTGGTGACGACGTCGCCCGCCCGCCGCCCGTTCCACGCGAAGCCGTGGTCGAAGATGTGGCCGAGGCCGTCCCACTGGGTCGAGCACTGCAGGGGCATCGAGATGACGTCGTCGGCTCCGCCGATGCCGTGGGGGAAGCCCTGGTTGCCGCGCTCGGCGTCGGTTCCCGTGTCGGTCATCGTGTGCACGGGGTTGGTGCGTCGGCGCCAGCCCTTCTGCGGGCCGTCGGTGTCGAAGGGTTGCGACAGCGAGATCGAGACGCCGTCGCGCACCAGCGCGGCGGCCGCCCGGCGTTTCTCGGCGTCGATGAAGTTCAGGGTGCCGAGCACGTCGTCGTCGCCCCACCGCCCCCAATTGCGATAAGCCTCGGCGCGTGCCGCGATCTCGGACTCGGGGTTCTGGCGGTCGAGGTCGGCCGGGTTCTCGGACGGCGTCATTCCGCGTCCTCCGCCACGCATCGCACGACCTGCGTGCCGAGCGCGCCGATGGTTCCCGTCATGACGTCGCCGTCGCGCAGGAAGCGCTTCCAGTGCTGTCCGTTGCCGGCGGGGCTGCCGGTCAGCAGCAGGTCGCCGGGCAGGAGCGGGTGGGTCTGAGACGCCGCCGAGACGAGCGCCGGCACGTCGAACAGCAGATCGGACGTCGAGGCATCCTGCATCACCTGACCGTTCAGTTCGAGGCGCACGGGGGTGTCGGCGGGATCGACGAAGTGCGCGGGGACGAGCAGCGGGCCCGTCGGCAGGAACCCGGGCGCGTTCTTCGCCCGGTACCAATCGGTGCCGATCTCTTTCATGTCCTTGCGGAACACGAGGTCGCGCGTGGTCACGTCGTTCACGATCGTGTACCCGGCGACGTGGTCGAGGGCGTCTTCGCGCGAGACGCGGAACGCCTCGCGGCCGATGACGACGGCCAGCTCCAGCTCCCAGTCGTGCACCTCGCTGTACGCGGGCAGGACGAGGGGAACGTCGTCGCCGACGACGCAGGCGGTCAGGCCGATGAAGAAGTACGGCTCGCCGCTGCGGGCGCGCTCGTCCATCATGTCGGCGGCGAACGCGCGGGCCTCGTCGGGCGTGCGATCGGTGTTCTGCGTCAGGCCGGCGGCCACGAGCTCGATGACGTGCTCGCGGTAGTTGGCGCCGGTCTGCAGCACCTGTCGCGGCTCGACGGGAGCGGTGAGGGTGACGTCGGTGATCGGTCGCCACTCCCCCGGCGCGTCCGCGAGGGCGGCGATCCGGTCCCAGTCGGGGTCGGCGAGGAAAACGTTCAGACCGCCGCCCAGCACGTCTGCGTCGAGCGGGCGGATGCGGTCGCCGGCCACGAGGCCGACGCGCACGGCATCCCCGTCGCGATAGCGGGCGAGTGCGTAAGGTGCGGTCGTCATGTCATTCTCACTTTCCCCGACCGGGATCGTCGGTCAGCCCCGGCCCTGCTGGGCGTAGGGGTTCAGCAGTGCGTCCTTGATCTCGTCGGGCACACCCTCTTCGGTGGCGCTGGGGCCGTCGGCGGGCGGGAACGACTCGGTCATCGACATCGGCATGGCGCCGTTGCGGTACATGTTGTTCGAGCCGAGCGACGGCTTCCAGGTGTTGGCCTCCCAGTCGGGCACGTAGTTGCGGTAGCCGCCCGTGTTCAGCTCGATACGCAGGCTCGAGGGCTCGCGGTAGTAGAGGAACGTCTGCTCGCCGATGCCGTGGATGTTCGGACCGTATTCGATCGGCACGCCGTTCTCCATGAGCGTGTCGGCGGCGATGAGGAGCTCTTCGCGGGTGTCGACCCAGAAGGCGTAGTGGTTCACGCGACCGGCACGGCTCGATCCGTCGAGCACGACGCCGAGGTCGTGCGACTTCTCGTTCGTGGTGAGCACCGAGAACACCGAGATGGGCGCCTCGTCGAGCACGGTGCGCGCCATGAAGCGGAAGCCGAGCGTGTCGACGTACCACTGCACGAACGCGTCGACGTCCTTGGCCGCGACCGTGACGTGGTCGAGCTGGCGCGGGGCACCGGCGACCGGGCTGCGCTTCTCGGGACGGTCGGGGTAGATCGAGGCGGTGTGCGGCTCGGCACGGTGACGCTCGACGTCCCAGTGCAGGGTCATGTTGTGCCCCTGCGGACCGGTGAAGCGGAACGCGCGCCCGATGCCGCGTCCCTCGAACCACTCGCCCTCGATGCCCGCGGCCTGCACGCGCTTCGCGGCCTCTTCGAGCGCCTCGGCCGACGAGGTGCGCCAGGCCATGGTCTCGAGAGCCGGCTCGTCGCCCTGGGCGACGACGACGGAGTAGGCGTAGTAGTCGCCCCAGCAGCGGAGGTACACACGGCCGTCTTCGCGGGCGACCTCGGTCAGCCCCACCTGGTTGACGTAGAAGTCCACCGAGGCCTCGACATCAGGAGTCGTGATCGCGACGAACGACAGATGAGAGAGAAGCTTGATCATCTTCGATCCTTTCGGTGAATCGGGTCGTTCCGACTCTTCTTCCACTATCCGACCGAAGTCGGTATCAGGGAACCCGATTCTGTGGATGCCGGACATCGGCCTGACTGATCAGCCCAGCGCGAGAACGTCGTCGTGTCGCAGGTCGTCGAGATCGGCGAGGACCGCTCCGGTGGCGACCGCCTCGATCACCCGACGGAGCCCCAACCGCTCAGCCGATTCCCGCCGCGGCGAGACGATCCTGCGTCCTCGTTCGTCGTCGTGGGCGACCTGCGTCGTCATCGTCGCGGCATCCACCCGCACCTCGACCCTCCGCGGGCCCAGCGCGAGCGCCGTCACCGCGCCACCGGCCCCCGACGGACCACCGCGGCCCCCGCCCGCGACCGCGCGGGTGACGCTCGCACCCCCCGCGGCGCCGCGGAGCGCGAGGGTGGCGGCGAGCGGGGTCACCGCGCGGGCCACGACCTCGAGCGGGCCCCCGCCCAGCACCCGCGCCCACCCGACGGCGTCGCGAAGAAGGGTGGCGGCATCGGCCGGCGGCCCCCACGCGTCGACGGTGACGTGCAGCGGGGCGAGGGGCGGTTCCGCATCGGCCGCCACGTCGGCGCGCAGACGTCGACGCACCACCACGACGGGCACGGGCAGATCGCGCAGTGCACGGTGCACGGCCTCGGATGCCGGACGGGGCTCGTCGAGCACGATCCCGGCCGCATCACGGGCGTCGGACACGCGGTCCCACCACGCTCCTCGACCGTCGATCACGCGTACGGGCCCCGCCTCGGTCGGATCGGCGAGCCGGGCACGCGGCGCCAGCTCGGCGATGGCCGCCCGGTAGGCGGGAAGATCGGTCGAGACGACGACGGCGGTCATGTCGCGCTCCCGGCGGGTGCGGGTGCGGGGAGGGTCGGGCCGGCGCTCGGAGCGGTGCTCTGGTCGAGGCTCGAGGCCGTGCTCGGGCCGGTGCTCGGGTCGGGCGCGACGACCGAGCCCGGGGCGCCCCCGCCTCGGATCACCGCCGAGGCCGCGTCGGCGACGGCGAGCACGAAGGCCGCGTCGGCGCGGAGCTCGTCGTACTCCATGGCCGTGTCGCCGCGGAGCAGGGCCGCGAGGGCACCCCATTCGGCGTCGTAGCCGTCGCGCCGGTCGAGGGGATACACGGTCTCGACACCGCGCGCGTCGCGCACCGCGATGCGGGCACTCCCCGCGTGCACGAAGGGCGGCGGGAAGTCGACGTCGATGCGGTCACCGGCCGTCGTGATGCTCACGCGCCAGAGCGAATCCGCCCCCTCGGGAACCATCACCACCGTGAAGCGCACCACCGCATCGGCCGAGCGGAGCCCGAGATCGAAGCCGATCGGCGCGATCGGGCGCGCCCACGCCACCTCGGTGGCATCCGGAACGAGGTCGCGCACGAGGGGCAGGTCGTGCACGGCGAGTCCGACGATGAGCTGGCGCACGATCGCGGCGCTCTGCGCGGGGTCGGACAGATCCAGCGGGGGCCTCGCCGATCCGGGCGGGGCGGGCAGCGGCTCGCCCATGACGAGCGCGTGATAGCGGTCGTTGGGCGAGAGGCACAGGGTGACGGCGACCGCCGCGATGCGCCGGTCGATGGCATCCAGGTGGTGAGTCGCACGTACCCACGCGGGGTCGAACAGGTGGTTCGTGCCGACGACGAGCAGGGCGCCCGCCGCGGCGCAGGCGGCGACGATCTGCTCCGCCTCGTCGGGGGAGGTCGCCAGGGGTTTCTCGCAGAACAGGGCGCGGCGACCGGCGGCCAGGCTCGCCCGCACGTGCGCGGCGTGCTGCGCGGGCGGGCTGCAGATGGCCACGACGTCGACGTCGGGATCGGCCAGCAGGGCGTCGAGACCCGACGAGGAGCGGGCGCCGAAGCGCTCGGCGATCGCCGCCGCCCGGCCGCTGCCCGCATCGCTGACGTGGACGAGCCGGAAGTCACCGGCCGTGCGCGCCAGGGTCGGGGCGTGCAGCGCGGCGACCCCCGGCCCCGCCCCGATGATGCCTACGCCCCACGCCATGTCCGCTCCCTCGCGTCCACTTCAGCACAAAAAACGCTGAAGTCAGAGACTAATGAACCATAGATGGGGCCAAACCGGCAGTCGCGGGGTGGGCTTGTGTGAAGATCAACGCATGGCCAACGTGTCCACCCTCCGCTTCGGCGCGCAGACCGATGAGGTCACGAGCCTGCTGCGCATCGTCAACATGGTCCGCCTCGGCGAAGCCGTCACCCGGCCCGAGATCGGTCGCGTCACCGGACTCGGCCGCGGCGTCGTCGCACAGCGCGTCGACCGCGCCGTCGAGATGGGCTTCCTCGAAGACGCCGAGTACGCCCCGTCCTCGGGCGGCCGCGCTCCCCGCACCCTGCGCTTCCGCGCCGAGCGGGGCCGCATCGTCGTGTGCGCCCTCGGCGGGCTCCACATCCACGTGGGAGTGACAGACCTCGACGGCGAGATCATCGACGAGGCGCACCGCGTCTGGGACATCGCCCGCGGCCCCGACGAGACGCTCGCCACCGCCACCGCCATGGTCGACGAGTTGCTCGCCGGCGACGACGGCTCCCCCGTCTGGGCCCTCGTGGTGGGCCTGCCCGGACCCGTCGACTTCGAGACCGGACGCCCCGTGGCCCCGCCCATCATGCCCGGCTGGAACGGCTTCGACGTGCGCGGCGCCTTCGAGCGACGCTACGACGCCCCCGTGTGGGTCGACAACGACGTGAACCTGCTGGCCGCCGGCGAACGCGCCCGACGCCGCGACGAGGGCGTCGACCTCATCTACTGCAAGGTGGGCACCGGCATCGGCGCGGGACTCGTGTCGCACGGGCGTCTGCATCGCGGCGCAAACGGCGCGGCCGGCGACGTCGGCCACGTGCGCGTGCCCGGCGCCGAGCAGACCTGCCGCTGCGGCAAGACCGGGTGCCTCGAGGCCGTGGCCGGCGGGTGGGCGCTCGTGCGCGACGCCCGCGCCGCGATCGCGGGGGGCGCCACCGGCGCTCTGGCCGCGATCTTGGCATCCGGCAAAGACCTCGCCCCCGAAGACATCGCCCTCTCGGCCGAGCGGGGTGACGCTCTCGCCATCTCGCTCGTGCAGGCCGGGGCGCGTCAGATCGGCGAGGCCGTGGCCGCCCTGGTCAACATGTTCAACCCGAGCGTGATCGTGATGGGGGGTGCTCTCGCCTCGGCCGGCGAGCTCTTCCTCGCCGAGGTGCGCCACCGCGTCTACGAGCTCTCGCTGCCACTGGCGACGCGGGACCTGACGATCAAGGTGAGTGAGAACGACAGCCGCGAGCCGCTCCGCGGGGGCGTCGATCTCGCGCAGGAGCAGCTGTTCGAGATCAGCCTTCCCCGGTGGTTCGGCGAGGGACGCCCGACGGTCGCCGCAGTGCACGGCACGGTCGACTAACTTCTTCCTTTTTTCGACATTAGTCGTTAGGTTGTGAGCGGAAGCGCGCCACGGGGTGCGCCGCGACACGAGGACGTGCCCGCCATGACCCTTTCCGCTCTGCGCGACGACGCTCTGCGCTCGTCTCCCGAACGCTCCGGCGACGTGCCCGGCGTCTCCGCCGGCACCGAGGTACGGCTGTCCCTGCCGTGGATCCGTTCCCTGCCGCTCGCGAGCCTGCTCGACCCCGTCGTGCATGTCGGAGGCCGTCGATACGATCCCGTCATCGTGCTCGGCGATCGCCGCCTCGCCGCGGCCGACCTCGCCGACGAAGAAGGGTGGTGGTACCTGCAGGATCGCGTCGTATTGGAAATCCCGGATGCCACGACCCCCGGCATCCACGAGGTGTCGGTGTCGTTCCGGCTCGAGATCCCGTACCTGCCCGGCGGGCCGGACGATCCCCTGCGTCTGCCGTTCGTCTTCACGAGGGAGCTGGAGAGGGACGCGACGGCGTCGAGCGTGTCGGGCGATGTGGGGCGCGATGTAACCCCCGATGTGGCGCGGGATGCGGCGGGCGATGCGGCGCACGATCCGGAGGAGCTGTCATGACGATTCCCGCGGAGTGGACGCTGGCGGCGAGCGCCTTCAACGTCACCCCCGAGGTCGTTCGCGCCGAGCGCTCGGCCCCCGACCTCGCCCTCACGCTCGTGGAGCGCGGCATCGCGACGGCCATCGAGATCGAGCTGGGCCAGATGTGGCGCGGGTTCCCCGACCCGCCCGCCGCCGAGACGACGGCGTTCCACGACCGGCTCGCCGCCGCGGGCGGGCGTGTGAGCATCGTGGGCGTGAGCATCGACGAGTTCGATCGCGGACGACGGCGCACGGATGCCGAGCGCCGCGCGTTCCTCGCACCGCAGCTGCGCGCCGCGGCGAGCGCGGGAGCCGCGGGCGTGCGCCTGCCCATCGGACAGGCCGGATCGCTGCTCGCGGGCCTCGTGCCCCTGCTCGACGAGCTCGACCTCGTGCTGTACGAAGAGGCGCAGGGGCATCAGACCCCGACCGACCCGGGCACGGCCGCCGCGTACGACCGCATCGCCGAACTCGACACCCCGCGCGTGCGGTTGCTGCTCGACATCAGCATGCTCATGCCGGCCCTGCCGGTCACCTACCTCAAGAAGCTCGAGCGCGGCGGCCTCCCCGCGGATCTCGTGCGGCGCCTGCGCGACGAGTGGCGCGACCCCGCCACCCACGGCGCGGTGATCGACGTGCTCCGCTCCGGCGGGGTGCCGGGACCGGTGCACACGCTCTACATGAACCTGCTGGTGCGCTTCGGTCGCTCGAACGTGGCCGACCTGGCATCCGTTCTGCCCCTGCTCGGGGCGCTGCACTTGAAGTTCTGGGACCTCGACGACGCCGACGGGCGCGTGTCGACGCCGATCCGCGAGGTGGGGCGGGCGCTGCGCGCCACGGGCTTCGCCGGCACGCTCTGCAGCGAGTGGGGCGGTCAGGAGTGGCTCGACGACGACCCGTGGGAGATGACCGAACGGCACCTGGCCCTCGCCCGCACGGCGCTCGCTCCCGCCTGAGCCCCGGCGAGTCGCCAGATCTGTCGCTCAGGTGGGCGCGCGACCGACAGATCGTGGCGACTCATGGCGGCCCGTCAGCGCGGCTGCAGCCCGGCGGCTCGGTAGATCTCGTCGACCACCCGCATCGTCCCCACGCCGCGGCGGGCGTCGAGGATGCTCGGCGACCCGTCACCCAGCACCGTGACCAGGTGCTCGAGCTGGCGCGCGTAGCTGTTCTCGTCGGGGTCCGCGGCGACCGAGCGCAGCACGGAACCGTCGGTCGAGGTCACCGTGAGGGTCGCCCCCCACTGCGGCACGATCACGCTCGTCGCCCAGAGCGATGCGGCGCTGCCATCGACCCGCACCCACATCGCCCCCGCGTCGTCGCCGAGGAACGAGGCGCGCAGCAGAGCGGGGATGCCGCCGGGCAGGCGCAGCTCGGCATCGGTTTGCAGGTCGATCCGCGGATCGGCGTCGGAGATCTGCGCCGTGGCCGACACCACCTCGAGCTCGCCCCACGCCGCGCGCATCAGGTCGACGGCGTAGCAGCCCACGTCCATGACCGCTCCGCCGGCCAGGTCGCCGTCGAGGCGGATGTTTCCGGGCTGCACGACGAAGTGCGGAATGCTGAAGTCGATCTCCACCAGCTTCACCTCGCCGAGCACGCCCGAACCGATCGTGTCGAGAAGGTCGGCGATGAACCCGTGCAGGCGGTAGTGGAACCCGACGAAGGCGCGGCGCCCCGCGGCATCCGCCGCATCGGCGATCGCCGCGGCCGTGGTGCCGTTCGCCGAGAGCGGCTTCTCGCACAGGACGTGCTTGCCCGCGGCCAGCGCCCGCGTCGCCCACTCGGCGTGCACGACGGGCGGCAGGGCCAGGTAGACGAGGTCGACGCGCGGGTCGGCCAGGACGGCGTCGTAATCACCCCACGCGGGCAGGTCGAGACGGTCGGCGAAGACCCGCGCCCGCTCGGGATCGCGCGCACCGATCGCCACGACCCCGACCCCGTCGACGCCCCGGGCCGGCTCGACCATCGCGCGTTCGGCGATCCCGCCCGCGCCGAGGATGCCGACGCCGAGCATCACCCCTCGCCGTGGTAGTACGGCCACGGGTTGATGCGGCGGTCACCGCGACGATCGGGGCCGGTCAGCGTGACCTCGCCGGTCGCCGCCCACTCGACACCCCGCGGGAACATGCGAATGAACTCGATGCGACGGAACGTGTCGATGTCGTGGCCGATCGTGATGGTGAACGACCGACCCGCGCCGTACTCGTTGATCCAGGCGAGGGGCTGCTCGGTGTTGATACCGGGGAGCGCCGCGATGCCGCCCTCGGGGATGTCCACCGGGTAGTGCGACATCGGCCACACCGGCGCCTTCTCGTACGCCTCGAGGTCGTCGAAGGTCGTGAGCAGCACCTGGGCACCGTCGTACATCTGCACCCCGACGAGGATGTCGTCGCCGGTGACGGTCCAGGTCGCGTTGACACCTTCGGTGATCGGATGCCGCGGCTCGGTCGTGTGCAGCTGCGCCTCGCCCCACGGGCGGGGGCGCAGGCCCGTCTCCCACGCGCTGAGCTTCGCTCCGCGCATGACGTTGTACTCCTCGGGGTACCCCCAGCGGTCCTCTTGCGCGGCGGAACCGTGGAACCACACGATGCCCTTGCCCTCGTCGTGCACGAAGCGCAGGATCGCGGCATCCGTCTCGTCGCCGAAACCGGTGGCGATGTCGTGGTAGCCGTCGCGGCCCTCGAAGATGACGATGAGCACGTCGTACTTGTCGATGACGCTCGCGGGAAGGCCGCGGGGATCCTCCACGACGCGGACGGTGAAGCGCCCGGTGTCCTCGAGGAGCGTGGTGATCCACTGGTTGTGCAGGCGGAAGCTGCGGTGCGCGTTGTCGTGCTCGATCGTCATGTGCCCCGAGAGGATCAGGACCTTCAGGGTGTCGGTCACGGGTCAGCCTCTCGAGGAGAACGCGGCGTCGAACAGCTGGTGCGGCGGGGTGATCTCGCCGAGCTTGCGTACGAAGGCGAGCGCCTCGGGGCCGCCGACGAGGCGGTCCATTCCGGCGTCCTCCCACTCCACGCTCGTGGGTCCGTCGTAGCCGATGGCGTTGAGCGCGCGGAAGAGCGGCTCCCACGGCACGTCGCCGTGCCCGGTCGAGACGAACGTCCACCCGCGGCGCGGGTTGTCCCACGAGAGGTGCGAGCCGAGAACGCCGTTGCGACCGTCGAGGTTGGTCGTGGATTCCTTGCAGTGCACGTGGAAGATGTGGTCGGCGAAGTCGAGCACGAACGCGACCGAGTCGAGCTGCTGCCAGACGAAGTGCGACGGGTCGAAGTTGAAGCCGAAGCTCGGGCGGTGGCCGATGGCCTCGAGGGTCTTCTTCGCGGTCCAGTAGTCGTAGGCGATCTCGGAGGGGTGCACCTCGAGCGCGAAGCGCACGCCGACCTCTTCGAACACGTCGAGGATCGGATGCCAGCGCGCGGCGAAGTCCTCGTAGCCGCGCTCGATCATGGCGTCGGAGGCGGGCGGGAACATCGCCACGTACTTCCAGATGCTCGACCCGGTGAAGCCGGTGACCGTCGTGACCCCGAGCTTCGCGGCGAACCGCGCCGTGTTCTTGAGGTCTTCCGCCGCACGCTGCCGCACGCCCTCGGCGTCCCCGTCGCCCCAGACGCGGGAGGGCACGATGTCGTGGTGCCGCTCGTCGATGGGATCGTCGCAGACGGCCTGGCCGACGAGGTGGTTGGAGATCGTCCAGACCTTCAGGCCGTTCTTCTCGAGGATGTCGAGGCGCGACTGCACGTAGTCGGCATCGTCCCAGCGCGCGACGTCGATGTGGTCGCCCCAGCAGGCGATCTCGAGGCCGTCGTAGCCCCACTCGCCCGCCAGGCGGGCGACCTCTTCGAAGGGCAGGTCGGCCCACTGGCCGGTGAACAGGGTGATCGGGCGGGCCATGGCGGCGGTCCTTTCAGAGAGCGGGAACGGGCGAGCCGACGCGCGTCCACGCGGAGTCGGCGGCACTGCTGCGCTCGACGGCGTCGAGCACGCGCTGCACGCGCAGGCCGTCGTCGAACGAGGGGTGGGGGTCGGTGCCGGCGGCGATCGCCTCGACGAGGTCGACGACCTGGTGGCTGAAGCCGTGCTCGTAGCCGAGCATGTGGCCGGCGGGCCACCACGCCGAGACGTAGGGGTGCTGCGGCTCGGTGACGAGCACCTGGGTGAAGCCCTGGCGCCCCTCGGGGGCGGTGCGGTCGTAGAACCGCAGGCTGTTGAGGTCTTCGAGGTCGAACGCGAGCGCGCCGCGATCACCCGACACCTCGATGGTCAGGGCGTTCTTGCGCCCGGTCGCGAAGCGCGTCGCTTCGAACGAGACGAGTGCGCCGTTCGTGAGGCGTCCGGTGAAGAGGGCGACGTCGTCGACGGTGACGGCGCCTCTCTCGATGCCCCCCGCCCCCTTCGACAGTCCCATCGACCCGTCGGTGGGCAGGGGGCGTTCGGCCACGATCGTGTCGATCGTGCCCGAGACCCTCTCCACCCCGAGGTCGGTCACGAACTGCGTCATGTCGATGATGTGCGCGCCGATGTCGCCGAGCGCCCCGGAGCCGGCGTGCTCCTTCTGCAGACGCCAGGCGAGCGGCGTCTCGGGATCGACGAGCCAGTCCTGGCGGTACGCCGCGCGCACCTGCTGCACGGTGCCGACGGCTCCCTCGGCGATCATGTCGCGCAGCAGTGTGACGGCGGGAACCCGGCGGTAGGTGAAGCCCACCATCGACCGGACGCCACGAGCCCGGGCGCGCCCGGCCGCCTCGGCCATCGCTTCGGCTTCGGCCACGGTGTTGGCCAGCGGCTTCTCGCAGAGCACGTGCTTACCGGCCTCGAGGGCGGCGATCGCGATCTCGGCGTGGGATTCCCCGGGCGTGACGATGTCGACGATGTCGATGTCGTCGCGCGCGATGACCTCGCGCCAGTCGGTGGCCGACTCGGCCCAGCCCCATTTCGCGGCGGCCGAGGCCACGGCATCCGCGTTGCGTCCGACGACCACGGTCATCTCGACCGCGCGCGGCAGGTCGAACATGCGCGGCGCCTGGCGCCACCCGACGGAGTGGGCGGCGCCCATGAAGCCGTAGCCGATCATGGCCACGCGGAGGGGCTGGGCGTTCGTCATGCCAGGACCAGTTCGCGCTCGACCGGGACGCGGTTGGTGACGTAGCGGCCGGGGCCGCCGTCGGCGCCCGGCATGATCTGCATGTAGAGCAGACGCATGGTCAGGACGACCTCGACGGTGACGGTCTCGCCCGCCGCCGGCGGGGTGTCGAGGTGGATGAGCACGTCGGGGCGGTCGGCGACGAACCAGAGCGTCTCGGACTGCTCGGGCAGTTCTTCGATCCGGTACTCGCGGCCCTCGAGCGAGAAGCGCAGGTCGTCGGCGGCGACGGCGACGCCGTTCACCGTGACGCCGACGTTGTCGACGGCCGACAGCCAGAGGCTGCGGTACCAGGGCAGCTGCACCGAGACGGCGAGGCCGTCGTCGGTGCGCCAGACGTCTTTCTCGGCGAAGAGGGAGTTGTGGGTGGCCATGGTGTCTCCTAGGCGAACGTGTCGGTGAAGCTCGCGTGCGCGACGGGCGGCACCGGCTCGAGCTTCTGCGTGGTCTCGGGGCTGTAGGGGTGGTTGGTGTCACGCACCGGCTCATCGGCCGGCGGCATGAACACGGGCTTGCCGTCGTCGCCGAAGTACATGAGATCGAGGTCGAACGCGCCCTGGTTCTTCAGGCCGAAGCTGACCCAGTTCTCTTCGAAGGGGGCGCGGGCGAGCTCGTAGCAGCGGAAGGTCCAGAACTTCCACTCGCCGTCCTGTTTGCGGAAGTCGATGGCGTACTTGCACCACACCCAGTGCGCCCAGACCTTCTTGCCGAGCACCTCGGTGGGCGAGTACATGTCGGGGAACGCTTCGGCGACGGTCGGGTCGGTCAGGCCCGACTCGGTGCCCGCCATCATCCAGACGCCCTTGGCGGTCTCGCCGTCGGCGGCCACCTCGATGACCGGGGTGTTCGTCGAGTGCAGGATGAGCTTGCCCTCGGGGTGCGGGCGTCCGCGGTGGTAGTCGGTGACGCTCTGCCAGGTCGTGTACTGGCCGGCGTTGGTGTACCGCGCCCGGATGCCCTCGGTGCCCTCCTTCACCCACAGCGGGATGATCTGCTCGTCCTCGAACGCGTTGTGCAGGTACATGTACCGGTTGAACAGGTTCTCGACCTGCCCGCGGTCCTCGGCGCGCTGCGCCAGGGCGTGGGCGGCCACGACCTGGTCGCGCAGGCGTGCGACCTCGGCGATCAGATCGGCGACGGATGCTTCGGTGGCGGTGTTCGACATGCTCACTCCTTCGTGTGCGCGACGGTTCAGGCGGGCTGATGCGCGGCCGGCTGCTCCGCGACGGTGTCTTCGATGGCCGTGCGCATGAGCGTGTGCTGCTTCTTGACGAGGTCGATCGGGTCGCTCTCGCCGAGGTCGCTGAACGCGTGGCCTTCCCACTCGCTCGAGAGGTAGCCCTCGTACCCGCCGAGCACGAACTGCTTCACGATGCGCGGGATGTCCATGGCCGGCTCTTCGCCGTCGGCGCCGATGTCGTAGAACTTCGCGTGCACGTGGAAGATCTGCGGCATGATGTCGAGCCACTCCTCCGGAGCGACGAGACCGTGCATGTTGAAGGCCAGACGCGTGAAGGGTCCGAAGCGCAGGAAGTCGACGCCCTCGCCCGAGAGGTAGTCCTCGAACTTCTGGTTGCGCACGTGCATGGGCGTGGGCTCGTGCCAGATCTCGTCCATGACCGAGAAGTGCTTCTCGTCCATGCCCATCTGCCCGAGGGTGCGCAGTAGCGTCGGCGACAGCGAGTGCATGGTCGACGAGAAGTCGGCGGTGAAGCCGAGGCGGTCCGACTGCAGCTCCTCGTACATCTCGCGCATCTCGAGCACCTTCGGGTCGTTGGGCCCCGACGGTGCGTGGATCTCGTACCCGAGCTTCTGGTCGTACTTCTCGGCGAGGGGGAGCAGGCTCCGCAGCAGCTCCTTGCCGTGCGAGCGGATGACGATCTTCTTGAAGCCGAGGGTGTGCGCGGCCTTCAGCTGACGGGCGAGGAAGTCGTGCTCCTCGTCGAGCGTCATGTCGCGGCTCTTGCGGCGGCCCATGTCGAGGTTCGTCCCGACGGCGCTGGCTTCGAGGCCGTACTTCTCGAGCGAGTCGAACCAGAGCTTCACGAAGTCGGCGTCGACGTCGGGGTACGAGCGCAGCAGCTGCGCGAAGTTGAACTCGACGCCCGGGCCGATGCCCTGGTCGTGCACCTCTTTGATGAGGGTCTCGGGGGTGTACTGCCCCGCGGCGAACTCGCTGGTCATCGAGTAGAGCGTGGTGCCGAGCTTGATGCCGGTTCCGGCGATGCCGTCACTCATGTGAGGGGTCCTTTCAGATGCGCACGTGCGTGCGCGAAGTCGGGTGCGCGCGGGGGCGCGGAGAGGGGATGCGCGAGGGTGCGCGAAGGGAGGGGTCAGGCCCGCAAGGCGTGCGAGAGGTGCGCGTCGAGGGCGCGGCGTGCCTCGGCGGCATCCGTGATCATTCGCGAACCGGCCGCTTCGGCCGCCGTCCGCTGCACGAGCTGCTCGCCCCGGATGATCTCGAACGGGCTCTGCCAGTGGTTCCAGTGCCAGCCCTCGTACTCGCTCGAGACGGCGCCGCTGTATCCGTTGTCCACCAGCAGGGTGATGAGGTCGGCGACGGGCACCGAGGGTTCCTGGCCGTTCTCGTCGATGCCGAAGAACTTGCCGTGCACGTGCTTCACCCACGGCATGATCTCGAGCCAGTCGTCGACGCGCGCCGGGCCGAAGAGCCCGGTGCCGTTGATGCCGAAGTCGATGCCGAGGTCGGGGCGGCCGTACTGGTGGCCGAGTCCGATGAAGCGGCCGAAGCGCTGGCCGTGCTCGGCCTGGTCGGCCGGCGGGCCCTGCTCGTAGTACTCGTCCCACAGGGCGACGACGGCCGAGAGCAGCTCCTCCGAGGCCCCGCGGCGGCGGTACGCCTCGATGAGCGAGGGGGCGAAGCCGCTGACCGTGGCACCCCAGTCCATCGTGAAGCCGAGGAAGGGCGACCCGACCTTCTCGTAGCGGTCGCGGAGCGCGAGGATGCGCGGGTGCGAGGCGTATTGGTCGGCGTGCACCTCGAGGGCGAGCGTGACGCCGTACTCCTCGGCGATGGGGGCGAGGGCCTCCATCGAGTCGGGGGTGATCGAGATCTGCACGCGGGCGATGGGGAAGCCGAGCTTCGCTGCCGCCGCGATCTGCTTGCGCATGTAGGCGAGGAGCTCGTCCTGGTTCATGAGCGCGTCGGGCCGCAGGCCGATGTCGGCGTTGACCGCGAGCGAGGTGCGCACGAGCGCCACCTCGTCGATGAGGTCGTTGAAGCGGCCGGCGAACCGGTCGTCGATCTCGGGGAAGCCGCGGAAGCTCGAGAAGCCGATGATCTCCAGTCCCGGGCCGAAGCCTTCGGCCGCGGTCTTGCGGATCAGCTGGTCGAGGTCGTACTCGCGGCCGTGGAAGGCGCGGGTGAAGCTGTAGAGGGTGACGCCCTGGATGGGGGTGCCCTTCTGCTGAGCGGTCATGCGCGGGCCTCCTCGACCTGGCGAGCGGTCATCGTCTTGGTGTCGTGCTCCTCGATGTGGAGCACCTGGTCGTCGGCGATGATGATGTACGGGATGTAGAGCTCGAGATCGACGCGCACCTCGTGCTCTCCGGCATCCGCGGGGACATCCCCCGACAGCACGGCGGAGTCGGTGGGGAACCACCACTGCTCCGTGTTCGTCTTCATCTCGGCGAAGGTGAACTCCTCGCCGTTCATGCTCCACCGCAGGGAGTCGGCGGGCGCCTCGACGCCATCGACGGTCAGTGTGGCTCCCGAGATGCAGGATGCCGGCAGCGCCCGGTACCAGGGCAGGCGCACCTCCACCGACGCGCGCCCGTTCCGGGCGGTGAGCGTCCCCTGCTCGATGATGCGATCCGGGATCACGATGACCTCCTCGTCGGTGCGACCGAAGCCGCAGACCTCTTTGTCTTGATTTCTACATTCTAATGTCTGTTTCCTGCATAAGCAAGGAAATCAGGTGAGGGATGCCGCGATCTTCCGCGCTCCGCGCACCGCCAACGCCACCGAGGTGAGCGTCGGATTGCACGCCGTCGACGTCGGGATGACGCCGTTCCCCGCCACGAAGAGCCCCGGCACGCCCCACACCTGGCTGTCGGTGTCGCACACGCTCGTGCCGTCGTCGGCGACGCCCATCCGCGTCGACCCCTGGTAGTGCAGCGACGATCCGGGGGGCAGCGTGAACGGTCGGCTGTCGAGAGGATCGCCGACGGCCTCGCCCAGGCGCACGATCTCGTGCCGCGCCCGCTCGATGACCTCGTGGTCGCGGGCGGTGAGCCGGTAGTGGATGCGCGGGGCCGGCATCCCGTAGCCGTCGACGTGCGCGTCGTCGAACGCCACCCGGTCGTCGGCCTGCAGGTCCTTCGCGCAGAACAACCCCAACCCCACGATCGAGCCCGGCACGACCGGATCGTCTTCGGCGAGGGGAATCGGCGAGGCGTCGAGCTGCATGATCTGCCCGTGGAAGGGCGAGCCGTCGATGAAGGGCACCCAGCTGACACCGCTGTACTCGGCGAGTCCCGTGGCGGGCGCGTCGGCGCCCAGCGGCGGCATGTCGCGCAGGCGAGCCGCGAAGACGATCTGCGCCTGGTCGTTGAGGTAGCGGCCGAGGGCGTCGGGACGCACGCCCGAGGCCCACAGCAGCTGCGGCGAGCGGAGGGCGTCGGCGGCGACCACGACGAATCGCGCCGCGACCTCGTGCTCCTCACCCGAACGCAGGTCGCGCACGACCACGCCCGCCGCCCGCCCCGCCGTCACCACGACCGAGGTCACGAGCGACTCGTCGATCAGCGTGAACCCGGGGTTCTCGCGCGTGACGTCGCCGAGCACCACGTCGGACCCCGACCACACCAGGCGGCCGTCGTCGCGGCGATGCGCGGCCAGCGGCATCCGCTGCACCCTCGTGGCCTCCACGCGGCCCTCGTCGACCGCCGCGGAGAGGCGCTCGCGCACGATCGCGCCGAAGGGTGCCCCATCGAACGCGTCGGTACGCACCCCGAGCAGCCGCTCGCCCTCGGTGAGCAGCTCGTCGAGGTCGGGCAGGAAGCCGATGCGCTCGCTGTCGTTCGGGCGCGGGCAGGCGCCCGTCCAGTGCGCCGACATGCCGCCGACGTTGCTCGACATCGCCGCGACCGGCATGCCGTCCTCACCGTCGAACGCGTAGCCGTCGTCGAGCAGGTAGGTTCCGGGCCGCGCACCGCGCACCCCGGCCTTCGCCGCGCCGGGGTTGGCGACCTTGGCTCCGCGCTCCCCCGGGCCCTCCGACGCCGCCTGCGCGCGGGCGCGCTCGGCGGGGTCGGCGATGTTCTTCACGTGCGCACCGGGAGGGTTCGACACGGTCGGACCGACCTCGAACATCGCGATGGTCGCACCCGGCGCCTGCTCCGACAGGATCCGCCCGTACGCGGCTCCCGTCGGACCGCTGCCGACGATGACGACGTCGACCGAACCGGGGTACTGCCGGGCGCTCATGCCGAGCGCGCGATCTCGACGACGTGGGCGACCGAGGCCTCCGACGCGGTGGTCGGGTAGTACTCCAGGCCCACCGGGCCGTCGTAGCCGCTGGCGCGGAGCAGCCCGAAACGCTCGGTCCAGTCGAGCTCGCCGGTGCCGGGCTCGCCGCGGCCGGGAGCGTCGGCGAGCTGCACGTAGTGCACGAGGTCGCCGGCGTTCTCGAGCTCGGCCCGCATGTCCTCGCCCTCAACGGCCGAGTGGTAGATGTCGTACAGCACGCCGAAGTGCGGCGAAGCGACGCCGCGGGCGACGTACACGGCCTCCGAGGTACGGTCCAGGAGCGACCCCGGGTGGTCGACCCGCACGTTCACCGGCTCGAGCACCAGGCCGATGCCCGACCCGTCGATCTGGGCGATGGCCTTCTGGTAGATCTCGACGAGCTTGTCGAGCTGCACCTGGCGCTTCCACCCGCCGAAGCCGGTTCCGCTTCCCACGACCATGCGCGGGCAGCCCAGGTCACGGGCGATCTCGACGCCCTCGTCGAGCTTGCGGAAGAACTCGGAGTGGTCCCACGGCGGGATCATGAACTGCGTGCGGGGCTCGGCGAGCTGAGCGGTCAGCTGCACACCGGTCTCTTCGAGCGCGGCCTTCAACGCCGGCAGGTCCTTGGGGGTCGAGGGGGCGTCGACACCGGTCGGACCCCACATCTCCACGGCGTCGAAGCCCGCCGCCGCCGCCGCGCGCACGCGGTCGTGGTAGTCGCCGGCCTCGGTGAAGAGGAGCTCGATGTTGGGGGCGAGTTGGTACACGGGGTGTCCTTTCGGGGGGCGCGGGCGCGACGATCGACGGATGCCGCGCTCCGCGGCATCCCGGTGGGCGGGCTCAGCCCGCGAGGAGAAGGCGTCAGCCCTTCAAGCCGCCGGCGAAGCCCTGGATGAAGCGCTTCTGGGCGAAGAGGTAGAAGGCGAGGATCGGGATCATCGAGACGATGACGATCGCGAAGATCTGGTTCCAGGCCGAGACCAGCGAACCGATGTAGTAGTACATGGCGACCGGCAGGGTCTGGTTCGCCGATCCCCCGAGGAAGATCAGCGAGGTGAAGAAGTCGTTCCACACGATGAGGCCGGCGAGGATCGCCACCGTTCCGGTCGCGGGCGACATCAGCGGAAGCACGACCTGGAAGAAGATCTGCGTGCGGCTCGCGCCGTCGATGGTCGCGGCCTCCTCGTACTCGGTGCCGAGGCCGCGGAAGAACCCGGCGTAGAGGAAGATCGCGAGCGGCAGCAGCATGCCGCTGTAGAGCAGGATCATCCCCCACACTGAACCGGTCAGGCCGATCGAGCGCGCCCCGATGTACAGCGGGACCGTCCCCAGTTGCGTGGGCAGGATGATCGCGACGAGGAACAGGTAGTAGACGCCGCGGCTCCAGCGCCGCGTGCTGCGAGCGATCACGTAGCCGGTGAGCGAGCCCAGCAACACCATGAGGAAGATGCTGCCGGCCGTGATGATCACGCTGTTGAGCAGGCCCTGGATGACGTTCGCGTTGCCGGTGGCCGTGAGGACCTTGGCGAAGTTGCCGAAGTCCGGGGCCGAGGGCGGGGCGAGCGTCGACGACGTGATGACCTCGCGGTCGGACTTCAGCGCCGTGGTGACGAGGAAGTAGAACGGCAGGAGGAAGACCAGGGCGACCAGCCAGAAGCCGACCTCGCGCAACGCGGTGAGCTTGGTGTAGCGGAACATGTCAGTTCTCCTCGGGGCGCTCGGCGGTGGCGCGCTGCTGGATGACGGCGAAGACGAGGATGATCACGGTCAGCAGCAGCGCCAGGGCGGCGCCGTAGCCGAAGTTGCCCAGGGCGAACGACTGCTTGTAGACCTGCGTGGCCAGATTCTCGGTGGCCCCGGCAGGTCCGCCGCCGGTGAGGGCCATGATCTGATCGAACACGCGCAGACCGTTGACGAGGCCGAGCGTGGTCGCGATGGCGACCGCCGGGCGGATGGAGGGCAGCGTGATGTGCCAGAAGCGCTGCCAGACGGTGGTGCCGTCGATGGCCGCCGCCTCTTCGATCTCGACCGGCACGGCCGCCAGTCCCGCCATGTAGATCACCATGGCGAAGCCGATGTTCTGCCACACCAGCACGACCAGGACGGTCCAGATCGCCCAGGTGGGGTCGGCGATCCAGGCGCGGGCGACGGAGTCGAGCCCCGCTCCCCGCAGGATCACGTTCAGCGGGCCGTTGAAGTCGAAGATGAACTTCCAGATGTACGAGGTGGCGAGGGGGCTGAGCACCACCGGCATGAAGAAGAGCGTGCGCAGGATGTACCGCGACTTGAGTCCGCGGTTCAGGCCCACCGCGATGCCCAACCCCAGGATGTTGCTGATGATGACCGAGCCGAAGGCCAGGAACAGGGTGTTCCCGAGGGCGCCGATCTTCGTCGGGTCCTGGAAGATCCGCACGAAGTTGTCGAGACCGACGATCTCGAAGGCCCCGATCCCCGTCCAGTTCGTGAAGGCGAAGAAGCCGCCGATCCCCGTGGCGAGGTAATGGATGCCGAGGACGAAGACGATGCCGGGCAGTGCCCACCACCAGTAGCCGAACTTCAGCTGACCCGACCGGCGGGGCGGGGGAACGCGGCGACCGCGCCCCCCGCGCCGGGGAAGGACCACGCGCTCGGTCTCGGTAGCGACCTGTTGTCCGCTTCGGAGTGTTGTGCTCATGTCCTTCTCGTCATCGTCTCGTCGTCGGCATCCAACGGGCTCACTCGCCCCAGGCGTTGTCCATGTTCTGCAGCACCTGATCGATCTGCGTCTGACCGGTCAGCAGCCCCTGCACGCCCACCTGCAGCGCCTCGTACACGGCCGGGTTGGGCCAGACGTTGTTGGGGAGTGTCGTGTAGGACCCCTCGGCGAGGATGTCGACGATCGGGGAGTAGATGGTGTCGCTGAGGTCGAGGTTCTTGTACTCCGAGATCGGCAGCAGACCCGACACCTCGTAGTACTTCTCCTGCGCTTCGGGCGTGGACAACCACTCGACGAAGGCCGCCGCGGCATCCTTCTTCTCGGACTTCGCGTTGATCGAGATCGTGTAGTTCGAGCTGGCGAGCACGAACGGCTTCTCTCCCTTGGCGGCCGGGAACGGCTGCACCTTGAAGTTCGCCTCGGCGGGAGCCGCCGACGCGATCTCGACCGCGGAGCCCGACGGGATGAAGCTGCCGATCGAGGTGCCCTGCGCGAGTCCGTTGGTGATGGCGTCGAAGCCACCGCCCTCGGCACCGGGCTGGAAGCATCCGCGGTCCTTCAGGTCGATGATGGTCTGCAGCGCGTCCTTCCACCCGGTGCTCTCGGCGAAGGTCGTGTCGCCCGCCGCACGCTCGGTGTTGAAGTCGGGCTCGACCTCGTAGACGCGCGTGGCGGCGATGCCCTGCGCCGTCAGACCGGCGTTGGGGCCGGCCGCGCCGGCGAGCGCAAGCATGGACTTCCCCTGCCCGGTGAGCGTCTCGCACTCCGCGTAGAACTGGTCCATCGTGGTCGGCCACTCGTCGATGCCGTTCTGGGCGGCGGTGCCCATGCTCGCGACGACGGCGCCGATGGTGAAGTCCATGGGCTGCCCGTAGGTCTTGCCGTCGATCTCGAACAGCGGTTCGCTGCCGGAGGGGACGAGCGAGGTGGCGGTGTCGCCCAGCGGCTCGAGGAAGCCGGCCTCGGCGAGGGGGACGAGACCGCGGGCGTCACCCGAGCCGGGGGTCGTCTGCACGACGTCGGAGGCGTTACCGGCCTGGAACTGCGTGCGGATGGTCTCGCCGTACTTGTCGTTCGGGGTGGGGTTGGTGGTGATGGTGATGTCGGGGTTCGCCTCCATGTACGCCTTCGCGAGCGCCTCGTAGGGGCTCTCGAGGTTGTTCGAGGTGGCGAAGGTGAAGGTGAACGAGTCGGCGTTCCCGTCGCCCGAGCCCGAGCCGGAGCCGGAGCAGCCGGCGAGAACGAGGGCGGCGGTGGCGGGAACAACGAGAAGACCTGCGATGCGCGTGAGGCGACGTTGCTGAGTCATGACAGCCTTTCTGACGACGTTGTCGGCGGACCCTTCGATGGGAGCACCTGTGCTGTGTGTCCCAGTATCAGTGGGATGCGCCGAAAACGCACATAAGTCTTCGCGATGCGGCGCATAAGGCGATGAGGCCGCGACCGCATCGCCGTCAGGCATGAGCTCTGGCCCCGCATAGACGCCATTGATACAGTGCAGGGACAGCTCCCCAGCGAAGGATCACGACGTGGTGACCGATCATGCAACGCTCTCGCGCCTCGACCTGAACCTCTTGGTCGCGCTCGACGCCCTCCTCACGGAGCGCAGTGTCACCCGCGCCGCCGAACGGCTGCACCTGAGCCAACCGGCCCTCAGCGCCTCGCTGTCGCGCCTGCGCACCCACTTCGACGACCAGATCCTGGCCCGCCGCGGCAACACGTACGAGCTGACCCCGTTCGCCGTGCGCCTCACCGAGCACACGACCACGGCACTCGAGGCCGCGCGGAGGGTGTTCGAGAGCCAGGCATCGTGGTCGCCCGCGGAGTCCACCCGCGAATTCTCGATCTACGGGTCGGACTACGGCTTCGTCACCGTCGGCACGATCGTCTCGCAGCTCGCCGCCGAACAGGCCCCCGGCGTGCGGTTCCGCTACATGCTGCACAACCCCGGCATCGTCGAGGACGCGGCGAACCGCTTGCGCTCGGCCGACGCCATGGTCATCCCGCACGGCCCCGTCTCGGGCCTGCCGTATCTCGACCTCTGGCAGGACGACTGGCTCGCCGTCGTCGCCGACGACAACGACGACGTGGGCGACGTCCTGACGATGCAGAACCTCGCCGACATGCCGTGGGTGCTCACGTTCCAGTCGCGATCGGCCTTCACCTCCGCCGCCCGCCAGGTGCAGCAGCTCGGCGTCGAGCCGCACATCGAGGTGGTGCTCGAGAGCTTCCTGTCGGTCGGCCACTTCGTCAGCGGCACCCGCCGGGTCGGCCTGGTGCAGTCGGCCCTCGCCCCGCACCTGCTGCGCATCGGCGGGATCCGCGTCGTCCCCCTGCCGTTCGAGGCGACGCCTCTCGTGAGCGCGCTGTGGTGGCATCCCTCGCACACGCGCGACCCCGAGCACGAGTGGATGCGCGGCCTGTTCACCGAAGCCGGCCGCGTCATCGCCGCCGGCCACGCGCCCGCGTAACCGACGCCCGATCGCGCGGCGGGGTCGCCCCCACGGTCGGGGTGCGGCGAGCCCCCACGCGCGCCGCACCCCGCGGTGCCGTCAGACGGCCGCCGTCACCGCTCTCATCGACGCGCGGATGAGGTCGTGCTGGCGCCGCACGAGCAGCAGCGGGTCGACCTCGCCCAGTTCGGCGAAGGCATGACCCTCCCACTCGCTCGACCAGAAGCCGCGGTAGCCGCCCTCGACGAACACCCGCACGAGCTCGGGGTAGTCGATCGCGGGCTCCTGGCCCTGCTCGTCGATGTCGTAGAACTTCGCGTGCACGTGCAGGATCTGCGGCATGATGTCGGCCCACTCGCGCGGATCGACGTGCCCGTGCATGTTGAAGGCCAGGTGCGCGAACGAGCCGAGGCGACCGGGGTCGAAGTCGCGGCCGCGGAGGTAGTCGAGGAACTCCTGCTGACGCTCGCGCATCGCGGCATCGGTCGCCCAGATCTCCTGCAGCTTCGCCACCGCCTCGTCGTCGAGTCCGGCGCGGCGCACGGCCCGCAGCAGCGTCGGCGACATCGCGTGCATGGTCGATGAGAAGTCGGCGACGAAGCCGAGCAGGGGCGAGTCGAGCTCGGCGTAGGTCTCGCGCACGCGCAGGATGGGCTCGGCGTGGGGCCCCATGGGCGCGTGGATCTCGTACGCGAGCTTCAGCTCGAGCTCCTCGGCGATGGGCAGCAGCCGGCGCAGCAGCGCGGGCTGGGCGCTCTGGATGCGCACGAGCGGGAAGCCGAGCTTCTTCGCGCCCTCGAACATGAGCTTCGAGAACGCGAACTCCTCGTCGGGGGTCATGTCGCGATCGCGGCGACGACCCATGTCGAGGTTCGCGCCGAACGAGCTCGCGACGAAGCCGTGCCGGTCGAACGCCGCCCGCCACGTCCGCGCGAAGTCGTCGCCGACCACGGGGTACGTCGGCACCATCTGGGATGCCACGATCTCGATGCCAGGACCGATCCCCAGCTCCGCGACCCGGTCGAGCAGACCGTCGAAGTCGAAGTACCCCGCGCGGAACTCGGCGCTGGCCGAGTACAGGGTCAGGCCCAGCTGGAACGGGTCGTCGTCGCTCGCCGGGGGCGGCGGCGTCACATCCGACACGAGCGCGGGGATCCCGGCATCCACGTCGACGACGGTGAGCGTCTTCACGTCGTGCACGACGTTCGGCACGTACATCCCGGGCCCGCCGTCCTGGCCGGGCGCGATCTGCATGTACGGCAGGCGCAGCTCGCCGTGCAGCACGACGTCGTGCGTCTCGCCGAGCGCGACCGGGTCGGCGCGGCGGGCGATCAGCAGCGGGTGCTCCTGCAGGAACCAGAGCCGTTCGCTCTGCTCGGGCAGCTCGTCGAGCCCGAAGACGGTGTCGCCGAACGCCACGCGGAGGTCGTCGGCATCCACCCGCTCGCCATCGACGGTGAGGTCGAGCGAGGTCACCGACGAGAGCCAGAGGCTGCGGTACCAGGGGATGGTCAGGCGCAGCGCGAACCCGTCAGGGTGCGTGCGCAGGCTGTCGTCGTGAATCAGTCCGTTCGGCATGGGGTGTCCTTAGATCCGGTCGGCGATCTGCCGCATGAGCGAGTGCTGGCGGCGCACCTGTTCGATCGAACGCCAGGGCTCCCGCACCCCCTCGTATTCGCTGGAGAGGTAACCGGTGTAGCCGGCGTCCTTGAGTGCCTTCAGCACGGGTTCCCATGGGATCTGCTGGTCGTCGAGCTGCTCGTCGATGTCGTGGAACTTCGCTTGGATGAACACCACGTTCTCGATCACGTCGAACACGTCGGCGGGGTCGACGTGGATGCCGTCGAGGAACGCCGGGCGTTGGCCGGGCAGCTCGCCGGGTCCGAGCGGGATCGGTCGGTCCTGGAAGATGCCGGTGTCGAGCAGCAGGCCGAAGTGCTTCGTGCCGGTGCGGCGGATGAGGGCGATGTAGTCGTCGACGACCTCGTGCTTGATGGGGGTCGGCGAGTGGATCTCGGGGCAGATGATGACGTCGAGCTCCTCGGCCAGCGGCAGCGATGCCTCGACGACCTCGGTCCAGATGGGGTGCGGGATCAGGTCGCTCGACACGACGCCGATCTTGGGCCGCACGAACCGGAAGCCCAGGCGCTTGGCGAGCCGCAGGTCGCGCTGCAGCGCGGCCGCGCCCTCGTCCACCGTCATGTCGCGGGCGTTCGGCCCGCTGGAGTGCAGCCGCGTGTCGATCCAGGAACCGAGGTTGGTGGGCTCGAGGCCGTACCTCTCGAGCAGGGCGAACCACTCGTCGACCCACTCGTCGGAGGGGTGCGGGTAGTTCGGCACGTGCGCTTCGCCGAGGATCTCGACGCCGGTGGCCCCCAGGTCGGCGATCGAGGCGAGGGCGGTCTCGAGGTCCATGACCGTGCCGTAGTCGCCCATGTAGCTGTAGAGCGAGACGCCGTAGCGGAAGGGGGCGCCGGATGCCTCGGGCGCCAGCGTGACGTGCTTGGTCACCCGGTAGCGGCTCGGCTGGTGCTCGAGCGGAATGTACGAGGCGCGCAGGCGCAGATCGATCGAGAGCTCGTGCACGCCGTCGGGGAGACCGCCGGGCAGCGGGACGGTGATGATCGCGGCGTCTTCGAGGGGCCAGCGCACCCCGTCGCCGTCCCACAGTTCGGCCAGCGTGTACTGCCGACCCTGCAGGGTCCACAGCGGTACCTCGGATGCCACGTCGACCAGCCCCGGAATGCTCACGCCGATCCCGTCGATCAGTGACGCCGCCATGCCGCGGTACGACGGCATCCGGACGCGGAACTGGAAGCCGGTGATCTCGTCACCCTCGCGGACGTTTCGGAATCCGACGGACTGGATGAGGTCTCTTTCGAGAAGCATCGTCGCTCACTCTCTGTGGGGTGACTTCGACGCTACCCGCCTTATGCTTTATTCCGACATAAGCCGTTGTGATGCGGCGCATCACGTTCGCGCGGACGGTGACGCGACCTCACCGACACATCACCCCAGGTGCGCGTAGTCCGGCAGGTCGATGGCGTCGGCCGGCGGCGTGAAGAGTCCCCCCGTGAGACGCTTCGCGAGGGGAGTGGATGCCACCCGCAGCGCGGTCCGGAATGCCCCCACGCCGACCCGCGAAGTCGGGTTGGCCAGCCGCGGCGTCCCCGGGGGCAGGTTCTGCGCCTGCGCGACATAGGGGCGCATCAGGCGCTCGTACCCGCCGAATGCGTCGCGGTGGTCGACATGGGCGGCCAGTTCGCCCGCCAGCACGTACGCACCGACGAGGGCGAGGCTCGTCCCCATTCCGCTGACCGGCGAGGCGCAGTACGCGGCGTCGCCCACGAGCGCGACCCGACCGCTCGACCAGCGGGGAGTCCGCACCTGACCGATCGCGTCGGTGTACAGCTCGTCGGCGCGGTCGAAGGCGTCGAGCACGCGTTCCGCCTCCCAGCCGGCGTCGGCGAAGACGTCGCGCAGGCGGCGGCGCTGGGCGTCCACATCTCCGCGCTCGCTCCTCGGGCGCGCACGATCGGTGACCACCGACAGCGTCGCGCGGATCGTGCCGTGCGGGTCGGGGCGCAGCGTGATCGACCGGCCGCCCGGCGCGGAGTACCAGCGCCACCAGTCGTCGTCTTCGGCGGTGCGCGGGATCGTCCCGTACGTCGTCTCGAGCCCCAGCGAGCGGATCCGCGGCTCCTCGCCGAAGACGAGCCCGCGGGTTCGCGAGCCGATTCCGTCGGCGGCCACGACGAGGGCGAAAGTCTCCTCGGGCGCTCGCTCGAAGCGCACCGTGACACCGTCGGCATCCTGCTCCAGCCCGGTGACCCGGTCGCCGAAGCGGTACTCCGTGCGTCCGGTCGTGCGTTCCACGAGCAGTTCCGCGAGGTCGCCGCGCAGGATCTCGAGCTCGGCGGTGGCGCCGTCGGAGTCGCCGCGGCCGGCCGGGAACTCCGCGACCGTGCGTCCGTCGCCGTCGACGAACCGCGTGCCGACCTCGCCCGTGGCCGCCGCCCGCACGTCGGACTCCAGGTCCATCCGCCGCACCACCTCACGTCCGGCTCCGCGCACGTCGACGTTCTGCCCGCCGGTGCGCAGCGCGTCGGCGCGTTCGACGATCACCGCCTCGTAGCCGTATCGGTTCAGCCAGTACGCGAGCGCCGGGCCGGCGATGCTCGCCCCGCTGATCAGCACGCGTCGGTCGGAGGTCGCCGCCATTCTTCACCCGTTCCGTTGATAATCAATGAGATTAGCAATCTACACGACTATCCTGGACGAGTGGCCCCGCTCGACGACCCTCCCGCTGCGCACGACGACCGCCGTGAGCGCGAGCGTGCGCGCCGAAGCGACGCCCCGCTGGGCGACGACGATCTGCGGGCGCGCGTGCAGCGCGTCGCCCTGCGCCAGCAGCAGTTCGAGAAGCACGTCGCCGCCGCCCTCGCCGTCGACGCACCCGGGCTCGAGGCGATGGACCACCTCATCTCGACGGGACCCGCCACCCCCACCGAGTTGGCCCGGCGCCTCGGCATCTCGACCGCCGCGATGACGCTGGTGCTGCACCGCCTCGAGAACGCCGGGCACATCCGCCGCGAACGCCACCCCCACGACGGCCGCAAGCTCGTGGTCACCGCCGTCGACGACTCCCGCGACAGGGCGCGCGAGCTCGTCACGCCCCTCATCGAGGGCGTCGAGACGGTGGTGCAGGCCATGGACACCGCGGAGCGCGCAACCGTGCAGCGCTTCCTCGACCGGCTGATCGACGCCTACGACGACGCCCTCGATCACTCCGGCGCGTGAGTCGCGTCTTCGGCGAAGACCTGCGACGCGATGCGGAACGCCGTGTTCGCGGCCGGCACGCCCGAGTAGATCGCCGCCTGCAGGATGACCTCGCGGATCTCGTCGATCGTCAGGCCGTTGCGCAGCGCCGCCCTCAGGTGCATCGCGAGCTCCTCGTGATGTCCGTGCGCGATGAGCGAACTGAGCACCGCGATCGAGCGCGACCGGCGGTCCAGACCCGGACGCGACCAGATGTCGCCCCACGCGACGCGCGTGATGAAGTCCTGCCAGTCGGCGGTGAGGTCGGTCGTCGCCGCGGTCGCGCGGTCGACATGCGCGTCCGAGAGCACCGCGCGGCGCACGGCCATCCCCTGGTCGTGGCGTTCCTGGTCGGTGGGCATCAGGCGGCCTTTCGAGAGGTGGAGGCGAAGAACGAGCGCAGCAGGGCGGCCACGGCCTCGGGCTGCTCGGCGGGGGGCAGGTGCCCGGCGCCGTCGATGCGCTCGACCCGACCGTTGCGCACGCCCGCCGCGATCTCGACGGCCTTGGCCTCGGGGGCGACGGCGTCGAACGCCCCCCACGCGGCGAGCACGGGCACGTCGATCCGGCCGAGATCCGACCGCATGTCGTAGGCGGCGAGCGCCTCGCAGCAGCGGGCGTAGCTGTCGTCGTCGGCGTCCTGCAGCGCGTGCAGCAGCCGGCCGGTCAGCTCGGGGCGCCGCGCGATCGAGTCGGGGGCGAACCAGCGTTGGGCCGAGGCGACGATGAGGCTCGACGTGCTCTGCGCCCGCGCCTGCGCGGCGCGCTCGGCCCAGGCGCCGGGGTCGCCGAGCTGGGCTCCGGATGCCACGATCGCGGCGGCACGAAGACGATCGCCGTGCCGCAGCGCGAGCTCGAGTCCGGTGGCTCCCCCGAGCGAGACGCCGGCGTAGAGGAAGGTGTCGTCGGGTACGGCCGCGGCCACGGCATCCGCGAGGTCGGCGACCGTGAACGCCTCGCGCGCGACGGGCCCCGTGCCGTGGCCGGGGAGGTCCCACGCGGCGACGCGGTAGTCGTCGGCGAGCAGCGGCACGACGTCGTCCCAGAGGATGGTCGAGGTGCCGAGCGACGGCCCCAGCACCACGAGCGGCGCGTCGGGCGGGCCGACCGGCTCGGTCAGCGAGATCAGCGACACCGCACTCATTCGTCCACCCCGTGTTCGTCCAGGCTGTGTTCGTCCAGGCTGTGTTCGTCCGGCCCGTGTTCGTCCGGCCCGTGTTCGTGTGCGCCCGATGCCGCGCGTTCTGCGCGGCCGCCGCCTGTCTCGCCGCCGACCCCGCCCCGCGCCAGCCACGGCGCCAGGCCGACGTACGCCGACGGGTCGAGCACGGCGTCCACGTCGAGTCCCGCCGCCTCGGGCAGCGCGCGCAGGCGCTCCGCCAGGTCGCCGTCGCCGGCGAGCAGCTCGGCGAACCGCGGCGCGCCGATGAGCGGCACGAGCACTCCGCGCAGCCGCTCGCTCACGAGTCGACCGCCGGTCAGCCCGGCGTTGCGCTGCGCCGCCGACACGTCGACCCGCAGGTGAGACGCGAGCGACGCCGCGTGCCGCGCCGCCCCCAACGCCAGACGCAGCAGCTCGCGCAGCGTCGGCCACTCCGCGTGCCAGGCGCCGTCGGGACGCTCGTCGACGGCGAGGGAGGCCGCGAGGTGCAGCGTCGCCCCCAGCTGCGGAGCGCGCAGGGCGGCGGAGCGGATCAGCACCGCCTCGGCGGGGTTCTGCTTCTGCGGCATGGCCGATGATCCGCCGCCCACGCCCTCCGACACCTCGCCGATCTCGGTGCGACCGAGGGTCGCGACGTCGGCGGCCAGCTTGCCGAGCGCGTCCAGAACCTGCACCAGGGCATCGCCGAGCTCGGTGATCGGCCAGCGGGTGACGTGCCAGGGAGCATCGGGGGCGTCGAGGCCGGCGGCCCGGGCGAACGCCGCGGGCAGCGCCGCCGCGTTCTCGTGCGAGCCCGTGATCTCGACGAACGAGGCCAGGGTGCCGCCGGCGCCGGCGAGCTGCGCGGGGTACGCGAGCGCATCGATGCGCGCGAGCGCCCGCTCGATGCCCCGCGCCCACGTCGCGGCCCGAGCGCCGACCGTCGTGGGGACGGCGTGCTGGGTGAGGGTGCGAGCGGCCGCGACGTCGTCGGCGTGCGTGACGGCGAGCTCCCGGGCCCGCTCCCCCGCGATGCGCAGCGACGAGCGCACCTGCTCCATGGCGCGGCGCGCGACGATCATCAGCGCGGTGTCGAGGATGTCCTGGCTGGTGGCGCCGCGGTGGATCCACGACCGGCAGTCGGCCGGCACCTGTTCCTTGAGCATGCCGACGAGCGGGATCACGGGGTTCCCCCCGGCGACCGACGCCGCGACCAGCGCGCCGACATCGACATTGCGCGCGGGGAGATTCCGCGCGGGCGAGCCGCCCCTCTCGTCGAGCCCGAAGACGTGGTCGACCTCGACCGCCACCTGCCGCGGCGCGACGCCGAGGTCGGCGTAGGCGGTGACCAGAGCGCACTCCGCGCGAACGAGCGCGTCCAGCACGAACCCGTCCGACACGAGCAGGTCGTGCCCCACCGTCACCGGCGAGAGCAATCCGACGTCGACCACCGTGGGGGGCTCAGAAGGCAAGGAAGACCGTCTCATTCTCGCCCTGCAGCCGGATGTCGTGCCGCAGGCCGCCGTCGGCGGTGCGCGTCGCGACGACAGTAGCGCGCTCCTGCGGCGTCAGAGAGGTCAGCAGCGGGTCGACGGCGAGCGCGGCGTCATCACCGGGCACGTAGATGCGGGTGTGCAGCTTGTCGGGCAGCCCCCGCGCGAACACGATCGCCGCGTAGAAGGCGGCGCGGCCCCCGATGCCACCGGGCTCGCGGGTCCAGAACTCGAAGTGCCCCTCGTCGTCGGTGAACGCGCGGCCGAAGCCGGTGAAGGTGTGGTCGTCGCGGCGCAACGCGCCCCGCGCCCGCGGCACCGAGCCGTCGGCCTCCGCCCCGAAGATCTCGATGAGCGCATCGGGGATGGGTGCTCCCGCGCCATCGAGGATCGTGCCGCCGAGCACGATCGCGCCGGGCGAGTGCGGGAAGGCGACCTGGTGCTGCTTCGGGAACTCCAGGCCGTAGGCGAAGAACGGCCCCACGGTCTGGCCGGGGGTGGCGCGGTGGGTCTTGGGGGGGACGGCGCTCATCACTCGTCGCCTTCCTGCTCGAAGTAGGTCGCATCGGCGCCGTCGACGACGATGTCGAAGCGGTACCCCGTCGCCCATTCGGGCGAGGTGAGGTCGTGGTCGTAGACGCCCACGAGGGCGTCGCGGTCCTTCTGCCGGTGGATGCTGTTGTAGATCGGGTCGAGCGCGAACAGCGGGTCGCCGGGGAAGTACATCTGCGTGACGAGCCGCTGGGTGAACGACGAGCCGAACACCGAGAAGTGGATGTGGGCCGGCCGCCAGGCGTTGCGGTGGTTCTTCCACGGGTAGGGGCCGGGCTTGATCGTGGTGAAGCGGTACTCGCCGTTCTCGTTCGTGACCGCGCGCCCCGCGCCGGTGAAGTTCGGGTCGAGCGGGGCGGGGTGCTGGTCGCGCTGGTGGATGTAACGCCCGGCCGAATTGGCCTGCCAGATCTCGATGAGCTGGTTCGCCACCGGGCGTCCCCACGAGTCGAGCAGGCGCCCCTGCACGCTCATGCGCTCACCCAGCGGTTCCCCGGCGTGCTGCAGCGTGAGGTCGGACTCGATCGCGGCGACGTCGCGCTGCCCGAAGGCGGGCGAGAACAGCTCGATCGTCTCGGGGTCGACGAGCCGGGGATTCTTGGTCGGATGCCGCAGCACGCTCGAGCGGTACGCGGGGAAGTCGTGCGCGGTCGCGCCGAGGCGCTCACCGGCGGCATCGAGGGCGTCGAGTTCGGCGTGACGGGCGCGGATCTCGTCGACGATCTGACTCTGCGTCGCCTGGTCGGGGGCGGCGAGCAGCGTCTCGGGGGCGGCGGCGGGGTGCGACATGGGGTCTCCTTCGACACGTCCATCGTCCGGCACCGGCCACCGAGGCGCCAGGGCGTTCCCGCTGAATGGGAGTCATGGCATCCTGAGCCCATGGCGAACTCCTCCTCGGGCGATTCGGTCACCGACCGGCTCGTGCGCATCCTCGAGACCTTCACCCCCACGCGCACCGCCCAGACGACGGCCGACATCGGTCGTCGCGCCGACCTGCCGAGCTCGTCCGCGCACCGGATCGTGAACGAACTCGTGGATGCCGGACTCCTCGAGCGCGACGACGAGCGCCGCGTGCGCGTGGGCATGCGACTCTGGGAGCTGGCGACGCGGTCATCGCACGCGCTGCGCCTGCGGCAGGCCGCCCTGCCGTATATGGAGCGCGTGCAGCAGAGGGTGCGCGAGCACACGCAGCTCGCGATCCTCGAGCACGACGAGGCCCTGTTCCTCGAGCGTCTGAGCGCGCCCGACTCCGGCGCCAACATCACCCGCGTCGCCGGCCGCCTGCCGGTGCACGCGTCGTCGTCGGGGCTGGCACTGCTGGCCTTCGCTCCGCACGACCTGCAGGAACGCGTGCTGGCGGGCCCCCTCGAGGCGGTGACCCCCGAAACGATCGTCGATCCGGCCGCACTCCGACGCACGCTCGCCGAGATCCGCACCCTGGGGCGGGTGGTCGCCCCGGGATACGTCGACGCGGTGTCGACCGGCGTCGCCGTGCCCGTGCGAGACGAGACCGGGGCCGTGATCGCAGCGCTGTCGGTGGTGCTCCCCCGCGATGCCGAGACGCAGTTCGCGCTCGTCGAGCTGCACCGCGCCGCCCGCGACACGGAGCGCGCGTTGGGCTACCGCCGCTGACGGCCGCGCGCGAGCGCGTGAGCTCCTCTACCGCGTCCCGATGAATGGGAGAGTGCGGCTGGGCGGGCGGGGGTGAGGGGCACCATCGACTCAGCACCGTCGAAGGAGACGCCCATGAACCCCACCGTCCGCACCCGCGTCGCCATCGTCGGCGCCGGCCCCGCGGGGCTGCTGCTCTCGCACCTGCTGGCCCAGTCCGGCATCGAGTCGATCGTCATCGACCAGCGCTCCCGCGACGAGATCGAGAGCACCATCCGCGCCGGCATCCTCGAGCAGGGCACGGTCGAACTGCTCGACACGATCGGTCCCGCCTCGCGCGCCCGCACCGTCGGGAACCGCCACGACGGGATCGAACTGCGCTTCGAGGGCGAGGGGCACCGCATCGACTTCGCCGACACCGTCGGTCGCGCCGTCTGGCTGTACCCGCAGCACGAGGTACTCAAAGATCTGATCGCCGCGCGCCTCGAGGCCGGTCAAGACCTGCGCTTCGGCGTCACGGCCGAGCGCATCGACGACGCCGACACCGACCGGCCCCGCGTGATCGCGACCGATGCCGAGGGCGCCCCGTTCGAGATCCAGGCGGACTTCGTCGTCGGCTCCGACGGCTCCCGCAGCGTCGCCCGCGCGAGCGTCACCGGCTCGAGCCAGGGCGGCTACTTCCGCGAGTACCCGTTCGCCTGGTTCGGCATCCTGTGCGAGGCGCCGCCCAGCAGCGAGGAGCTGATCTACAGCAACTCCCCCGACGGTTTCGCGCTCGTCAGCCAGCGCTCCGACACCGTGCAGCGCATGTACTTCCAGTGCGACCCGCACACCGACACCGCGGCGTACTCCGAGGAGCAGCTGTGGGACGAGCTGCAGAAGCGCGTTCCCGGAACGACGCTGAAGCAGGGCCCGATCTTCCAGCGCGACGTGCTGCGCTTCCGCAGTTTCGTGGCGCACGAGCTGCGTCGCGACCGCGTCGCCCTCGTCGGCGATGCCGCCCATACCGTGCCGCCCACGGGCGCGAAGGGCATGAACCTCGCGATCGCTGACGTGCGCCTGCTCGCCGCCGCCCTCGGGGCCCTGCTGGTCGACCGCGACGCGCGCCTGCTCGACGCGTACCCCGAGACCGCGAGCCGCCGCATCTGGAAGGCCCAGCACTTCTCGTGGTGGATGACGAGCCTGCTGCACGTGGCTCCGGATGCCACCGACTTCGACCGCCGCCGCCAGCTCGGCGAGCTGCGCACCGTCGTGGAATCGGAGCACGGCCGCGCCTACCTGGCCGAGGCGTACTGCGGCTGGCCGTTCGACGCCTGAGCCCCGCCCGTGCGGGCCCGCTCCGGTCCGGCCTTGCGCTCGCCCCGTCCCTGCGCCCGCGCCCGCCCTGCTCCCGTCCGGCCCTGCGCCCGCCCTTGCGCCCGCCCGGCCCTGCGCCCGCGCCCGCCCTGCTCCCGTCCGGCCCTGCGCCCGCCCTTGCGCCCGCCCGGCCCTGCGCCCGCGTCCGCCCTGCTCCCTCCGGGCGCCCGAACCCCTGTTGAGTGTCCAGAACACGCCGCCCCACGCCGCCCCGATGCGGCGTGTTCCGGACACTCAACACCGGGGGTGACGGCGCGAGGGGTCACGGCCGAAGAGGACGCGCGCGCGGAGGGGGCGAGCTCAGCGCTTCGGGAAGGGGCTCGGGACCAGGGGCACCGCGCCGGTGTGGCCCTCGCGCTCGGCGGCGAGCTCGGCGATGCGTTTGCGGCACGCGAACCAGCCGATCGTGATGAGGATGCTCGCCCCGATCGCCACGAGCAGCGTGGCGGGTGAGTCGATGAACACCAGCACCATCACCACCGCGAGGAACACGAGCGTGAGATAGCCCGTGTAGGGCGCCCAGAACAGCCGGAACGCCGGTCGCACGAGCTCACCGCGGTCGGTCAGGCGCTTGAACTTCATCTGGCAGACGATGATGGTCGCCCAGGTGACCAGGATGCCGACGGCGGCGACGTTCAGGACGGTCTCGAAGGCGTCGCTGGGGTTGACGTAGTTGATCACGACGCCCAGCAGCGCGACGACCGCGGTGATCGCGATCCCGCCGTACGGGACGCCGGCCTTGTTCATGCGCGCCGCGAACTTCGGGGCCGAGCCCGCGACCGCCATCGAACGCAGGATGCGGCCGGTGGAGTAGAGCCCCGCGTTCAGCGACGACAGCGCCGCGGTCAGCACGACGAGGTTCATGATGACGTCGACCCCGGGCACCCCGATCGAGGCGAAGAACGTCACGAACGGGCTCTCGTCCTTGGAGTACGCCGTGTACGGCAGCAGGAGCGAGAGCAGCAGCACCGAGCCGACGTAGAAGATCGCGACGCGGAAGATGACCGAGTTGATCGCGCGCGGCATGATCTTCTCGGGGTTCTTCGTCTCGCCGGCGGCGGTGCCCACGAGCTCGATCGAGGCATAGGCGAACACCACGCCCTGCATCAGGATGATCGCGGGCAGGATGCCGTTGGGGAAGAACCCGCCGTTGTCGGCGATGAGCGAGAAGCCGACGGGTGCGCCGGTGGGGGTGCCGAAGACGACGAAGTAGATGCCCACCAGCAGGAACGCGACGAGGGCGGTGACCTTGATGAGCGCGAACCAGAACTCCAGCTCGCCGAAGACCTTCACCGACACGAGGTTGACGGCGAGCACCGTCACCAGGGCGGCCAGGGCCCACACCCACTGCGGGACCGCGGCGATCCACGGCACGTACTTGCCGAAGAAGTTCATGTAGAGCGCAGCCGCGGTGATGTCGACCATCGTCGTCGTCGCCCAGTTGATCCAGTAGAACCAGCCCGAGACGAATGCGGCTTTCTCACCGAAGAACTCGCGGGCGTACGAGACGAACGACCCCGACGTGGGCCGGTGCAGCACCAGTTCGCCGAGCGCGCGCAGGATGAAGAACGCGAAGAGGCCGCACACCGCGTACGAGATGACGATGGCGGGCCCGGCCTGGGCCAGGCGTCCGCCCGCACCGAGGAAGAGGCCGGTGCCGATGGCGCCACCGATGGCGATCATCTGCACCTGACGCCCGGTGAGCCGCTTGTGGTAGCCGGCGTCCTCGAGCTGCACGGTCGACGTGGGGGTCGGCTCGACGGCATCGCCGGAGCGCGGGGTGGAGTCGTTCACCTCCCCATCATTCGATTCACGCAGCGTCTGTCCAGGAAGCGCGCCGCGTGCCGCGGCATCCCGAGCTCACGGATACCGCGGGCTCAGAGCCACTTCTTCCACTTGAACGTCAGCCACAGACCCGCCGAGACGGCCACCATCAGCAGTAACGCGAGCGGGTAGCCGTACTGCCACTCGAGCTCGGGCATGTTCTTGAAGTTCATGCCGTAGATGGCTCCGATGAGCGAGGGGCCGAACAGGATCGCCGCCCAGCCCGAGATCTTCTTCACCTGCTCGTTCTGCTCGAGCGAGGTCTCGGTCTGGCGCTGGGTGACCAGGGTGGCGTTCACGGTGAGGGCGTTGTCGAGGATGGCGCGCAGCGCCGTGAGCTTGTCGCACTGGCGCAGCACGTGGTCGAGCACGTCGCGCAATGACCGCTGCAACTCGATGTCGACGCCGTACTTCTCGGATCCGCGCAGCAGCGCCTCGAGCATGTCGCGCAGGGGTTCGGTCGCGCGTTGGAAGTGGATCACCTCGCGGGCGAGCTCGTAGATGCGCTGGGTCAGTTCGGCGCCGCCCGCCCCGAACAGCTGGTCCTCGATCTCGTCGACGTCGTTCTGCAGGCCCCGCGCCACGGGGTCGTACTGGTCGACCACCTCGTCGAGGATCGCGTAGAGCACCGCTTCGGGGCCCCGCGCCAGCAGGTCGGGCTGCTTCTCGAGGCGGTGGCGCACGTGCGCGAGGTCGGGGACCTCGGCGTGACGCACCGTCACGACGTAATCGGGCCCGATGAACACGTGCAGCTCGCCGAATTCGATCGTCTCGGTCGCGTCGATGTAGCGCGCCGGGCGCAGCACGGCGAAGAGATTGCCGCCGTACCGCTCGAGCTTCGCGCGCTGGTGGCCGGTCAGGGCGTCTTCGACGGCGAGGGGGTGCAGCGAGAACTCGGCGGCGACCCGCTCGAGCTCTTCGGGCGAGGGCCGCAGCAGGCCGATCCAGGCCATCCCGCCGTGGGCTTCCATGTACTCGAAGGTCTGGTCGAGACTCGAGGGATTCTCGATGCGGTGACCGCCGACGTACACGGCGCTGTCGATGATGGGCATGGTTCCGTTCTACCCCCGCCAGGTGTCCGTGGGGTGACAGCGAGCCCTGCGCGGGCCGAGCGGGTTCAGCGCCGCGCGCGCCCCTTGTTCGCGACCTGCATCGACCCGGCGATCGTCAGCACGACGCCCATGGCCGCGGCGAGGCCGTTGTTGGCGACGCTCGCACCCGACGAGATGTCGACGATGGCCAGCACGAGGTTGACCACCCCCGCGACGATCATGAGCCAACCGACGAAGGAGAGGAGTTTGAGGCGATCCACGGGTGAACCATAGCGCGAAAAGAGCGACCCCGGTCGCTCCTTCTTCGGGTCCTTCCGCTATGGTTCGCGAGCGAGATCCGCCTGCCGGCGCCCCGCCCCCGTGCTCACGACCGGGCCGGGCGTGGCATCCCTCAGCCGAGGGGCTCGCCGAGCGCTGCGGCGGCACCGGGTCCCGGATGCCGTGCCCCGGCCGCGCGTCGTGTCGCCGCCCGCACGGCGCCGATGCTGGCCGCGATGACGAGCCCGATGCCGACGAGCTCGAGCCACGAGAGGTGCTGCCCGAGCAGGAGGAACCCGGCGATCGAGGCCGTCGCCGGCCCCAGGCTCATCAGGATCGCGAACGCCGAGGCGGGGAGCCGCCTGAGCGCGATGAGCTCCAGCGCGTAGGGGATGGTCGACGATAGCAGCGCCACCGCCGCTCCCACCGCGAGCAGATCGATGCGCAGCAGCGCGGACCCCGCCTGCCACACCCCGAACGGCAGGGCGATCACGGCGCCGACCGTCATGGCGAGGGCGAGACCGTCGAGGCGGGGGAACTCCCGGCCGACGCGCGCCGAGGCGAGGATGTACAGCGCCCAGCTCACCGCGGCCCCCAAGGCGAAGACGACTCCGAGCGCGTCGAGGCGGTCCCACCCGCCCGCACCGAGCGCCACCACCCCGGCCAGGGCGAGCCCGGCCCACAGCCACCGGGCCAGGCCCGCCGAGGTGAGGATCGACAGGGTCAGCGGGCCGAGCACCTCGATCGTGACGGTGACGCCGAGCGGCAGCCGCTCCAGCGCCAGGTAGAACAGCCCGTTCATGCTCGCGAGGACGACGCCGAAGCCGACGACCGAGCGCCACGCCGCCGCGTGGTGCCCCCGCAGGCGAGGCCGCGCGATGAGCAGCAGCAGGACGGCCGAGAACAGCAGGCGCAGCATGACGATGCCGAGCGGTCCGGTCTGCGGGAAGAGCATCACCGCGAACGAGGCGCCCACCTCTTGGCAGGCCAGGCCCACCAGCACGAGCGACGCGGCCGACCCTTGGCCGCCGCGAGCGATCATCGCGGGGTCACGCGGCGGGCTGCGGGCAGATGGCGTTGGCCAGGATGCCGTCGCGCATCTGCTGCGAGGTCCACGGCAGGCCCGCCTCGGGGGCGGTCTGCCCCTGCGCCGCGGGGGCCTTCGACGCGATGGCCGCCAGCTCCCACGCCAACCACGCCGACGTCATCTTGTTGCCGCCGGAGTTGTTCAGCACCACGGCGATCGACATGCCCGTGCGGGGGTCGGCGAACGCGCCGACCATGTAGCCGGGCATCCATCCGTACTGTCCGATGAGCGACCCGGCCTGGAAGGCTCCCCCCGACGCCGTGAACCACGTCGGCTGGTCGCCCCCGACGGGGACGGGTGAGGCGAAACGGTCGTCGCCGTCGGGGAGCAGGGCACCCGAGGCGAGGGCCTGGGCGTAGTGGCCCAGGTCGGTGATGTCGGTCACGGCACCCGCGGCGGCACCCCCGTAGCTCGCCGACATCTCGGTGAACTCGCGCGGGTCGGTGCAGTTCCATACGCCCTCGGGGCTGGGCTGCGACCAGTAGCCCTGCAGCGACGACGCGGCGGGGTTCGCGGGGGCCGAGGACGGCAGCGCGGTCGCGTCGAGACCGAGCGGCTCGGCGACCCGCTCCGAGATGACCTGCGCGAGCGACTCGCCCGTGGCCCGCTCGACCGCGAGGCCCGCCAGCAGATAGTTCGTGGCGGAGTCGGCGAACGAGGCGCCCGGGGCGTTCACGCGGGGGCTCGCGATGCCGTAGGCCATGAGCTCGCGCGGGTTCCACGCGCGGTCGGGGTTGTTGAGCACCATGCCCTCGAGCACCGAGGTGTACGACGCGAGTCCCGAGGTGCCGTCGCACAGCTGACGCAGCGTGATGTCCTCGTATCCGGGCAGGTTGCTGACCCACTGCGTGATCGGGTCGCTGAGGCTCAGCGTCCCGTCGGCGGCCAGTCGGTACACGGCGTCGCAGGTCATGGCGCCGGTCACGTCGGCCGCGCGGAAGGTCAGGTCGGTGGTGACCTCGGCGCCGCCGGGGCCCTGCGTTCCCAAGCCCGACACCCAGGTGCCGCTCCAGGGTGCCCAGACGCCCACGATGGCGCCCGTCGAACCCGTGGCGGCCATCGCGGTGGTGACGGCGTCCTGCAGCTCCGAGACGGTGGCCTCGGGAAGGGGGGCGTCGACCTGCGCGGGAACGTCGAGGGCCACCGACGCCTGAGGCGTGCAGCCGCTCAGAACCACGGCGAGCGCGCTGGCGCCCGCGATCGCGATGGCCGCGGAACGACGCCATCCCCGCATGTGTTACCCCCAGGAATCCGAGCGCGGCGAAGCGCCCGCTCGAAAGATTCAAACACACGCCGCCTGAACGTCACCGCCCCTTGCATCCTGGACTCGTCACGTCTGCATCACATCTGGGGGCGGCCGCGGGGCGGATGCCGCGAACTCCGTCGAAATCAGGGGTTAGGCCAGCCTAACTCTTTGCGTATGATGACGTCATGAACGCCGTCATCCCGTTCTCCACCGCGCTGCGCGAACGTTCCAGCAGTGCGCACTCCACGAACGAGTGCGACGGGTTCATGACCGAGCTGCTCACCGGCAGCGGCACCCGCGACGACTACGTCGCCCTCGTCGCCCAGCACTGGTTCATCTACTCGGCCCTCGAGGAGTCGGCGGTCGCTCTGCGGCGCGACCCCGTGGCATCGGTGTTCCTCAGCGACAAGCTCACGCGCCTCCCCGCCCTCGAGGCCGACCTCGCGTTCCTGCTGGGTCCGACGTGGCGCGAGAGCGTCACGCCGCTGCCCACCACGCAGGCGTACGTCTCGCGCATCCGGCGCGTGGCGGCCACCTGGCCCGGCGGCTTCGTCGCGCACCACTACACGCGGTACCTGGGCGACCTGTCGGGCGGGCTCTTCATCGGCCGGCTCATGCAGCGCCGCTTCGGTTTCGACACCAACGGCATCGGCTTCTTCCTCTTCGGCGACATCGCCGACCCGAAGGCGTTCAAGAACGTCTATCGCGAGCAGCTCGACGCCGCCCCCTGGGACGACGACGAGAAAGAGCGCGTCATCGCCGAGGTGCTCGTCGCCTACCGCTTCAACACCGAGCTGTTCGCCGACCTCGCGCGCGCGAAGGCGGCTCAGGTCGCCTGAGCCGCCGCCTGTTGGCGGCCGAGCCACGCCTGCTTCATGAAGCGGCGCACGTCTTCGTCGACCCGGATGTCGCTGGGCCGGAGCGGGCGCGTCAGGTACAGGCCGTCGATCGAGGTGAGACGGCTGAGCGCGACGTAGGTCTGCCCGGGGGCGAAGGCGCCGGCGCCGAGGTCGACGACGGCGCGGTCGTAGGTCTTGCCCTGCGACTTGTGGATCGTCACGGCCCACGCCAACCGCAGCGGGAACTGCGTGAACTCCGCGACGATCTCGCGCGAGAGGTTCTTCGTGCCCGGGTCGTAGGCGTAGCGGTACCTCTCCCAGACCGCGGGCTCCACGTCGTGCTCGGTGCCGTCGACCTCGACGCGCACGCTGTCGCCCGCGATGCGCGTGACGGTGCCGATCGTGCCGTTGACCCAGCGCGGCGCCTCGCCGAACTGCGCCCCGTCGTTGCGCAGGAACATCACCTGCGCGCCGACCTTGAGCGTCAGCTCCATCTCGGCGGGGTAGTTCGCCTCGCCGCGGCCGAAGTCGCCCGAGATCTCGGCGGCCGCCGTCTGCGTGCGCCCGATGAGCTCGTCGAGGTGGCGCCGGTTGATCGTGTTCACGCGGTCGTTGCGGGTGGCGAGCGTGATGATCGGGTGCTCGCCGTCGGCGGGGTGAGGAGGGGTGCGCGCCCCGGCGGTGTTGAGCACCTCGGCCATCTCGGCCGTCACCCGTCCGTAGCGCACCGCGTTGAGCAGGGTCTTGAACCCGGGGTCGGACTGCCGGTGGATCTCGACGAGCTCGTTGACGTGCAGTTCGGCGCCGTGCCGGCCGATGTCGATGAGACCGTCGCTGGCCGACTCCCCCGACCACACCTTGGCGTCGAAGAACCAGAACGAGCGGTAGTGGTCGTCGATGTAGCGCGCCTCGTCGCCGCGCGGCGGCACCGGGGCGAGCTGGTACGGGTCTCCGAACATCACGACCTGCGTGCCGCCGAACGGCTCGGCGCGACGACCCCGGGCCTGACGCAGGGAGCGGTCGATGGCATCCATCAGGTCGGCGTTGACCATCGAGATCTCGTCGATCACCAGGGTGTCGATCGCGTTGAGGATCTTGCGGGTGGCGTCGTTCTGGTCGATGTCGCCGTTCGCGATGAGACCGATGGGCAGGCGGAACAGCGAGTGGATCGTCTGGCCCTCGACGTTCAGGGCCGCGACCCCCGTCGGTGCGCACACGGCGATCTGCTTCTTCGTGTTCCACGCCAGGTGCTGCAGCAGCGTCGACTTGCCCGTGCCCGCCCGGCCCGTGACGAACACGTGCTCACGGGTGTCCTCGATCAGCCGGAACAGCGCCTGCTGTTCGGCGGAGAGGGGCGGCGTGGTCACCGGTTCATGCTAGTTCGCACCGCCGTCGCCGGGCGGCGGGGTGTGGACGCGTCGTCGGACCGGGAGCGGGCAGGCGTCTCGCACGACGGCTCGGTGCGCACCAGCAGCCAGCGCGCCTCGCCCGAGAGCACGTCGGCGACGTGGCTGCGGAACCGCGGGCACTCGGTGATGTCGTGCGCGCGGCACCGCAGGGCGTGCTCGGTCATCGCGCGGGCCTGGGCGATGTCGGCCGCGCGCCGATCGAGCTCGGCCACGTGCTCCTCGAGCACCCGGTGGCGGTCGGGCGCGTCCTCGTCGAGCAGCACCTGGATCTGCTCGAGCGACAGCCCCGCGGCCTTGTTGCGCAGGATCACGGCGATGCGCACGCTGTCGCCCTCGTCGAAGCGCCGGCGCCCCGCGGCATCCCGCCCCGGGCGCAGCAGCCCCTCGTCTTCCCAGTAGCGCAGCACGTGCGTCTCGAGCCCGAATCGCGCCGCTGCCTCGCCGATCGACTCCCCGCTTGACTTCATGTCGACATGAAGTCACACCATGGACGAGAACGCAAGCGGAAGGAACCCTCATGTACGACGCGATCATCATCGGCGGCGGCCCCGCCGGGCTGCAGGCCGCCCTCACCCTGGGTCGAATGCACCGACGCACCCTGCTGCTCGACTCCGGCACGTACCGCAACGCCACCGTGAGCCACGCCCACAACCTGCTCACCAACGACGGCCGCGACCCGGCGGAGCTGCGTCGACTCGGTCGTGCCGAGATCGGCGCGTACGCGACGGTCGAGATCCGGGATGCCGTCGCCTCCACCGTGGCGCAACAGGGCGACGAGCTGACGGTCACCGTCGACGACGAGCCCCTGCGCGCGCACGCGGTGATCCTCGCCACCGGCGTGACCGACGATCTCCCCGCGATCCCCGGCCTCGCCGAGCAGTGGGGCGACCGCATCGCCAACTGCCCCTTCTGCCACGGCCACGAGTTCGCCGGTCGTCCCGTCGCGGTCGTGAACGCCTCGCCGCACGCGGCGGTGCTGGCCCGCATGCTCGAGCCCGTGGCATCCGAGGTGCACGTGGTCGACCCGGCACGCGTCGAACGGGTCGACGGCACGGCCGACGGGCTCCGCCTGCTGCTCGACGAGGGCGGGCACCTCGACGTGGCCGGCGCGTTCATCGCTCCCACCTGGCGCCCGAGCGCCCCCTTCGCCGCCCAGCTCGATCTCGCCGTGACCGAGGCGGGGGCCGTGCGCACCGACGCCTTCGGGCGCACCAGCATGCCCGGTGTCTACGCGGTCGGAGACCACGCGCAGGCCGAGCACCTGCCCGGGCCGATGTTCTCGCTCGCCGCGGCCATCGCCGCGGGGCAGCTGGCCGCGGTCGCCGTCGTGCACTCGCTCGTCGCCGACTGAGACGCGCGACGCGGGCGCCACTCCGCCCCTCCCGGTGCGCCCGCGTGACGCCGCGGGGCGGCGCGCGGCATCTGCGCAGGTGGGCTTCTTAGACTGGGGGCGTGGACAACGCCGGCGGGGGCCCCGCGACGCCCAGGGGCGTCACCGGTGCGCGCCCGCGCGGGCGGTTCGAGATCCCGGCGATCATCGTCATCGGCATCCTGCTGCTCGCCGCCCTGGGCGGGGGAGCCGCGTCGCTGTACCGGGAGTTCTACAGTCCCCGCGCGTTCGTCATGCACTACCTCGAGCTGCTGCACGACCGCCGCGCGGCCGAGGCGCTCGCCGTTCCGGGTGTCGCCGTCGACTCCGCCGATCTCGAGGCAGCGGGCCTTCCGGCGACCGCGTCCGAGGCGCTGCTGAGGCCCGAGGCACTCACCCCGTTGATGGATGCCGCGATCGTCGACGAATCCGTCGAGGGAGACGTCACCCGCCTGACCGTGTCGTACACGGCGGGCGGGTACGCCGGCACCACCACGCTGTCGGTGCAGCGCGACGGCGGGTCGAGCCTGCTGCCCCGCTGGCGGTTCGCCCGGAGCCCGCTCGCCGTGATGGACCTGTCGGTGCAGGGGTCGATGCGCTTCTCGGTCAACGGCTTCGAGGTCGACAAGCGCCAGGTGTCGATCGAGGGGGCCGACACCGATCCCGCGGCCGAGGTGCCGCTGCTCGTCTTCTCTCCCGGGCTGTACTCGGTCGCCGTCGACACGGCGATCTCGGCGACCCCCGGGGTGGCCGTGCTCGCCGATGCGCCCCTGGCCGGCATCCCGATCGACGTGCAGGCCGAACCGACCGAGGAGTTCATCGCGGTCGTGCAGCAGCGCGTCGAGGACTTCCTCTCGTCGTGCGCCGAGCAGACGGTGCTGCAGCCCACCGGGTGCCCGTTCGGGTTCACCGTGCGCAACCGCATCGACGGTGCCCCCGCATGGTCGATCGTCGAGCAGCCCGTCGTCACGGTGGTGCCCGACGGCGCCGGCTGGCGCATTCCGTCGGCCAAGGCGGTCGCGCACATCCGCGTCGACATCCGCTCGATCTTCGACGGCAGCGTGCGCTCGGTCGAAGAGGACGTGCCCTTCCGCGTCGACGGCGCGATCACGGTGCTGCCCGACGGCACCGCCTCGATCCTCGTGGGCGGGCAGTCCGACTGAGCGGGATCAGCCGCGCTGGCGTGCGGCGACGCGGGCGTCGCGCTCGGCCATGCGCGCCAGCTCTTCGTTGTACGCGTCGAGTTCGAGGTCTCCGACCCGGTCGACGTGCCGATCGCGGCGCTTCTGCTGCCGTTCGTCGCTGCGGCTCCACTGGATCGCGACGGTGATCGCCAGGATGAGCGTCGGGATCTCGCCCACCGACCAGGCCACGCCACCGCCGACGTACTGATCCTGCAGGGGTGTCGCCCCCCAGGTGCGCCCCATCGCGCCGAACCACTCGGCGACCATGAGGCCGGAGTTCATCATGATCGCGATGCCGAAGAACGCGTGCATCGCCATGATCGCGATGAGCACCAGCAGACGCATCGGATAGGGCAGGCGGTAGGGCACCGGATCGATGCCCACGAGGCTCAGCACGAAGAGGTACCCCGTGACGAGGAAGTGCGCGACCATCCAGATGTGGCCGACGTGGTCGTACAGCGACCACCGGAAGAGGTCGGTGTAGTAGAACGCCCACAGCGAGCCGATGAACAGCCCCGCCGCGACGTACGGGTTGGTGAGCACCTTCGCGACCGGGTTGTGCACCGCCCAGAGGATCCATTCGCGACCACCGCGGGTGCCGTCGTCGCGTTTGCGGATGGCCCGCGCGGCCAGCGTCACCGGCGCCCCCGTCACGAGCAGCAGGGGGATCGCCATCGACAGCAGCATGTGGCCGATCATGTGCATGCTGAACAGGTAGTCCTGGTACACGTTGATCGGTCCCGAGGTGACCCAGAACACCCCCAGCATGCCCAGGATCCACATCACGGTGCGGTGGATGGGCCAGGCGTCGCCGCGGCGGTGCAGGCGCCAGACGCCGGCCAGGTAGAAGAACACGGCGAAGGCGACGACGAACGCCCACAGCAGGTCGACGTCCCACGCGGTGAACCAGCGCTCGAGGGTGAGCTCGGGCGGCAGGGGCGAGCCGGTGAGCACCTCGGCCGGGGTCTGACCGACCAGCGGCGCCTCGACGGGCGGGGCGGTGCGCGCCAGAGCGGCGGCGGCACCGCTGGCGACACCCATGAAGACCAGTTCGAGGGTGAGGATGCCCCAGAACCGCCGCGAACCGGGCTCGTCGGCCATGCGCGAGATGAGACGGCGGCGGTACCACGCGCCGAGGATGCCCATCGCGAGGAGTGCGGCGACCTTGACCAGCACCAGGAAGCCGTAGGTCGAGAAGAGGTTCGACACGTCGAGCAGCGTGATCGAGGCGCGGACGGTGCCCGAGACGGCCACGACGACGAAGGCCACCAGCGCGATCGACGAATAGCGCAGCAGCACCGCCTGCAGCTGCCGGCGCGACATCGCCGGGCGCACGACCACGAGCAGGACGAGACCGCCCAGCCACACGGCCGCGGCGATGATGTGCAGCACGAGCGAGATCACCGCGGCGTTGTGACTGGCCTCGGTGCCCGCGTGACCCTGCGTCCCCATCGGGATGAGCGATGCCAGAGCCAGGATCGCGACGAGCAGGGTGGGGATCCACGACCGCACGGCGAAGGTCAGCACGGTCAGCACGGCACCGGCGATGGTCGTGATGAGCCACGCCTGACCCAGCGGACTCTCGACCAGGAAACGGCCGAGCTGCTGACCGAAGACGGCGTCGAGGGTGGGCTTGGCGTTCAGGACGTTCAGGAACGTCAGGTACCCGGTGGTGGCGGCGGCGATGGTGAAGACCGCCGCGCCGATCGACGCGGTGTCGAGGGCGATCTCGAACGGCCGCTCCCCCGCGGGCAGGGCGAACAGCGCCAGCACGAGGGAGCCGACCAGGGTGGCCGCCGAGAGGTTGACCAGCACGGTCGCGATCGGGAGCCCCCACCGCACGACCGGACCGGGGTCGGCGAGCTGCACCTCAGCGGCTCCGCCGCCGTACGCCAGTCCCGCCACGACGGCGATCAGCGAGACCGCGATCAGGATGACGGGTCCCGCGACGCGGAGAAGGCGGGGATTCACCCCTCCAGACTACGTCGCGTACACACAGCACAGGGGGGATGCCGATGGCATCCCCCCTGTGAAGGTTCGAGGTCGTCTTACTTGACGGCGGCCTTCAGCTTCGAGCCCGCGGTGACCTTGACGCGCTTGCCGGCGGGGATGGCGATCTCTTCGCCCGTCTGCGGGTTGCGGCCCGTGCGCGCCGACGTGGCGACCTGCTCGAAGGCGATCCAGCCGGGGATCGAGACCTTGCTGCCCTTGGCGACCGCCTCGGAAACGGTGGAGAAGAGGGAGTCGAGCACGCCCGACACGGCGGACTGGCTCTGGCCGGTCGCGCTGGCGATGCTCGCGACGAGCTCGGTCTTGGTGATGGACTTGTCGGCCATGTGGTGTGTCCTCCAGGCGGCGACGAGCGCCGTCTCTCGTTACTCGGACGAGGAGGAATCCTCCTCGGTGGTCGGGAGACCGCCTCGACAGTATCAACCGAACCGCGGAAATACGCGGATTTTGACGGATTTCGTCCCTTTCGCCGGGGGTGTGTCGCGGGCTCGGGGATTTCGCGGGCCGGTGACGGCGCACGGGTCGGCCCGTGGACGACCTCATCCTTCGAGCTCTCGGCAGGGCTCAGGTCTCCGGGCGGGTGAATCGCGAGGCGCAGGCGGGCGAAGTCCGGCGGCTTCACCCCGCGGTTGATGCGACGCTCGAATTCACCTGGAAAATAGTGAAATTCGTGCCCCTATGATGTGCCTACGAGAACGGGCTCCGGTTCGTGCCCGACGAACCGCCCCCGTTCGATCGGCCCGAATGTGGAGGGTCCATGCCCCGTAGCCGCACCTCGATCGATGCGCGAGCCGCCCAGCACGCGGCCATCGTCTCCACCGTCATTTGCCTCGCCCCCGGGCACGGACCCCCGCACCAGCGGCATCTGTCGCTCCTCGCCGCCGCCGCCGCTCCCCCCGTCCCCCCGACGTGGACCGACCCGGCCGCCCGAGCGGTGATCGCCCTCTTCGCCGCGCGTGCACGCCGCGACAACCTCACCGACGGTGCCGACTTGGTCCGCCGCTATTTCGAGGGGGTGAGACTCACCCGCCCCGCCGAGTTGGCCGACGGCACGCGCTCCCAGCTCCACTCAAGCGTCGGCGAGTACTGCAACGCCGTCGGGTGGCCGCAGATGGGCGCCCGTTTCGGGGCCGAAGCCCTGCTCTTCGCCGACACCGAGGCGCTGCGCTACCGCGCGCTCACCGTCATCGCGCTCGGCCAGGCGCTCAACGGCGAGTACGAATCAGCCCGGGTGTCTCTCGCGAACGCGCGGGAGGTGTTCGCCGCGCAGGGCTGGGCACGGGCGGACACCGCGTACGTCGAGTTCCTGGCGGAGACGCTCATCGCCTCCGCCCATCTCCAGGTCGACCGCCTGCATGCCGTGTCGGCCGCGATGACAGCCGCTCAGCCCGACGACCCGTACTGGGCGCATTCGGCACGATCCGTCGAGGCGATGGCCCAGATGCTGCGCGGCGACATGGACGGTGGCCTGGCGGCGATCCAGACCCTGCTGTCAGAGGAGGGCGCACGGCACAGCCACATGATGACGCGGCATTTCCTCGTCTGCATGCGCTCCGACATGCTCGTGGCACAGGGTCGTTCCGCCGAGGCCTTGGCGACGCTCGCGCCGTACGAGAACCCGGACGGACACGGCATCTGCTTCTCGATGCAGCGCGCGGCGAGCCTGCTCCACCTGGGCCGCGAGCGGGAGCTCCTCGCCGAGACCGAAGCCTGCGTGGCGACCGGGGCCGACCATTGCCTTCGCACGCTCACCCCGCTTCTGCTGCGCAGGGCGCTGGCGCATCGGCGACTCGGCGAGCGGGACCGCGCAACCGCCAGCACCGAGGCGGCGATGGTTCTGCTGCTGCGCACGGGCACCTCGGGGACCCCCTTCGTCATGCTTCCCCACGGCGAGACCCGCGATCTCATCGCCGCCGTCATGCTCGAGCGTCCGGAGTTCCGCGACGCGATGCCGTGCGTGTTCGACGCCCTGGCGGTCGTCACCGCACCCGACCTCCCGGCACCCCGCTTCGGCCTGCTCGCGGGGCTGACCCCGACGGAGCGCACCCTGACGCACCGATTGACCACATCGCTCAGCATCGCGGGCATCGCCGAGGAACGCGGGGTCTCGGTGAACACGGTGAAGAGTCAGGTGCGATCGGTCTACGCCAAGTTGGGGGTACGCGGCCGGTACGAGGCCGTCGAGGCGCTGACGCGCTCGGCGAACGCGCAACCCGCCTGCGGTCGGACCGCCGGTGGCTGATCCCGGCGAGGCGATCAGGCGGGCACACCCCCTGAACGTCGAGCCGCACGACACGCTTCGAGCGGCCGCGCTCCTCACCGCGAGTCGACTGCTTCCCGGCTCCGGTGTGCCCGAACCCCGCCACCTCGCCCTGCTCGCCGAGACGGAGGCCTTCGACCCCCCGCGACGATGGACCGACGACAGTGCACGGATCCTCTCCGCTCTTCTCGTCGCTCGCGCACGCCGCGACGCCCTGGGCGACGGCATCGCGCTCATCGCGCGCTACTTCGACGGCACGCATCTGAATCGCCCCGCCGGACTGTCGCCGGGCGCCCGGTCGGAGCTGCTCTCCAGCGTGGGCGAGTACCTCTGCGCGGTCGGGTCCCCCCAGTCGGGTGTCCGCTTCGGGGAAGAAGCACAGCTCTTCGCCGACACCGACGCGCTGCGCTATCGCGCTCTCGCGGTGAGCAGCTTCGGCCTCGCCCTGAACGGCGAGAACGAGCGCGCGGCGCCCACGATGCGCGCGGCCACCGAGCTCTTCGACGAGGCCGGGTGGGACCCCCGCGAGGGCTCCTTCCTGATCCTGCTCGCCGACTACTTCGTCTCCGCAGCACGCATGGACCACGAGAGGCTGTCCGCGATCAGCGGGGAGCTCGCCGCCCTCGCCCCCGACGACCCCTATCTCGACTACGCCTCCCGCTCCACCGAGGTCATGTGCCTCCTCATCCGGCGCGAGTTCGCCGACGGCATCGCGGCGAGCTGGCAGTTGCTGCACGGCAGCCGGCGGCACAGCAGCCAACGCGTGGTCCGCCATCTGCTGATGTGCATCCGCTCCGACCTCTTCCTGGCCCACGACCAGTACGCCGACGGGCTCGCGGTGGTGGCCTCGGCGGTCAGCCCCGAGGGGCACGGCACGTGCTTCGCGAAGCAGCGCGCCATCGCGCTGCTGCTGCTGGGCCGCGAGCGCGAGGCGCTCCTCGAGACCGACGCGTGCGCCGCCTCGGAAGACGACCACTGCCTGCGCACCCTCCCGCGGCTGATGCTGTTGCGTGCGATCGCCTTCCGGCGCATCGGCCAGGAGCGACGCGCCCGCCAGAGCATGGCATCCGCGCTGATGCTGATCTCGCGCACCGGAAGCTCGCGGACGCCCTTCATCATGATCCCCGCCGTCGAATGCGCCGATCTCGTCGAGGCCGCGGCCGAGGATCATCCCGAACTCGCGGGCACGGCGGCATCGATCCGTGACGCCCTGCTCCAGCTCGCCGCGCGCCCCCACGCCGCGCCGCCCGCCCGCGACGTACCGGGGCTCACCCCCACGGAGCACGCCCTGGCCGCGCTGCTGGCCACCGGCTCGAGCCTCGCCCAGATCGCCCGCGAGCGAGGCGTCTCGGTGAACACGGTCAAGAGCCAGGTGCGATCCATCTACGTCAAGCTCGGCGTCAGCACCCGCGCCCAGGCGGTCGCGCACCTGAGCGCGGACGCCTGAGAACGCCGAAGGGCGGGGATCCCTTTCGGAACCCCCGCCCTCGGCGTGTGTGTCTGGTGCTTACCAGCTCGACTTGGTCACACCGGGCAGCTCGCCACGGTGGGCCATGTCACGGAAGCGGACGCGCGAGACGCCGAACTTCGTGAGGACGCCACGGGGGCGGCCGTCGATGACGTCGCGGCTGCGCACGCGGGCGGGCGAGGCGTTGCGGGGGAGCTTCTGCAGCCCCACGCGGGCGGCCTCGCGGGCCTCGTCGGTGGCGGTCGGGTCGACCAGGGTCTTCTTCAGCTCGGCGCGCTTCGTCGCCCAGCGCTCGACGACGACCTTGCGCTGCTCGTTGCGCGCGATCTTGCTCTTCTTGGCCATGTGCTTAGCGCTCCTCTCGGAAGTCGACGTGCTTGCGGACCACGGGGTCGTACTTCTTGAGCACGATGCGGTCGGGGTTGTTGCGGCGGTTCTTGCGCGTCACGTAGGTGTACCCCGTGCCGGCCGTCGAACGCAGCTTGATGATGGGACGTACGTCCTGAGCCTTCTTCGCCATTACAGCTTCACGCCCTTCGCCTGCAGGTCACGAACGACGGACTCGATGCCGCGTGCGTCGATGACCTTGATGCCCTTCGCCGAAACGTTGAGCTTGATGTTGCGACCCAGCGACGGAACGAAGTAGGTCTTCTTCTGCACGTTCGGGTCGAAGCGGCGCTTCGTCCGGCGGTGCGAGTGCGAGATGTTGTGACCGAAGCCGGGAACCGCTCCAGTCACCTGGCACACTGCTGCCATGGTGATGTCTCCTTCTGTACCGTGACACCGGACGGTGCCACCCAAGATCCCTTGTCTGCACCCCGTTCGAGCACGACACGAGGCCGCGGTCGAGAATCGGGGAGCGAACTGCGTGCTGGAGTGCGCGCAGACAAGGGGTCAGTCTAGCACGGCCCTGACCCGGACCCCCGGACCGGTCGACGGGACCGGCCTCAGCCACCCGCCGCCTCGGCGGCGCCCCGCCCCCACCGGAACGCCGACACCGTGGCATCCCCCTCGATCCAGAACCGCCACGGGAACGCCGCGGTTCCCGCGACCCCCGCCACCCCCACGCGCGGCCCCGTCGCGACGTCGCGTACCGGTGTCTCGGGCAGCAGCAGACGCGCCCGCGCGCCCGCCTGCTCGACCCCGGTGATCGCGTCGATGCCGTCGTGCACCGGATGCCGCAGCCCGACCGCGTCGCCGAGTCGCCCGGGTCCGCGCGCGAGGTCGCGGGCGGAGCGCACCGCCCCGCGCCGTTCGAGTCGGCGCCGCTCCGCCATGTCGGCCCCCTCGACGACCTCGCCGCCGCGCAGCAGCACACCGCCGGCCACCCCGTCGGGTGCGCAGACGACGTTGACGCACGAATGGATGCCGTGACTCAGGTACACGTAGAGGTGCCCCGGCTCACCCCACATCGTGGCGTTGCGCGCGGTCGGTCCCATGCGGGCGTGCGAGCCCGGGTCGGGCTGCTCGCCGGTTCCGCGGCCGTGGTACGCCTCGACCTCCGTGACGCGCAGCACGACGCGCTCCCCGCCGACGACGGTCTCGAGCCGCGCGCCGAGCAGACGCGGCGCGACCTCGACCGGCAGGGCCGAGAGGTCGTCCCGCGTCGCGGGGCGGCTCACTGCGGGGGCACCTGGCACCACGACAGGTCGAAGCCCTGCAGCGCGACGAGCTCCTGGCCCGTGTCGACCTCGACGAGATGCGTCTGCAGCTTCTCGGGCAGCGGCAGTTGGTAGCGGTCGAACGGGTTGTCGACGGCGCGGGGCGCCACGAGCACGGCCGCGTACCGACCGCTCGGCGACACGCAGGTCTGCAGCACCGTGTCGGAGCCCGGCACCTCGAGCAGCGATCGCACGGCGCCGTCGGTGTCGACGTGCGCCACGGTCGTCGAGCGCGACACCCCGTCGGCGCTGATGTCGGCGAACGAGCGGATGGTCCCCGCCCCGGCGCCCGGCACGGGGGTCGCCCGCCCCGCCAAGCCCGGGGGGTCGACCGGTTGCACGAGCGGCTGCTCGGATCCATCGGTCAGGTTGATCTCGCGGATGCCCTCGACCCGCTCGACGATCGCCACCGACGACCCGCGGGCGATGCCGTCGATCGACACCGCGCTGCCCAGCGGAGCGGCGTTGCCGCCCTGCGCGTCGGTGAGCAGCAGGCGCGAATCGAAGGTGAGCACGAGCATGCTGTCGGTGTCGGGCACGAACCGCCAATCGGCGATGCGCACGTCGCCGCCGTTCAGGCCGACCTCGGTGGGGGCGGCGTCGTCGGCCGCCGACGCCGTGAACAGGCGGCTCTCGCGTCCGCCGGCGGCGCCCAGATCGGCATCCGAGAAGGTGAAGCCGATGCGCTCTCCGCGATCGGCCGACTGCAGGTTCGACACGAAGCCGGGTCCGGGCAGGGCGATGTCGCGCGGATTGCCCCCGTCGGAGTCGGTCACGATGACGCGGGCCGTGTCGCCGTCGCGCACCGAGATGACCAGGTGGTTCGCCGTCGCGCGGAAGTCCTCGATGTGCGCGTTGACGAAGACCGGCAGCCCCGCCTCGCCCTGCAGGTCGGTGCGGAAGATCGTGTCGCCCTCGGGGGTGCCGCGCTGCATGAGATAGGCCTGCAGCGGCGGTGTGCGGAACGTCTCGGTGAGGGTCGACGCCGGCCCCGCGCCGAGGCCGCTGACGCCGTTGACGGTGATGCGGTAGTCGGTGTCGTCGCGCAACGGCAGCGTGAAGCGCACCCCGACGCTCCGTCCGGCGGTGTCGACCGTGAACGGCGTCGCCGGCTCGACCTGCACCTGCGAGGGGTCGACGGTCTCGAGGGACTGCGTCGTGGTGAGGATGACCCGGGATCCGGATGCCGCGACGGCGGCGGTCGGGTCGACCTGCACGTCGGTGACACGCGGGCCCTGCGCCACGGCGACGACGCCGCCCACGCCGCCCACCAGCGCCAGCGCCCCCAGCACGGCGGCGAACGCGACGAGGAAGCCGCGCCCGCGCCGGCGGCGGGCGCGGGTACGACGGGAGTCGCCGCCGCGGCGCGAATCAGTACTCATACGGGTCCGTCGGCTCGTCGATCGAGGCGACCTGCTCGGCGTGCACCTCGAGCTTGCCGTCGCCGCTGGAGCGCACCGTCCCCGTGACCGTGACCCACTGCCCGGTCGAGGGCGCATCGCCGGTCGCGGCGATGGGCAGGCGCGCGGTCTGCGCGTCGATGACGCAGTGCGTGATGACCAAACGCGTGAGATCGAAGCTCGCGCCGTCGCCGCCGGGGGTGATGAACCCGGTGAGGGTGACCGGCTTGCCGTCGAAGGTCTCGGGGTTGGTCGCGTGGGCGAAGACCGCCGACCAATCGCCGACGCCGAACGTCGAGGTGTCGCCGGAGGCCGCCAGGGTGATCACGTCGGATCCGGCGAACAGCGGCGGAGCCCCCACGTCGCGCGACACGGCGAGCTCGGTCGAGAGCGAGGCGGCCGGGGTCAGCAGCACCGCGATGACGGCGCCCGAGGCGAGCACGCCCCCGGCGAAGGCCGCGACGCCCCCGGGGGTGAGCCGCGGACGCGCGGCGAGATGGTCGTGCGCGGCCCGGTCGTGGGCGTCGGTCGGATCGGAGTGCTCGTGGTCGGCGTGCGCGAAGGCCTCGCGGCGAGCCGAGGCCGCCGCGGGTGCGTGCCCGTGCTCGTGATCGTGCCCGTGGTCGGCTTCCGCGCCGAGGGGCAGGGCGAACGAGGCGACCGCCCCGATCAGCGCGACGACCGACATCCCGACCGCGAACCACGCCGAATCGGGGTTGATGTACAGCGACATGCGGCCCGTGACCCACAGGGTGATCGTGGTGATCGACAGGCAGGCCGTCAGGCCCACCCCGAGCCAGCGTGTGGCGAGGGCACTCGTTCTAGACAAGGAGGTTCACCACCGTTCCGAGGGCGAAGGCGAACAGCACGACCACCACGGTCATCCCCACCAGCACACGGGTGCTGAACGTCGTGCGCAGCAGCGCCATCATCTTGAGGTCGATGATCGGGCCGACCACGAGGAAGGCCACGAGTGATCCGGGCGTGAACGTCGAGGCGAACGACAGGGCGAAGAACGCGTCGACGTTCGAGCAGAGCGAGACCACGATGGCCAGCAGCATCATCGCGGCGATCGACAGGGCCGGGTCGGACCCGATCGCCAGCAGCGCGCTGCGCGGAATGAGCACCTGCACCGCGCCCGCGATCAGAGACCCGATGATCAGCGCCGGCATGACCGACCGCAGCTCGACGACGAGCTGGGCGAGCGTCCGGCGCCCGCGGCCGCCGCGCTCCTGCACGACGATCTCGCAGGTTTCGAGGAACCGTTCGGTGAGCAGCTTGTCGGGATCGGGATGCCGGCTGTACAGCCAGCCGAGCAGGTTGGCGACGAGGAACCCGCCGATCAGGCGCGCCACCAGGATGCCGTCGCTGAAGCCGAAGGCCGCGTGCGTGCTGATGATGACGATGGGGTTCACGATGGGCGCGGCGACGAGGAAGGTCAGGGTGTCGGAGACCCCGAAGCCGCGCATGAGGAGCCCGCGGGCGAACGGCACGTTGCCGCACTCGCAGACCGGGATGAACATGCCCAGCAGCGACAGCACGGCTCGGCGCGCCCAGGGCGCGCGCGGCATCCATCGCTCGATCGCCCCCGGCGGCACCCACACCTGCACGATGATCGACAGCACGACGCCGAGGATCACGAACGGCAGCGACTCGATGAGCACGCTGAGGGCGAGGGTCAGCCCGTCCTGCGCGCGGGTGGGGAGCGGCTGCGAGAAGAACGTGGGCGCGAACGCGTCGACGAGGAACAGCGCCGAAACCACGACGACACCCAGTCCGAGCGCGACCAGCGTCCGCGACGCGCCGGTGCGCGCGGGCGTGGACGCGGCGGTGCGACTAGTCGTCGCCACGCTCGCGAGCCCGCGCCTGGGTGCAGGCGGTGCAGATGCCGAAGATGTCGACCACGTGCTCGGCCTCGGTGAAGCCGTGCTGCGCGGCGGTGCGCTGCGCCCACTCCTCGACGTCGGTGGCGGCGATCTCGACCGTGACGCCGCACGAGCGGCAGATCAGGTGGTGATGGTGACCGCGGGTCTCGCAGGCGCGGAAGAGGTTCTCGCCCTCGGGGCTCTGCAGGGAGTCGGCGTCGCCCTTGGCGGCGAGGCCCGCGAGCGTGCGGTACACCGTGGCCAGGCCGATGCCGGTGTTCTCGTCGCGCAGTGTGGCGTGCAGCGCCTGCGCGCTGACGAAGCCGCCCGCGCCGGACAGGGCTTCGCGCACGCGTTCGCGCTGCCACGTATTGCGCTGGACCATGGCGGCGAGTCTATCGAGGGGATCGGTGAATCGGCTGGGCGCGTTACAGGGCGCGGGTGGTGCGATCGCGCCGGGCGCCGATGACGCGGCAGACCAGGTAGATCAGGAACGAGATCGTCGTGATGTACGGGCTGACGGGCAGCGTGCCCGCGACCGCGAGCAGCACGCCGCCCACCGCCGAGACGAAGCCGAACAGCGCGGCCAGCACGGGCACCGACAGCGGACCCGACGCCACCCGCATCGCCGCCGCCGCAGGCGTCACCAGCAGCGCCATCACGAGCAGCGCACCGATGATGTGCACCGCGACCGCGACGATCAGGCCCAGCAGCAGCATGAACGCCAGTGACACCGCCGTGGTGGGCACACCCCGCGCGGCGGCGGACTGCGGGTCGAGCGAATCGAAGCGCAGGGGGCGCCAGATGAACAGCAGCGCGAGCAGCACGAACAGCCCGATGACCACCAACCAGCCGAGCTGCGCGCTCTGCACCGACACGATCTGGCCGGTGAGCAGGCTGAACCGCGTGGAACTGCGGCCGTTGTACAGCGACAGGCACAGGATGCCGACACCCAGACCGAACGGCATGAGCACGCCGATGATCGAGTTGCGGTCGCGGGCGCGGGCACCGAGCAGGCCGATCAGCGCCGCCGCGATGAGCGAGCCGACGATCGAGCCGGTCACCACGTCGACGCCGATGAGCAGCGCCACCGCGGCGCCCGCGAACGACAGTTCGCTGATGCCGTGCACGGCGAAGGCCATGTCGCGCTGCATCACGAACACGCCGATGAGCCCGCCCACGAGACCGAGGACGGCCCCGGCGTAGACGGAGTTCTGCACCAGCTCGAGGATGGCGCCGTACTGGCTCACCCCGCCGAAGAGGGCGTTGCCGACGTCGGACCAGTTCATGCGTCGTCCTCGTCGTGGTGGTGGTGGGCCTCGTCGGCATCGGGGGCTCCGACGACGATGAGCTGATCGCCCGCGCGCACCACGTACACCGGAGCCCCGTAGAGGGCGGTGAGGGTCTCGGTCGTGAGCACCTCGTCGGGGGTGCCCAGGGTGAAGCGTCCGTGGGCGATGTAGAGGATGCGGTCGACGCGCGAGAGCACGGGGTTGATGTCATGGGTGACCAGCAGCACGGCGGCGTCGCGCTCACGGCGGTGCCGGTCGATGAGACGCACGACCGCCTGCTGGTTCGCGAGGTCGAGGCTGGTCAGCGGCTCGTCGCACAGCAGCAGTGCGGGGTCGTCGGCGAGGGCCTGGCCCACGCGCAGCCGCTGCTGCTCACCGCCCGAGAGCAGTCCCACCGGACGATCTCCGAACTCGGAGGCGCCGACGGCCTCGAGCAGCCCGTCGATGCGCGCACGGTCCTTCTTTCGCGACAGCGGCAGGCCCAGGCGGTGGCCGTCGACGCCGAGGCCGATGATGTCGCGACCGCGCAGCGGCGTCTCCCGCGGCAGAGGGCGCTGCTGGGGGATGTACCCGATGCGGCGGTTGCCGGCGCGACGCACCGGCGCTCCGAGCGCCTCGACGGTCCCGGCGCTCAGACGCTCGAGGCCGAGGATGGCGCGCAGCAGCGTGGTCTTGCCCGAACCGCTGGGTCCGAGCACCGCGACGAGCTCGCCGGGCTCGACCTCGAGGTCGAGCCCGGACCACAGCTCGCGGCCGCCCCGCTCGAGGGCGGCGCCGCGGATACGCAGCGGTGCGGCGGCGTTCACGCCGCCAGCGCGTCGGACAGCGCCGTGATGTTGCTCTGCATCCACGAGAGGTAAGTCTGTCCCTCGGGGAGCGTTTCGGTGAACTCGACCACCGGGATGTTCTTGGCCTTGGCCTCGTCCTCGACCTGCGTGACCTCGGCGCCGCCGGTCTGCGGGTTCACGATCATGACCGAGATCTGCCCCGAATCCAGCAGCTGCAGCGACTCCAGCAGGGTCGCGGGCGGCACGTCCTGGCCCTCTTCGACCGACTCGCTGAACTCGTTCGGGGTGGCGTTGGTCAGGCCCGCGGCCGTCGTCAGGTACAGCGGGACCGGCTCGGTCACGAAGATCTTCGCTCCGGCATCCGTCGCCTCGATCTGGCCGAGGGAGTCCTCGAGACCGGCGATCTCCTTCGTGAACGCTTCCGCGTTGGCGGTGAAGGCGGCGGCGTGGTCGGGCGCCAGCTGGCCGAGCTCGGTGGCGATCGCCGCGGTGAGGTCTTCGACCGTGTGCGGGTCGTACCAGACGTGCTCGTTGAAGCCCTCGATGTGGTCGTGTCCGTCGTCGTCGGCGTGGTCGTGGTCGTCGGCGCTCTCGCTCGGAGCCGGGCTCGCCTCGTCGGCGTGGGCCTCGTCGTGCGACGCCGCCCCCGGGTAGTCGTGGTTGTACTCGACGGCCGTGAGGACCGGGGCGGTCGAGCCGCTGGCCTGCACGAGGCCCTCCATGAAGGCGTCGTAGCCCGCACCGTTCTCGATGACGAGACCGGCGTTCTTCAGCGTCAGCTGGTCTTGCGCGCTCGCCTCGTACTCGTGCGGGTCCTGCGTGGGCGAGGTGATGATCGAGGTCACGTCGACGAAGTCGCCGCCGATCGCCTCGGCGATCGAGCCGTACACGTCGGTGGATGCCACGACGCTGACCTTTCCGGCTGAATCGGCGGAGGAGGCCGCGGGGGAACCGCCGGCGCAACCGGCGAGCGCGAGAACGGAGACGGCCCCGAGGGCGACGGGGGCGAGGATGCGACGGGTCATACCGACATCGTATCGCTCGTGATAATCGTTCTCAAACTCAGTACGCGTCGCATACGACTCTCCCAGGGAGGGACCCTCAGACATCCCGTGCCGATCTGTCCCGCAGTCGGCGACGAGCTCGCCGCTTTGTCAGCGGCGCGAGACGCGCGCGCGGCCTTTACTGGGGGCATGACCGACACCGACCTCCCCGTCATCACGCACTGGATCGACGGCGCCGCCGCCACGTCCGCCGGCGGACGCACCGCCCCCGTCTACAACCCGGCCACCGGCGCGGTGCGGGCCCACGTCGCCCTCGCCGACGAGGCCGACGTCGCCGCCGCCGTCGCCTCGGCCGGACGCGGGTTCGTCGCGTGGAGCGCGTTCTCGATCGCCAAGCGCCAGAGCGTGCTGTTCGCCTTCCGCGAGCTGCTCAACGCCCGCAAGGGCGAGCTGGCCGAGATCATCACCGCCGAGCACGGCAAGGTGCACTCCGATGCCATGGGCGAGATCCTCCGCGGCCAGGAGGTCGTGGAACTGGCCACCGGCTTCCCCCACCTGCTCAAGGGGGCGTACTCCGAGAACGCCTCGAACGGCATCGACGTGTACTCGCTGAAGCAGCCGCTCGGGGTGGTGGGCGTCATCAGCCCCTTCAACTTCCCGGCGATGGTGCCGATGTGGTTCTTCCCGATCGCCCTCGCCGCCGGGAACGCCGTGATCGTCAAGCCCAGCGAGAAGGATCCCTCGGCATCCCTCTGGCTCGCACAGCTGTGGAAAGAGGCAGGCCTGCCCGAGGGCGCCTTCACCGTGCTGCAGGGCGACAAGGTCGCCGTCGACGGTCTGCTGAACGCGCCCGAGGTGCAGTCCATCTCGTTCGTGGGGTCGACCCCCATCGCGCAGTACATCTACGAGACCGCCTCGAGGAACGGCAAGCGCGTGCAGGCCCTGGGCGGCGCGAAGAACCACATGCTCGTGCTTCCCGATGCCGACCTCGACCTCGTCGCCGACCAGGCCGTGAACGCCGGGTTCGGGGCGGCCGGAGAACGCTGCATGGCCATCTCGGTCGTGTTGGCCGTCGAGCCCGTCGCCGACGCGCTGATCGCCAAGGTCACCGAGCGCATCGCGAAGCTGCGCATCGGAAACGGCGCCGCCGCCGACGAGCCCGACATGGGACCCCTCATCAGCGAGGCCCACCGCGACAAGGTGTCGTCGTACGTCGACATCGCCGAAGCAGACGGGGCGAGGGTCGTCGTCGACGGCCGCGGCTACGTGGTCGACGGCCACGAGGACGGCTTCTTCTTCGGTCCGACGCTGCTCGACGCGGTGCCCACCAGCTCACGCGCCTACACCGAGGAGATCTTCGGCCCCGTGCTGTCGGTCGTGCGCGTGCAGACCTACGACGAGGGGCTCGCACTCATCAACAGCGGCGAGTTCGGCAACGGCACCGCCATCTTCACCAACGACGGGGGAGCGGCCCGTCGCTTCCAGAGCGAGGTGCAGGTGGGAATGATCGGCATCAACGTCCCCATCCCCGTGCCCGTGGCCTACCACTCGTTCGGCGGCTGGAAGAAGTCGCTCTTCGGCGACGCGAAGGCCTACGGCGTGCACGGCTTCGACTTCTTCACGCGCGAGAAGGCCGTCACGAGCCGCTGGCTCGACCCCGCCACCCACGGCGGCATCGACCTGGGCTTCCCGCAGAACACCTGACGCCGCGGCCCTCTCGCGTGAGGTGCCGATATTTGTCGCTTCGCCCTCGGTGGGGGCGACAGAATCTGGCGCCTCACGCGGGTCCTACTCGGGGTCGGCGAACTCCAGAGCGGCCCACAGCTCGGCCCGTGCCGCGAACGACGACAGGTCGAGCTGGAGGAGCTGCTCGAGGTGGGCCATGCGCGCGCGCAGCGTATGACGGTGGATGCCAAGACCTCGCGCCGCGGGATCCCAGGCGCCGTTGGCCTCCAGCCACGCCCGCGCCGACGCCCGCAGCCGCTCGCGCTCCTCGACCGGCAGCGCCTCCAGCGGCTGCAGCACGGTGCGCGCGAGCACGGAGCCCCCTCGCTCGCGGAGCGCCTCGACCAGACCCCGACCGGCGAGCTCCGCGTACGCCCGCAGGTGCCCGGGGGCGGCGTCGCGCGCGGCCTGTTCCGCGTGCCGCAGGGTCGACGCGAGCGCGTCGCCCGCGCCGTGTCGCGCGGTGCCGACCGCGAGGCCGCGCCGCTCGGCCAGCGCAGCGAGCGCGTCGCCCGCCCCCTCGGCGAGCAGCACGATCACGTCGTCGCCGCGCTCGGCCGAGAACAGTCGCTGCGGGTCGCTCGAGACCAGATCGAGCTCGTCGAGCAGCCCGGGGACCGCGGCCGCGTCGCGGACCACCCCGACCAGGTGGGGAGCCGCCGGAAGACCCCCGAGCGACGACGCGGCGACGCGGCGCGCCGTGTCTTCCTGCCCCGCGACGAGCATGTCGACCACGCCCGCGCGCACCCCCCTCATCGAGGTCTGCAGGTTCCTCTGCTGCTCGAGCGCGATGCTCGCCAGGGCGACGACCGTGGCCACCAGGTCGCGACCGGCCGGATCGAGGGGCTCCGGACCGCCGACGGCGAGCACCCCGCGCAGGCGGGAGCTCTGCCCGATCGTCTGCAGCAGCGCGCCGTTCGCCGACGGGATGACGAGGCTCGCCGCCGTGCGCCGTTCGAGCAGTCGCCGCACTTCGCGCCCGACCTCGCCCTCGACGTCGTCGGGGGCCGATCGCAGCCCGGGCAGCGCCAGACGCCCGCCGACCGCGTCGTACAGGTCGACCCACGCACCGAGCAGGCGCGACAGCGTGTGCAGGATCTCGCGCAGACCGTCGTCGCGTACCGCCGCCCGTGCCACGGCCCGCTGCGCGTCGAGCAGCCATGAGAAGCGGGCAGCGCGCTCAGCGGCGAGAATGTCGGCGACGAAGCGGATGATGCCGATGAAGGGCGCCCGCCCGGCGATCTCCACGATCGGAAGCCCCGCCGCCTCCCCCGCACGCACGACGGCAGCGGGAACGCGCGCGTGGATGATGTCGGTCGCGAAGCCGACCCCCACCACTCCGTGCGCACGCAGGCGGCGACAGTACGCGGCCACCGTCTCGGCATCCGGATCGTCCGAGAACTGGGCGCCGTTGGTCAGCAGCAGGTTCCCCGACTCGAGCCACGGGGTGGGGTCGAGCAGGTCGGAGCTGTGCACCCACGACAGGGGCAGATCGAGCGCGTCGTCGTCGAGCCCCGTCAGGGAGCGCACGGGGAACGAGCCGTCGTCGAGGAGGACGCGAAGGGTGGCGGGCATGGGGGGCCAAACTGTCGATCGTTCCCCGACATTACCGACAAAACGGCGCTGCCGACGCGTGCCCCCGGCGTCGCACACTGGGGGCATGGCCACTCCCCTCACGACGACCCGAAACGCCGAGATCAGCGAGCGCGACCGCTCGAGCGTCTTCCATTCGTGGTCCGCTCAGCGCACCCTCGCTCCGCTCCCCCTCGCCGGAGGCTCGGGCGTCGAGGTGTGGGATGCCGACGGCCGCCGCTACCTCGACTTCTCGAGCATGCTGGTCAACGTCAACATCGGCCATCAGCACCCCCGCGTCGTCGCGGCGATCCAGGAGCAGGCGGCGCAGCTGACCACCGTCGCCCCCGCGCACGCGAACGAGATGCGCGCGCACGCCGCCGAGCTCGTGCTCGAGCGCGCCCCCGAGGGTTTCTCGAAGGTGTTCTTCACCAACGGCGGTGCCGATGCCAACGAGAACGCCATCCGCATGGCGCGGCTGACCACCGGCCGCGACAAGATCGTGTCGCACTACCGCTCGTACCACGGCAACACCGGGGCGGCCATCGTCGCCACCGGCGACTGGCGACGGATGCCGAACGAGTACTCGCGCGGTCACGTGCACGTCTTCGGTCCCTACCTCTACCGCTCCGAGTTCTGGGCCGAGACGCCTGAGCAGGAGTGCGAGCGGGCACTGCGCCACCTCGAGCGCACGGTCCAGGCCGAGGGGCCCGACACCATCGCGGCGTTCCTGTTCGAGACGATCCCCGGCACCGCCGGCATCCTGGTTCCCCCGCCCGGATACCTCGCCGGGGTCCGCGAGATCGCCGATCGCTACGGCATCCTGCTCATCCTCGACGAGGTCATGGCCGGCTTCGCACGGGCGGGCGAGTGGTTCGCCTTCGACGCCTTCGACGTGCGACCCGACCTGATCACCTTCGCCAAGGGCGTGAACTCCGGCTACGTGCCGGTGGGCGGTGTCGTCATCTCGGATGCCGTGGCCCAGACCTTCGAGGACCGCGTCTTCCCCGGCGGGCTGACGTACTCCGGACACCCGCTGGCGGCAGCGTCCATCGTCGCGGCCCAGCAGGCCATGGCCGACGAGGGCGTGATCGAGAACGCGCGACGCATCGGCGACGAGGTCATCGGCCCGCGCCTGCGCACCCTGGCCGAGGAGTCGCCGCTGGTCGGCGAGATCCGCGGTCTCGGAGTGTTCTGGGCCGTCGAGCTCGTCGCCGACCGGGCCACCCGCGAGCCGGTCGCCGCCGCGCGCATCGGCGCGATCAAGGCCGCGATGCTCGAGAAGGGCGTGCTCGGCTTCTTCGCCGAGAACCGCGTGCACGTCGTTCCGCCCGCCGTCATCGGCGATGCCGACGCCCACCGCGGCCTCGACGTGCTGGCCGAGGTGCTGAAGGCCGAGGGCGCCCGCGGCTGACGCCGCGCCCCTCGGGGTTGAGTGTCCAGGACACGCCGCGGTCGCCGGTCCGGCACGGCGTGTCTCGGACACTCAATGCCTCCGCGCAGCCGCGCCGCGCCGCGCCCACCTCCCGTTGAGTGTCCAGAACACGCCGCACGCGCAAGGCCGAAGCGGCGTGTCTTGGACACTCAACAGGGTGGGGGATGCCGCGACCATGCGGCGCGTCGAGCAACGCGGAGATCAGCGTGCGCGGGCTCGTCGCCGCGTTCGCCAGGCCTTCCACGCTCCGGTCGACCACAGGGCCCAGATCACCAGCACAGGCTGGAAGAGCAGACGGATGCCGCGGGCCAGGTCGGTGTCGAGGCCGAACGCATCGGTGCCCCGGACGAACTGCTCCACGTTGCCGGGGAAGATCGCGACGAAGAAGGCCGCGACGATCCAGCCGACTACAACGCGCCGGCGGCGGAGGACGACCAGAGCGAGTCCGAGCGCGATCTCGACGACCCCGGATGCCACCACCGTGACGTCGATCGGGAGCGGAAGCCACGAGGGCACCTGGGCGACGAACTCGTCGCGCGCGAACGAGAGGTGCGCGGTGCCGGTGAACACGAGCGCGGCACCGAGCAGCCAGCGGGCGAGGGTGCGGGGGAGGCTCATCCTCCGAGGGTAGGCGGGATCGCCGTCATGACCCGTCGTCCCGGGGTCGTCGCCCTCCGTCGAGCGTCCAGGACACGCCGTGCGCAGGGGCCCACCACCGGCGTGTCTTGGACACTCGAGGAGCTCGACGCGCGGCCGCGCGTTGCGACGGCCGCCGGCGCCCGAGGTTGCGACGGCCGCCGGCGCCCGAGGAGGAGTCAGCGCCGCAGGATCCGCTGCGCGAGCGCGTTGCCGATCAGCTGCCCGGCCTGCACGATCACGACGATGATCGCGACCGTCACCCACGTCGCCTGCGCGTTGAACTGCTGGTAGCCGTAGATGATGGCGAAGTTTCCGAGCCCGCCGCCGCCGATGTAGCCCGCCATCGCCGACATATCGACGACCGCGATGAACATGAACGTGTACCCGAGGATCAGCGGCGCAAGCGCCTCGGGGATCACGACGCCGAACAGCACCCCGATCCGCCGGGCGCCGACCGCGCGCGCAGCCTCCACGGTGCCGGGGTCGACGGCGACGAGGTTCTGCTCCACCACGCGGGCGATCACGACCGTCGCCATGATCGTGATGGGCACGATCGCGGCATCCGTCCCCAGGGTCGTTCCCGTCACCGCACGCGTGACCGGGGCCACCGCGGTGAGGAAGATGATGAACGGAATGGGACGGATCAGGTTGATCACGAGGTTCGCGATCGCGAAGACCACGCGGTTGGCGAACAGGTTTCCCGGACGCGTGGCGTACAGCAGTGCGCCGATGACCAGCCCCGCGACGCCCGCGATGAGCAGCGACACGGCGACCATGTAGACCGTCTCGCCGATCGACTGCAGCAGAACCGGGGTCAGGGTCTCCCACTTCACGAGCGCACCTCCCGTGCGGGCAGGACGACGTCGGTGTGCGCGCGCAGCTCCGCCACCACGGCGTCGAGATCGTCGCTGTGCACGCGGTAGGTGAGCGTGCCCAGCTGCCGGCCGAGCACGTCGGTCACCCCGCCGTAGACGACCGAGTGACGGGCGTCGTGGCGGTGGAAGACGTTCGAGACGTCTTCGCTCGAGAACTCGTTCACCTCGACGCTGACCAGGTCTCCCCCACCCGCGGCGAGCGCGGCCAGCGCCTCGCCCGAGGGCACGCCCTGCGTCACCGCGGCGACGAACCGCTTGGTCAGGTCGGCGCGCGGGTGCGCGAACACGCGGTACGTGTCGCCGCTGTCGACGACGCGACCGCCGTCCATGACGATCACCTGGTCGCACAGCTCGTGCACGATCGAGATCTGGTGCGTGATGACGACGATCGTGATGCCGAGACGCCGGTTGATCTCGCGCAGCAGGTCGAGCACCTCGGCCGTGGTCTGCGGGTCGAGGGCGCTGGTGGCCTCGTCGGCGAGCAGGATGCGCGGGTCGGTGGCGATCGCCCGGGCGATGCCGACGCGCTGCTTCTGCCCGCCCGACAGGCGCCGGGGGTACTGCTTCGCCTTGTCGCCGATGCCGACGAAGTCGAGCAGCTCGGCGACCCGCTTGTCGCGGTCGGCCTTCTTCCACCCGGCCACCTTGAGCGGATAGGCGACGTTGGCCGCGACCGTGCGCGAGGTGAACAGGTTGAACTGCTGGAAGATCATGCCCACGCGGCGCCGCAGGTCGCGCAGCTTCGCCTCGGATGCCGCCCCCACGTCGACGCCGAGCACCTCTACGGTGCCCGACGTCGGCTGCTCGAGTCCGTTCAGCAGCCGCACGAGGGTCGATTTGCCGGCGCCGGAGTACCCGATCACCCCGACGATCGACCCCTCCTCCACGCGCAGCGACACGTCGTCGACGGCCGTGGTGGTGGAGCGGCGATCGGTGCGGAAGCTCTTCGAGACGCCCCGCAGCTCGATGACCGCGGTCATCCGTTCTGGGCCTTGAGTGCGTCCTCGAGGGTGGTCAGTTCGTCCTGCAGCTGGGCGGCGGTCCAGTCCGCCTTGAACTGCAGGTTGCCCTGGTTGAGCTCGGTGACCGCCGCCTCGACCTCGGTGCTGTGATACGCCGTGACCAGCTTCTCCCAGCGGGGGTCGTCCTTCTTGTCGTCGCGCGTGACGAAGGCGTTGATGTACGGCGCGAGCTGCGGGTTGTTCAGGTCTTCCTTGAAGATGATGAGCTCGTCGCCGAGCCCGCCCTTCTGCGCCTGCGTGTTGTTCACGATCGCGGCCTGCGCACTGCCGTCCTTGAGCGCCGTGACGGTCTGGTTCGTGTCGACGGGCAGCAGCTCGACCTTGGTCGTGACGATGTCGGCCGGCGTCGAGAGGGCGCTGCCGCCGCCCTTCAGGGTGAGGAGCCCCGCCGTCTGCAGGTTGAGCAGACCGCGGGCGAGGTTGGTGGGGTTGTTGGGGATCGCGACCTTGGCGCCCTCGGGCAGGTCCTTCACATCGGTGTACTGCTCGGAGTACAACGCGAGCGGGTAGACCGCGGTGGCCCCCACCGGCACGAGGGTGCCGTTGTTCTCGACGTTGAACTGCGACAGGTAGATGAGGTGCTGGAAGAGGTTCACGTCGAGCTCGCCGTCTTGCACGCCCTGGTTGAGCTGCACGCCGTCGTTGATCGTGCGCACCTCGAGGTCGATGCCCTCTTCGGCGAGCTTCTGCTTCAGCACCGTCCAGTGCGCTTCGGTGCCGTCATCGGCGCCGAGGACGATGCGCGAGGAGTCGTCACCGGATGCCGCACCCCCGGCGCACCCGGTGAGGGCGAAGAGCAGGGCTGCGGTGGAGGCGCCGAGGATCGTGGCCAGGCGTGCGGTGCGGCGTGAAGTCATAAGTCCACGTCATCACGCGCGCCGGGGATGCCGAAGTCGAGGCGTTACGCGTGGTCACGGGGTGTCATGCGGGGTAACGGATTGGGTGGATGCCGAGTGCTCGGCGAAGATCGCGCGGCCCGGGGTGCCACGACCGACGGATAACCTCGAGAGTGATGTCACGGGATGAGAACGCGCGAAGAAATCTGTCCCGGATGCCACGACAGGGCGTCGTCGTGGCCGTCCTCGCCCTCGCGGGCCTGTGCTCGTCGTTCATGTTCACCCTGGTGGTGCCCATCCAGTCGCAGCTGCCCCAGCTGCTGGATGCGTCGCGCGACGACACCGCCTGGGTCGTGACCTCGACGCTGCTCGCCGCGGCCGTCACCACCCCGATCGCCGGCCGCCTCGGCGACATGTACGGCAAGCGGCGCATCGTGCTCGTGCTGCTGGCGGTGATGATGCTGGGCTCGGTGATCGCCGCCCTGTCGACCGGCATCATCGGCATGATCATCGGGCGCGCCCTGCAGGGGGCCGTCGTGGGCGTGGTGCCGCTGGGCATCTCGATCCTGCGTGACGTGCTGCACGAGAACCGCGTCGACAGTGCGATCGCGCTCATGAGCGCCACGCTCGGCGTGGGTGGCGCTCTGGGACTGCCGATCAGCGCCCTGGTCGCCGAGAACACCGACTGGCACTGGCTGTTCTGGATCGCCGGCGGCCTCGGCGCCGTCGTCTTCGTGCTGACGCTCTGGATCGTGCCGGTGAGCGTGCTCCGCACCGCCGGACGCTTCGACTACCTGGGCGCGGCGGGTCTCGCGGTCGGCCTGATCGGTGTGCTCCTCGCCGTGTCGCGGGGGAACGCGTGGGGCTGGACCTCACCCGTCACCCTCGCCCTCGCGATCGGCGGGGTCGCGGTGCTGCTGCTGTGGGGCTGGTACGAGCTGCGCATCGACTCCCCGCTGCTCGACCTGCGCGTCGCCGCCCGCCGCCCAGTCCTGCTCACGAACCTCGCCTCGGTCGCGATGGGCTTCGCCCTGTTCACCTCGAACGTCGCCTACCCGCAGATGCTCGAGCTGCCGATCGCGACCGGCGTGGGTCTCGGCCTGTCGCTTCTCGCGGCGAGCCTGGTCGTCATGCCCTCGGGGCTCGTGATGATGGTGCTCTCGCCGATCTCCGGCGCCCTCGCGCGCACGATCGGCCCGCGCGTGCTGCTGGTCGCCGGAGCGATCTCGCTCATCGTGGCCTACGGCTTCAGCCTCACGTTCTCGAGCGAGGTCTGGCACTTCGTCGTCGCCAACATCCTCATCGGCTTCGGGATCGGCTTCGGCTACGCCGCGATGCCGATGCTCATCATGCGCGCGGTCCCGCCGAGCGAGACGGGCGCCTCGAACGGCCTCAACGCCCTGGCCCGCTCCCTCGGCACGAGCACCTCCGCCGCGATCGTCGGCGTGGTGCTCGCGACACTCTCGACCGGTGAGGGCGACACCCGCGTGCCGACGGCCGACGCCTTCCAGGTGTCGTTCCTGCTCGGCATCGGCGCGGCCGTCATCGCGCTGGTCCTGGCGCTGCTGATCCCGAAGCGGAGCGCACCCGCCCCCGAGCGGGCGTCACTCCCGGAGTGACCCCGCCGACCTGAACCGCTCCCCGCTCAGTCCAGCAGCAGCGCCGGCTCCTCGAGCACGGATGCCACGTCGGCGATGAACCGCGAGATCCCGTCGCCGTCGACCACGCGGTGATCGAACGACCCCGACACGGTGGTCACCCAGCGGGGGCGCACCTCGCCGTCGACGACCCACGGCTTCTGGCGGATCGCGCCCAGGGCGATGATGCCGGCCTCACCCGGGTTGATGATCGGGGTACCGGCATCCACTCCGAAGACGCCGATGTTCGTGATCGTGAACGTTCCGCCGGTCTGGTCGGCCGGGCTCGTCTTGCCCTCGCGCGCGGTGAGGGTGAGGTTCTCGAGCGCCTTGGCCAGCTCGCGCGTGTTCATCGCCTGCGCGTCTTTGATGTTCGGCACGAGCAGGCCGCGCGGGGTGGCGGCGGCGATGCCGAGGTTGACGTAGTGACGCACGCTGATCTGCGCGCCGTCCTCGGTGTCGACCCAGGCGGCGTTGATCATCGGGGTGCGGCGCAGGGCCCAGATCACGGCGCGCGCCATGATCAGCAGCGGCGAGATCTTCACGTCGGCGAAGTCGGCCGAGGCCTTGAGCCGCTTGACGAACTCCATGGTGCGCGAGGCGTCGACGTCGACCCACACCGAGACGTGCGGGGCGGAGTAGGCGCTCGAGGTCATCGCGTTGGCGGTCGCCTTGCGCACGCCGCGCACCGGGATCGACTCCTCGCGGGCGTCGGCGACCGGCGCCGGGGCGGCGGGGGCGGGCACGGGGATCGTCTCTTCGCGCACGGCGCCCCACGCCGGCGTCTCGATGTTGCGGAAGACGCTGGCCTGGTCGGCGTGCTTCACGACGTCGTCGCGGGTCACTTCGCCCGCGGGACCGCTGGGCGTGACGGCCGACAGGTCGACCCCGAGGTCGCGCGCGAGCTTGCGGATCGGGGGCTTGGCGACCACACCGACGGATGCCTTGACCGGACGCTCCGCGGGTGCGCGACGCCGCGACGACACCGCTCCGCCCGTGCCGTAACCGACCAATACGGCACCGCCGGCGTCGTCGGGCTCGGGCACCGTGGTGGGGGCCGCGGGGGCCGGGGGCGCGGCATCCGCGGAGCCGATGGTGATGATCGGAACGCCCACCTCGACGGTGGCGCCCTCGACGGCGAGGAGTTCTCCGACCGTGCCCGAGAAGGGCGAGGGCAGCTCGACGAGCGACTTGGCGGTCTCGATCTCGACGATCACGTCGTTGACCTCGACGGTGTCGCCCGGGGCGACGCGCCACTGCACGATCTCGGCCTCGGTGAGGCCTTCTCCGACGTCGGGGAGAACGAAGGTCTGCTCGGTCACGGTGTGTCCTTTGCTCGGGAGCCAGCTTGTCACCGGCGACGCCGCAACGGAATGCTCCGGCGGGCGGGAGGGCAGCGGGTCAGTAGGCGAGAGACCGGTCGACGGCCTCGAGGATGCGGTCGGCGTCGGGCAGGTACGTGCCCTCGAGCTTCGCGGGAGGGAACGGCACGTCGAAGCCCGACACCCGCAGCACGGGGGCCTCGAGGGCGAAGAACGCCCGCTCCATGACGGTGGCCGCGATCTCGGAACCGAGCGAGGTGAAGCCCGGTGCCTCCTGCGCGTAGACCATGCGTCCGGTGCGGCGCACCGAGTCGAGCAGCGGGCCGTAGTCGACCGGCGAGAGCGACCGCAGGTCGATGACCTCGCAGCTCGTGCCCTCGCTCTCGGCGAGCGCGGCCGCCTGCAGCAGGGTGGTGACCATGGCGCCGTGACCGACGAGGGTGACGTCGGTCCCGCGGCGCACGATGCGGCTGGCGTGCAGCGGCAGCGCGGGGGCCTCGGTGTCGACCTCGCCCTTCTGCCAGTACTTCGCCTTGGGCTCGAGGAAGATGACGGGGTCGAGCGAGGCGATGGCCTGCTGCATCATCCAGTACGCGTCGTTGGCGTTCGAGGGGCTGACGACCCGCAGGCCCGGGGTGTGCGTGAAGTACGCCTCGGGGCTCTCCTGGTGGTGCTCGACCGCGCCGATGTGTCCGCCGTAGGGAATGCGGATGACGACGGGCATGCGCACGCCGCCCTCGTGGCGGTTCGTGATCTTCGCCAGCTGCGAGGTGATCTGGTCGAACGCGGGAAAGACGAAGCCGTCGAACTGGATCTCGAGCACGGGCTTGAACCCGCCCATCGCGAGGCCGATCGCGGTTCCGACGATGCCCGACTCGGCCAGGGGCGAGTCGATGACGCGGCGCGGTCCGAAGTCCTTCTGCAGCCCCTCGGTGACGCGGAAGACGCCGCCGAGCGGCCCGATGTCCTCGCCCATGAGCAGCACGCGGTCGTCGGTCTCGAGCGCGCGGCGCAGGCCCGCGTTCAGGGCCCGGCTGATCGGCAGGTTCTCGGTCATTTCGCGCCCCCCTCCATCGACGTCTCGTAGTCGTCGAGCCAGCGCTGCTCCGACTCGATGAGCGCATGCGCCTCGGAGTAGACGCTCTCGAACATGTGCACCCGGGGCAGGCCGCCGAGCTCGTTCGTGCGGGTGCGCACGTCGTCGGCGAGCGCCCGGCCCTCGGCATCCGCGTCGTCGAAGAACTGCTGCGAGGCGCCGCGGCCCTCGAGGAACGCGCGCATGCGGACGATCGGGTCGCGCCGGCCCCACGACTGCTCCTCGTCGGAGGTGCGGTACTTGGTGGGGTCGTCGCTCGTGGTGTGCGCGCCCATGCGGTAGGTCATCGCCTCGATCGCGCGGGGTCCGCCACCGGCCCGGGCCTCGTCGAGGGCGAGCTTCGACACGGCGTAGCTGGCGAGCACGTCGTTGCCGTCGACCTGCAGGCTCGGGATGCCGTACCCCTCGCCGCGCTTGTACAGCGGAGAGCGCGACTGGGTGGCGACGGGCACCGAGATGGCCCACTGGTTGTTCTGCAGGAAGAAGACCTCGGGGGTCTGGAAGCTCGCGGCGAAGACCATCGCCTCGTGCACGTCGCCCTGGCTGGAGGCACCGTCGCCGTAGTAGACGATGACGGCCTCATCGCGCTCGGGGTCGCCGGTGCCGCTCTTGCCGTCGAAGACCAGGCCCATCGCCAGGCCCGTGGCGTGCAGCGTCTGCGCGCCGAGCACGAGCGTGTAGATGTGCGTGTTGCCGTTCTTCGGGTCGGTCGGGTCCCACCCGCCGTGGGTGAGTCCGCGCATGAGCCGGATGATGTCGAGCGGGTCGACGCCGCGGATGCGGGTGACCACGTGCTCGCGGTACGAGGGGAACAGGTGGTCCTGGGCCCGCGCGGCGCGGGCGGAGCCGACCTGCGCGGCCTCTTGACCGAACGAGGGGGGCCACAGGGCGAGCTGCCCTTGACGCTGCAGGTTGGTCGCCTGCACGTCGAAGGCGCGGATCGAGACCATGTCGCGGTAGAACGTCTCGAGTTCGGCGTCGGTCAGCGCGTCGATGAGCGGCAGATAGCGCTCGGCCGTGGGCGTGGGGGCCAGCGAACCGTCGGCGGCGAGAACGCGCACGAGAGCGGGGTCATCGAGCGGGGTCATGCTCCCACGCTAATGCTCGCCTTATGCCGAGGACCGCATGAGGTGCACAACGGATGCCGCGATTCGGGGTTCGATACCGACAAACGCCGCACCCGGTCAGCGCGGAGCGACGGAGGCCGCGGCCTCGACGATCCGATCGAGGGACTCCTCTTCACCGATCGAGATGCGCACGCCGTCGCCCGCGAAGGGACGCACGACCAAACCCGCCTCTTCGAACGCCGCGGCGACCTCGACAGCCCGCTCCCCGGCGGGGAGCCACACGAAATTGCCCTGGGTGTCGGGCACCGGCCAGCCCGCCTCGCGCAGACGCGCGACGAGACCGTCGCGGCGCTGGGCGATGACGGTGACGCGCTCGAGCAGTTCCGACTCGGCGCGCAGGCTCGCGAGCGCGGCCTCTTCGGCGGCGGCCGTCACCGACAGGGGAATGGCCGTGCTGCGCGCGGCGTCGAGCACACGCGTGTGGCCGATGGCGTATCCGACGCGCAGGCCCGCCAGACCGTAGGCCTTGCTGAAGGTGCGCAGCACCACGATGTTGGGGCGGGCGATGATCGCGCGCACGCGGTCGCCCTCGACCGACGCGGGGTCGGTGACGAACTCGGCGTAGGCCTCGTCGAGCACGATGAGCACGTCGGCGGGTACGGAGTCGACGAAGGCGGCGAACTCGTCGTGGGTGACGGTGGGGCCCGTCGGGTTGTTCGGGCTGCACACGATGATCAGGCGCGTGCGATCGGTGACCGCGGCGGCCATCGCGGGCAGGTCGTGACGGAAGTCCGCGGTGAGCGGCACCGGCACGCTCGTCGCCCCGGCGACCGCGACCAGAGACGGGTAGGCCTCGAACGAGCGCCACGCGTACACGACCTCGTCGCCGGGACCCGAGGTCGCCAGCAGCAGCTGTGCGAGCAGCGACACGCTGCCGGCACCGACGTGCACGTCGTCGGGCGAGACGCCGTGGCGTGCGGCGAGACGTTCGCGCAGGCGGGCGGCCGTGGCATCCGGATACCGGTTGATGCCGGTCGCCCCCTGGATCGCCTCGAGCACCCCGGGGAGCGGGTCGAACGGGTTCTCGTTGCTCGACAGCTTGAACGCGTCGGGGCTGGCCTGACGCCCCTGGCGGTACGCCGGCAGCGCGGCGATCTCGGGGCGGATACGGGGCAGAACCGGCTCGTCACTCACCCCGCGAGCCTAACCGCGAGGCCCCCGCGCGCGTCAGTCCCCTCTTTCGACGGCTTCTCCACAGCCCGCGGAGCGGGATCGGTCCCGGGTGCAGCGCCCCGTCCGTGCCAAGGTGGAGGCATGCGCTTCGTCGTTCGCGTGGCCGTCAACGCCTTCGCCATCTGGATCGTCACCCTGCTGCCCGCCCTAGAGGTGCGGCTCATTCCGTTCGCGCCGGGCGAGGCCCTGCAGGTCGCCCTCACCGTGCTGGTGGTCGGGCTCATCTTCGCGCTCGTGAACACCCTCATCGGCACGGTGGTGAAGTTCGTCGCGATCCCGCTCTACATCCTCACGCTCGGACTCATCTCGCTCGTCATCAACGGATTCCTGCTGTGGCTGACGGCCGTCATCACCGAGAACTGGGACTGGGGCCTGCGCACCGGCGAGTTCTGGCTCACCGCCGTCGCGGCCCTGCTCATCGGCATCATCAACGCCGTCCTCGGTGGGCTGCTGCGCCCGCGCAAAGAAGAGCGCTCACGCCGCTGATGCGCGAAAAGCGCTTCCCCGCCATGATGGGGGGATGACCGCGAGTGCCGACGCGCCCTTCCGCGTCGTGTTCGTGTGCAGCGGCAACATCTGTCGCTCCCCCATGGCCGACGTGGTGTTCCGCCGTCTCGCGGAGATCTCGGGGCTCTCGTCACGCGTGGCCTCCAGCTCGGCCGGTACCGGCGACTGGCACGTGGGCGAGCGCGCCGACCACCGCACCCTCGCGGTCCTGGACCGCCACGGCTACGACGGTTCGTCGCACCGCGCGCGGCAGTTCCAGTACGCCGACTTCGAGCACAACGACCTGGTCGTGGCGCTCGACCGCAGCCACGAGCGCGTGCTGCGCGGCTGGGCGCACGACGACGACGCGGCCGACAAGATCGCACTGCTGCAGTCGTTCCTCCCCGATGCCGACACCCTCGACGTGCCCGACCCGTACTACGCCGGGGCCCCGATGTTCGACGAGGTGCTCGGTATGATCGAACGCGCAAGCCGAGCCCTGTTCCGACAGCTCGAGCCCGCCATCCGTACCGCGGGCTGACCCGTTCGCGCGATCCCCGGGAGACCCGTGTCCTCTCTGCCTCCGCAGCCCCTCAGCCCCCTCGACGGCCGGTACTTCGCCACCGTCGCAGAACTCGGCGACTACCTGTCGGAGGCGGGCCTGAACCGCGCCCGCGTCGAGGTCGAGGTCGAATGGCTGCTCGCCCTGACCGACCGTTCGCTGTTCGGCACCTCGCCCGTGTCCGACGCCGACCGCACGCGTCTGCGGGCACTCTACGAAGAGTTCGGCGCCGACGAGATCGCCTGGCTCAAAGAGAAAGAAGCCGTCACCCGCCACGACGTGAAGGCCGTCGAGTACCTCGTGCGCGACCGGCTCGACACCCTCGGGCTGACGGCGCTCGCCGAGCTGACGCACTTCGCGTGCACCAGCGAAGACATCAACTCCACCGCCTACGCCCTCACCGTGCAGCGCGCGGTCGAGCGCGTGTGGCTGCCGAAGCTCCGCTCGGTCACCGCCGCCCTCGCCGAGCTCGCCGTCGAGCACCGCGACGCGGCCATGCTCTCGCGCACCCACGGCCAGCCCGCCACGCCCACCACCATGGGCAAAGAGATCGGCGTCTTCGCGTGGCGCCTCGAGCGCGTCATCCGCCAGCTCGACGCCGGGGAGTACCTCGCCAAGTTCTCGGGCGCCACCGGCACCTGGTCGGCGCACGTCGCCGCCGAACCCGACGTCGACTGGCCCGAGCTCACGCGCACGTTCATCGAGTCGCTCGGCCTGGGCTTCAACCCGGTCACGACGCAGATCGAATCGCACGACTGGCAGGTCGAGCTGTACGACCGCGCGCGGCACGCGGGCGGCATCCTGCACAACCTCGCCACCGACATCTGGACCTACATCTCACTCGGCTACTTCACGCAGATCCCCGTCGCCGGCGCCACGGGGTCGTCGACCATGCCGCACAAGATCAACCCGATCCGGTTCGAGAACGCCGAGGCGAACCTCGAGATCGCCGGCGGACTGTTCGGCACCCTGGCATCCACCCTCGTCACCAGCCGCCTGCAGCGCGACCTCACCGACTCGACCACCCAGCGCAACATCGGCGTCGCCTTCGGCCACTCGCTGCTCGCGCTCGACAACCTGCAGCGCGGGCTCACCGAGATCTCGCTCGCCGAGAAGGTGCTGCTGGCCGACCTCGACGTGAACTGGGAGGTGCTCGCCGAGGCCATCCAGACCGTGGTGCGCGCCGAGATCGCCGCGGGCCGCTCGCGCATCACCGACCCCTACGCCCTGCTCAAAGACCTCACACGCGGTCGGCGCGTGGGCGGCGCCGAGCTGGCGGAGTTCGTGCGCGGCCTCGACATCGGCGACGCCGCGAAAGAGCGCCTGCTCGCGCTCACGCCCGCCGCGTACGCGGGGCTGGCGTCGAAGGTGGTCGACGCGCTGTAGGGCGGGGCCGCCGCGGGGGCAGCCCACGGCGCGAGCCGACGTCTGTGCTCTCGCTCCGACCTCGGAGCCATGTGCCGAACTCCTGAGAAGGGGGGCGCCTCTGCCTCCGAGACGGGAGAAACGGCGCGAGCAGGCAATTCCTCAGGAGTTCGGCTCGCCCCGAAGAGCCGCCTCCCCGCCCCCGCCGACCTTCCGACGCCCACCCCGTCGGTCGGCCCGTCGACAACCGTTGCCCCTCGGCGCGTGCCGGACTCCGGAGAAATCGACGGCGTGGGCGGATCGGCCCCGGTTTCTCGCGGGTCTTGGCTCGACGGCCACGATTTCTCAGGAGTTCGGCACACCGTGCATCCCGTGACACACCGCCACGCGGCGACCCCGGCGACGCGCAGAAGCCGCGGACGGGAGAATGGATGCCATGCGCGCGATGATCATGGATGCCCTGGCCGAGCCGCTCGAGGTGCGCGAGGTCGAGGCCCCGACCGCCCCGGCGGGCGGCGTCGTGGTCGAGGTGCACGCGACCGGCCTGTGCAAGAGCGACTGGCACGCCTGGGTCGGCCACGACGACGTGTCGCTGCCGCACGTTCCCGGTCATGAGCTGGCCGGTCTGATCGTCGAGGTGGGCGATGGCGTCCAGCGCTGGAGCGTCGGCGACCGCGTGACCGTGCCGTTCGTGATGGGCTGCGGCGCGTGCGAGTGGTGCCTCGGCGGCAACGCGCAGGTGTGCCCCGACCAGCAGCAGCCCGGGTTCACGCAGTGGGGTTCCTTCGCCGAGCGGGTGGTGCTGCGCGCGGCCGACACGAACGTCGTGCGCATTCCCGACGGCGTCTCGTTCGAGGCGGCCGCGGCCCTCGGCTGCCGCTTCGCCACGGCCTACCGCGCGCTCACCGGCCGCGCGCGCGTGACGGCCGGGGAGTGGATCACCGTGGTCGGCGCGGGCGGGGTCGGACTCAGCGCCGTGATGATCGGCGTCGCCCTCGGCGCGCGCGTGATCGCCGTCGATCGCACTCCCGCCGCCCTCGACGCGGCGCGGCGCCTCGGCGCGGAGCACGCCCTCGTCGCCGACGGCTCCGACATCGCCGCGGCGGTGCACGAGCTCGCCGGCGGCGGAAGCCACGTCTCGGTCGACGCGGTCGGCAGCGCCCAGACGGCCCGTGACGCGGTGCTGAGCCTGCGGCGCCGCGGACGCCACGTGCAGATCGGCCTGCTGCCCACGGCCGACGGCCTGACGTCGATGCCGATGGCGCGCGTGATCGCATGGGAACTCGACCTGCTCGGCAGCCACGGCATGGCCGCGGTCGACTACCCCGAGATGCTCTCGCTCATCGAGAGCGGTGCCCTGCGCCCGCACGACCTCATCGAGCGCGTCATCGGCCTCGGCGAAGCCGCGACGCTGCTGCCGGGCATGGACTCCGCGTCACCGGCGGGCATGACGATGATCGACCCGCGTCGGGCCTGAGCGCGGGGGCGGCACGCGCCCAGCGTCACGGTCGGTGCGCGCCGAGGTCGGTGCGGGGCCGAAGCCGACGCACGGCTGGCGCGCTCCGGGGGCCGGAATCCGGCCGGGATCGGTGCTCGGCGGAGGAGATGTGGCCGAGGGCGTACCGAATTCGGCGCTGAGCCCTCCGCTCGTCCCAGGCCCTCCGCTCGTCACCGCGCGGGCGCGATGCGGTCGGCGTCAGACCTTCGGGGCGGCGGTGTCGCCGTCGGGGCCGTCTGCGGCGCTCCGGGTCGGTCGCTTCGCGTCCGTGGGGTCGGTGGTCGCCGCCGGGTTCGGTGCCGCAGGGGCCGCCGCGGCCGCGCCGGTGGCAGCGGCATCCTGATCATCCGTCGGCAGCAGCAGCGGACGGTCGATGGTCGCGGTGACCTTCGAGGGGTCGACCATGAGCAGCAGCAGTGCCACGCTGACGAGCGTGACGATGAACGTCGCTCCCGCGGCCACCGCCGCCACCACGAGGGCGCGCTGGATCTCTTCGGCGGGCCGGGTCTGGAAGAACCCCATCGACATGAGCGTGACGAAGCCTGCGAACAGAGCGGCGACGAAGGCGAGGCCCAGAAGCTGAACGGGCTTCATCAGGTCGCGGCGGGTGGGCTTGTCGGTCATGACGCGGCCTCTTCCGAAGGTAGGGCCGGAGCGGCCTCGGGGCGGCGGGGTGAGAAGCCCGCGATGGCCAGGAACACGGCGACGACCGCCGCGTATCCGCCGAAGAGTCCCACGGCGATGGTGATTCCGGTGAGGGTGAACGAGCCCGCCCCGGCGATGCTGTAGTCGAGCGTGTACTGCTGGAACGGCAGCAGCAGTGCGGCGCCGAGAACCAGGCTCAGGATGCCGATGAGCACCCCGTCGCGCACACCGTCGGTGCGGCCGGCGCGGCGATCGCGCCGTGCCCCCAGCAGTTCGATGAGCCCGGTGAGCAGAGCCCACGCGATGACGACGCCGAAGAAGAAGCCCGTGGTGCGCCACGCGGGCACGCTGCTCGCCAGGCCCGCGAGGATCGAGACGACCGCGAGCAGCACGGGAGTCGCGCGCTCGGCGCGGGGGAAGACGAGCCAGGCCGACAGGGCGAAGACGAGGCCCGTGGCGAGCGCGAACCCGCTGAACACGCCGAGCCCGAGGGGCGCCGAGTGATCCGGGGAGAACGTCACCATGACGGCGGCGAGCGCCGCGAAAAGGGCGCGCGCGAGCTGCACGTGGCGCAGGTCGAACGAGCGCACAGAGGAAGGAGTGGTCACGGAGAGTCCCGGAGAGGCGGAGTCGATGGCATCCAGTCTATTCCTCGGCACCTGTGCGGACCTCGGGGCCGCTCGACGTCGAGACGCCCGGGCCCCACGGGTCCCTGCCACGGTCGACGCCGACGGGAGCCTCGTCTCGGCTCGGTCTTCGAGCGCTACGAGGCGACCGGGCCCGCGAATCGTCCTCGCGACCGACCCGGATACCTCCCCCGACGGACGACCCACCCGCCCCCTCTCGCTGGAATGGAGACATGACTTCCTCCCCCGTCCTCACCGCCACCGGCCTCGTCAAACGCTACGGAGAGCTGCGCGCCCTCGACGACGTGTCGCTGACCATCCACGGCGGCGAGTCCGTCGCCGTCATGGGCCCTTCGGGCTCGGGCAAGACGACGCTGCTGCACTGCCTCGCGGCCGTGATCGCCCCCGACTCCGGCTCCGTCGTACTCAGCGCCCCCGGCGTCGAAGCCCGCGAACTCGTCGGACTCGGCGAGGGCGAGCGCGCCCGCGTGCGCCGCGAGTCGCTGGGCTTCGTCTTCCAGGAGCACCTGCTGCTGCCCGAGCTCACCGCCGTCGAGAACGCCGCCCTGCCGCTGCTGCTGAAGGGCCTGCGTCGACCGGATGCCGAACGCCATGCCGCCGGCTGGCTCGCCGCCCTGGGACTCGCCGGAATGGAGGACCGCCGGATCGGCCAGCTCTCGGGCGGCCAAGCGCAGCGCGTGGCGATCGCCCGCGCCCAGGTCACCGGAGCCCCGGTGGTCTTCGCCGACGAGCCCACCGGCGCCCTCGACTCGGCGACCTCGGCCGAGGTGCTGACCGCGCTGCTGCACGCGACGACCGGGCAGGGGCGCACGCTCGTGATGGTCACGCACGACGCCGACGTAGCCCGCCGCTGCTCGCGGATCGTGCAGGTGCGCGACGGGCGCATCGTCGCGGACTCGGCGGCGGATGCCACGGCGCCGGGCGCCGGTTCCGCCACCGCCACGCTTCCGGGTACCGCATCGCTCTCGACGGGTCTCGACCGATGAGCGCCGTCCTCCCCCTCACCCGCCTGCTGTCGCGTCCCGCCCGACAGGGGCGCGCGGCGATCGCCCTGCCCGTCGTGGCGTTCGCCGTCACCACCGCGTTGCTGCTGGTGGTCGCCGGGGGCGCGCGCATGTTCCTCGTCGACCCGCGCACGGCGGACGAGGGCGGCTTCTACGGCATCCTGGCCGTGCTCGCCCTGGTGCTGCTGGCCGTCCCCCTCGTCACGCTGGGAGCCGCGGCCGCGCGCCTGACCAGCCGCCGCCGCAACGACCGCCTCGCGACCCTGCGACTGCTCGGCGCGAGCGGACGCGAGCTGTGGTCGCTGACGGTGCTCGAGGCGACGGTCATCGCCGCGGCAGGAGCCGTCGCCGGTGTCGTCCTCTACGGTGCGCTTCTGCCGCTGGTGGGTCTGCTGCCGTTCTTCGGCGGGCCCGTGGGCATCGCCGCCGTCGCCGTCGACCCGCTGCTCGGCGCCGCCGTGCTCACCGCGGTCGTGCTGATCGGCGCGGTGAGCGCGGCGGCGAGCCTGCGCCGCGTGACCGTGACCCCGCTGGGGGTGCGCACCCGCAGCGAAGCCCCGCCGAAGAGGACCACGGCGTTCGTCACCGGCGGCATCCTGATCGCGGGCGTCGTGGCGCTGGTATCGAACTTCAGCGTCGTGGGCGAGCTGGTCGGTCCCGCCGTGAGCGTCGCCGTGCTGCTCGCCCTGTTCGCGGGAGCGCTGGGTCTGCTCAATCTCATCGGCGCCCCGATCATCGCCGCCCGCGGGCGCGCGATGGCCCGCCGCGCCCGCACTGCCGCCCAGCTCGTCGCGGGCCGCGAGCTCGCCGCGCACGCCGGCCCCGCGTGGCGCCGGGTGTCGGGCATGGCCCTCGTGTCGTTCATCGCCGTCGTCGCGGGCTCGGGTCTGGCGATCGCCGACGTCGCGTCCGAGGCCGGGCAGATCATGGCCGACATCCGCACCGGGGTGCTCGTCACCCTCGGCATCGCCTTCGTGCTGCTCGCCTGCGCGGTCGGCGTCACCCAGGCGGCGTCGGTACTCGAGGAACGCGAGCTGATCGTGGGGCTCGACCGCCTCGGCATCCCCGATGCCGAGCTCCGCCGCGCCCGCCGCCTGACGGTGATGGTGCCGCTGCGCTGGGCCGCCGTCGGAGGCGCGTCCCTCGGCCTGATGCTGGCCGCGCCCGTCGTCGGGATCAGCCTGCTCGTCGCCCCGCTCGCGGTGCTGACGATCGTGCTCACCTTCGCCGCCGGGTTCGCCCTGGTCGCCGCCGCCCTGGCGTCGACGCGGCCGATCGTGAACGGGATCCGCCGCAGCGCGGCGTGACGGGGGGGGTGCGGGCGGGCGCAGTGCAGCTGCGGGGGCGCGCGGGTGGGGCTGCGGCGGCGTGGGTCGTGAGCGTATCGGCGCGAGCGGCTCGTTCGCACCTCGCCCACACGCCGTCGAGTGTCCAAGACACTCCGCACCCACCCCACGCGCAGCGGCATGTCCTGGACACTCGACGATCCTTCCCGCGCCCGGGTGAGTGCTACCGTGCCGGAGTGATCCCGGATGCCACTCCCCCGCGCCGTATCCACGTCTCGGCCGCGGTCATCACCGACGCCGAAGGCCGCTTGCTGGTCGTGCGCAAGGCCGGCACGACCGCGTTCATGCAGCCCGGCGGCAAGCCCGACCCCGGCGAGACGCCGGCCGAGACGCTCGCCCGCGAGCTGGCTGAAGAGATCGGCGTGCGCGTCTCGCCCGACACGCTCGAGCCGCTCGGATCCTTCACCGCGAGCGCCGCGAACGAGCCGGGCTTCGAGGTCGTGGCCGAGGTGTTCCGCGTCGACATCGGCGACCAACAGCCGATCCCGGATGCCGAGATCGCCGAACTCCGCTGGGTCACCGCCGCAACGGCATCCGGGCTCGAGATCGCCCCCCTCGCCCGCGAGTTCTTCCTGCCCGCCTGAGCGCCCGCGCGCGGTCCAACCGCCGTTGAGTGTCCAAGACGCGCCGCTAAGCCCTCCGCCCGCACGGCGTGTTCCGGACACTCAACACCGGGCGCGGCGCGGCAGCGGCCGCGCGACGCCCAGCGCGGCGCCGCGACGAACCGCGCCGACGCGACGGCTCACCAACGCACCGCCGCCGACCGCCACACCCCGCGCGCGGTCCAACCGCCGTTGAGTGTCCAAGACGCGCCGCGATGCCCGCCACCCGCACGGCGTGTCCTGGACACTCAACACCGGGGCACGGCGCGACAGCGCAGCGCGGCGCACCAACACCGCGCGCGACGCGACGGCGCAGCACCCCCGCGCGCGCACCAACCACCGTTCAGCGTCCAAGACACGCCGCAAAGCCGCCCGCCCGCACGGCGGGTTCCGGACACTCAACACCGCGCGCCGCCGCACAGCACCCCGCCAGCACGGCGTGTCCTGCACACTCACGCGCGCGGAACGCGACCCGCGGCCGAGCTCACCACGAGCTCTTGCGGTAGTCCTTCAAGAAGATGCCGAACAGGTCTTCGCCGGCCTCACCGCGCACGATCGGGTCGTACACACGGGCGGCGCCGTCGACGAGGTCGAGCGGGGCGTGGAAACCCTCCTCGGCGAGGCGCACCTTGGTGAAGTGCGGGCGCTCGTCGGTGATCCAGCCGGTGTCGACAGCCGTCATGAGGATGCGGTCGCTCTCGAACATCTCGCGCGCGCTCGTGCGGGTGAGCATGTTCAGCGCGGCCTTGGCCATGTTGGTGTGCGGGTGGCCGGGGCCCTTGTACCCGCGGCCGAACACGCCCTCCATCGCCGAGACGTTGACGATGTACTTGCGCTCAGCGGTCGAGGCGGCCATGGCCGGGCGCAGGCGGCTGACGAGCAGGAACGGCGCGGTCATGTTGGCCAGCTGCACCTCGAGCATCTCGAGCGGCTCGACCTGGTCGACGTGCTGCGTCCAGCTGTTGATGCGGTCCTCGTCGGGCACGAGCCCGCCGGCGTCGATCGCGGTGCCCGCGGCCAGACGGTCGAGCGACGAGGAGCCCGCGGCCATCGCCTCGGCGGTGAGCTCGTCGGCGGTGCGGGCGGCGGCCGCGAGGATCGGATGCGACGACACCGACTGCGCGAGGGCGAGCGGGTGGGCGTCGTTGGTGTGGCCGAAGGTGAGCAACTCGGGCAGCGGGCCATCGGGAAGCGGTGCCAGTTCGGCATCCACCAGGGGTTTGTAGGCCCCCGGCGAGCGCCGCACGGTCTGCGCGGCGTTGTTGATGAGGATGTCGAGCGGACCCGCGGATGCCACGGACTCGGCGAGTCCGATCACCTGGGCGGGGTCGCGCAGGTCGATGCCGACGACCTTGAGCCGGTGGATCCAGTCGGCGCTGTCGGGCAGCGACGAGAAGCGGCGCACCGCATCGCGCGGGAAGCGCGTGGTGATGGTCGTGTGCGCGCCGTCGCGCAGCAGGCGCAGCGCGATGTACATGCCGATCTTGGCGCGACCGCCGGTGAGCAGCGCGCGCTTTCCGGTGAGGTCGGTGCGGGCGTCGCGCTTGGCGTGGCTCATGGCCGCGCAGTCGGGGCACAGCTGGTGGTAGAACGCGTCGACGAGGGTGTAGTCCTCTTTGCAGATGTAGCAGGCGCGCGCCTTGATCAGCTCGCCCGCGAACGGTGTGGTCGCGCGGGTCGCCAGCGGAATGCCGCGCGTCTCGTCGTCGATGCGGTCGGCGGCCCCCGTCGCGGTGGCGGCCACGACTGCGCGGTCGGCGTCGGCGATGCGCTGGCGCTTCTCACGGCGCGACTGGCGCTTGACGTCTTTGTAGAGCTTTCCGGTCTGGCGGCGCAGGGCGATGTACGCGGGGTCTTCGGGGTCGAGCGATGCGGCGGCGTCGATGACGCGCAGCGCGATCTCGAGCTCGGTCGGATCGATGGATGCCGCGGCCCCGGCGTCGAGGGCCGAGTCGGTCGCCACGTCGCGCGGCACGTCGCGGGGCGCGTCGTGAGGGGCGTCGAGGTCGGGGTTCGAGGGCGTTTCGGGCACAGGGAAGTGTACCGAGGCGTTGCTGAACGGCGAATGGGCCGGATGCGGCGGCGGAACGGATCAGCCTGTTCCGGTGGCGCGGCTAGGGCTTTCCGCCGTCGATCCACCGCGTGTGCGCCTTCAGCGCGTGCAGCACGGCCAGGCGCACGACGACGTACAGCGCCGCCCCGACCACCACGAGACCGAGGCCCCAGGTGAGCAACAGGATGAGCAGGTGGGCACCGCCGACGGCCGAGAACATCCGGCGATGCTACCGGCGGGCGTCGGTCGTCGCCAGGGTCGCGGTCGAGCGGGCCGTCGCGCGTGCCCGATCGCGGCGCAGCAGCCACCGCTGCGCGGGGACCTCGACCGCTTTGTGCAGCACCCACGCGATCGCCAGGGCGATGCCGAACGCGGCGAGCGCGAGCAGCACGGCGCGCCGCCACGGCAGCTGCGGATGCCCGTCGGGCCAGGCCGACGACACCGACGCGATCACGAGCAGGTGCACCAGGTAGAACGCGAACGAGACACGACCGAGTTCCTGCCAGAGCGGCCGAGCCAGGAACGTCGAGTTCGACCGGGCGTCGGCGTCGGCGAGCGAGGCGACGAGCAGGGCGAAGAAGCCGACGGTCGCGGCGAGGCCGGGGTGCACGTCGGTGCCGGGAAGGGTCGGGGCCTCGGACAGCGCGTATCCGGCGAGGGCGAGCGGCACCGCGAGCGCGAGGCGCACGGGACGCCAGTCGCTGTTCTTCATCAGCAACGCCAGACTCACGCCGATGACGAACTCGGGCATACGCAGCAGCGGTGTCGATGCGGCCGACAGGGGCACGGGCGACACCGCGGCGATCTGGGGCATGAGGGCCACGAGGACCAGGGATGCCACGACCACCACCACGAGGGTGCGGTTCGACGCGCGCACGAGGGGGCGGATCAGGAACGGGAAGCTCAGGTAGAAGAACGCCTCGCACACCAGCGACCAGCTCGCGGGGTTGCCCGCCTGCCACCAGTCGGGCACCCAGCCGTTGACGAGGAGGACGTTGGCGACGACGGGCGCCGCGCCGTCGGCGCGGATCTCGGGCACCAGTGTCGCCGCGGCGACCAGCGCGAGCCCGACGCCGACGAGGTGCAGGGGATAGACGCGGGCGAAACGGTGCCACCAGAACGACCGCGCCGACTGCTGCGGCTTGTAGCCCCACGCCAGCACGAAGCCCGAGAGGATGAAGAACAGCGTCACCCCGGTCTTGCCGGCCTCGAACAGCACGCCCCACACGACCCCGGCGTTCCCGCCGAAGTACTCGACCGCCATGATGTGGTGGCCGAAGATCAGCATCGCGGTCGCCCAGCGAAGCCCCGTGAGCGACGGCAGGGTGCGCACGTGCGAGAGGGGGCCGGGGGCGGCCTCGGTTGCGGCGCGCTGCACGGTCGGCGCGGAAGCGGTCATCGTGCTGATGGTCATCGCCTCCGTCTCGTGTTCGATCGCGACCCCACGCTCTCGACGACACCAGAGGAGTCGACCTGAGCACGTGCAGTCGCGCAGACCGGATGAGACGGTACTCCCCCGCCTTGAGGAGATGCCTGAAAAGGTCGGGGCTTGACGGGGGGACCCCTCCCTTCCTCCCCTCCCTCGCACGCAGTACCCATCCGATTCACGCACTCCTCCGAACACTGATCGGCGGCCCGTCGCTCCGAAGGCCGCGCACTCGCACCGGAGGACACATGCTCGAGACGACCACGCCTGCCTTGGCCCGCCTGGATGCGTTCGCCAACGTCACCGACCTGCTCGCGCGTCGAGCGGCCGAAGCCCCGGAGCACGTCGCGTTCGAGGTGCCCACCGACGACGCCTCGTCGTGGCGCCCGGTGACGACCGCCGCGTTCCTCGACGACGTGCGCACTCTCGCCAAGGGAATGATGGGTGCCGGGCTCGCCGCGGGCGACACGGTCGCCATCATGGCTCCGACACGCTACGAGTGGGCCGTCGCCGATCTCGCGACCTGGTTCGCCGGCGGCGTCGTCGTTCCGGTCTACGACTCCTCGTCGGCCTCGCAGGCCGATGCGATCGTGCGCGATGCCGGCGTGCGCCTGGCCGTCGCCGGGTCTCGCGCGCACGCCGACCTGCTGGACGCGGCGCTCGCGCAGGCGGGGACCGACGCGCTCGGCACCTGGGCGATGCGGGGAGTCGATGGCATCCCCTCCCTCGACGACCTCGTCGTGCTCGGCGCGCACGTCTCCGACGCCGAGCTCGAGAGCCGGCGCACGCTCGCGGGACACGACGACCCCGCGACGATCGTCTACACCTCGGGCACGACGGGCGAGCCGAAGGGCGCCGTGCTCACGCACGCGAACTTCCTCGGACAGGTGCTCAACATCGCCGCGGCCTACCGCGAGGTGGTCACCCCGACGGGCAACACGATCATCTTCCTTCCGCTCGCGCACGTGCTCGCCCGCGGGCTGCAGCTGATCTGCATCGCCAGCGGCATGCGCATCGCGCACCTCTCCGACCCGGCGAAGGTCGTGCCCGCCCTGGCGGTGCTGCGCCCGACGTTCCTCGTCGTCGTGCCGCGCGTGCTGCAGAAGATCCAGGCCGCCGCCGCCGACAAGGCCGCCGCGAAGGGTCTGAGCCGGGTCTGGGCGCGCGCCGTGTCGACGGCCGTCGCCCGCGGACGCTTCGCCGAGAAGCAGGATGCCGGCCATCGCCGCCGCGTTCCCCTCGGCCTCCGCGTGCGTGCCGCCGTCTTCGACGCCCTCTTCTACTCGCGGCTGCGCGCGGTGATGGGCGGACGTGTCGGCTACATCCTGTCGGGCGGGGCGACCCTCGACGGCATCCTGTCGCTGTTCTTCCGCGGGATCGGGGTTCCGGTCATCGAGGGCTACGGGCTCACCGAGACCACCGCGCCGCTGACGGGCAACCTGCCCGGCCGCATCGTCTCGGGCACGGTCGGGCTTCCGCTGCCCGGCTCGACGGTGCGCATCAGCGCCGAGGGCGAGGTGCTGGCTCGCGGGGTGGGCGTGTTCGCCGGGTACCGCGACCCCCGCCACGACGCCGACGCCTTCGTCGACGGATTCTTCCGCACGGGAGACCTGGGCCGCATCGACGACGGGGGGCGCCTGATCCTCGAAGGCCGCCTGAAAGACGTCATCGTCACCTCGAACGGCAAGACCGTGGTGCCCGCCCGCTGGGAGGGCGCCGTCGAGGCGAGCCCGCTCGTGCAGCACGCCGTGATGGTCGGCGAGGGCAAGCCCTACCTCTCGGCCCTGCTCATCCTCGACCCCGAGCAGTCCGCCGCCTGGGCCGCCGCGAACGGCGCGGTGCTCGAGCCCGGCTCACCGGGAGAGCTGCGCGCGATCGACGAGCCGCTCCTGTGCGCTCACCTGCAGTCCACCGTCGACGCCGCCAACGCCCTCGTCGCGCGCAGCGAGCAGGTGCGCCGGTTCACCCTCGTGCTCGCCGACCTCGACGACCGCGAGCTCGTCACCCCCACGCTCAAGATCAAGCGCCGCGAGGTGCTGCATCGCGCCGCCGACACGATCGACACCCTGTACCGAGGAGCCGCATCATGACCGCACCCGTTCCCCCCACCACGAGCGGGTCCGCCGACACGCAGAACCGCAAGGCCATCGTCGCCGTCGTCGTGGCCCTCGCCGTCGGCGCCGGGGTCGCCGTGGCCGGCAGCCATCGCGGCGCGCAGGTCGGTGGCATCCCGGTGTTCGCGCTCGCGGTGGCCGCGGCCTTCGTCATCCAGTTCCTCGTCTTCGTGCCCTCGGCGCTTCGCCGCACCGAGCGGTTCTTCGACCTCACCGGCAGCCTGACGTTCATCTCGGTGTCGGTCGCGCTGGCGTTCCTCGCGCCCGCGCAGGATGCCCGCGGGTGGATCCTCGCCGCCATGGTGGTGCTGTGGGCCGCACGCCTGGGGTCGTTCCTGTTCGCGCGCGTGCACCGCTCGGGCTCCGACGGACGGTTCGACGAGATCAAGACGAAGCCGCTGCGTTTCTTCCAGGTGTGGTGCATCCAGGGCCTGTGGGTCGCTCTCACGGCCTCGGCCGCGTGGATCGCGATGAGCGCGGATGCCACCGACCGGGCGCCCCTCGACGGTTTCGCCGTGGCGGGCATCGTGGTCTGGCTGCTCGGAATGGTGCTCGAGGTGGTCGCCGACCTGCAGAAGCAGGCGTTCCGCGCCGACCCGGCGAACAAGGGCGAGTTCATCCGCACGGGCCTGTGGTCGCGTTCGCGACACCCCAACTACTTCGGCGAGATCCTCGTGTGGGTCGGCGTCTTCCTCGTCGCGGTGCCGGTGCTGCAGGGGTGGCAGTGGATCGCGGTCCTCTCGCCGCTCTTCGTCATCCTTCTGCTCACCCGGGTCAGCGGCATCCCGCTGCTCGAGAAGCGCGCCGACGAGCGCTGGGGCGACCGCGCCGACTACCGCGCGTACCGTGACGGCACGCCCGTGCTGATTCCTTCGCTCACCGCGCCGTCGGCGAAGGCGACGCGGCGGTAGGTGACCGCGGGATCGACCCGCGGCCGGGCTCAACGCCCCGGGCGTCACTCCTCCGCGGGCAGCGCCCGCTGCGCGACCACCCGCCGCGCTTCGACGACGGCCTCGGCGAACTCGGTGTCGGGGTCGTCCATGACGATCGCCGTGGCCCGCGCGTGGGCGCTCACGACGTCGTAGGGCGACGCGGCCGCGCGCTCGACGGCCGCCTCGGCCCGGAATCCGATGGCGGCGAACGCGCGGCTGAGGCTGCGCTGCGTGTCGTGGTCGCCGCGGCCGAACTGGGTCGACAGTTCGTCGGCGAGGCTCTCGTGCTCGCCGTCGGGAACGAGCCCGGATGCCGTTCGCCACGCCGCCCGCGCCACCTCGGGGTGCCGATCACGTAGCACCGCCGGGGTGATCGCCGTGAACGCCGCGGGGTCGCCGATCTTCGACAGGGTGTGCAGCGCCTGGCTGCGCGCCTGGGGGATCTCGGATGCCACTTCGGGAAGCAGCGCGGGCACGCTGCGGGCCGGGTCGTGCCGCGTGAGCGCCCAGGTCAGCATGTCGCGCACGAAGAAGTCGGGCTCGACCGCGCACCGGGCCACCAGCTCGGCGACGTAGCGGTCGTCGGGTCGCGTTCCCGCGGCGAGCGCGGACTGCAGGCGCGCGGATGCATCGGGGTGTTCGAGGGCGGCGCGGAGGCGGTCGGCGGGGGTTTCGTCGGTCATGGTGCCTCCCAGCGTTTCACGCGGCGGGGCCGCGGGGGTCGTGAGGCTTGGTCGATTGCGGTGCGGGGAGCCGTGACGAGCGGAGGGGATAGGGCCACTGGAGGACGCGTGAGCGGCATCCGTCCTCCGCTCGTCCCTGCCCCTCCGCCCTTCCCGGGCTCGATCCTGCGACCCCGACGCCGGCTGCGCTACTTCTTCAGCACCCGCCGCTCGATCAGCTTCCGAGCGACGTCCATGAAGTTCGGCGCGTACTTGGCCCACTCCTGGTCGAGCTTGCGGACGTCGATCTTGCCCGTGTGCAGGAGTTCGCAGATCCTCAGCCAGCTCTCCCCGGTCGCCGCCGTGAGGGCGCCCGCCACCGCCGCGTTCACCACGACGCCGGCGCCGGGGATCAGCTTCAGGAAGCTCGTCGCCAAAGCTCGACCCGCCACCTGCACGCCGAACTGGGCGAGGGCTCCGGCCGAGAGCATCGTCTTGACCTCGAGGTCGTAGACCGCGGCGATCCGCCCCATCATCGTGAGCTGGATCGGCGCAAGAGTGAAAGCATCCGAGACAGGAAGCGGAACGGTCGCCGCTCCCGCGGCTGCCGCGGCCGCTGCCGCGATGATCGGGCGAGCCATCTCGCGCTTCCACGGGAGGTTGAGGCGCTGTGCGATGCGAAAGGCGTCCTTGTCACGCTCGGGAGCGAGGGCGAGCGTCTCGGTGACAAGGTCACCGAGGCCGTGCCCCTTCCCCTTCCCGTGCCGGTCGCGCGTAGAGGTGAGGATGACGCGCCGATACGGCACACGTAGGCGTTCGCCGGTCGCGGCATCGGTCGGGTCGTTCAGCCAGTCGACGAAGGCCTCCACGTCTTTGGCCACGCTCTGATGCCCGGTGATCGGGTTCTTGATCCAATCGACCTTGGTGAGCACCAGGATGACGGGAAGTCCACGGGCGTCGAGTTCACGGATCATGGCGATGTCGGCGGGCGTGAGGCGATCGTCGTTGGCCTTCACGCAGTACCAGACGACCGAGATCTGGTGGTCGCCGGAGTGCGCCGCGATCGCGTCGAGGTGGTTTCGGAGTTGCTGATCGGGCGGAATGGGCGATCCGATCTCGAAGCCCTCGACGTCCCAGATGCCGAGGGAGTCGTCGCTGTAGAACTGCACCCCGCGAGTGACCGGGAGCCCTCGTCCGACCTTCGCCCAATCGCGCCCGAACACGGCGTTGACGAGCGACGACTTGCCCACTCCGGAGGTCCCGACGATCGCGAGATTGAACCGGCCGTAGCGCGACCGCGCCTCCGACGACGCGTCGACGAACGCCTTCTCGTCGATCGCGGGCTTCTTCGCGTCTTTCTTCGCCATTACGCCCCCTCGCTCGTGCATGTCTCGTCAGTGTCGCATTCGACGCGCCCCCGGGACCGCCCATGGACATCGGCGCCGCGCGGTGTCCCGAGCACGAACGTGGTCGGCGGTGACGGTCAGGCGAGCAGGAAGGGCGCCGTGTGTCCGGGCATGTTCGCGCTCAGGGCTGACCCGCGCTCAGCTCATGAAGGCGTCGTCACGGCTGCCGCCGGTACGCCGCCCACTCCCCCGCCAGGTCGTCGCGTGAGAACACGATGCGGTCGTGCAGTCGCGACGGCCGCCCCTGCCAGAACTCGATCTCACGAGGCTCGACCCGGTATCCACCCCAGTGCGGGGGGCGCGGCACGGACTCGTCGTCGGCGAATCGGGCGCCGATATGGGCCATCTGCTCCTCGAGGGCGGTTCGGGATGCCACCTGCTCCGACTGGTGGCTCGCCCAGGCCGACAGTTGCGAAGCGCGGGGCCGCGAGGCGAAGTACGCGTCATCACGCTCGGGCGGCAGCGGCGTCGCCGTACCGAGCACGATGACCTGGCGCTGCAACGCGTACCAGGGGAACAGGATCGACACCGAAGGATTCTCGGCGAGCGCGCGGCCCTTTCGCGACAGGCGGTTGGTGAAGAACCACAGCGCGCCGTCGTCGTCGATGCCACGCAGCAGCACGGTGCGCGAGGTCGGTCGGGCCTCGGCATCCACCGTCGAGACCACCATCGCGTTCGGCTCGGGCAGGTCGGCCGCGTCGGCGAGCCAGCGTTCGAAGAGCTCCACGGGCGAGGCGCTCAACGCGCCGTCGTCGAGCGCGTCGAGGGCGTAGTCGAGGCGGTGGGCGAGGGGGTTCTCGGTCATCGCGCAGTCCTCCGGAGCGTGTGCAGGAGGCCCATCGTACGCAGCCACAACGGTGAGGCGGGCCCGACGGCACAGAACGGCCGCGGACCTCGCCTCACCGAAGCGCCGAGCTCACAGGCCGGCGATGCGGGCCGATCCCACGACGAAGTACACGAGGATTCCGACGAACGCCACGACGAGCACGACCGCACTCCAGAACAGCGCGATGCGCAGACGACGCGTCTGCGGGGATTCGCCCGGCCTGTTCCAGGGGGCGCGCGCCATCACTGGAGCACCGCCGGCCACGCGGGGATGGTCGTTTCGAAAGTCCCGATCACGCCGGCCGTCGTCGCCTTCGTGTCGTCGAAGAGATCCGTCACTTGGTTGTAGAGGGTGATGGCCGAGATGATCATGCCGACGACGCCGATGACACCGACGACGATCGTCTCCCATCCGACGATGAGCAGCACGAGCGAGACGATGAAAGCCAGCACCGCCAGAGTGATGTCGCGCAGGCTCTTGAAGTACGACTCGATTCCGTCGGCGAGATCGCGCAGGCTCTGCCCGATCGGAGTCGCGTAGGTGTCGATGTCGCGGACGGCAGCGTCGCGGCCGTCGATCTTGGCGCGGTAGGTCTCGCTGGCCACGCCGTCGTCGTAGTTCGAGGGCAGGGCCGAAGGAATGTTGCCGAGAACCAGTCGATCGGCGAGATCGCGGGCAGGCGTGACGAACGAGCTGTCGATGGTGTCGGCCGCCGCGCGCAGGTTGTCGGGGCTTCCCACGTACTGCACCTCCATGCGCAGGACGGCGACGACGAGTCTGCCCTCTCGCACGTGGTCTGCAAGAGCCGCTTTGGCCTGGTCGGCGATGGGATTGACCATCGGTCCCGCGATGGGCCAGGCCTTGAGGTAGATGTTCAACAGGTGGTCGATGATGACCGGCCCGTTGGTGCTGATCCAGTCGAGATTCTCATCCGCCTGACGCAGAGAATCTTCGATCTGGTGTTTCATGTCGTCGACAAAACTCATCCGTCGATCTCCGCTTCCAAGGCCGCGATCTCTGCCGCGGACATTCCGTGTGATTCTCCGTAGACGATGGCGGCGCGAAGCAGCTTCTCTTCGAAGCGCAGAAACTCCTCGCTTCCCCCATCGAGGTAGGCGCCCAGTGATTCCTTGGCCGTCTCGTACGCCGCAGCGATCGCGGCGGCATCGAACGGTCCCGAGAAATCCGGGGTGGCGATCGCGGGCCATGCGTTCTTCGCCGTGACCAGACGCTCGCTCGCGTCTTCCCAGACATCCTCGGCGTCGGCGGTCATGACGTCGATGTTGACGACGACATCGCTCATCAGTGCACCATCCCTTCTTGTGCTGCGGCCTGTCGGGCCAGCGTCACGATCGACGCACTCAGATCCTCGGTGGCGCGCGACAGGAGCGCCCCCTCCGACCCGCGAACCTCGACCGGGCGGCCGAGCACCGTGGTCAGCGTCACCGCACCATCGGGACTCGTATGCGTCGCCGGTTGTGCACCGGCGCCGCGATCGCGGATCGCTCGAAGTGCCTCGGGGTCACGGATCAGACGCTGCGTGACGGCCGTCGGAACGGGGGCGGTCGCGAGCGCCAAGGTCACCTTGTGCATGAGCTCGTCGCCCGCGAAAGAGGCGCGCGTCTCGTCGTCGATGTGCACAGCCTCCATCACGCCATCCAGGTCGTAGAAGACCCGCACACCCGGGTCGGGCGATTCGTCGGGAAGTCCCGCCGCGAGGGATGCGCGCAGGCGCTCCCCCGACGCGCGCAGAGACTCGACGCCGGCCCGCAGCTGGCCGATCCTCGCCTGTCGATCAGCGCTCAGCTCCACAGTGCAGCCACCTCTGTCCGCGCCGCCAGGTGGTGGTCGACGCTGGAGCCGGCCAATCCACCGGCCCTGCTGAGCAAGCCGCTGAGCCGCTGCATCGACGCGTTCCACTCGACCTGTGCGCGTTGGTAGGCGTCGAACGCCTCTCCCGACCATTCGCCGCTCAGCGCGTCGAGCCGCTCCCCCAGCGACCCGAGCTGACGATCGATGGATGCGACGGACTCCGACAACGACGATTGCAAAGCCCGAACCGACTCGGTGCTCATCGAATAGTTGCCGGCCGTCGTGGACGATGTTGACATGCGTTCCCCCCTAGGCTCATGCCGTGAACGGGAGACAACGCTAGTCCGCAGAATCCCCGGATGCCAGGGGTGAACCCGCGTTCTCATGCGCGTCTCATGAATGCTCCGCGGGTTCGGGTCGGTAGCCCGCGATGCCGCCGCGCGGAGCAGCCCGCCCCGGCTCGATGCCCGCGGAAGAATGCCCGCCGCGAAGCGAACGTCCGTGCGCGTCCGGGTCAACCCACCCCGCTCCTCCGTGCGCCCCCGGTGGAATAGGTCTCCGCCTCCTCCCGTTGAGCAAGCGTGACCTCCTCCCCTCACGAAAGGACTCCCGTGAGCCTGTTCCACCCCACCACCGTCGGCGATGTCGATGTTCGAAACCGCGTTTCGCTCGCCCCGATGACCCGCCTGCGCGCGTCGGCCGACGGCGTTCCCGGCCCGATCGTGGCGAAGTACTACGCACAGCGCGCGGGCATCGGCCTCCTCGTCACCGAGGGCGTCTTCCCGAGTGACGAGTCGCGCGCCTACCCCGGACAGCCCGGTATCGTCACCGACGCCCAGGCCGCCGGCTGGGCCAAAGTGGCAGAGGCCGTGCACGCCGAGGGCGGCACCGTCTTCATGCAGCTCATGAACGGCGGACGCGTCACGCACCCCGCCATCACCGGCACCGACCGCATCGTCGCCCCCTCGGCGATCGCGATCCAGGGCGACACGCGCCTGGCAGACGGCACCAAGGTCGCCTACGCCGAGCCGCACGCGCTCGAGACCTCCGAACTCGCCACGGTGCGTGACGAATTCGTCGCCGCCGCCCGTAAGGCAGTGGATGCCGGCTTCGACGGTGTTGAGCTGCACGGCGCCAACGGATACCTGCTGCACGAGTTCCTCTCCCCCGCCTCCAACCAGCGCACCGACGAGTACGGCGGGTCGCCCGAGGCCCGCGCCCGCTTCGTCATCGAGGTCGCCGAGGCCGTCGTGGCCGAGATCGGCGCCGGTCGCGTCGGCATCCGCATCTCGCCCGCCCACAACATCCAGGACGTGTGGGAAAAAGACGAGGCTGAGACCCGCGCCACCTACGAAGCGCTCATCGCCGGCCTCGCGCCTCTGGGACTCGCGTACCTGAGCGTGCTGCACGCCGACCCCGCGGGCGAGCTGATCCAGGACCTCCGCCGTGCGTTCGGCGGCACGTTCATCGTGAACTCGGGCTTCTCGAGCATCACCACGCGCGACGAGGCCGTCTCGGCCGTCGACGACGGCATCGCCGACCTGGTGGCCGTCGGTCGCCCCGCGATCGCCAACCCCGACCTCGTCACGCGCTGGGAGCAGGGCGCCGACGAGAACGAGGTCGACCAGGCGTCGGTCTACGGCGGCGACGAGCGCGGCTACACGGATTACCCGTTCTTGCAGGGCTGAATCACGTCGAAGGGCCTCGCACGGACGGTGGATGCCGTTCGCGCGAGGCCCTCGTCCTGACCGAGGATGCGGATGCCGGTGCGGACTCAGCCCACCGACGCCCGGATGCTCGCCCGCTTCCGGGCCTCGCTCTCGAGCTTCTGCTCCGCCAGGTCGACGATGGTGTCCAGCTGCGCGCGGGGGATGAACACGACGCCGTCGGCGTCGGCGACCACGACGTCGCCCGTGAGCACGGCCACTCCCCCGATGGCGACGGCGCCGCCGATCACCCCGGGGCCGTTCTTGTAGGGGCCGGCCGGCGTGACCCCGCGAGCGAAGACGGGGAGCCCCAGCTCGCGGATCGCGTCGACGTCGCGCACGCAGCCGTCGACGACGAAGCCCGCCACCCCGAGGCTCCGCGCCCGCTCGGCGATGAGGTCGCCGATCAGGGCCCTCGTGGTGTCGCCGAAGCCGTTGAGCACGATGACCTCGCCCGGCTGCACGACGTCGAGCGCGGCGTGCACGATCTGGTTGTCGCCCGCCGCCGTGAGCACGGTCAGCGCCGGTCCCACCAGGCGCGCCCCCACCCACGTCGGTGAGATCCCGGCATCCGGAGACCCGAGGCGCTGCATCGAGTCGACGACCGCCGAGGCGGCCAGGGGCGAGAGACGTTCGCGCTCGGAGGCGCTGAGGGGTGCACGCTCGGCGACGGCTGTCGCGACGGCCGAGGTCACTTCGAGACCTGCAGCAGCTCGTCGATGATGGGAGAGATCGTGGCTTCGCGCTCTTCCCACAGCGTCTCGACCTCGGCACCCGGCATCCACGAGGCGACGGTGGCCGCGTTGGTGAGCTTCTCGACGACCGCGGGGTCCTCCGCGGCGACCTTGAGCGCGGCCTCCAGCGAGGAGCGGATGTTCTCGGGCGTCTCGGCCGGCACCGACAGGGTGAAGCGGCTGTTCATCGGCGCCACCTCGTAGCCCGCGCCGGTCAGGGTGGGCACGTCGGGCATGAGCTCGCTCTGCTCGTCTTCGACGATCGCCAGCAGGCGGATGTCGCCGGACTTGTAGGGGCCGTAGAAGCTCGAGACCCCGCCGAGGGCGAAGTTCACCTCGCCCGACATGACGGCGGCCACCTTGTCGGCACCACTGTTGTAGTGGACGATGTTGAACCCCAGGTCGAGTTCGTTCTCGAGGATGCGCAGATTGACGTGGTCGTCGCCGGCGCGCGAGTCCGTTCCCGCCGTGATCGTGCCGGGGTCGTCTTCGACGGCGGCGAACAGGTCGTCGATGGTCTTGTAGGGGCTGTTCGCGGCCACGCCGATCACGACCGAGTTGGTGGCGAAGGAACCCACCGGCAGGAAGCTCTCGCGATCGAAGGTGGCGTTCTTCGAGGGGTCGAGGTAGCGACCGAGGATCGACGGGATGTTCGTGTAGCCGAACGTCGTCCCGTCGGGTGCCGAGGTGGCGAGCTTGCTGAGGCCGACGACCTGGCTGCCGCCCTCGAGGTTCACGACCTGGATGTTGGCGTCGAGGGATTCCTGCATGGCCGGCGCGACGATGCGGGCCAGGATGTCGTTGCCGGCACCGGCTGCCGAGGGGACGATCCATTCGATGTCGGTTCCGGCGGCGGGCCAGGCCTCGTCGGCGCCGTTGCCGTTCGAGGTGGTGCCGGCGGCGGACGAGCATCCGACGAGGGCCACGGCAGCGAAGGCTGCGACGGCGGTGAGGGTCAGGGAGCGGGTTCGCATGCTGATTTCTCCTTCTGGTGGGGATGACGGGTGAGCAGGGACAGGACTAGGCGTCGATCCGCGCGCGGGAACGAGACCGCGACCGCGACCGCACGAAGGCGGCGAGGGCGGGGCGGCTCGCTCCCAGCGCGACGGCGAGGGCGCAGACGAGGAGCAGGCCGGTGGCGATCGGGCTGCTGGTGAACACTCCCCAGTCGCCGCGCGACAGGGCGAGCGAGCGCTGGAAGTTCTCCTCGAGCATCGGCCCGAGGATGATCGCGAGCACGAGCGGCGTCAGCGGCACGCGCAGCAGGTGGAAGACGTACCCGATCACGCCCGCGGCGACCATGACGAAGATCTCGAAGGTGCTGCCGTTGATCGAGTACGTGCCGAGGAACATGAACGCGAGGATCGCGGCCATCAGGTAGGCGAACGGCAGACGGAGCACGGCGATCCAGACGCGCACGAGGGGCACGTTGAGGATCAGCAGGATGACGTTGCCCACCAGGAAGCTGGCGATGATGGCCCAGGCGACCTCTGGGTTGTCGCGGAACAGGAGCGGCCCGGGGATGAGGCCGTTGACGGTGAACGCCCCCGCCATGATCGCGACCGTGGCCGACGTCGGGATGCCGAGGGTGAACAGCGGGATCATCGACGACACCGCGAGGGCGTTGTTGGCGGACTCGGGTCCGGCGACGCCCTCCATGGCGCCGCGGCCGAACTCCGAGCGGTGCTTCTTCGAGAAGCGCTTCTCGGCGGCGTACGAGGCCAGCGACGTCGCCGCTCCGGGCGAGCCGGGGAGCAGGCCCATGAAGAAGCCGATGATCGAGCCGCGGAAGAAAGGCTTCCACGAGCGGCGGAAGTCGTCGCGGGTGGGGTAGAGCCGTCCGATCGAGAGGGGCTTGGCGATGCCGCCTGGGCCGCGCTGGGCCTGGGCGAGGATCTCGCTGAGCCCGAAGGCACCCATCACGATCGCGACCAGGCCGATGCCGTCGAACAGCTGCGGCATGTCGAATCCGAAGCGCACGATGCCGACGCCCGGGTCGAGGCCCACCGTCGCGATCGCCAGGCCCACGCCGGCGCTGATGAGCGCCTTGGCGGGGTTGCTGCCCGCGAAGCTCGTGATGAGCAGCAGCCCGAGGAACGACACGAGGAACAGCTCGGGGGCGCCGAACTCCAGCGCGATCCGCGCGAAGGGGGCGACGAGCACGAACCCGACGACTCCGACCAGCCCGCCGATGAACGACCCGACCGCCGCGATCACCAGGGCCGGGCCGCCGCGCCCGCGCTTGGCGAGCTCGTAGCCGTCGAGGGTCGTCGCCACCGACGAGGCTTCGCCGGGGATCCGCAGCAGGACGGCGGTGATCGTGCCGCCGAAGGCCGCGCCGTAGAGGATGGCGGCGAGCATGATGATCGCCGTCGTGGGCGAGAGCCCGAAGGTCACCGGGATGAGCAGCGACACGGCGGCTGCGGGCCCGAAGCCGGGCAGCACGCCGACGAGCATGCCGAGCACGCAGCCGAGAAGGGCGAAGAGCAGGTTCTCGGGGGTGAGGACCGTGAGGAGTCCCTGGAAGAGAGCGCCGAATTCCATGTCAGAGGCCGATCATGCGGAGCACGGTGATGCTCGAGTGCGGGAGGGCGGTGCCGAGCAGGTCGGCGAAGACGAACCGGCTGATGACGGCGACACCGACAGCGATGAGCAGGGCGACCCACCAGCGGCGAGCGCTCACGAGGGTCATCACGCTGAAGAGCAGCAGCGTCATGGTGATGAGGTAGCCGAGCACCGGAAGCAGGATCGCGGAGAGCACGAGCGCCCCCGCCACGATGGCGACGCGCAGCACTCCGCGACGGTCGGGGAGGGCGATGTCGTCGTCTTCCTCGTCGATCCCGTCGACGACGAGCACGCCGATCGCTGTGTCGGTGGGCGGGTCGACGCGGTTGGCCTCGAACGGGGGCCGTGTGTCCGACCGGCTCGCCTCGCGGCGCCGCGCCGTAGCCGCCCCGAGCAGCTGGAGCGCCCAGAGGACAGCGCCAAGCGCGATCGTGGCGCCCGCGACGACCGGGAAGAATCCCGCGCCGACCCCGGTCACGTTCGTCAGGCCGTAGCCGAAGCCAGACACCATGACCGCGATGCCGGCGACGGCACCGATCGCCACGACAGACCATTCCAGGTACTGCCGCGCCCTCGTCGAGGACGAGGTCTCCACCACATCAGACGCCATCGTCATCCGCCTCTCTGCGGGTTTCCGTGCTAGGTGTGTGTGCAAGGCGTTCCACGCAACTTGCGCACTTGCACAGGATTGCAGGATGGTCCAGACTTGTCAACAACCGACCCGCTCGACCGGCGTCGTGCCCTCGAAGGAGAGAACATGAGCTTTCGCGCCGTCGCGACTCGCAACACCGCCGCCCTGAGCGCTACGGAGCAGAAGGTCATGACGGTGCTGCTGAGCGCTGCGACGTCATCGACGACGGCGGCCGACGTGGCTGCCCAGGCCGGCACGCACGAGTCGACCGTGGTGCGCCTCGCGCAGAAGCTGGGCTACCGCGGGTATCCCGACCTGCGCCGCGACCTGCGCGCCGACGAGGTGAACCCTGCGCTCTCCGGTGCGCCGATGCGGCAGGAGTCCGGGGCCGACCTGGCGTCGTTCGTCGCGGATGAGCGAGCGGGCCTCGAGCGCCTGTCGGAGTTCGTCCCCCAGTCCGCGATCGACGCGGCTGCCCGCGACATCGCCGGCGCCGGCGTCGTCTACATCTTCGCCAACGGCGACGCCCGCTCGCTGCAGGAGCTGCTCGCCCGCCGCTTCCGCCGACTGGGGATGGTCGTAGTCACCCTCTCGCCCCAGGCGAAGGACCTCGCCGAGCGTTTCGTGCCGTTCGACTCCACCAGCATGCTGATCGGCTTCGCGCTGCGCGAGACGCCGCGCATGCTCCCGGCCCTCATCGCCGAGGCGCAGCGCCGACGCGGACGCAGCCTGCTCATCACCGACGTGCCGGGCGCGCAGTTCCGGCCCGCTCCCGACCACCTCATCGCGGCCCTCCGCAGCGCCGACAGCGAGTACCGCACCCTCTTCGTGCCGATGGCGATCTGCTACGCGCTCCAGCTCGCGGTGTACCACCTCGACTCCGAGCGCTACCACGCCGTGCGCGAAGACATCGACGGCCTCACCCGCATGCTCGGCGGCACCGACGAGATCCCCCTCCGGCCGTGACCGGCCCCGCCTGGCGGGCGGCACTCAGCACCCAGGCGGCACTGTCGCAAGCCTCGTGGGTCGGCGTGCGGCTGATGGTCGGCTACCGCGCGCTCGAGCTCGGCGGCGATCCACTGCTGCTCGCCGCGCTCGCGGCATCCTTCGCCGTTCCGACGATCGTCGCGGCGCTTCCCGCGGGCCGGATCTGCGACCGCGTCGGCGGCAGCACCGTCGCCTTCGCCGGGCTTGTCATCGCCTCGATCGGCGCGATCGTCGTACTCGCCCTGCCCTTGACCGTCCTCCTGCTGTTCGCCGCGACCCTGACCATCGGCCTGGGCCACCTCTGCGTGATGATCGGCCAGCAGACCTTCGTCGCGCACGCGAGCCGCGGGGGCTCGATGGACAGCGGCTTCGGCACCCTCAGCGCGGCGGCATCCATCGGTCAACTGATCGGTCCCCCGGCCGTCACCATCGCCGCGACCCTGGCCGCACGCGATCAGCCCGACACGACCGCGGGCTTCGCCGTCTGCCTCGCCTTCACGGTGCTCGCTCTGCCGCTGATCCTCTTCCTGCGCCGCGGCGACACGCACCGCCGAGTCGCCGCCGCGAAGGCCCCGCGCGCTCCGCTCTCGGCGGTGATGAAGGCCCCCGAGTTGTGGCGGGCCCTCGCCGTCAGCGGAGCCGTGCTCGTGACGGTCGACCTGCTCTACACCTTCGTGCCGCTGTGGGCGGTCGAGAAGGGCATCGCCCCGGTCACCGTCGGTCTGCTGCTCGCCCTGCGCGCGGTCGTCTCGGTCGTGAGCCGCCTCGGCCTCGCCCGCATCGTCGCGCGATTCGGCCGCCGCACCCTGCTCGTCGTGGCGATGCTCATGGGCGTCGCGAGTCTCGTCGCCCTGCCGTTCGCCAACCAGTGGGGCGCGATCCCCGTGATGATCGCGCTCGGTATCGCCCTCGGCCTCCCCCAACCCCTGACCATGGCCTGGACGACCGCGATCACCCCGCCCGCGGTGCACGGCGCCGCCCTCGGACTGCGGCTGACCGCCAACCGCGTGCTGCAGGTGCTGATCCCGGTGAGCGTGGGCCTCGTCGCCGGTCCTCTCGGACTCGTGGCGATCTTCTGGTCGAACGCGGCCGTGCTGGCCGTGGGGGTGGCCATTGTGGCGACGTCGCGTACGAGTGATCGTGACGGGGAGGGTTCGGAGTAGCGGGCAGCCGCTACGAGACGGCTTGGTACCGCTGGACGGTGGCGCCCGAGCGGAACTCTCGTCGCTCGACAAGCTCGAGTCGCATTTGATTCCAGATGCCATCGAGCAGGCGTGGCCCGCGCCCGGCGACCACCGGGTGTACGACGAAGGTGTATTCGTCGATCAGCCCCGCCGCGGCGAGCGCCACAGGGAGATGCACGCCGCCTAGCGAGATCCCCCGGCCGGGCCGCTCCTTCAGCGTTCGAACGGCTTCGACAACGTCACCGGTGAGGAGCTCGGCGTTCCAGTCCACGGCGTCGAGGGTTCCGGATGCCACCACCTTGCGCATCGGATCCATCACCTCCGAGAAGGCCACCTCATCGGCATCCATCCAGTCGGGCCACTGTCCCGACTCCGGCCGCCGCCACGACCCCTGCATCAGCTCGTACGTGACGCGGCCGTAGAGGAGCGTGTCCGAGCGACGCAGCTCGTTGGTCCAGAACGCCATGGATTCGGAGTCCGGCGGAAGGCCGGCCTCGTGGTGGACGCAGCCGTCGAGGGTGACGTTTATGGCGTAGCGGAGGGGTTGGGTCATGTCGTTAGCTTCCTCGTCTGATCCCCTCGGCGGTAGAGACTCGCCCGACCGCTGCGAACCGCTCCGCCTGCGCCGCGAACGCCTCCACCAACTCCGCCGGCCCCACCACCTCCATCGCCACCTCGAACCGTCCGAACGATGCGGCGAGGGCACCCCACGACCACGAACCGGCTTCGAGGGTGCAGCGCTCGTCGTCCACAGCCGTGACAGTTCCGTCGCCGGCGAAAGGCAGCACGTCGCGGGCCGGCGCGTGCAACAGCACCGTCCCCCGGCAGGCCCACTCATTGGTGTCCGACCCCTTGAACCGCGCCGAGACGAACGCGTCGACATCACCGCCTGGCACGACCCGCGGCACGAACGGAGCTCCCGACGGCACTCGCGGCCGCACTCGATGCGCCGAGAAGAGCCGCCAGTCCTCCCGGTCGAGGTCCCACGCGAGCAGGTACCACCTGCCCTGCGACGCGACGAGATGGTGCGGCTCGACCCGCCGGGCCGGCCCCGGCTCGGCGTCGTCCCCCTCACGAGGCAGGTAGTCGAAGCGGACCGTCACCCGGTCACGCAGCGCCTGCCCCAGCGTCAGGAGCACGTCCAGGGGCACCGCGAGGGCCGGCGCATCACCGGGACGCCCGACCGTGGTCACCTCGACGGCATCGAGCCGGTGCCGAACCCGCGATGGCAGCACCTGACGCATGGTCCCGAGTGCGCGCACTGCCGCCTCCCCGATATCGGCGCCCAGCGCAGGGGCCGCCCGCAGCGCGATCGCGACCGCGAGCGCCTGGTCGTCGTCGAAGAGCAGCGGCGGCATGTCGTTGCCCGCCTCGAGGCTGTATCCGCCGTCGGGCCCCATCGCGGCCTCGATGCGGTAACCCATCTCGCGAAGACGGTCGATGTCACGCCGCACCGTGCGATGGCTGATGCCCAGCCGCGCCGCCAACACCGACCCCGGCCAGTCGCGCCGGGCCTGCAGCAGCGACAGCAGAGTGAGCAATCTCGACGTCGTGGCCATGTCGTCCACGTTAAAGCGAATAGAGGACAGAAACAGACCTATACGGCTGAGACCGTTGATCTACAAGCCGATCCCGGCCGAGACATCGAGGAGCAGACATGTCCGTGCAGACCACCACCCACCTGAACTTCCGCGGCGACGCCCGTGAGGCGCTCGCTTTCTACCAGTCCGTCTTCGGCGGACACCTCGTCGTCAACACCTACGCCGACTTCGGGATGCCGGCCGACATCCCCGGGTCCGACAAGGTCGTCTTCGGCCTGGTCGCCGCCGAGAACGGCTTCCGAATCATGGGCTACGACATCCCCGGCCGCACCGAGGGCGGCATCGCCGGCGGCGGGTCCACCTCTCGCGAGAACAACGCGACGGTCACCGACCAGGCGCTGTTCGTCTCGATCAGCTCGCCGACGCTCGACGAGCTGCGGGGCTACTGGGACGCCCTTGCGGTGGATGCCACGATCGTCGAGCCGCTGGCGGCTTCGGCGTGGAGCGCCGGGTTCGGGATGCTGACGGACCGGTTCGGCGTGACGTGGAGCGTTTCGGTTGCGGCAATGTGAAGCGGACTCCGTAGCGGTCGGCGATTCGTAGCCAGCCCGGCATCGTCACCGACGCCCAGGCCGCCGGCTGGGCCAAAGTGGCAGAGGCCGTGCACGCCGAGGGCGGCACCGTCTTCATGCAGCTCATGAACGGCGGACGCGTCACGCACCCCGCCATCACCGGCACCGACCGCATCGTCGCCCCCTCGGCGATCGCGATCCAGGGCGACACGCGCCTGGCAGACGGCACCAAGGTCGCCTACGCCGAGCCGCACGCGCTCGAGACCTCCGAAGCCCGTAAGGCAGTGGATGCCGGCTTCGACGTCCATTTCCGCAGGCGTAACCCGTCCTACTTCGGAGCCTCGCGCGAGGCCCCTCGGCATACGCCGGTCGGTAGCGCTGCATCGCGCCCGAGCGGAAGCCCCACGACCCGACGAGGCCGAGCTTAAGCTGATCCCCGGGTTCATTTCCTGGCCGCAGCCCTCCGAGAAGGCCACCCCGCTGGCTTCCACCCAGTCGAGCCGCTCCCCGTCTGGCAGGCTAGACAAATGACTGACAATTACCCGAGCGTGACAACGTTGACTTACACCGACTTCGCCAGCGTGGACTGCATCGTGACACGTGAATCAGCCCTCGACGGCAACTCAGGGTCTTCGTCAGTGCAGGTGAAGGTGCACGCGGGCCACATTGCTCTCGATGACGAGATGGTGGGAATCGGTGACCTTCAAAATTTCACTATTCACCTGACCGGTGAGAGCGAGCACGCAGTTCTCGCGAAGCTGTTCCGCAATGTGGCTCAGGTGCTTGACCCGGAGTAGAACACAGTCGAGGCGCGAGACGCGCGCGTCAGGGGCAGGAGTCGGTCTACTAAGGTGTGGAAGCACCATGAAGATCGACAAATCCGACCCCGAACTCGAGACCCTCATCTCCCGGATCCGCAACGATGAGCTCGATCTGCAGCCGGATTTTCAGCGTGGCGAGGTGTGGGACTCGAAACGGCGACAGCGGTTGGTCGATACGGTGCTTCGAGGCTGGTACGTCCCAGCAGTGCACATCGTTCGGAGCGACGATGGCGACGAGGAAGTCCTGGATGGACAGCAAAGACTGGCCGGCATCCGTGACTTCTTTGATGACCGCGTCAAGATTGACGGCTTCATCGAGCCGAGAGACCCGAAGATCGAGGCGCTACACGGGCTTCGCTACTCGCAACTCCCCGACTCTGTACGCAAAGCGGTCAATCGCTTTGTCGTGCAGACGATCACGCTCACTGCCTACGACCCAGACGAGCCGAATGAGCTCTTCTTTCGCCTGAACCAGGCGTACAACTTGACGCCGCCTGAGAAGCGAAACGCCCTGCGAGGAGAAGCTCGCGATCAGGTGAAGACCCTAGTGCAGGAGTTGACGGAGGACGGCCTCCTTGACCGCCCCATGATTGGTTTCGGGAACGGACGGCTCGCGTTCGATGACATCGTCGCGAGGACATGCGTTGCCATTGAGATGGGTACCCTCTCGACCCACATCAACAACAACGTCGTTGAGGATTACTACAGACGCAAAGACGGATTCAGCAGCTCAACCATTCGTGCCGTCCGCGATTCTGGAAGACGCCTCGTCGCTCAGATCATGGAGGCGAGCGACCAGGGGCTGAAAATTCGATTTAACAAGGGCACCTTGCAGACTTGGCTGATCTACTGCGACTGGGCGCCCAGGCGCTTCGGAGACCTGCCAGCCGACCTTCTCGCCCGTTTCGAGAACGACCGGACCCGGCTGCGTAGCGGTGAGTTCGACACGGACACTGCCCACCTCCGACGAGCACTGGCGGAAGTCCTTCGCCAATATGACGACCGAGCATCTTATCGAGTCACCGACGTGTCGTCGGTCCTAATCCGAGACCTGTCTCTCCACCTCTTCGCGCAGGTGATTTTCAACTATCCTGCATACAAGAGTTCGGACCACCTCTTCGGACGTCTGACCAGCGAACCCGATCAGACCCCAACCCTGATAGGGGAATTCCTCGAAGCGACGAGATGGGGCGAGCTCGGAGCAGCTAGGTCGACCTCGTGAGAACTGCAGAGGAAGCTCGGGTCTGGCGCCAGGTACAACGAAAGTTCAACTCGCTACAGTCCGAGCCGGTTACCGTGGAGGGTATCGTCGTCGACATTGCGGCACCCTGCACGGTACTTGGCGGTCGGAATGGAACGGGCAAGTCACGAATCCTTCGAGCTCTCCAGTCTGAACTGGGCGAGCGAAGCGTTTACATCAATCTGCACGCTCTATGCGAGCAAACTTTGAGCATCATTCGATCCCGAGAGGACGTGGATGACCTCAAGGACGAGGTCCAAGCGATGCCGCTCACGGACGCCCAGGTCGAAGCGGTGCAAAGTATCGTCAACCGCGACTACGACCGGTTCGAATGGTATGGGCTCGACATCGTACCGGGTGACGACCTAGTCGCGGACCGGTTCTCGTGGGGTGCTGACCAACCAACAGTTCCCTACTTCGAAGCCTCCTACCGCGGCGTTGACTACGACTCGACGACCATGGGGCTCGGTGAGCTTTCGGTTCACCTGTTGTTTTGGATCTTGCAGCAGTACGAGCTGACCGAAGAACTCGTGATTCTTGTCGATGAGCCCGACGCATACCTTCCGCCCATCGCGGCCTCGGCGCTGCTGGCGAGGATGCTGAGCGTCATTCTCGAGAAGCGGACAAAATGGCGCATGGTCGTGTCCACACACTCGGCTGACATCATCGCGGCAGCCGTCGGTCACGATTCATTTTTGTTCCTGGAGATTGACCCGGGGGGTGCGGTCCAGGCAACCTCAAGCAAGGATGACGTCCACATAAGTGAGCTCTTGCTCGCGCGGCCCGAGGTACGACACGTTGTCTTCGTTGAGGACGAATCGGCGTACCATCTGGCGCGTGCACTGATTGAGGGTATGGATCGCCGCGTGGGGGGATCGCTCAGTCTCGTGTGGGGCAACGGTTTCGGGTACATGCGCGCCCTACAAGATCCGCTCCGGAAGGCCCGTCACCAGGACATAGGGTTCGTCATGGTGTTCGATGGGGACCAGCGTCCGGCACCCGCAGTGCCGATCAAAGAAGCTGATGCTGCCGAATCGGTCGTCGGCGCAGTCGCACCAACAGGATCCAGGGTGCCGCCAGTTTCAGAATGGCAGGCCGTCTACCTACCCACGAGCTCGGACCCCGACAAGCTGTACAAGTCACTGCTTTCCGACCGGGAAGTGCTGGCCGCACGTCTGGGGCGCCCACTAACTGAGCTGAATCGAGTAATCAGCGCTCTCGAGGGGAAGGACGCGCACGACTGGGTGAACGGGATCGCGTCGGGCATGGATCGCACTAAGACGCTCGCGGCGTTTGCGGAGCTATGGGTCGAACTTCACCCAGTTGCGTCCGCCTCGTTCCGGAACGAGCTCGCAACGGTACTCATGCCGCTGCGTCGACGGTGATCACCGGGGCGCCGGACAGAGCCAACAGGAGCCGACGCACTACATCTTAGTTATGGCACCGTCACTGCCGTCGTAGAGGTCGAAGTTCCTCTCGCCGATCAGTTCTATGACGTCGTCAAGTGCTTCGTCGAGATCCACCTCCCGCTGGGAGTCGTGCACCTCGAAAGCGCGAAGCGACGGCCGAACGCTGTTCGCGTCAAGCAGGAACAGGTAAAACCGCTCGAACTGCTCCTCGCGACCGCTTGGATCTGGACGCCGCGTGAACAGCCTCAGTCGAGGAAACGCGTTCTCGAAGGTGCTCTTCCGGCGGTCGGTGCCGTCGTGCTCGGCACCGGAGTCCAGGAACAGGAACGCGGTGAGCACCGCATAGGGGAAGCGGCGGTGCAGCGTAACCGACTCCACGAGCAGATCCCCGCGACGGTTCGTGAGGTTCTTTTGGTAATTACGGGTGGCGTTGTCGCGGAACATAATGGTTTTCACGCTGACGGCGAAGATGAGTCCGGACTCCTCGGTCGCCCATGACACATCGACCTTCTTCGCGCCGATGCCACCCGCGAGGCGCCGTTCCGTGCCAGAAAGCCCGAGCTGGCCGGGGCCAGCGGGCAGGGTGCCGGTCATCCCGCGGTCGCGGAGCTCCGCGGCAATGGCGAGAGCCAGACCATCGGAGAGGCGCTGGTTCCAGTTCTTCTTGTTCGCCTGGGTGTCAGTGTCGGCGGGCTTCATTCCCGCAGCGGTGATGGCGGCGAGCAGGCGGTCCTTAAACCTTGACACGCTGGCTCCGGGCGGTGCGTCGAGCCGATAGCTCGGCGTGCGCGTCGCTGAGCGCTTTCACATCACTTCGCTTCATACCCAATTCGCCTATGAGCAGCACCTCATCGACGAGCTTCGACGCCTCAACGAGTCGACCGTATCGCAGGCGCGTCGCGAGCTGCGGACGGATCGCTACGAGAGCGCCCGTCGCCGCTTCCACGACAGCAGGGGAAGGGACGGGCAGCCGGTCGGCCTCACGGGGCTCAATCTTCAGCATGCCGCCGCCATAGGAACGCCCCACGGTCTCAGCCCCGACGAGCGTCATCGAAGTGAGAGCAGCAACAGGTAGGAGCTTGCGCCCGAGGCTGCGGTGCTCCGGCTGAAGATAGATGCCGTGCACGCTGTTCAGGTGTAGCGCCTTGGCTTCGTTCGTCGTGATGCGCGGGGTGTCGGCGTTCATGTATGTAAGGAAGAGATCGGCAGGCCTCACCAACGGCACCTGCCACCAGGTCTTTCGCACCCGGCACTTGTACGCGGTGTGGACGCTCGTCGCTTCACCTGCCGCAATGTACTCGAGGGCTGCGTTGCTCGGGTGATCGCCAGGGCGGAATAGGTACGTCGCCGACCCCTTCAGCCCAAGTGCCTTCCAGGCGTCGGTGCCGAAGGCGAGGCCGCGAAGGTGGCTGCTGCCTGGAGGGCTGAGCTTGATGAGGTCAGACGGCGCCAGTCCAAGGTCCTCCACCTTCTGCGGCGACAGCGAGAAGTACTTGTTGTTGCCGGTCACCATGCCGAGCGTCGTGTCGCCCCATGATTCGAGGGGCGTGAAGCCGCCGTCGTCCAGCAGCCTGCTGTAGACACCGAGGGCGGCGGAGGGGAGGAGCGACGGCGTCCACTTCTCCGAGGGGTCGGACGGTGTCCACGTCGTCGCGGCCAAGGCGTCTGACAACGCAGCGGCGTTCTTCGCCTGGTAGATGGAGGCGTGCTTCGTCCCGCCCTCTTCGTATCCATCGGCGAGAAGTAGGACGACCTCCTCCTGCACCTCGGGGAACACTCGCTCGGTGAACAGGACGAGGTCCACGTGCGCGAATTTGTCGAACAGGAACCGACGGACCTCGGCGGCGTAGTTGACGCTCAGCAGCTCGGCGGGGACGACCAGGCCCAGGCGTCCGCCCTTTTGAAGCATCAGCGCTGAATGCACCGTGAACGCAGCCCACGACGAGGCGAGTCCGCTCATGTTGATGCCAGCGCGCAGCGCGGCCTCGCGGCTGCGGGCACGCGCGTTGCCGGAGAAATCCTGGTATCGGATGTATGGCGGGTTACCGATGACCGCCGTGTACGTCGGCTTCGGCTCGACCAAGAAGAAGTCGGAGGTCTGGATGCTTGGGTATCCGCCTGCCTTACGGACGAGGCGCTCAGCCTCCGCGGCGCTGGCCGAGTGAATCTCCACGCCGTCCACCCGTGGCGCCCCTTCGAGGACACTTTCCGCCGCCCGGAGCTGACGAAGTCGTCCAACTGCCTGCGTCAGGAATGCAGCCTCGCCGCACGACGGCTCCAGAACGAGGTCGGATGAGCTGCGAACAGCCCAATTGGTCACGAACTCTGCGATGGCGTCCGGTGTGAAGAACGCTCCGCGGGCCTTTCGAAGTTCCGTCGTGTCGGGGACGGGGGCGAGGTTCGTAGACACGTTCCCATTGTGTCGTGAAGCTCCGACAACGAGCGCCAGCGACTCGCAAAGCGCCCCGTCGTCTGGTGCGGCTCCAAACTCGGGACGGTCAGCGGCGGCCGACTCCGCGCAGCCGAACCCGCCGCAGCAGCCCGCCTGTACATCACACCTAGCCGTCAGGCACGCACTTGGGCGTCGAACATGCTCACCATGTGGCTAGTGGAGCAGGGATAAGGGGCGGAACCGAGTGTTCAGCGCTGACTCAGAGACGAGCGTGCCTCGCTCGGTGGCAAACAGCGACGTGTCGCCGTCGAACCGGGGGAGACCCCGCTCGGGCCACTCCGCGAGGATCTCCTAGGCCCACGTGAACATCGCCCAGACATAAAGAACGCCTGCAGTTCCCTGTGACAGATGTCCGCCGACGGCCAACATGCCCCGCCCCCGGGGACCTCCGCGCGAGCTCGCAGAACTGCGTCCTCATTCGGGGAGACCTTCACGGCGTACTTCTCGTCATCTGCCAGAGCCCTGAGTGAACTACCCAAGAGGCGCCCCCGTGTCATCTCGAGCGAGCGCGGCCTGCAAGTTGAGGTGGCGCACAACAGCCTGCCAGCGAGAGTCGTGGGCCTCCGTGATTGATACAGGCCATGGGGTCTGTTGCCGACGTAGAGGGGCGCGTCGTTGACACGACCGCGAGTGGCGGTGACGGTCGTCCAGCCGCAGGAGTACAGCGTGCCCTCGCCGCGGCGAAAGTGCTGCCCGCAATACCTAGACAGCCCTCCGGTACCGCTGCACCACAACCCCCGACCCGAACTCCCGCCGCTCCACAAACTCCAACTCCACCTGCTCCCGCACCCCCTCCAGCAACCGCGGCCCCCGCCCCGCGACCACCGGGTGCACGACGAACGTGAACTCATCGATCAGCCCGAGCTCCGCGAGCGCCACCGGCAGCCGCACCCCACCCACTGAGATCCCCCGCCCCGGCTGCGCCTTCAACTCCTCGACCGCAGCACCGAGGTCACCGAGCACGAGCGAAGCGTTCCAATCCACGGCGTCCAATTCCGTCGACACGACGTGCTTCCGCATCGGGTCAATGACCTCCGAGAAGGCGACCTCGCTGGCATCCATCCAGTCGGACCACTCCCCCGATTCCGGTCGCCGCCAGGCAGACTCCATCAGCTCATACGTGACGCGGCCGTAAAGCAGCGAGTCGGAGCGGCGCAGCTCGTCGGTCCAGAACGCCATCGACTCGGCATCCGGAGGTAAGCCCGCCTCGTGGTGGACGCACCCGTCCAGCGTGACGTTGATGCCGTAGCGAAGCGGTTGGGTCACGGCGGTCTCCCTCGACGCGGGCGGTGGTGGCGTCAGGCTAGCGCGGCCGCCGGAGCGCCGACAGGGCACGGAAACCGACGCACACCGTCAGCCGCCGGGGGCGACGACGATGGCACCCCGGCATCCGTCAAGACGCCGGTTGCGCCGCCGCCTCAGCAGCCCACGACGCCAACAACCGCAACCGCTCGGCTGACGGCGAGCCGGGCTCGGCGGAGTAGATCAGCAGTACCTGCCCCGGCTCGGCCGTGATCGCGAGCTCCTCGTAGACGAGGGTCACCTCGCCGACGACGGGGTGGTGGAAGCGCTTCTGACCGGATCCGTGGGTGCGCACGTTGTGCGCCGCCCAGAGCGTGCGGAACACCTCGCTCCTCGTCGAGAGTTCGCCGACGAGGTCTTGGATGCCCTTGTCATGCGGATCGCGGCCGGCTTCGGCGCGGATGACGGCGACGCACATGTCGGCGAACAGGTCCCAGTCGGGGTAGAAGTCGTGCGCGGCCGGGTCGAGGAATTGGAAGCGCGCAAAGTTCGGCACGCGCCCCGCGTCGCCGATCAGGGGCGAGTAGAACGCCTTGCCCAGGGTATTGAACGCGACGATGTTCTGACGCTGATCCCGCACCACCGCGACCGAATCGGTGATGGATGCCAGTGCCCACTCCAAGCTGTTCCGGGGTGACGCGGGTTTGCTGCCACGGCGGCGGTTGCGGCCCGACGACGGGATGCCGTCGGCGTTGCGCGCAAGGTCGAGCAGGTGGGAGTGCTCGGCATCCGAGAGCTGCAGGGCGCGCGAGACCGCGTCGAGCACGGCCGCGGAGGCTCCGGCGATCGACCCTCGTTCCAGCTTCGAGTAGTACTCGACGCTGACCCCGGCGAGCGCGGCGACCTCGCTGCGGCGCAGCCCCTCGACCCGGCGATTCGGCCCGGCGGGGATGCCGGCGGCATCCGGCGACACCCGGGCGCGACGGGTCATGAGGAACTCCCGCACCTCTGATCGATTGTCCATGTGCCCCAGGGTAGGTCGCCCCGCCCGCGGGAGGGATGCCCTCGGAGGGGACCCCTCCGGGTGGGCACGCTCCCCGCGCAACAGGGGTTCCCTGCCGGTACACCTCTCATCAGAGACTCCCCGGCTACGCGCTGAGCGCGCACCGTGGATGACATGACCGCACAGATCTCACCCTCGCGGACGGAGTTCAGCCGCATCCTGCCCACTCTGCTCCTGCTGCTGACGGTGTTCGGTCCGATCTCGATGGACCTCTACCTCCCCGCCCTCCCCGCCTTGGCTGCGGAACTCGGTGCGGCCACCTCGGTGGCCCAGCTCACCGTGACGGCCTGTCTGATCGGCCTCGCCCTCGGGCAGCTGGTCGCGGGTCCCCTGTCAGACCGGTTCGGGCGACGCGGCATCCTGCTCCTCGGCATCGTCGCGTACATCGTCACCTCGGCGCTGTGCGCGATCAGCCCCACGGTCGAGCTGCTGATCATCGCGCGATTCGTGCAGGGTCTGGCCGGCGGGGTCGGGATCGTCATCGCGCAGGCAGCCGGTCGCGACATCTACACGGGTGGCGCACTGGTGCGTTTCTACGGCCGCCTCACCGTGGTCGGCGGACTCGCCGCGATCATCGGCCCGCTCCTCGGCGGGATCTTGAACACGGTCGCTGATTGGCGGGGACTGTTCGTCTTCCTGGCTCTCATCGGCGCGGGCATCCTCGTCATCGCCCTGCGGATGTTCCCCGAGACCCTGCCCGCGGAGAGCCGCGCGACGGGCGGCCTCACGCACACGCTGCGCGACTTCCGCACGCTGCTCTCCGACCGGGTGTTCGTCGGCGCGATCCTGAACCAGGGGTTCCTGTACGGCGCGCTGTTCGCCTACCTCGCCGGGTCCACGTTCGTGCTGCAGGACATCTACGGGCTGTCCCCCCTCGCGTATGCGCTCGCCTTCGGTCTCAACTCCGCGGGGTTCATGACCCTCGGCTACCTCGCCGGCCGGGCCGCAGAACGGTGGAGCATCACCGGCACCTTGACCGTCGGCATCCTGGTCGCCGGCATCGGCGCGCTCGGGTTGCTGTCGTCGGGACTCACCCGGATGCCGCTGTGGGTGGTGATCGTGTCGCTGTTCCTGCTCGCCGGTGGGGTCGCGATCTCGTCGCCACCGGCGACCACCCTCGCGCTCGTCGACTACCCGCAGATGGCCGGCACCGCCTCATCGCTGCTCGGCATGGTGCGGTTCGGGTTCGGGGGGATCGCCGCGCCCCTGGTCGGGGTGGCGGGGGCGCTCAGCATCCTCCCCCTCGGCGTGGTGACCACCGTCGCGGTGCTGCTTGCCGGCGCCGCCTTCCTCCTGCTCGTTCGCCGACCCCAGCCGCGCGCGTCAGCCGGCCCCCTCACCGACGACGAGTACGCCGGGACCGCGAAGGATCGCAGCTGATGACCGCGTTCACCGGCAGGGAGCGGGAACGCCGACGTCGTGCGCTGCTCGCCGTCACCGTCGGCGCGCTCGTGACCGCGGCGATCACCGCCTGCTCCCCCACCGCCGCATCGTCGGTTCCGCCCGCGGCCTCCGCCACACCGACGGCCGCCGGCGTCGAGTCACCGTCGGCACCGGCACCGACGCCCACCGATGAACCTGGGCAGATCGCGGGCACGGTGGTGCGGTTCACGTCCGACCGCACGAGCGTCGACGTCACAGTCGGGGAGGACAGTCCCGGCGTGCGCGACTTCCTCTCCCTCCTCCCGACGGAGCTGAGGTTCGAGGAGTTCGCCGGCCGCGAGAAGATCTCCTACCTCCCCCGCGAGCTCGTCCACGACGGCTCGCCCGGCTCCGACCCCGAGGACGGAGACCTCATCTACTTCACCTCGTGGGGGAACCTCGGCTTCTACTACGACGCCGACGGCATCGGCTTTTCGGATGCCACCCTGCACATCGGCACGTACGTCGCGACCGAGGAGCAACTCTCGCTCCTCGAGGGCGGTCCCGTGACCGTCGAGATCGTCGACTGACGCCGGCGAGCGCCGTGTTCGCCTGACGCGACGGCGGCTCGTCCGATCCCACCCGCACCACCCGCAAAGGAGAACATCATGCGCGCAACCCTCATGTACGCCGCCGGTGACGTCCGCGTCGTCGACGTGCCCGAACCGACGATCCAAGAGTCCACGGACGCGATCATCCGCGTCACCTACGCCTGCGTCTGCGGGTCGGACCTGCACCCCTACCACGACCTCGGCGACACCCCGGAGGGTCGCCGCATGGGCCACGAGGCCATCGGCGTCATCGAGCAGATCGGCGCCGACGTCACCACCCTCGCCGTCGGCGACACCGTCATCGTCCCATTCGCCTGGTCGGACGGCACCTGCGCGTTCTGCCGCGACGGGATCACCACCTCCTGCGTGCACGGTGGGTTCTTCGACGGCGCTCCCTCGGCCACGCAGGCCGAGATGCTGCGCATTCCCTACGCCGACGGAACCGCCGTCGCCATCCCCGCCGGAACCGACGAGGCGCTCATGCCCTCGCTTCTCACCCTCTCCGACGTGTACCTGACCGGCTACCACGCCGCCGTGCGCGGCGGCGTGGAGGCGGGCAAGACCGTCGCCGTGATCGGCGACGGAGCCGTCGGGCTCTCCGCCGTCCTGGCCGCACGTCAGCTCGGCGCCGAGACGATCATCCTGATGGGCCGTCACACCGCCCGCACGGATCTCGGCCGGGAGTTCGGCGCCACCCACGTCGTCGCCGAGCGCGGCGAAGAGGGGATCGCGAAAGTCCTCGAGCTCACCGGCGGCGAAGGGGCGCACGTCGTCCTGGAAGCGGTCGGACACATGCCCGCGTACGAGCAGGCGTACGGCATCGTCCGCCCCGGCGGCGTCATCTCGCGCGTGGGCGTTCCCCAGTACGAGGATGCCGCCATCGGCTTCGCCTCCCTCTTCGGCAAGAACGCCACCCTCACCGGCGGCCCCGCCACCGTGCGCGCCTACCTCGAGGCCGCCATCCCCCAGGTGATCGACGGCACGATCGATCCCGGAAAGGTCTTCGACCGGGAACTCCCGCTCGACGACATCGCCGAGGCCTACCGGCTCATGGACACGCGCGAAGCGTTGAAGGTGCTCATCCGCCCCTGAGAGGGTGAGCGGCGCCCGCGCGGGGTGTCGGGGCGCCCGCCCCGCCCCCGCGCGTGGACACCTCCGCCGCGAGCGGGGTGCTTGCTTTCAGACGATCTCGCCCTCAGCCTGCCGATTCCCCGCCCCGCTCCAGGCCGAGCGCGTCGTAGTCCTCGTCGGCGACGGGCTCGAGCCACTCGTTCGAGGTGTTCTCCCCCGGCACGGCGATGGCGACGTGACTGAACCACGAGTCGACCTTGGCGCCGTGCCAGTGCTTCGTGCCCGCGGGAATCTCGATGACCGTGCCGGGAGTGAGGCTGACGGGCTCCTCGCCCTCTGCCTGGTACCAACCGCTGCCGGCGGTTGCGAGCAGGATCTGCCCCCCACCGGCGGTGGCGTTATGGCGGTGCCAGTTGTTGCGGCATCCCGGCTCGAAGGTGACGTTCGCGATGCTCATTCCGAGGCTCGCGAGGGGGGCAAGGTAGCTCTGCCCGGTGAAGTACTGCGCGAAGGCGTCGTTCTCGTCGCCGCGCGGAAACAGGCTGTCGAAGGTCATTTCAGTCATCCTTCTGGTCGGTGATGTCTTTCAGCACGGTCATCGCGGCCATGCCGTTGGGCCAGCCGGTGTAGAACGCGAGGTGGAGGATCGTTTCCTTCAACTCCTCGGTGGTGACCCCGTTCGTGCGGGCATAGTCGAGGTGGAACCGCAGCTGATCGGTCTTGCCCATGGCGGTCAGGGCGGCGACGGTGATGAGACTCCGGTCGCGTTTGGAGAGGTCGCCGCGCTCCCACACCTCGTCGAACAGCACCTTGTCGGTGTAGTGGACGAGGCCCGGTGCGAAGTCTCCGAAGGCGCGCTGCCCTCCGGTCCATCCGTTCTGCTCTTCGGTCATGGTGTCCTCCTTCTCAGACGTCACCACTGAACCGCCTCCCGCGCGGAGGAGGGAGTCTCTTGCGTGACGTGTACCGACAGGGCATCCCACGGCGCGGTGGCCCGCGCGTAACGTCGAACTCATGGACAACAGGGCAGAGGTGCGGGAGTTCCTCACCTCTCGTCGCGCGAAACTCACCCCGGACGACGTGGGGATCTCCGGCGGCAGCAACCGGCGGGTGCCGGGCCTGCGCCGCAACGAGGTCGCCACGCTCGCCGGCGTGAGCATCGAGTACTACTCCAAGATCGAACGCGGGCAGATCTCCGGCGCGTCCGAATCCGTCCTGCACGCGATCGCGCAGGCCCTGCAGCTCGACGACGCCGAACGCGAGCACCTGTTCGATCTGGCCCGAGCGGCTGGACAGACGCCGCCGAGATCGCGTCGCAAGCCGGGCACCCCGGCATCCATCCGCTCCGGAATGGAGCTGATGCTCGACGCGATCACGGGCGGCGCCGCGATGGTGCGCAACGGCCGGATGGACATCCTCGCCGTCAACGCCCTCGGACGCGCCCTGCAGACAGAGGTGTTCGAGTCACCGGGCGACGGGAACCTCGCCCGGTACACCTTCCTCGACCCTCGCGCCCACGACTTCCACCCGAACTGGGAGAAGGCGGCCGACATCACGGTCGGCATCCTCCGCACCGAGGCCGGCCGCGACCCCTACGACCGCGACCTGCAGGATCTCGTCGGTGAACTCTCCACCCGCAGCGACGAGTTCCGCGTCAGATGGGGTGCCCACGACGTGCGACAGCACGGCGCCGGGAAGAAGCAGTTCACCCACCCCATCGTCGGAGCACTGGAACTGAGCTACGAGGACATGCAGTTCGTCCAGCATCCAGGGCTCACGTTCCTCGTCTACGTCCCGCAGACCGGTTCGGAGAGCGAGGAGCGGTTCCGGCTGCTCGCCAGCTGGCAAGCGACGAACGATGCCGCACCGTCGACCAGACCACGTCATTCGCCGACGGCGGCGTCCGAGCGGCTGTCCCCTGCTTCAGCGAAGAGAACCGGAAAGCCAACGACCCCCTCGCGGCATCACGACTGAGTTCGAATGCCCTAGAGATCAGTGCGGGAGGGGCGTGCGCGTTTCGGCCCAGTTGGCCAACAGCTGCATCCGCTCGTGAGTGGTCGATCCGGGTTCGGCAGAGAAGACGATCATCTGCAGGCCACGGTCGGATGCCAGATCCATGGCCTGGAATGTCAGGTCGAGGTCGCCGACCACGGGGTGGTGAACAGATTTGAGTCCGGTGCGATGCTCGCGCACGTCGTGGGCACCCCAGAGTTTCCGGAACAGGTCGCTCCGGGTGGACAGCTCCCCGACGAGGTCACTGAGCTGCCGGTCGTAAGGCGAGCGGCCCGCCTCGGCGCGGAGGACCGCGACGATCTGGCGGGTCTGCGCCTCCCACTCCCGGTAGAACGTTTGCGCGCGCGACTCGAGGAACAGGAAACGGGCAGCATTCGCGGGTTGCTGGGCGCCGTCGAGCATCTCCGAGAACAGCGCACGACCGAGTCGGTTGGTGGCGACAGCGTCGAGGCGCCCGTTCTGAACGTAGACGGGCACCGTCGACATCGCATCGATGGTCTGCTGCAAACCCTCGGTGACCTGCGACTTGCGAGACACGTTGCGCCGCTGCGGCGGTCGAGCGCCGGCGTTGGCCGAACGGATCAAGTCGTTGAGGTGCGCATGCTCCGCCTCGTCGAGCCGCAGCGCTCGGCTGACCCCATCGATCACCGCTTCGGACACGCCCGTCGCGTTCCCCCGCTCGAGGCGCTTGTAGTACTCCGCGCTCATCCCCGCCATGAGTGCGACTTCTTCCCGGCGCAGCCCGGGCACCCGCCGACGCCCACCGAAATCCGGAAGGCCGACGTGTGCAGGGGTCAGTTTCGCGCGCCTCGTGGTGAGGAACTCGGTGATCGCGGCGGCGGTGTCCATCTCACCGAAAGTACGCCGATTCCGAGCGGGGAGAGGGTCCCTGTCAGTGCACCCGTAGCCAGGGCCACGCTAACTCGGGAAAAGGAGCGTTGACTCGAACCGATCACCACGACAGGGGAACACCATGAAGAACGCACACCTCGGAGATCTCGACGTCTCCCGCATCGGCCTCGGCGCGATGACCATGGCCGGCACCTATACGACCGGCGGAGGGCTCGACAACGACGAGTCGATCCGCACGATCCACCGCGCACTCGAGCTCGGGGTCACCCACATCGACACCGCAGAGATCTATGGGCCGTACCTCAGCGAGGAGATCGTCGGTCAGGCGATCAAGGGACGCCGTGACCAGGCGAAGATCGCGACCAAGTTCGGTCTCGTCTCCCACTCGGGCGGTGGCCCCGGCACGATCGACAGCAGCCCCGCGAACATCAAGGCAGCGGTGGAGGGGTCACTGCGGCGCCTCGGCACCGACCACATCGACCTGTACTACCAGCACCGCGTCGACCCGAACACGCCCATCGAGGAAACCGCCGGGGCTGTCGCCGATGTGATCGCGGAGGGAAAGGTCTTGCACTTCGGTCTTTCTGAAGCGTCGGCGCAGACCATCCGCCGCGCACACGCCGTGCAGCCGGTGACCGCTCTGCAGACGGAGTACTCGCTGTGGACCCGCGACGTGGAAGCGGAGATTCTGCCGGTCCTGCGTGAGCTCGGCATCGGCTTCGTGCCGTATTCGCCGCTCGGGCACGGCCTGCTCACCGGGCAGATCCGCTCCGCAGCGGACATCCCCGACGATGACTGGCGCAAGACCAACCCCCGCTTCGTCGGCGAGAACTTCGCACGCAACCTCCGTCTGGTCGACGAGGTCCGCGCGATCGGCGCGGAGATCGGAGCCACCCCCGCGCAGACCGCCCTCGCCTGGATCCTCACCCGTGGCGACGACATCGCCCCGATCCCCGGCACCCGCCGCGTGGAGCGGATGGAAGAGAACACCGCGGCGGATCAGGTCGAGCTGACCGAGGACCAGATCACCCGTCTGACGAGCTTGGAGCCGGCCGCGGGCGACCGCCACGACGAGGCGAACATGGTCTCCATCGACACGTGAGCCCTTCTGAAACGCGCCGCCCGGCGGCACGACGAACGACCCCGATCGCAACCGGTCAAGTACCTGCCTCGTCGGTCGCAGCCGACGGCCAGCGCGGGTCGAGGTCGTAGTCCTCGATCCGCTTATCCAGCGCGGCACGCACGTGCCCGGGAGCGTCCTCTCCAACGAGAAGGCGCAGACGACGATCGCTATGGTCCGCGACGTGCGATAGGACGGCGGCCGCGATCGCGGTGGACGACGTTCCACCGCCCGTGCCGCTGGGCGGCCACGGCACTTCGGCTGTGCCGAAGAGACGGACCCGCAGGTTGTCGTAGGCAGGAGCGGGCGTAGCAAAATGCATGCTGCCGGCGCCCCATTCGGTGTCGATAGCTCCGGGCTCGACGATGGTCGTGCGGACACCGAACTCGGCGACTTCGGCCGCCATCGCCTCGCTCCACCCTTCGAGACCCCACTTCGCCGCGTTGTAGAGACCCAGCGTGGGCATAGTGCCGGCGGCTCCGACCGTCGATATCTGGACGATGTGCCCTCCTCCCTGGCGGCGCATGACCGGAAGCGCAGCCTGCGACAGCCAGAGCGGCCCGAGAAGGTCGGTATCGAGGAGATCTCGCGCCTCGTTCTCGTCCACTTCTTCGATCGCTCCGATGAGGCCGTAGCCGGCGTTGTTCACCAGGACGTCCAGGCGCCCGAGCTCCGACGCCGCTGTCTCGACGACAGCCGTCGCCATCGCCCGATCGCGCACATCCAGGTGTCTGACGTGCAACTGCTCATGAGCGGGGAGGGTGTGTTCGCCGCGCACGGTAGCCACGACCGTGTGCCCCTCCGCCAGCGCAGCGAGAGTAAGGGCGCGGCCGAGCCCGCGGCCGGCTCCGGTGATCATCCAGACCTGTCGAGTGCTCATCCGGTCACTCTATCCAAAACGAGACGCAGCGTCCCTTTTTGGATATGATCAGACCATGGCCAGCACACGAACGCGCGCACGGGTGCATGAGGCGGCTCTTGCTCTCGTAGGTGATGCCGGAATCGCAAAGGTCACGATGGAGGGCATCGCCGCCCGCGCGGGCGTGGGCAAACAAACTCTTTACCGAACCTGGCCGTCGACGTCGACGATCCTGTTCGACGCGTTGCTCGCCCGGAGCGAGACTTCCGAGGGCGTTGTCGCCGTGCCCGATAGCGGCGACTTGAGGTCCGATCTTCTCCTGCTGGTGCAGCAGACAATCCATGAGCTGACCTCGCCCGCGACTGAGCCGTTGTTGCGCGCAGTCACCGCCGCCATCCAGACGGACTCTGACCTTGCCCGCCAGTACCGCGACCTATTGCTCGAGCCCCAGATGTCCGCCGTCGCCCAACGCCTCGAACGTGGCGGAGTCACCGAGCCCGATGCGGCGGCGGAACTCTTGCTCGGTCCAGTCCTCCATCGCTGGCTGCTCCGCAGGGGCACCTTCGACCACGGTTGGATGGAAGATCACGTCGACCGCACGTTGCGTGGCGTGGCGTGGAGGTCGACTGACCAGATGAGCTCGACCAGCCGAAGGTCGTGAACCGCGTCCGCCAGGAGCTTGTCGCCTCGAGGCATTCACGGCGGCAATCTGACGTCTTCCGCGGGGATCCACAAAAAGAGAACTACATCCCCGGCGCCATATCCGCGAACCGCGAATAATGCCCCTGGAACGCCACCGTGATCGTGTCCGTCGGCCCGTTACGGTGCTTCGCCACGATGAGATCCGCCTCGCCCGCGCGCGGCGAGTCCTTCTCGTACGCGGCCTCACGGTGCAGCAGCACCACCATGTCGGCATCCTGCTCGATCGAGCCCGACTCACGCAGGTCGCTCAGAGCCGGCTTCTTGTCGGCACGCTGCTCAGCGCCACGGTTCAGCTGCGACAGGGCGATGACGGGAACCTGCAGCTCCTTCGCCATCAGCTTCAGGGCACGCGAGAACTCGCTGACCTCCTGCTGACGCGACTCCACGCGCTTACCGCTCGTGAGCAGCTGCAGGTAGTCGATGACCACCATCTTCAAGCCCTCACGCTGCTTGAGGCGACGGCACTTCGCGCGGATCTCGACGAGCGTCATGTTGGGGCTGTCGTCGATGTAGAGGGGCGCGTCGTTGATGCGACCACGCGTGGAGGCGACGGTGGTCCAGTCGCGCGAGTCGAGCGTTCCCTTGCGCATGCTCTGCAGCGGGATCGAACCCTCGGCGCTGAGAAGGCGCATGGCGATCTCGGAGCGACCCATCTCGAGCGAGAAGAAGATGCACGGCGCGTTCGACTTGATCGCGGCCGCGCGGGCGAAGTCGAGCGCGAGCGTCGACTTACCCATGGCGGGGCGCGCGGCGAGCACGATCATCTGGCCCGGGTGCAGACCGTTGGTCAGTTGGTCGAGACCGGCGAAGCCCGTGGGGATGCCGGTCATCGACCCGTCGCGACCGCGGGCGGCCTCGATCTCTTCGACCGCGGCATCCACCGCCATCGTCAGGGGAATGTAGTCGTCGGCGCTGTCGTCGCCCGAGACGTTGTAGATCTCGGCCTGGGCGCTGTTGACGAGATCGACCGGATCGCCCTCGCCCGCGTAGCCCATCTGCACGATGCGCGTGCCGGCCTCGACCAGGCGGCGCAGCAGCGCGCGCTCGGCGACGATCGAGGCGTAGTAGCCCGCGTTCGCCGCGGTGGGCACGATCGAGGTGAGGGTGTGGAGGTAGTCCGCTCCCCCGGCTCGCTGCAGCTCGCCGGTCTTGATCAACTCGTCGGTGACGGCCACGACGTCGGTGGGCTCGCCGTGCGAGTACAGGGTGAGGATGGCCTCGAAGATCAGCTCGTGCTTCGGCACGTAGAAGTCGGGGCCGCGCAGGCTCTCGATGACGTCGGCCACGGCGTCTTTCGACAGCAGCATGCCGCCCAGTGCGCTCTGCTCGGCGAGGGTGTCGTGCGGCGGAGTGCGCTCGGGACGCGGGGCTTTTCCGAGACGCTCTTCGGCGATGTCAGCGATCGACACGGGCTCTCCTTCTGATCTCGGGCGCCCTCCGTCTCGGCGCTCCCCCGCGCGCGTGTGCGGCTGCGGGGACGGGACGTCGCGGCGACCTCGGAAGCATCAGATCACGGACGTCCGACATCGACACGAGCGGGTGGTGAGGGGATGCCCGATGGGCTGCCCCCACGTTAAGAGCACCTCTTCTCCCACGCAAATGTGCCTGTGGATAACTCTGTGGAGAAGATGCGGGAAACGCCGTCACGTCTGTGCACAACTACTGTGGATAACCCGGTGGATGGATCGGATTTCAGGCCCTTAAGTGCTGCCTGATCAGGGATTTACTTCTCCACAGGTTTCCTGAGGAAATTCGATGTGAAGTTTGCGTTGAAGGTTGTCCGCTAGGGACGCACATGTGTACAACTCGGGGGATAACTTCACCGACTCGTACTGACGGGCGGGGTCCGTGTCAAGTTTTTCCCCACCCTCGGCGTGTCGTTCGGACACCCCGAGGTCAACCGGTGTTAACCCGCGCCTCAACCGTCACAGGAGCCCCGCTGCGGGCACGCCGACCGCCCCGACGACCACGAGCACGGGGTCGAGACGATCGTCGTCAGAGCGCCCCGCCGCGACGTTCGCGCTCAAGGAACGCGATGGTGTCGGGGTGCTGCGGAGTGTCGAGGATCTGAGCCGGAGTGCCCTGCTCGACGATCCGTCCGCCCTTCATGAACACGATGCGGTCGGCCACCTCGCGGGCGAACGACATCTCGTGCGTCGCCATGAGCATGGTCGACCCGCGATCGCGCAGCACGCGCACCAGGTCGAGCACCTCACCGACGAGCTGCGGGTCGAGCGCCGAGGTGATCTCGTCGAGCAGAAGCAGCTCGGGGTCGGTCATGACCGCGCGCACGATGGCCACGCGCTGCTGCTGACCGCCCGAGAGGCGGTCGGGGAACTCGCGGGCCTTCGCGCCCAACCCCAACTGCTCGAGAAGCTCGTTCCCGCGCGCGTACGCCTCGCTCTTGCTCGCGCGGTGCACCTTGCGCGCCGCAAGGGTGACGTTGTCGATGACCCGCAGGTGCGGGAAGAGGTTGAAGTGCTGGAAGACCACGCCGATGCGGGCCCGAGCGGCATCCTGATCGACGGTCGGATCGGTCAGATCGTCGCCGTTCAGCAGGATCTGGCCGTCGTCGACGCGCTCGATGAGGTTGATGGTGCGCAGCAGGGTCGACTTGCCCGACCCCGAGGCGCCGATGAGCACGACGACCTCGTGCTGGTCGATCGACAGGTCGATGCCGTCGAGCACGACGTGCTCACCGAAGGCCTTGCGCACGTTCTTGACGTCGAGGACGCTCATACGACGCCACCCATCTGCTCGCGGCGGGCCAGTCGCGCCGAGACGTAGTCGGTGAGGCGGATCATCGGCAGGGCCATGGCCACGAACAGCAGCGCCGCCACGATGTAGGGCGTGAAGTTGTACGACTGTGCCGCGGCGATCTGCGCCGCGCGCACGGCATCCACCGCTCCCAGAACCGAGATGAGACCCACGTCCTTCTGCATCGACACGAAGTCGTTCATCAGGGCGGGGACGACCTTGCGCACGCCCTGGGGGATGACGACGATGCGTAGCGTCTGTCCGTGTGTCAGGCCCAGCGAGCGCGCGGCGACGCGCTGCGAGGGGTGCACGGCCTCCATACCGGCGCGGAGCACCTCGGCGATGTAGGCCGAGTACGTCAGCACGATGGCCACCGTGCCCCACAGCACCACCGGCACGCGACCGAAGACGCCGAGGGCGGGCAGACCGAAGCCGACCAGGTACAGCACGATCAGCAGCGGAATGCCGCGGAAAAGATCGGTGTACACCGTGGCGAGGGCACGGAGCGGGAAGAACACCGGGCCCCGCAGCGAGCGCAGCACGGCCAGGGTGGTGCCGAGGATCGCGACCGAGATGGCCGCGACGATCAGCACCTGGATGTTGACCCACAGCCCCGCGAGCACCGACGGGAAGCTCGCCAGCGCGACGTCGACGTTGAAGAAGCTCCGCCGCACGTCTTCCCAGCCGGGGCTCGACAGGATCGCCCAGCCGACGACGACCACGAACACGACCGAGCTGATCAGCGCGATCAGCACCGACCTGGTCGACTGCTGACGCCGTGTGGAGCGCCGGGCGAGTTCGAGCTCGCTCGGGCTCCACACGCCGCCGGGTGCGGGGGTGGCCACCGTGGTTACTTGAGCACGGGCGCGGCGGCCGTGCCACCGAGCCACTTCTGCTGCAGCTCGTCGAGCGTGCCGTCGGCGCGCAGGGCGTCGACCGCCTCGGTGACCGGGGTGGTCAGCGCCGAGTCCTTGGGCAGCACGTAGGCGAGCTCGTCTCCGCCGGCCGACGAGTCGGGCAGCTGGCCGACGACCTTGCCGTCGTCGAGCACGGCACCGGCGAGGTAGAACGCGGTCGGCAGGTCGACGACGATCGCGTCGACCTGGCCCGACTGCAGGGCGGCGACGGCGTCGTCGTTCGAGTTGAAGACGCTGAGGTTCGTGGTGCCGAGCTGGTCGGCGGCCACCTGGTAGCTCGTCGTGGCGCTCATGACGCCCACGGGAACGCTCTTCAGCTCGGCGACGCTCGTCGCACCGGCCACGGGCGAGGCACCGGTCGTCACGACGGCCTGCGTGGTCGTGTAGTACGGCGATGAGAAGTCGACGGCCTCTTTGCGCTCGTCGGTGATCGAGAACTGCTGCACGTTCATGTCCCAGTCCTTCGGACCGGGAGCGATGGCGCTGTCGAAGTTGGAGCGCACCCACACCACGTCGCTCGTCGCGAAGCCGAGCTTCTCGGCGACGGCGCACGAGACGGCGGCCTCGAAGCCCTCGCACGACGCGGGGTCGTCGTTCTCGACCCACGGCGAGAACGCCGGCTCGCCCGTGGCGATGGTGAGCTTGCCTGCCGTCACGGTCTGCAGCGCCCCCTCGGAAGCGGGGGCGGCGCCGGCGTCGGAGCCCGTGGGGGCGAAGGCGCAGGCGGTGAGCGAGACGACCGTGGCGGTGGCCACGGCGGTCAGGGCGGCGGCGCGGCGCAGGCGTGCGAAAGTGGTCACGATGTCTCCTCGTGGACGTATCGGGGTCATCCCCGGAGTGCTGTGATGTGCACAGCCTAAATCACGGGGCGAGGCGCCAATCCTCGAAGCTGAAACCTGGCGACACGAGGCAGCTGACGACGACCTCGGACTCCCCCGCCAGCCGAGCGGACTGCCATACCCCGGCGGGCACGGTGTGCTGCAGCACGTGGCCCGCGGCGAGGTCGGGACCGAGCGTCACGGTGCGCGCCTCCCCCGGCTCGGCGCCGTCGCCGCCCAGCGACAGCTCGAGCGTTCCGGGGCCGTGCCAGAGCCACACCTCGTCACTCGTCACGACGTGCCACGCGCTCTCTTCGCCCGGGGTGAGCAGGTAGTGGATGCAGGTGGCCGCGGGCCGCACGCCCGCGGGCGTCTCGACCGCGTAGCCGCCGGTCCACATGCGGCGGAACCAGCCGCCCTCGGCGTGGGGCTCGAGATCGAGCAGGACGGCGGTGGCGGGGCGATCGGTCATGCGAGGACTCCGGTCTCTCGGGTGAAGCCGGCCGAGACCCACCGGGCCTCGCCGTCGATGAAGGTGGCGGCCGCGGAACCCGCGCCGTCCACCGCGAGATGCTCGATGGTGTCATCGACGTCCGACACTGCGACGTCGAAGAACGCCAGGTCGGCGACGGCGCCCACGGCGAGGTACCCCGTGCGGGCGGGTCCGGTGTCGAGGCCCATCGCGTGCGCCCCACCCAGCGTGGCCGCGCGCAGCAGCAACTCCGACAGGTCGCGGTTCACGTACCCCTGGGTCCGCGCGAGGCGATGCAGGGCCGACACGTCGGCGAGCAGGTCGAGTGAGGGACTGGATGCCAGGGAGTCGGTGCCCACGGCGAGCGCATTGCCCTCGATGAGGTAGGCGGCCACGGGCGGCTCGTCGAGCCCGATGACGGCGTTGGAGCGCGGGCAGAGCGCCACCGTCGTGCCGCGGGCGCGCAGGATCGCCCGGTCGCGCGCGGTCATGTACACCCCGTGCGCGATGTGGCAGTCCGGCCCCAGAACGCCCAGCTCGTCGACGAACTCCGTCGCCCCGGTGCCGAAGCCCTCGTCGCGCAGCGCCCGGAAGCTCGACGGTCGATGCACCTGCCACGGCACGGCCTCGCCGTGCTCGCGCTCGAACGCCGCCTCGCCCAGGTGCAGGTGCAGCCGACTCCCCCGCTCGCGCACGATGTCGGGGATCTCGAGCAGCGGCTCCACGTCGAGCGAGTATGGCGCGTGCGGCGACAGCCCCGTACCGGGAGGGCCGGGCAGCGCATCGAGCCGTGCCTCCACCTCCGCGCGGCCGCGTTGGGCCCACGCCGCGTTGGTCCAGCTCATCACCTCCCAGTAGGTGATGCCGTGCAGCCGCGCGTCGTGCAGCGCCGAGGCCGCCTCGACGTCGGTGACGATGTCGGCCACCGCCGTGGTCCCCGCGGCGATCATGGCGAGCGCGCCGGTTCTGGCATCCGCCGCCCAGTCGTGACCCTCCCGGTAGACGGGCGTGAACGCCTCGTCCCAGTCGTCGAAGCCCGCGTAGGAGCCGCGTCCGACCTCGGCCATGCCCGTGTACTGCAGGTGCGAGTGGGCGTTCACCAGGCCGGGGGTGAGCACGCCCGGCCAGTGCACCTCGTCGAACGCCACCCCTCGCGCGCGCAGCTCGTGCCGCACCCATTCCCGGTCGCCGACGTGACGGATGCGCCCGCCCGCCACGGCGATCGCCCCGCCCGGAATCGGCGGAGCCGTGATGGGCAGAACGAGGGATGCCGAATACAGCACGACGTTCATGCGGCACCGCCCCGGTAGCGCGGGGAACGCCAGTCGTCGAGGCCGTCGGCATCGAGGACGCGAGGGGCGTCGAGGTCGGCCCCGCGCACGGCCAGCGCCGTGCGGGCCACGAGGTCGTCGACGCCGGCGTCGAGCGCGTACACCCCGGGGGCGGGGCGACGCGACAGCAGCTCACCGAGGGCGGCGAGCTGCACGGCGAAGGACAGGTCCATGATCTCGATGGGGTTGCCCTCGGCCGCGGTGATGTTCACCGCTCCCCCGCCGCCGAGCAGCAGGGCGGCTCCCGCGTCGGACACCTCGCCGGGCACTCCCCCGGCGACGGCGATGATCCGCGCCCCCGCGGCGATCTCGGGGGTCACGGTCGACGGAACACCGGTCGCCGACACCACCAGGGCTCCGGGCGCCAGCTCGCGCGCCGCCCCCGTGGCGAAGCCGTCGTGCCGCGCCTCGAGGGCCCGGACGGGATCGGTCTCGGCGATCCGCACCTCGGCGCCGAGGGCACGCAGGTGCCCCGCGACGCCCCGACCCACCGGACCGTAGCCGAGCACCACAGCGGGCTGGTCGGTCAGCGCGATCCCCCGCTCCTCGAGAAGATCGGCGATCGCGAACACGCACGATTGCCCGGTGCCGTATCGGTTGTCGAACATCGTCTTGGTGCGGGCGTCGTTGACGGCCATCACGGCGCAGCGCAGCAGGCCGGCGTCCTGCATCCGGCGCAGCGGCGTCAGCCCGCTCGTCGTCTCTTCGCACGCACCGATCCAGACGTCGACGAGCGCGGGATCGTCCTCGTGGGCCAGGCGCACCAGGTGCGCACCATCGTCGAGCAGCACGTCGAGGCCCGCCCGCAGAAAGCCGAGGGCGGCGGCCCGTTCTTCAGCCCCGGCAAGGGCGGGATCGGCGGTCACGGCGAAGCCCCGCGCGCGCAGCTCGTCGGCGACCGCGACATCGGTCTCGTCGGGGTGCGCGTAGACCGACACCTCGGCGCCCCGCTCGCGCAGCAGCAGCGACAGCACAGCGGTCTTGGGCTCGAGCACCATCGCCACGCCCACCCGCAGGCCGGTCAGGTCGAGGCGCTCCGCGAGAGCGGCGGCGACGGGCATGTGGGTGCGCGCGAAGGCGATGCGGCCGGCGGCGTCGCCGCGCTCGGAAAGGGGCACTCCGTCGAGCGTGGTGGTGTCGGCATCCAGATCGAACTCGACGCGACCGCGCGCCGGCGACGGGCTCGGGATGCCACCCAGCCGGGCGAGCAGAGCGTGCAGGTCGGCGGAACCCTCGCCGCGCACCGCGAAGGGGCGGCCGGCGATCACGAGGTTCGAGGCGCGCGCGAAGCGGCGGACGATGCGCTCGGGTGCGCGGGGGTCGGTCACGGCTCTCAGCCTAGGCTCGGCGGCACCGGTCCCCTCGACGGTCACGGGGTCCTCACCGGGCGCGGACCGGGAGCGGTCCCGGTGGAGGAGCCGTTCGAGCCCGCACGTCGCGTACGGCGGGCCCGCCGCAGGACGCGAAAAGGCCCCGCCCTGCCGAAGCAGGAGCGGGGCCGATTCGTGCGTCGCGAATTACTTCGCGGCAACCACCTGGAGGGTGATCACGGCGGTGACGTCGTCACGCAGGCGAACGGTCGCCTCGTGCTCGCCGACCGACTTGATCGCCGAGGTGATCTGGATCTTGCGCTTGTCGAGCTCGCCGAGACCGGCGGCCTTGACGGCGTCGGCGACGTCGCCCGTCTTGACCGAACCGAAGAGGCGACCCTCGTTACCGGCCTTGACGGCCAGCTTGACGGTGTTCGACTCGAGCGTGTTCTTCAGGGCCACAGCGTCTTCGTGATCGTGGATCGCGCGGCTCTCGCGAGCGGCACGGATCGACGAGACCTGCTTCTCGCCACCGCGCGACCACGCGACGGCGAAACCCTGGGGGATGAGGTAGTTACGGGCGTACCCGTTCTTGACCTCGACAACGTCACCGGCGCTACCGAGCCCGGTGACCTCATTCGTGAGAATCAGCTTTGCCATCGGGTGCTCCTTAGCGGCCAGCGCCGGCGTAGGGCAGAAGAGCCATCTCGCGCGCGTTCTTGATGGCGCGGGCGATCAGGCGCTGCTCCTGCACGGAGACACCGGTGATACGACGGGCACGGATCTTCCCGCGCTCCGAGATGAACTTGCGGAGGGTGGGGACGTCCTTGTAATCGATGACGCCGACGCGAATCGCCTTCGCGGGGGCTGCGTTCTTCGCGCCCTTCCGCGGCTTGCGGCGGTCGCCAGTGGCCTTTCCAGCCATGCTTCCTTCTTTCGTGTGGTTCGGATGCCTGCTCGGTCACGCGGACCGGCGGATGGCATCCGGAATTTCAGGGATCGTCACGCTCGAGAGCGCGGCGAAGATCAGAACGGTGTGTCGTCTCCGTAGGAACCGGGAGTGCTCCACGCGTCGGCGCCGCCGCCGCTGTTGCCGCCGTTGTTCGACCCGGGGGTCGACCACGGCTCATCAGCCGACTGCTGCACCTGCGGGCGCTGTCCGCCACCGCCACCGCCGCCACCACCGCCGCTGGACGCGGCACGGGTGACCTGAGCGGTCGCGTAGCGGAGCGAGGGTCCGATCTCATCGACTTCGAGTTCGATGGAGGTGCGGTTGTTGCCCTCGCGGTCCTGGTACGAACGCTGCTTGAGGCGACCGGTCGCGATGACACGGGAACCCTTCGTCAGCGAACCGGCGACGTGCTCGGCGAATTCGCGCCACACCGAGGCACGCAGGAACAGCGCCTCGCCGTCTTTCCACTCGTTCGCCTGACGGTCGAACGTGCGGGGAGTCGACGCGATGGTGAAGTTCGCGACCGGAAGACCGTTCTGCGTGTAACGCAGTTCGGGATCGGCCGTGAGGTTGCCCACAACGGTGATGACGGTTTCGCCGGCCATCGTCGTTACTTCGCAGCCTTCTCGGCGGACTCGACCTTGCGGGGAGCGGCGGCCTTGCGAGCAGCCTTCTCCTCGGAGCGCTTGGCTTCGGCGGCAACCTGAGCGATGGCCTCTTCAGCCCGCAGGACCTTGGTGCGCATGATCTGCTCGTTCAGCTTCAGCTGACGGTCGAGCTCGTTCGTGGCAGCGCTGGTCGCGACGAAGTTGACGACGGCGTAGATGCCCTCGTTCTTCTTGCGGATCTCGTAGGCAAGGCGACGGCGGCCCCAGATGTCGATCTTGTCGATGGTTCCCCCATCGGCCGTGATGACCTTGAGGAATCCGTCGAGCTTCGGAGCGACCTGGCGCTCGTCGACCTCGGGATCGAAGATGACCATGAGTTCGTACTGGTGCGTCACTAACCCACCTCCTTCGGACTAGAACGGCTGACGGGCATTTCCCGGCAGCAGGAGGGTGTGGTGCACGTTGTCGCGGGCTTATACGCGCATGGGCGTGACCGGACAACCTTCGTAGTCTAACGGATGCCGGCTCCCCCGGGGAATCGGCGATCGGTAGCGTGGAGCACACCGACGGCGGGGGGCCGCATGACAGGGATACGACCGTTCGACGCGAGGGCACTCCTGATGCCCGAGGACCGCGCGGGCGCGCACGCCTTCACCGCACGGCTGCGCGCCGAGGGTCGCCTGCCGTCGGGCAACGGTGCCGTCGCGGTGGTCGCGTACACGATCGCGTTCGCGATGATCGCCGGAATGGGAGTGTTCTTCGCGTTCCTGGTCGCGGTCTTCGCCTCGGTGCTGCGCGAGGGCGCGATCGTCGTCGGGTTCCTCTTCGTCGTGCCCGTGCTGCTGGGACTCGGCGCCCTGATCGCCGGCATCCTCGTCGCGCAGCGTGGCGTGCGGGCGCAGGAAGACCGCCGGTGGCGGATCGCCGGGTTCGCCCGCGACGTGGGCATGGAGTACATCCCCGCGGTGCCGGCGCCCCCGCTTCCCGGGGTGATCTTCTCGCTCGGCAGCGCTCGCACGGCGACCGATGTGGTGCGGGGCCTGCAGCCGCGCTTCGTCGAGATCGGCAACCACTCGTACGTCGTGAGCAACGGCAAGAGCAGCACCACCGTGCGGTGGGGCTACATCGCCATCCGCCTCGGCACGCCGCTCCCCCACATCGTCCTCGATGCCACGGCGAACGACGGCGCGTTCGGGTCGAACCTTCCGGCGTCGTGGGTGCGAGGCCAACGGCTCAGCCTCGAGGGAGACTTCGACCGCCATTTCCGCCTGTTCTGCCCCGAGGGCTACGAACGCGACGCGCTGTACCTCTTCACTCCCGACGTCATGGCCCGGTTCATCGACAACGCCGCGGTGCTCGACGTCGAGATCGTCGACGACTGGTTGTTCCTCTACTCCCGCGAGGAGTTGTCGAGCGTCGATCCGGGGCGCTGGGCGTGGGAGTTCTCGGTGATCTCCGCGCTGCTCGACAAGCTCGAGCAGTGGGAGCGATGGCGCGACGACCGCGTGACCGCCGTGTCCGCGCCGGCTCCGGCCCCCGTCACCCACGCCGGGGGAGCGGCATCCGGGGGCGTACCCGTCGTGCCTGCCGGCCTGCTCCAGCCGCACCCGCGGGGCGTGGCTCCGGCGGGCAGGCGACTGCGTCGCAGCAATCCGTGGGTCGTCGTGCTGGTGATCGTGGGCGGGGCACTCGCCCTGGGCCTGGTGATGCTGCTCGTGCCTCTCCTGCTCGTGCTGTCGCTGTGAGTACCGTCGACGAAGGGAGGCGATCACGATGACCCGCACCGCACCGTTCGACCCCGCGCCGCTCACCGAGCCCGTCGACCGCGCGACGGCGCGCGCGTTCAGCGCGCAGCTTCGACGCGAGGGCCGACTGAGCGGTCGACTCGTGTCGATCGTCGTGCTGGTGATCGTGGGCGCCGCGTTCCTGCTCGTGGCTGTGCCGGTCTTCGGCGCGATCGTCGCGTCGTTCTTCGCACGCGACGGCTCCGGCCCGATCTCCGTGCTGGTCCTGGCCTTCTTCCTGGCCGTCGCCGTCTTCACGGGTGTGGCGATCATCCGCGGCCTCGGGGGAGCGGCCGTGCGCCGATACCGCCTGGACCGCTTCGCGCGCGCCAACGGGATGACCTGGCATCCGGGGTTCGCGAACCCCGAGCTTCCCGGCATGATCTTCGGCCTCGGTCGCGCTCGCGAGACCAGCGATCTCGTGCGCGGAGAACGTCCGCGGACCGTGGAGATCGGCAACTTCTCGTACGAGACCGGGTCGGGCAAGAACAAGCAGACGCACCGGTGGGGGTACGTCGCCCTCCGCCTCGACACCCCTCTTCCGCACATCGTGCTGGATGCCGTGGGCAACAACGGCCTCTTCGGGGGAACCAACCTGCCCGTCTCGTTCGGCCCGCGCCAGCGACTCAGTCTCGAGGGCGATTTCGACAAGCACTTCGCGCTGTACTGCCCGGAGGGGTATGAGCGGGACGCGCTGTACCTCTTCACGCCCGACGTGATGGCACGCTTCATCGACAGCGCCGCCGCACTCGACGTGGAGATCATCGACGACTGGCTGTTCCTCTACTCGCGGCGCGAGCTGTCGACGCTCGACCCCGCCGTCTGGGAGTGGTTGTTCGTGACCGTCGACGCGATCGACGACAAACTCGCGCAGTGGGCGCGCTGGCGCGATGAGCGGTTGTCGGCCGCAGCCTCGTCGGGGGTGCCCACGGTTTCGGTCGAGGCCGGAGCACCGCATCCGGCCGCTCCGCTGCTCACTCCCCCACCCCGGGGCGTCGCCGTGCCTGGTCGACGGTTGAAACGCCGCTTCTCGTGGGTCACCGTCGTCGTCGCGGCCGCCATCGGCGGCTGGTGGGTGTTCACCCTCGTCTTCGACCTCTTCCGTTGACGGGATCGAGGCGAACGCATTCCGACAGCGGAATGTATGCCTCTGGCGTCATACGTCGATGTCGGCCCCGAGATTCCGAAGCTCACGGGCGGCCTCTGCCCCCGTGCGCAAGCCGATACGGGGGGCCACCTCCTCGGCCAGCAACTCCAGCGAGCGCAGCGTCACCTCGTGCGCGGGGTCGACGGAATGCACCTGGAACGCCACGTCTGTCGCCCGGGCCAGGGTGAGATCGGCGGTCAGTGAGGCCACGACCTCGTCGACGGTGCCGAGGTGGGTGTCGGAGTCGCGCGCCAGATCTCGCAGATCGCCCGAGTCGTCGCGTCGAAGGAAGGTGCGGGTGAGGCGCCGGATGCCGCGCTCAGCTCCGCGCCAGGTCTCGTCGAGGTCGGCAGCGTCGACCACCACCGCCGTGCGCGAGGCGAGGATGCGGGGCTCGACCCCCGACGGCAACGCCGCGAGGTAGGCCTCGACGATCGGCAACTGGACATCGTGCAGCGCCTGCCCGGGTTCTCGCGGCTGCGTGCGCGAGAGCAGAAGACCGTCCCCCTCCCGCCCGGCGCGACGCCCGCCGTCGACCGAGAAGGTCGCCTGCCAGAGGCGTGAGCCCAGGTAGGGAGCTGGGGGGTTGAGCCGCAGCTCCGTGTCGCGGATCCCGCGCCCGGCGAAGGCGTCGCGGAGTACCGAGACGTGCTCGGCCTGGATCTCACGCCGGTCGTCGGACGAGCGGCGGAACGCGGCGAACGACGAGGGAGTGCCACCGGTACCGATGCCGAGCTGCACGCGCCCTGCGCTCAGGGCGTCGACGAACGCGGCATCTTCGGCCACGCGCACCGGGTCGTCGATGGGCAGCGTCACGATGCCGGTTCCCAGGGCGATGTGGTCGGTCTGCACGGCGGCCGCCGCCAGGAACGGGAAGGGCGACGGCAGTCCCCCCTCGTCACGGTCGAAGTGATGCTGGGCGACCCACAACGACGCGAAGCCGAGCCTTTCGGCCGCACGCACCTGTTCGAGCGCCGCGCGATACCGCTGGCCGTCGGTTCCGGCATCCAGAAGTCGGGTGAAGAACCCCAGCCGCGCGCCGACCCGCGTGCTCTCGGGCACCCCGCTGATTCGCGCCATTCTTCGAGCCTAAGCGGGGCCTCCGGTCAACGGGCCGGTACCGCGATCGCGTCCCCGGTGCGCGCGAGATCGGCCTCGAGCTCGCGCACGATCGGAATCACCGTCTCACCGAAGTGCTCGAGCTCCTCCTGGAAATGCAGGAAGCCCAGCAGGAACAGATCGACACCGCGCTTCTTGTATTCGATGATCCGTTCCGCGATCTGCTGCGCGTCGCCGAACAATTTCGTGCGGAAACCGTCGTTGTACTGCACGAGGTCGTCGAGCGACGAGTCGGCCCACATGCCCTTGCCGTCTTTCGTGGCGGCACCGGCTTCTTGCACGCTCCGACGGAATCCCTGCACCGCGCTGTCGTCGGCGTGCTCGATGATGTCGCGCAGCTGCGCCTCGGCCGCGGCACGGCTGTCGCGCTGGATGACGAAGCCGTTCAGGCCGAAGCGCGTGCGGCGCCCGTGCTCGGCGGCGACGCGCGTGACGTCGTCGTACTGCTCGGTGAAGCCGTCGAAGTCCTTGCCGTTCGAGAAGTACCAGTCCGAGAAGGCGCCGCCATTGAATCGCGCGGCGGTGCTGTTCCCGCCCTGGAAGATCTCGGGGTGGGGGCGCCCCGGCACCTCGTACGGGAACGGACGCAGCGTGAAGTCGGTGATGTCGTAGTACTTGCCGTGGAACGAGAACTTCTCCTGTGTCCAGAGGCCCCGCAGCACCTGGATGAATTCGGCGGCCCGCTCGTACCGCTCATCGTGTTCCAGCCATTCCAGACCCAGGTCGGTGTACTCGTCTTTGAACCATCCGCTGACCACGTTCACCGCGGCCCGCCCGTGCGAGAACTGGTCGGCGGTGTTGATGAACTTCGCGAGAACCGCCGGATGCCAGATCCCCGGGTGGATCGCCGAGATGACCTTGAGTCGCTCGGTGTTCAGCAGCAGCGCGAGGCTGATCGAGGTGGACTCGTGCTGCTGGGCCGCGCCGTAGCTGGAGGCGTACCGCACCTGGCTCAGCGCGTACTCGAAGCCGACGCGCTCGGCCGTCTGCGCCAGCTTCACGTTGTAGTCGTAACTCCAGTCGGTGCGCTGCTCGATCGAGCTGATGACCAGTCCGCCACTGACGTTGGGAACCCAGTAGGCGAACTTCAGGGGCTCGTGGGTGGGGGAGATGTCGGTCATGGAATCCTCCTCGCGGATCGGAACACGGCCACCGTCGCACCGGGTCGGCTTCGGGTCAACGTCATGTGACGGCCCGTTTCGCCCCGTGACCCCGGGCGTCTGGGAACGGGTGAGGATGGACCAATGACCTCCCCCCAGCGCGTGCGATTCGGCTACTGGACCCCGATCTTCGGCGGGTGGTTGCGCAACGTCGACGACGAGCAGACGCCCGTGTCGTTCGCCCACATCACCGAGATCGCCCGCGCCGCCGAAGAGGGCGGCTTCGACCTGACGCTCATTCCCGAGCTCAACCTGAACGACATCAAGGGCGTCGAAGCCCCGTCGCTCGACGCGTGGGCGGTGACCGCCGGTCTGGCGGCGGTGACCTCTCACCTCGAGCTCATGACGGCGGTGCGCCCGGGGTTTCACAACCCGTTCCACACCGCGAAGCAGGCGGCGACCATCGACGAGATCAGCGGGGGGCGCTTCACGCTGAACGTCGTGTCGGCCTGGTGGGCCGAAGAGGCCAAGCAGTACGACGGCCTGTTCAGCGCGCACGACGACCGTTACGCCCGCACGATCGAGTGGGTCGAGGTGCTGCGGGGCCTGTGGACGCAGACCCCCTTCGCCTACGAGGGCGAGTACTACCGCACCGAGGGCACGTACACCGAACCGAAGCCGCAGGTGCTTCCGCGCCTGTACGCCGGGGGCGAGAGCGAGGCCGGTCGCACCGCGATCACGCGCTTCGCCGACGCGTACCTGACGCACGGCGGCACGCTCGAGGAGCTGTCGACGAAGGTGGCCGACATGCGCCGTCGGCGCTCCGAGGCCGGCGCCTCGCCGTTCGAGGCGTTCGGCATGGCCGCGTACGCGATCGTCCGCGACACCGACGACGAGGCCCAGGCCGAGATCGACCGCATCACCGACGTGCGCGGGGGAGCGGCCTACGGCTCGTACCAGGACTTCGTGACCAAGTCGAAGCTCGACACCCCGGTCGACCTGAAGGAGTACTCGGTGTCGAACCGCGGCCTGCGGCCCAACCTCATCGGCACGCCCGATCAGGTCGCCGAACGCATCGTCGAGTTCGCGAACGTCGGCGTCTCGACCCTGCTGCTGCAGTTCTCGCCGCACCTGCCCGAACTGCAGCGTTTCGCCGCCGACGTCATCCCGCGCGTGCGGCGCCTCGAGGCGCTCCGCGACGCCTGATCGCGCCGCCTTCCCGCTGCGCCCGCGGCTCTCCTGGCGAGGGTCTCGAACACGCCGCGCTCTTCGTGGGCTTCCCCCGCGTTGAGTGTCCAGAACACGCCGCTCAGTCGGGGGGGCTGCGGCGTGTCTTGGACACTCAACGGGGCGGGAGAATGCGGTCTGCGCGTCTCCACGCCGCGCGCGCTACGCGGGCGTCCCCAGCGTTGAGTGTCCAGAACACGCCGCTCAGTCGGGGTGGGGTGCGGCGTGTCTTGGACACTCAACGGGGGGCGGGGGAGTGCGGCGTCGGCGGCAGGCCGCTGAGTTCAACGAAGCCGGAGGCTGACGGATCGGCTCGCCAGGCGGCGCAGCCGGCGTCAGACCGCGCGAAGCGCCTGATCCAGGTCGGCGATGAGGTCTTCGGCATCCTCGAGGCCGATCGACAGACGCACGAGACCGTCGCCGATGCCGAGGCGGTCGCGCGTTTCTTGCGTGAAGCCGAGGTGGGTCGTGGTCGCGGGGTGCAGCGCCATCGAGCGGGTGTCGCCGATGTTCGTCATGCGGCTGAACAGGCGCAGCGCGTCGAAGAACCGCTCTGCGCCGTCGCGGCCCCCGGCCACCGTGAACGAGAATACCGATCCCGAGAGCCCGCCGTAGTCGCGGACGGCGAGCGCGTGCTGCGGGTGCGACGGGAGTCCGGCGTAGTCGACGCTCTCGACGCCCTCGTGCTGCTCGAGCCACGTCGCGATCGTGTGTGCGCTGGCGAGGTGTTGGCGCATGCGCACCGACAATGTCTCCATCCCCTGCTGCAGCAGGAAGCCGTTGAGCGGCGACAGTGCGGGACCGGTGTCGTTGGCGATGCCGAACCGCAGGAAGAACTCGAACGCGCGGGGGCCGAACGCGTCGACGAACGAGGCGTGCTCTGCGATCGGCGTGTCGGTGAGTCCGGGATAGGGGCGATCGGATGCCGCCCAGTCGAACGTTCCGCCGTCGACGACGGCGCCGGCGAGATTGGCGCCGTGACCCGAGAGGAACTTCGTTGCGGAATGCACGACGATGTCGGCGCCGTGTTCGACGGGACGGATCAGGAAGGGGGTCGCGATCGTGTTGTCCACGACGAGGGGGATGCCGTGCCTGCGTGCCACTCGGGCGACGGCGTCGATGTCGACGACGTCGTTCTTCGGGTTCGGCAACGTCTCGGTGAAGATCGCCTTGGTCTCGGGCCGAATGAGGGAGTCCCACTCGCGCTCGTCGCTGGGGTCCCAGACGTAGTCGACGGTGACACCCATGCGCGCGAAGGTGCGGTCGAACAGCACTCGGGTTCCGCTGTAGATGCTCGCGGTCGACACGAGGTGCTCGCCGCTGCCGGCGAGGCCCAGCAGGGCCATGGTGATGGCGGCCTGACCGGAACCGACGACGATCGTGCCGGCCCCGCCTTCGAGCGACGCCAGTCGTGCTTCGGCGACCTGGTTCGTCGGGTTCAGGTTCCGCGAGTACAGGTGCCCCAGGTCGGCGCCGCCGAATCGATCGGTGGCCTCTTGGAACGAGGCGAAACGGTACGCCGCCGACAGGTGCACCGGGGTGATGCGGGAGCCGTGCGTGAGGTCTTCGACCTCACCGGCGTGCACCTGACGCGTCGCGAACCCGAAGCCGTGCCACTCGGTGTGCGGCGGGGCGGCCTCAGCCACGGGCACCCACGACCTCTTGGGGGAGCAGCGCGCCCAGCCAGCGCGCGATGGCACGCGGTCCCGAACGCGGCGCGGTCGCCTCGACGTCGGGGTTGTAGTTGGTGTTGGTGTTCACGTCGTAGGTGACGGTGCGTCCGTCACGGGTCTCGATGAACTCGATCCCGGCGATGCCGACCCCCTCGGCGGCGAGGAAGGCCAAGTAACGGTCGATGAGTGCCTGATCGACGTCATCGCGGAGGCGGAAGAGGGGCTCGGGCTCGACACCGTCGGCTCCGGGCACCGCGCAGGCCTCGGCCGGGCAGAGCTCGAAGCTGCCCGCGCTCGTGTCGACTCGAACGGCGTAGACGAACTCGCCCGCCACGAACTCGGCGCGGGTGATGAACGGCGCCTTCGCGACCAGGAGTTCTTGCAGCAGCGTGATGCCGTCGGGCGACGGCTCGAACTCGGGGGAGGAGACCCATTCCGAGAACTCGGCCACGGAGTCCCAGCGGCGTACGCCGAGGCCCTTGCCTCCCTGGTTGTGCTTGCTGATGAACGGTGCCCCGAACTGCTCGGCCTTCGCGGCGAGATCGTCGACGCCGAACACCGCGACGGTGCGCGGCACATCGATACCGGCGTGACGCAGAGCCGCATGCTGAGCGACCTTGCTGACCTCGAGCTCCAGCACGTCGGCGCCGTTGATGACGGTGCGCCCCCACGACGCCAGCCAGCGCAGCACGGCACGGCCGAACTCCTTGCTGTGCGCGTGATTACGCGTATGCGCCGAGGCACTCAGACGCGACCAGAAGATGCCCTCGGGCGGCTCGACCGACAGGTCGATCGACCCATCGGTGAGCAACCACTCCTCGAACGGCACACCCTCGGCGGTGAACGCCGCCTCGAACGGCGGGAGCCACTGGGGGTTCTCATGGATGACGTAGACCTTGCCCGACATGTGGTCAGGCTAACCCGAGGCTCGGACATCGCGGGTGCGGAGCGTCACCGGAGGACACCCTGAAGATCGTTCGGTCCTCTCAGTGCGTCGTGCCCAACGACGTGTGGGAAAGAGAGGAACGTGTCACGCCGTTCAGCAGAAACACGTCACCAGGGACGCAGGGGCTGACATAGCCAAAGTTGGCGATCCCGGTTCCGAGCCAGAGACTCGAAATGGAACCGTCCTCCCTCACTCCCTGCAGAAAGGGCGGGTCGGAAAGTATGTATCGGACGGGATCAAGATCGCGGTTGACTGCCGTGGCCGCGTCGACACCCAAGGTCGACCATCGCCCGCGAACAAGCTCGATCAAATCTTGAGGTCGTCCGGGAAAATCCGCCGCGAGCCTCGAATCGAGACGCAATTTAACCATTGTCTGCCCATCAGCAATCCCGCAAGATAGCCATTGTTCATCTGTCGACCACCCGTCCTCACCCACGACACCTCGCACAGCGGCGTATAGGTCATTCCCATGAGACAGAACATCGTCGACGGTCATGGCTTCTCCCTCAGATTGATTCGTGGGCGAGCAGCCCGTAAGTGCGATGCACGCCAGGAGAACGATCGTGACTTTCAACCGTCGTCTCACAGTTCGTTCTCACCCCATTTCTTTCCATTTCTCACCGCGCGATCCTCGGCGGTGCCACCCAGAACGAGACGCTCGTCGTTGCCCATCGTTGCGAGCGCCGTGTTGTACATCGAGGTGGTGTTCGACGTGAAGTAGCTGGCGTCCGCCGCCGTCTCCGCCCCGATCGGCCCATGCTTGGACACCGCAAGAAGCTCCTTCCCTTCGACGACTGCGGACTCCGACGAGAACACCGAGGCTCCGAACCCGCCACTCGTCGGGTCTGTGCGTCCGGATAAGACCTGGCCGATCGGGGCCCACTCGTCACGCCTCGATTGCGATGAGAAAACCTGCCCCTCGGGGACATTCAGTGTCGAGGCATCGCCGACTTCGCCAGAAATTCCAGCGGAGCCGAGCATCACGAGGTGATCCGCCTCCGCTTGCTGGAGCGCGAGGGTGGCGACGTCCGTTCCGTAGGAATGCGCAATGACGGAAAGTTCCACCAGAGAACCGTTGCCAGCTGTAACTCGAAGCGATTCCAGGTCGTACGCGAGACTGCGGGCTCCGACTGAGGCTCGGTCATCGGAGATCACTTCTAACGCGTGGCTATCCGGCATGGGTGGGTGATACCCGATCCAGGCAATCACGCCAAGATCATCGCGACCGACGCCGGATAGGCGAGCTTGCTGCCCGGCGAGGGCATCAGCGACCTCCGCGTACGCCTCCATGTCACCCCCGACCGTCGTCCCCATCCCCGGCACGATCACCGAAATGTGATGAGCCCGATCCAGATCGCCCACCGCCACCTGCGCCAACGGGGGCCGGTCGAGCACGAGCGAGGCGAGGGTGTTGCCCGTGGCAGCTCTCCCCAGTGCCTCCAGCGCAGCGACCTGATCGGACTGATCCCAGGGGCTGTTCCTGGCATCCTGGAGCGCTTGCGCGAGCACGATGCGATTCGCGCGGTCCCGAGACGCGTACGCGACGCCGCCCAGGTTCCCGATCACCCCGGGTGCTTCGGTGATGAGCACCTCGCGCACGTCGGGGTCGAGATCGCGCCACCACGGCGCGATGGCCGCAGGGTCGGCCTGTGCGAGCCTCACCACCAGGTCGGGCCGTGCCCTCAGCAGAGCGGTCAGGGCAGACGAATCGAGCGCGGACATCACCGACAGCATGTGCGCCGACGGCACCGCGGTGCGCCCGAGGCCCTCACCGATCGAGACCCAGACCTCGCCTCGCGCGCGAAGCGGCTCGATCAATGCGCGCACCGCGGCCGCAGCGATGTCACCCGCGGCGAGCACGTCGGCGCACGCGTCGGCGAGCATCGCTTCGGCCCGGCGCAGGGCCTCAGCGCGGGAACTCGGCGCTGCGCCCTGATGGCGTGCGTCCGAAATGACCAGCGGCCATCCGCTCGCGAAGGAACGGAACGCGGGTGGCTCGCCACCGTCGGTCGGCAGCGATGAGGCGTAGGCCCATGCCTCGATGGCATCCTGAGCCAGCCCCTGGGCGCGCGACAATGCGCGGCCATAGGTCTGCATCGGTTCGACCAGGGCCTCCAGCGCCTCACCGATCAGCTCCCATCGCCGCGCGATGAGGTCGATCCGCGCGCCGTACGCGTCGGAGGCGCTCCCCGTCCATCCGTCGATCTCGTGCTGTCGCCGAAAGGAGTGAGAGATGTCATCGGCGACCGAAGATCGCTGCCCGCCGAGACGCGCGAGTTCGTAGGCCGCCTCGACGGAGCCGGGAACCAGCTCAGAGGCCAACGTCGTCGCGCCCAGGGCACTCATCGCTGCGCGCCGATGGCGCGGGCGTCTCGTTCGCCGTCGGCATCCGCTCGCTCGTAGATCTGCGCGGTGGCGCGCAGACTCGCTGCCACGGCGTCGATCTGCGTCGTGGCCTCCGTCCAACCGCCCGTCAAGGACTGCAGCAACTCCTCGGCCGCCGCGCTCAGCCGCGCGTGCCCCAGGTTGCGTGTCGGAGTCAACGACGTCTGTGCCCCAGCGTGGTCCGCCGCGGCGTCGAGCACGTACGCCGCACGGCGCAGTGCCTCCGGCTCGACCGTGAATTTCTGCATCCCCGCACGGTACTGAGGTCTGAGCAGTCGCCTCGGGAGTTATCCACAGATCCACCCCTCACGGGGAAAGGTTCGCCCGCGCTCGTCGCGGGAGCGCCGAACTTCACCCATCCACCCCGACCCATGACGAACGTCACCCCCACGACGTGACCCACGCCCCCCGTGCCGACCGTCGTCCCCGACCAGCATGAACACATGACCTCCTCCACCCCCACCCCCGTCGCGATCGACGCGCGGGGCGTCGTCAAGAGCTTCGGCTCCGTCCACGCCGTGCGCGGCGTCGACCTCACCGTCCGTCCGGGCGAGATCGTGGCCTTCCTCGGCCCGAACGGCGCGGGCAAGACCACGACGATCGACATGATCCTCGGCCTCACGAACCCCGACGCCGGCTCCATCCAGGTGTTCGGACACACTCCCCGCGGCGCCGTCGCCCGCGGCCTCGTCTCGGCCGTGCTGCAGACCGGTGGCCTCCTCAAGGACATCACCGTCCGCGAGACGGTGGCCCTCACGGCCAGCCTGTTCGCCGAGAAGCGTCCCGTCGACGAAGCCCTCGAGCGGGCCGGCATCCAGAGTCTGGCGAACCGTCGCGTGGGCCTGTGCTCCGGGGGCGAGCAGCAGCGACTCCGTTTCGCGATGGCCCTCGTGAGCGATCCCGCACTGTTGATCCTCGACGAACCGACCACCGGTATGGACGTGGAGGCGCGCCGCTCGTTCTGGAGCGCGATCCGGGCGGATGCCGCCCGCGGACGCACCGTCATGTTCGCCACCCACTACCTCGACGAGGCCGACGAGTACGCCGATCGCATCGTGCTGATGAGCCGCGGTCGGATCGTCGCCGACGGGAGCACCGCCGAGATCAAGAATCTCGTCTCGGGTCGGGTCGTCCAGCTGACGCTCCCGGATGCCGACCTCACGGCGCTCGCGTCGATTCCGGGCGTCGATTCGGTCGAGGCCGCCGGCGAGCGCGTCACGATCCACACGCGTGATTCCGATGAGCTCGCCCGACACCTGCTGACCGCCACCCCCGCGCGCGATCTCGAGATCACCGCCCAGAACCTCGAGAGCGTCTTCCTCGCCCTCACCGCCGACGCCGCGGAACCCGCCCTGAACGGAGCAGTCCGATGACCGCCATCACCCTCGACCGACCGGTGCCCGCCCTCGGCGGGTTCACGCTCACCTATCTGCGCCTCGAGCTGATGCGCAAGATCCGCAACCCGCGCGGGTTGTTCTTCACCGTGGCGTTCCCCGTGCTGATGTTCTTCATCGTCGGGTATCAGCTGCTCGACGAACCGCTGACGGCGACTCCGGTGGCATCCGGGGGAGTGTCGGTGGCCGCGTACATCATGGTGTCGATGGCGATGTACGGAGCGATGATGTCGGCGACCCAGACCGGGGCGTCCGTCGCCGCCGAACGCGCGCAGGGGTGGACGCGGCAGTTGCGCCTCACGCCGCTGAACCCTGTCGTCAATGTCGCCGTGAAGACGATCGCGGGCATGATGTTCGGTCTCGTCGCCATCGTCGCGACCTACGTCGTCGCCATGTTCTCGGGCGTCGAGTTGTCGGCATCCCAGTGGATCGTGTCGGGCCTGGCCGCGTGGCTGCTCGCCGGTGCGGTCTTCACGACGCTCGGGCTCATGGTCGGCTACATGGTGCCCGGTGAGAACGTCGCGCAGATCACGAGCCTGGTCGTCGTTCTGCTGTCGTTCCTGGGCGGCCTGTTCTTCCCGCTGTCGAACATGCCGGACTTCCTGCAGGTCATCGGCAAGCTGACGCCCGTGTACGGCATCGGTGAGCTGGCGCGGTCACCGCTGACGGGGGATGCCTTCGACATCGGCGCCCTGATCAATGCGGTCGTCTGGCTCGCGGTGTTCGTCACGGGCACGGTCGCCTTCTTCCGTCGCGATACGCGGCGAGGGTGAGCGACGAGGGCGTCCTATGGTGAACGTGATGAACGAGCAGGCCGCCCCCGCCGCCGGGTCGGCACCCTCCGCGGGTGCCGGCTTCGCCATGTCGAACCGCGGGTGGTTCATCGGCGCGGGCATGTCTCTCGCCTGGATCGTGCCGACGATGTACACGCTGTGGGCGCAGCCTTCGGCCGTCACCATCGTGCCGACGCTTCTCGTGGCGGTCTTCGGCGGCGCCTTCCTGTGCACGGTTCCGGTGATGCGGCGACTGCAGCCCGGTGCGGTGCGCCTCGTTCCGGCGGCGGTGCTCTTCCTGCTGAGCTTGTCGCTCATTCCGTGGCTCGGCGCCGACGTGCGCTGGTTGTGGACGTTCGTCGGCGTGGCCCTCGCCGTCTCGCGCATGCGGCGCAGCATGCTCTGGATCGCCCTCCTGGTGCTGGCCGGCCTCACCTTCGCCGTGGGGGTGTGGGACGACGCCGACGTCGGCAACAGCGCCCTGAACGCCGCCGTCATCCTCTCGGTGTCGGTGATGATGGCGACTCTCACCGGCAACATCACCACCCTGGCGCGTCTTCGGGCCGCGCAACATCAGGTCGCCGAGCTCGCCGCCGAGCGCGAGCGGGGCCGCGTCGCTCGCGACGTGCACGACATCCTCGGCCACTCCCTGACGGTCATCACGGTCAAAGCCGAGCTGGCGGGGCGACTGATGGATGCCGGATCCCCGGCCGCGCGCGACGAGATCGCCCAGATCGAGCAGCTGGCGCGGGGCGCGTTGGCCGACGTGCGCGCGACGGTGCACGGTTTCCGCGGTGTGAGCATCAGCGGGGAGCTCGCCGCGGCGCGGGCCGCCCTTGAGAGCGCCGGGGTGACGCCCGACCTGCCCGGGTCGACCGAGCAGGTCCCCGCCGATCGTCGGGAGCTCGCCGGATGGGTGGTGCGCGAGTCGGTGACCAACGTCGTACGGCACGCCGGTGCTCACGCGTGCCGCGTGCGTCTGAGCGCCCGCGGTGTCGAGGTCGACGACGACGGATGCGGACCGTCTGCCACGGCATCCTCGGGGTCGGGGCTCACGGGCCTGCGCGAACGCGTCGAGACCGCGGGTGCCCGCCTCACCGTGGGTCGCAGTGATCTCGGCGGGTTCAGAGTGAAAGTCACGTGGTGACGCGATGGTGATCCGGCTTCTCATCGCCGACGACCAGGCTCTGGTGCGCGGTGCCCTCGCCGCCCTGCTCGGGCTCGAGAACGATATCGAGGTCGTCGCCCAGGTCGGGCGCGGCGACGAGGTCGTCGAAGCGGCTCGCGCGTCTCAGGCGACGGTGGCGCTGCTCGACATCGAGATGCCCGGTATCGACGGCATCGCCGCGGCGTCGCTCCTGCGTTCCGAGGTTCCCGGATGCCGTGCCCTCATCGTCACGACCTTCGGCCGGCCGGGCTACCTGGCACGGGCCCTTCAGGCCGGGGCATCGGGCTTCGTCGTGAAGGACACTCCCGCGGCCGAGCTGGCCGATGCCGTGCGGCGCGTGTCGATGGGGCTGCGAGTCGTGGACCCGGCGCTGGCCGTCGAGTCGCTGGCTCAGGGCGACTCGCCCCTCACGGAGCGTGAGACCGACGTGCTCGCCGCAGCGCGGTCGGGCGGATCGATCGCCGACATCGCGCGGATGGTGCACCTGTCGGAGGGCACGGTGAAGAACCATCTCTCCAGTGCGATCGGCAAGACCGGCGGGCGCAATCGGGCGGACGCCGTGCGAGTGGCTGTCGACCGGGGCTGGCTCTAGCCGCGACGCGGTCGTGCGGGTGCGTCGGGCAGGAAGAGTGCCAGCGCGACCAGGGGAGACGCCACGATGCCGGTCACCGCTGTCGCGACGGACCAGGAGCCGTCGATGTACAGCGTCCGCCCACCGCCGCCCGGGTCCTTCGTTCCCTTGTAGGTGACGAGGTAGGGGACGACGATGGTCGTCGCCGCCTCGGTCGCGACGATGGCCAGCAGCATCAGCCCGGTCGCCACCAGGGCCGCGGCGATGAGCGGGGCCAGGACGAGGGCGAACGCGCGACCGGCGCTGAACTTCATGGGGGCACCCTCCGCGCGAGCCGCTCGCGCGGCTGCCGGGTCTCCTGCCCGGACCGACGACACGCTAACGGCGCCCGCTTCCGCCGCCGAGGGGGGTGGGCGCCGTTTTCGCCCGACGCCGTGGCGTTTTCGCCCGTGAGCCGTCATTCGTGCCGATCGAACCCTTCGCGGGTCGAGCAGGGAGAGCCCGGCAATCGCGGGTGGCGCGGGTGGTTCCGCCCGCCGGGCGGGTGAAACAGGCGCTCTCACCGCCGCGGCGATGGAACACTGGCGAGTCGACCAGACCTCGAGAGAACGAAGCTCCCCGTGCAGAACACCGTCGACATCTCGCTCATCATCTGCGTCTACGCGGTGGTGATCGGCGCGGGCTGGGGCACGCTGGTCGACCCACTCCGGCCGGCGTCCTCCTGGATAGCCGCTGGCGGAGCGGTGCTGACGGGGTTCCTGATCGCCGGCCTCGCTCCCGCCGCGGTGATGTCCGCCCCGCTCCTCGTTCTCGCGTTCAGTGTCGCGACCTTCCTTCGCGACCGCCGGTGGCGCCGCAGCCTCATTCCGGGAGAGTCGTCACCCCGAACGCCACCGCCTCCTGCTCCGTCAGCATCCGCGAGCGAATGAGGAATCGCATGCCCGTCGGACCCTCCACCGAGAAGCCCGCCCCGCGCCCGGGCACGACGTCGATCGTCAGGTGCGTGAACTTCCAGTACTCGAACTGCGACTCCGACATGTAGACCTCGATGGGGTCGTCGAGGCCCACGTCGATGGTGCCCAACAGCACGTCGCTCGGACCCGTGAGGAACATTCCCACCGGGTAACACATCGGCGAGCTGCCGTCGCAGCAGCCGCCGGACTGGTGGAACATCAGTGGGCCGTGCTTGACCGTCAGGTCGCGCAGGAGCGCGGCCGCGGCATCCGTCACGTCGACGCGGGAGAGTTCTGGCATCCGTTCCGTCCTTCTTTCACCACCGTGTCCCACTTGGTGCAGAAAGTAGGTGTCCGATCTGCACGAAGTGGGACACGGCGCGCCCATCAGCAGGACTCAGAAGAAGCCCATGGCCCCATCGGCATACGACACCAGCAGGTTCTTCGTCTGCTGGTAGTGGTCGAGCATCTTCAGGTGGTTCTCGCGGCCGATGCCGGACTGCTTGTACCCGCCGAACGCGGCGTGCGCGGGGTACTGGTGGTAGGTGTTCGTCCACACACGCCCGGCTTCGATGGCGCGGCCGGCACGGTAGGCGGTGTCGCCACTGCGGCTCCACACACCCGCGCCGAGGCCGTACAGCGTGTCATTGGCGATCGAGATCGCGTCGTCGAAGTCGTCGAACGAGGTCACCGACAGGACGGGACCGAAGATCTCCTCCTGGAAGATGCGCATGTCGTTCGTTCCCTCGAACACCGTCGGCGCCATGTAATAGCCGTCCGTCAGATCGCCGCCGAGATCGACGCGTTCGCCACCCGTCAGCAGCTTCGCGCCGCCCGCCTTGCCGATGTCGATGTACGACAGGATCTTCTCGAGCTGGTCGTTCGACGCCTGTGCGCCGATCATCGTCTCGGGGTCGAGCGGATTGCCCTGGCGCACCTTCTTCACGCGCTCGAGGCCGTCACCGAGGAACTGGTCGTAGATCGACCGCTGGATGAGCGAGCGCGACGGACACGTGCACACCTCGCCCTGATTCAGCGCGAACATCGTGAAGCCCTCGAGCGCCTTGTCGTAGTACGCGTCGTCGCTGCGCAGGGCGACGTCTTCGAAGAACACGTTCGGGCTCTTGCCGCCGAGTTCCAGCGTCACCGGGATGAGGTTCTGCGAGGCGTACTGCATGATCAGACGCCCCGTGGTGGTCTCACCGGTGAACGCGATCTTGCGGATGCGCTTGTGCTGCGCCAGCGGTGCCCCCGCCTCGATGCCGAAGCCGTTGACGATGTTCACGACGCCCGCCGGCAGCAGGTCGCCGATGATGTCGAACAGGAACAGCAGCGATGCCGGGGTCTGCTCGGCCGGCTTGATCACGACGCAGTTGCCCGCGGCGAGCGCCGGCGCCAGCTTCCAGGCGGCCATGAGGATGGGGAAGTTCCACGGGATGATCTGCCCGACCACACCGAGCGGTTCGTTGAAGTGGTAGGCCACCGTGTTCTCGTCGAGCTGGCTGAGCGAGCCCTCCTGGGCCCGCAGCACGCCCGCGAAGTAGCGGAAGTGGTCGACGGTCAGCGGGATGTCGGCGGCGAGCGTCTCGCGCACCGGCTTGCCGTTCTCCCACGTCTCGGCGACGGCGATCTTCTCGAGGTTCTCTTCGATGCGGTCGGCGATCTTGTTCAGGATGACGCTGCGCTCGGCGGGAGTGGTCTTCTTCCACGACGCGAACGCCTTCCAGCCGGCCTCGACCGCGCGGTCGATGTCGTGCGCGTCGCCGCGTCCGACCTCGCAGAACGGCTTGCCGGTGACCGGGGTGATGTTCTCGAAGTACTCGCCGCTGTGCGGTTCGACCCATTCGCCGCCGATGTAGTGCCCGTACCGCGAGCGGTACTCGGCGACGGCTCCGCGGGTTCCGGGAGCGGCGTAGACGCTCGAGACGCCTTCTTCGACGATGGTCATGCGTGTCTCCTTCGACGGTCATGAGTCGCCGCGACGGCTTCGGGCGGCGATGCGCCGACGCTACGCCGGGGGAGGTTGCATCCGGTTGCACCCGGGACGCACGCGCGGGCGGACGGCGGCGTAGCCGTCCCAACGAGACCGCACCCGTTTGCCGAGACCGCACCCGATTGGCGGCAAACGCATGCGTCCTCGTCAAAAGGATGCGGTTCCGATCACCCGCCGTCCGTCCGCCGCCCGGGGTGGGCACGCGCGGCGAGCGAACGCCACCGGGTCCGACGCGGGGACCGCGGCCCCCGCACGCACCGACAACGGATGCCACGACCCCGAGGCCGTGGCATCCGTTCAGCGCGAGAGGCTACGCGTCGGCGTCAGCCAACACCGACCGGAGCGGCGGAACGTTGACCTCGTGCAGGTCGACGCCGTCGAGGCGCTCGATGCTCTGCACGCGCGGCGCGATGACGCGATCGTCGGCGACGATCCAGCTGCCGACCAGCAGGAACCGGTCGTTGCCGGCCGTGATCGGTCCGGTGAGCGCGAAGGTCTGGTGCGTGGGGGTGAGGAACGTCACGCGGACGGGCGTGCCGTGGGGGAGGGTCGAGGGATCGACGACGTCGGCGCCCAGAGCGGCCTCGGGCTGTTCGATGCCCACGTCGATGCGCTGGATCTCGGAGCTCGTGGCGAGGATGACATCACCGACGAGCGGCTGACCGCCCACGCCGATGCGCACGGTGCCCTCGAGGGCGTACAGGCCGTAGCGGGGGGAGCGGACGATGACCCGGGCGATATCGCCGGCCTTCACCTCGGCGAGGGCCTCGCGAATGCGCCCCACGTCGCGACGGGCGCGAGCTGCCGAGAAGATGTCGAGCGTTTCTTCGTCCATATGTTCAGCGTAACGAGGGGTTCCGACATCGGGAACGCCCGCGGCCCATCGCCGGGCGAACACCCGGCGAACGGTGGCCCGCTCACGCCCGCTCGAGCCGTTCCAAACGCGCGACGAGCCCCGAGCGCTTCGGGGAACGCGGGGGGAGCATGCCCAGACACAGCCGTAGCACCTCCTCGTCGTCGCACGCCTCGGCGGTCTCGGCATAAGCGAGCAGCACGTCGACGCTCGCCTCGGCGATGAGCGCTTCGCGCAGCGCCGAGCGCACCGACTCGCGCACCTCGACGACCCCCGGTGCGTCCGACTCCGGCAGCACCGAGCCCGCGTACGCCGCCAATGCCACCCGGTGCGCTCCGCGATCGAGCAACGACAGCACGTGCTGCGCGTCGGTCTCGAGATCCTCCAGCAGGCGATAGGGGCGGGATGCCGGAACCAGACGCGACGCGACGGGGACGAGCGCGCGGCGCAAGCGCACCATCTCGGGCCGCAGCGTCTCGACGGCGGGGTGTCCGTAGACCGCTTCGCTCAGCGCCTCGGCCGACAGCCCTTCTCGGTGCACGGCGAGAAGCAGCAGGATCTCGGCGTGCCGCGCGCTGAGTTCCCGCACCGCCCCATCCACCTCCAGCAGCGCACGATCGCGACCCAGGATGCGCAGCAACGCGCGCGACGGCGCCGCCCGCTTCGGCGCGGGTGGATGCTGCGCGCGCAGTCGCGCGACGAGGATCTCGCTCTCGATCGCGCGGGCCGTGGCATCCACCAGCAGTTGAGCCTGGGGCGTCACGGCCTCGGGCCCGCCCGTGACGTCGATCACACCGATCAGGCGCCGCGTCTCGGGATCGTGCACGGGAGCCGCGGTGCACGACCACGGCTGCACGAGCCGGTTGAAGTGCTCGGCGCCGCGGATCTGCACCGACCGGTCCAGGGTGAGCGCCGTTCCCGGGGCCGAGGTGCCCACGGCGTCCTCCGCCCAGTTCGCGCCCGCGACGAAACCCATGTCGCCGGTGAGCGTGCGGATGTGCCTGTCGCCCTCGACCCACAGCAGGCGCCCGGCAGCGTCTCCGACGGCGACCACGACGCCCGATTCCTCGGCCGTGCCGGGCAGCAGGAGCGACCGCACCATGTCCATCACCCCCGCCAACGGATGGGCGCGACGATAGGCCTCGAGCTCATCGCTGGCGAGCTCGAGCGAGGGAAGCCCCTCGGGTCCGACCAGCGACGCCAGCGACCGCCGCCACGAGTCCTGCACGAGCGGCCGCACGTCGTCGAGGCGTCGATCCTCGTTGCCGGCGAGCAGCTCGTCGTGGGCGCGCGCGATCAACAGTCCCGAGGTCTCGGGAGAGATGGCCGGTCGCGACCAGGAAGAGGACACAGGACTCCCATCGGCGGTGACGGAGGTGGGTCTCAGTGTAGGTCGACGGCCGGGTCGAGGGGAGGGGTCGGGCGTTTCGGGGCGCGAGCGGTGCACCGGGGCGGTCAGTGAGCACCCCGCTGCACGAAACGTTCCCCGGATGCCTCTCATCCGAAGCGGGCAGCACGCACCCCGAGCGTCGTCGTCAGACGAACGGCGTTACCCCCGCGTCGCCCACCACTGCCGCAGCCGCTTCTCGGCCTCGTCTTCGCCGAGTACGCCCTCGTCGAGGCGCAGCTCGAGCAGGAACCGGTAGGCCTCGCCCACCTCACGACCGGGCTTCACACCCAGCACCTCTTGAATGCGGTTGCCGTCGAGCTCGGGGCGGATCGCGTCGATCTGCTCCTGCTCGCGCAGGGCCGAGATGCGGTTCTCGATGTCGTCGTACGCGGATGCCAGGCGATGAGCCTTGCGCTTGTTGCGCGTGGTCACGTCGGCCCGCGTGAGGATGTGCAGGCGTTCGAGCTCGTCGCCGGCGTCGCGCACGTAGCGTCGGACCGCGGAGTCCGTCCAGGCGCCCTCGGCGTAGCCGAAGAACCGCAGGTGCAGTTCGACCAGGCGTGAGACGACGGTCGTGGTGTTCGCGTCGAAGCGCAGCGCCTGCAGACGCTTGCGGGCCAGGCGTGCGCCCTTGATGTCGTGGTGGTGGAAGGTCACGCCGCCGCCCGGCTCCAGGCGCCGCGTCGCGGGTTTGCCGATGTCGTGCAGCAGCGCCGCGAGACGCAGCGGCACATCGGGGGCGGCATCCGGGTGCCGTTCCTTCTCGAGCGCGATGGCTTGGCGCAGCACGGTGAGCGAGTGCTCGTAGACGTCTTTGTGGTGGTGGTGCTCATCGACCTCGAGGCGCAGCGCCGGTACCTCGGGCAGGAACTCGTCGATCAGGCCGGTCTCGACCAGCACCCGGATACCGCGGACGGGGTCGTCGGTCTGGAGCAGCCGTACGAGCTCGGCCTGCACGCGCTCGGGGCTGACGATCTGCAGCGAGGCGCGCAGCTCGACGATGGCGGCGAGCGTGTCGGGGTCGAGGGTGAACTCGAGCTGCGACGCGAATCGGGCTCCGCGCAGCATGCGCAGGGGGTCGTCGCCGAAGCTCACCGCGGGATCGATGGGGGTGCGCAGGCGCTGGGCCAGCAGGTCTTCGACGCCGCCCGTCGGATCGACGAGGGTGCGGGCGGGAACCCGCAGCGCCATGGCGTTGACCGTGAAGTCGCGGCGGTTGAGATCGGCCTCGAGCGTGTCACCGAACTCGACCGTGGGCTTGCGGGTGACGCCGTCGTAGCTGTCGGCCCGGTAGGTCGTGATCTCGACCTGCTCGCCCTTCACCCTCGCCCCGATGGTGCCGAAGGCCCGACCGACGTCCCACTGCACCGACGACACCGGCTTCACCAGGGCGAGGATCTCGTCGGGACGGGCGTCGGTGGTGAAGTCGAAGTCGTGGGTGATCCGGCCCAGCAACGCGTCGCGGACGGGTCCCCCGACCAGGGCCAGGTCGCGACCGGCGTCGGCGAAGACGCGGGCGAGCGTGGCGACCACGGGGTGGGCCGCCAGCTCCTCCAGGCGCGCGAGACCGTCGACCATGTTCAGCATGCCTTCGAGCCTATCCGGGGCCGCCGACAGCCACCGCAGACGTGCTCCGCGCCAGACGCGAGGGCCGACGGCACCCTGTCCGCAGACACCGGCGGGTGTCAGTCGTCGGCGAAGTCCACGAACCCGGTCACCAGCAACTCACGTACACGCGGGAGTAGGTCGACGCGGAGGGCCTCGGCATCCACCTCGAGCAACTGCGCGATCGCGTCGACGAGCACGCCCACCGACAGATCGCCGTCGCACGCGCCCACGAGCGCCGCCAACGCGGGGTCGACCTCGAGCGTGCGCGCGAAGCCCCCGCCTTGGCGCAACTCGATGACCGAGGGGTCCTCTTCACCCGGTCGGTGGTGCCGGGCCTCGGTCACGTCGGGGGCGACGCGCAGCACGCTGTCGGCCAGGCTCTCGTCGTCGAGCAGCGCCGCGCGATCGTGCGCGGCGAGGCAGGCGGCAAGGTGCGACCCGAACCACGCCTCGCCGCCGCCGTCGACCCGCTCGAAGCGGGCGAGCGTGGGGGCTCCGGCGAGCGGCTTGCGCACGAGCACGTAGCCGAAACCGATGCCGGTCACCCCCCGCTCGGCGAAGTCGTCGAGCCAGGCGTCGATCAGCCGCGCGTACGCGGGGGTGCCGGCGACCGTGCCGCCGTCGCGCACCCACAGTTCGGCGTAGGCGAGCGGATCGAGCACCTGCCGTTCGACGACCCAGGCGTCCATCGACGTTCCGATCCAGTCGCGCACCCGATCAAGTCCCGACTCGCCCTCGCGGTACTCCCAGTTGCCGAGCGACTGCGCGACACCGCCGGGGGACAGGTGCGCGCCCACACCGCCCATGACCGACGCGACGAGCGCGTCCCCTTCGAGACCACCGTCACGGTATTCGTACGCCGGAACACCGGCCACGCGGGGAGTGATGACGAACGGGGGATTGGAGGCCACGCGGTCGAACGTCTCGCCGGCGACGGGTTCGAAGAGCGAGCCGTGCCGCGTCTCGATGCCGTCGACGTCGTTGAGCAGGGCGTTCAGCCGGGTGAACCGCAGCGCGCGCTCCGAGATGTCGGTCGCGACGACGTGGTCGACCAGACGACGCAACCGCAGGGCCTGGATGCCGCACCCCGTGCCGAGATCGAGGGCGGTGTGCGCGCGACGCGTGAGTTGCAGCCGCGCCAGGGTCTCGGAGGCGCCCCCCACCCCGAGCACGTGGTTCTCGGGGAGCGGGCCCTCGAGCGCCGACTCGTCGAGATCACTCGCGATCCACCATTCGACGTCGCCCTGGTCGTCGGAGAACCCCTGCGGGCGCAGCAGCACCGCCGGGGTGACCGCATCGCCCGACCCCTCGATGAGACCCAGAGCCACGGCTCCGTCGACACGCAGCGCGGGCAGCGCCGCCTCGACGTCGCCGCGTGCCACGGGCAGTCCCAGACCCCAGAGGCGTCCCAGCACGGCCAACGCGTCACCCCGGTCACCCAGAGCGCGCGTGGCGGGGCGACGCAGGCCGCGGGCGAGAGCGTCGTCGGCCTGGGCCCCCCACGCCTCTCGCAGTGCAGCGCTGGCGAAGCCCGCCGCACGGAGGTCGTCGGCGAGGGCGCGGCACAGCAGGGCGTCGGGTTCGGGGAGCACCGGTCCATTCAACCGTCTGCGCGGGGCTATCGGGGGGCTCCGAGGTGCGCGGGCCTAGACTCAACGCGGTGCGAGGCCCCCTCGTTCCACCGACGCTCGTATGAACGTGACCTCCCAGCCTCCGGGCTCACCCGTGCCGCGGCGCTCCCTCACGCGCCGGCTGCTGGCGACCCTCGCCGCCGGCGCCCTGGCGTTCGGACTCGCGGTCCCGGCGATGCCCGCCGCAGCTGCCGCACCGAGCCCCTCGCCGTCGGCCTCGACGACGCCGGCCGTCCTGTCGGCCGCACCCGTCGCCAACGGCATCCTGCGCCCCGGTGAGGCGCTGACGGTCGCCGTGACCCTGGCGGCGGGTTCCGGGTCGGCCGTCGCGACCCCCGTCGGCCTGCAGCTGGGAACGGCGCCCCTGAGCGACGACGCGGCCCTCGAGCGCTGGCTCGGCGGCGACACCACCGGGGTCACCCTGCAGCAGGTCGCCACCGGATCGATGGATGCCACCGCCTCCGGCGCCCAGACCACCACGGCACTGTCGGTACCGGCGACCGACGCCGCGCTGGCCGGACGCGCGGCGGGCGTCTACCCGGTGCGCGTGACGGCCGACGGCGCGGGTCTGCGCACCCCGACCGTGGTCGTCGTTCCGAATGACGCGGGCGCGCAGACGCCCGTCGCCCTCGTCGTTCCCATCACGGCCGCCCCCATGACCCGGGGGCTGCTGAGCGCCAGCGAACTAGCGGAGCTCACAGCGGTCGACGGCGCGCTCTCGGCCCAACTCGATGCGGTCGACGGAACCGGGGCGACCCTCGCCGTCGATCCCGCCATCCCCGCGGCGATCCGGGTTCTCGGCTCCGCCGCACCCCCCACCGCCGTGGCCTGGCTGCAGCGTCTGCTGGCGCTGCCCAACAACCGCTTCGCGCTGCAGTTCGGTGACGCCGACATCGCCGCGCAGTTGCGAGCCGGCCTCACCGCCCCCCTCTCACCCACGTCGCTGCAGTCGTACATGGCGGCCGCCGACTTCACCCAGCCCGCGCCCGCCGTCTCGGCGGTGTCGACGCCCGATCCGTCGACATCGGCGACGCCGGGCCAGCCGTCCTACCCGTCGCTGACGTCGCTGCTCGACATCGGTTCCGCCACCCCGAACGTCTTCTGGCCCGCCACCGGGTCGGCCGGCGCCGACACCGTCACCGCCCTCGGTGCCCTGGGGACCGCCGATCAGCCCGCCCACGTGCTGGTGCCGTCGACCAGCGTGGTCGGGGGCGCACGTCAGGCCGCCGCCGCCGTGGCAGGCGTATCCACCCCCGTCTACGACGCCGAGGTCTCGCGTGCTCTCGCCGACGCCGCCGGACAGAACGACACGACCCGACGGGGGTCGGCGCTCGCGGCCGCGCAGGCGTACCTCGCCCTGGCTCGCGCGGCCACCGGTGACCAGCCCGTCCTCGCCATCCTCGACCGCGGCACCGACCGCTCGCGCGTGAGTCTCCGCGCGACCCTGGGCCTCGTCGCGACGGCGCCGGGGTACAGCAGCTCCACGCTCGCCGCGGTGTCGACGATCCCGGCATCCGAGACCACCCTCGCCGAGGCGACGGTCGACACCGCCCGCGTCACCGATGTCGCCGATCTGGTCGCCGATGAGCAGGTCATCGACCGTTTCGCGACGATCCTCGACCAGCCCGAGCTGCTCACCGGACGCGAGCGCGCCGAAGTCCTCCAGGTGATGAACGTGTCGTGGACGGGGGATGCCGCCCGCAAGGCCGTCTCGGACCACCGCGCCGCGACGCGTACGACGCTCGATTCCGTCGGCATCCTGTCGTCGGATTTCCGACTCGTGAGTTCCAGCGCGCCGCTGCGGCCGTGGGTGCGCAACGACCTGCCCTGGCCCGTCACGGTCGTGATGGCCGTGGACCCCAACGACGTGCGACTCCGCGTGCAACCCCGCACGACCGTCAACGCTCAGGCGTCCGCCAACACGCGCGTCGAGGTCCCCGTCGAGGCGCGCATCGCCAATGGCGAGGTCAGCGTCGCCCTGCAGCTGTACAGCCCCACCGGAGAAGCCGTGGGCTCGCCGCAGGTGGTCGACGTCGAGGTGCGGGCCGAGTGGGAGAGCATCGGCCTCATCGTCATCATCCTGCTGATCGTGGCGTTCCTGAGTCTCGGCGTCGTGCGCACCATCGCCCGTCGCCGTCGAACGCGCGCCGAGGGTGACGAGACTCCGGATGCCGACCCCCCGCCCGACGGCAGCATCGTGCGCAAGAGCCCGGATGCCGATGGGCGCAGCCCGGCATCGGACGACAGTGCCCCCGACACCGATGACGACGGCACCGGCCCGCTGTCATCCGAATCCACCGAGGAGAACCGCCCGTGAGCAGTATCGGACGGGCGAGTGTGCTCATCGGAGCGGGGACCATCGCGTCGCGCCTGACCGGTCTGCTGCGCACCATCGTGCTGGTCGCGGCCATCGGTTCCATCGGTGGCGCGGGTGACGCCTTCGCCGTCGCGAACCAGCTGCCCAACAACATCTACGCGATCATCTCGACGGGTCTGCTGACCGCCGTGGTCGTCCCGCAGATCGTCAAGGCGGCCGCGCACGCCGACGGCGGCCAGGCATTCATCTCCAAGCTCTTCACGCTGGGCACGGTGGGCCTGCTGGGGGCCACCGCGCTCGCCATGGTCGCCGCGCCCCTGTTGGTGCAGGTGTACGCGAGCAAGTTCACCGACGATCAGCTGGCACTGTCGACCGCCTTCGCCTACTGGTGCCTTCCGCAGGTCTTCTTCTACGGTCTGTACGCACTGCTGGGCGAGATCCTGAACGCCCGGCGCGTCTTCGGGCCGTACACGTGGGCGCCGATCGTCAACAACGTCATCTCGATCGCCGGGTTCGGCGTTTTCATCCTGATCTTCAGCGGACCGCAGGATCGCGTCGACGCGTGGACGCCCTCGATGATCGCGACGCTCGCCGGCACCGCCACCGCCGGCATCGTCGTACAGACCCTGGTGCTGCTGTTCTTCTGGCGGCGGGCGGGGCTCACGCTGCGGCCCGATTTCCAGTGGAAGGGCGTGGGCCTGCGCCACATCGGGCGTCTCGCGGGCTGGACCTTCCTGATGGTCGTGGCGGGTCAGCTCGCCGGCATCGTGCAATCCAACGTGCTCTCGGGCGCCTCGGGGAACGACCCCGCCATCTTCGTCTCTCAGAACGCGTGGCTGCTGTTCATGCTCCCGTATTCGATCATCGTGCTGTCGATCGGAACGCCGTACTTCACCCAGCTCAGCGAGCACGCGGCCGCGGGTCGCCACGACCAGGTGCGCGCAGACATCTCGCGCAGCATCCGCACGCTCGGCTTCTTCATCGTCGCGTCGGCCGCGGCCCTCGCCGTCGCCGCGGTTCCCGCCAGCCGCATCTTCACCACGACCGCGGAGCAGGCCGTCGCCGCGGCACCGGTGCTGCTGTGCTTCCTGGTCTGCCTCGTGCCCCTCGCCGTGCTGTTCGTCGTACAGCGCACCTTCTACGCGTACAACGACACGCGCACACCCTTCTTCTTCACGCTTCTCCAGTGCGCCCTCGTCGCCGGCGGCGCAGTCCTCGCCAGTGCCGTTCTCGGTCGCGGCGAGCTGGCGGCGGGTGTGGCCCTGACCCAATCCATCGCCAGCGTCGTGCAGGTCGTCGTCGCTACCGTGCTGCTGCACCGTCGCCTGTCCGGCATCGGAACGGCATCATGGCTGCTCGCCCTCGGCAGGTTCGCGTTGGCCGCCCTTCCGGCGGCGGCCGCCGGGTACGGGGTGCTTCTGCTGCTCGGTGGCACGGATGGCTGGACGACCAGCAGCGCCCTCGCGGGAGCGGCAGGTGCCGCCATCGTCGGGTCCGTCGTGCTCGCCGTGTACCTCGGCATCCTGGCGCTCTTCCGCACCCCCGAGCTCGCGCCGGCGCTCGCCCTGGGCCGACGCTTCCTCCCCCACCGCTAGCCCCGGGTTCCCGGAATACCCCGGGGCTACCATGGGTTTCATCCGACGGAATCAACGAAGGGAACGCGCTACCGTGCGTCACGTCATCATCATCGGATCGGGCCCCGCCGGCTACACCGCCGCCATCTACGCCGCCCGAGCCAACCTCGAGCCCCTCGTCGTCGCGAGTTCCGTCGAAGCCGGCGGCGACCTCATGAACACGACCGAGGTCGAGAACTTCCCCGGCTTCCCCGACGGCATCCAGGGTCCTGACCTCATGGCCAAGATGCAGGCGCAGGCCGAACGCTTCGGAGCGCAGGTGTTGTACGACGACGTCGTGTCGCTCCAGCTCGACGGCCCCGTCAAAACCGTCACGCTCGGCAGCGGCAAGGTCGAAGAGGCTATCTCGGTCATCTACGCCACCGGCTCCGCGTACCGCAAGCTCGGACTCGAGGGCGAAGAGCGACTCTCGGGCCGCGGCGTCTCGTGGTGCGCCACGTGCGACGGCTTCTTCTTCCGTGACCGCACCATCGCCGTCGTCGGCGGCGGCGACTCCGCCATGGAAGAGGCGAACTTCCTCACCAAGTTCGCGTCGAAGGTCTACATCATCCACCGCAAGGACTCGCTGCGGGCGTCGAAGATCATGCAGGAGCGTGCTTTCGCGAACCCCAAGATCGAGTTCATCTGGAACTCCGCGGTCGACGAGATCCTGGGCGACGACGCCGTGAACGGTGTGCGCCTGCGCTCGACGGTGGACGACACCGTGAGCGAGCTCCCCCTCGACGGTCTGTTCGTCGCCATCGGCAACGACCCCCGCACCCACCTCGTGCACGACAAGCTGCAGCTCACCGACCAGGGCACCATCTGGGTCGACGGCCGTTCCTCGCGCACGTCGGTCGAGGGTGTCTTCGCTGCCGGCGACGTCATCGACCCGACCTACCGCCAGGCCATCACGGCCGCCGGCAGCGGTACCGTCGCTGCCCTCGACGTGGAACACTTCCTCGCCGCCCGCGGCGAGGCCGGCGAGCCCGCGGTCGCGGAGAGCCCCATCGAGGGCCTTCCCGACGCCGCTGTCGTCTGAGGAACAAAAGAACGCTCACCAGCGTTTTCATTCACTGAAGCTTCCATCTAAGGAGATATGCAATGACTGCCAAGGCGACGACCTCCGCAACGTTCGAGCAGGACGTCCTGCAGGCTGACGGACCCGTTCTCGTGGACTTCTGGGCCGAGTGGTGCGGACCGTGTCGCATGGTCGCCCCCGTCCTCGACGAGATCCAGAGCGAGAACTCGGGCAAGATCACGATCCTCAAGCTCAACGTCGACGAGAACCCCGACCTCGCGATGAAGTACCAGATCACCTCCATCCCCGCGATGAAGGTCTTCCAGGGCGGTGAGGTCAAGACGACCATCATCGGTGCGAAGCCCAAGTACGCACTCGAGCAGGACCTCGCGCCGTTCCTCGGCTGAGTCCCCGCGATCATCGAATCCCCGGCGCCACGACGTCGGGGATTCGTCGTTTCCGGAAGGGACAGCCCTGCCGAGGTGCCCACACGTCGAGAGAGGGATGCCGGTACGCGACCGCCGCTCGACGGAACGCGGTCGGTGCCCGACGCAAAGCGGTGCCGGCTTCGCCGGCGCGGGGGTCTCCCGCCGTCAGGAGGCGTCGAGTCGAGCGCTGGCGTCCCACACCCGGTGCGACTCTTCTTCGCCCAGGATGCGCCACACAGCCCGCGTCAGAGCCGGATAGTCGAGGGCGATCTGACGGAGCACACGGTAGTTGCGGGCGCGATTGGGGCGAACGCCGCCGTTCTCTGTGATGTTCTCGGCCCGCAGAGTGAGGACCACGAGTTCATCCACGTTCGGCAGGTCTTCCATGAAGTCCCAGGGATCTTCGCCGCCCCGCAGGCGTTCGTGAATCAGCACCGCGAGTTCGTCGGACGCCTCGGCACGCAGCAGCTCCAGGCTGGCACGACGGCGAGGGTTTTGGTCGTTCGAAGTCACCCATCCAGGTTACGTCGAGCCACCGACACCGGGATCGTCTGGCGCCCGGGTGTGGACAAGTGTGCGCACCTGTGGGGTGGGTCTCAGCCCGTGTACCCGTCTTCGCCCAGGGTCGCCAGGATCCGGTTCAGATCCTGGATTGAGGCGAAATCGATGCTGATCTGGCCTTTTTTCGCGGTGAGAGAGACGCGGACCTTCGTGTCGAACCGATCGCCCAAACGCTCGGCGACCTCGTCGAGGCCTGCACGACGCGAGCCTGCCTGCGGTTTCTGCCGCACCGGCGCCACCCCGGGCATCTTCGCCGCGGCTTCGGCCGCGCGCACAGACAGATCCTCGTTCACGATCTTGTCGGCGAGCTTCTGCATCTCACGCGGGTCGTCGAGCGACAGGATGGCGCGGGCGTGTCCGGCACTCAGGACTCCGGCCGCCACTCGCTGCTGAACGGGGACGGGCAACTTCAACAGGCGGATCGTATTGCTGATCTGCGGGCGCGACCGGCCGATCCTCGTGGCGAGTTCCTCCTGCGTGATCCCGAAATCCTCGAGCAGCTGCTGGTACGCCGACGCTTCTTCCAACGGATTCAGTTGGGAACGGTGAAGGTTCTCGAGCAGAGCATCACGCAGCAGGTACTCGTCTTCGGTCTCACGGACCACCGCGGGGATGGTGTCGAGGCCTGCCTCGCGAGACGCGCGGGTGCGGCGCTCGCCCATGATGAGCTCATAGGTGCCGTCGCCCTTGTCCCGGACCACGACGGGCTGCAGCACGCCGAACTCGCGCACCGAGTGAACGAGCTCAGCGAGATCGTCGGAGTCGAAGTGCGTGCGCGGTTGACGCGGGTTGGGAACGATCAACTTGGGGTCGATGTGCACGAGCCGCGCGCCCGGGACCGTGACGAGAGCATCGGCCTCGACAGATGCGTCAGTCTTCTCCGCGGACTCCGCCTTCGACGAGTTCGACGCACCGGGGAAGAAGACGTCGACCGGACGGGACTCCGACGGCTCTGCGGTGGGAATGAGGGCGCCGATACCGCGACCCAGACCGGTTCTCTTCGCCATCAGGAATCCTTCTTGGTGGTGTCGCGCGCGACGATCTCAACCGCCGCTTCACGGTAAGCGATGGCCCCCGCTGATTGGCCATCGTACGCGATGACCGTCTGACCGAAGCTCGGCGCCTCGGAGACGCGCACCGATCGGGGAATCACCGTGTCGAGGACCTCGTGGGTGAAATGTGAACGCACTTCTTCGGCGACCTGCTGAGCGAGACGCGTACGGCCGTCGTACATCGTCAACAGGATCGTCGATACGTGGAGCGAGGGATTGAGGTGCTTCTGAATCATCTGCACGCTGCCCAGAAGCTGACTGAGGCCCTCGAGCGCGTAGTACTCGCACTGAATGGGGATCATGACCTCATCGGCGGCAGTGAACGCGTTGATGGTCAGCAGGCCCAGGGACGGCGGGCAGTCGATGATGACGAAGTCGAGGTGGTTATCGTCGATCGCGAGGTAGTCGCGGAGAGCTCCGCGCAGTCGGTGCTCCCGAGCAACCTGCGAAACAAGCTCGATCTCAGCGCCGGCGAGGTGAATGGTGCTCGGTGCGCACAGAAGATTCGGTGACTCCGGGCTCGTCTGCACGATGTCGGCGAGCGGGAAGTCGTCGATGAGAACGTCATACACACTCGGCGTCTCAGCGTTGTGAGCGACTCCCAAAGCGGTCGACGCGTTGCCCTGTGGATCGAGATCGATCACGAGGACGCGGGCCCCGATCGACACGAGAGCGGCAGCCACGTTTACCGCGGTCGTCGTCTTTCCTACGCCGCCCTTCTGGTTCGAGACAGTGAAGACGCGGGTGCGTCCCGACAGCTCGACCTCGCGCGAATCAAGGGCACGGCGTCGCGCAGAAAGGTCAGCGATCTCACGAGCGATGGGGGAGTCCTCGAAGGAAGAGGACGCAGATGCCCCATCGGACTGTTTCACGTGAAACACCTCTCCGTTGCCGAACTTGCTCAGTCTACTCGCGCCATCCCCGGATACCCGGGTGGGACCGTCATTTGTGCAACCAACACCGCTCGACGGGGTTGTGCCGGTCCACCTTTCTCCGCGGACGGCTATCCTCGCGCCGCGATCACGATGAGCGTCCATCGCTCCGTCCTCGGGTGATACCCGAGCCTTCCTGCTGTGTCCTGCGTGGCGGGATCATGGGGCACGACGTCTCGGCTGAAGAGGCGAGCTGCCCGCGCAACTCGCTGCGGGCAGCTTTGAGTGGACGACTCCCACGACATGTGAGGTGTCTGCCCGACTGGCTTCAGGGAGCGGAGGGTTAACGGTGCAGGCACCTGGCGATGCGATCCGCCGACACTGACGGCTCTCGTCTCGCAACAGGATCCAAGCTCCCCGGTTCACGCTGGGTTGCGTTCTGTACTGCGTGGCTGCGCCTGTCCGAAAGTTGCGCGTGGAATATGCGAACGCGACCGATGTGTTTCACGTGAAACATCAGCCATCGCTGTTGTCTGAAAGTGGGTGCGTGGCTCGGTCTCATCGGCAGGCCACTAGTCAGTGAGCGGCCACCAACCAGTGAACCAAGGCGTGTGCTCTCGTCCTGACCGGGCTCGACAGGGCTTCCAGCCAGATCCGAGGGGATTGCGGCGCACAGCCGGAAGCGCGGTGTCGTAACGATGGCGGCAGGCAGCGGTGTGGCTCCACGCGTGGCACGCATGCGGGAATGTTTCACGTGAAACATCCCGCCCGGTCCATCCAAATCCGAGATTGCGGCGATAGGGCCGGCATCCCCCGCGCCTGGAATGCGCTCGAGACTACCCAGGTCCCCGTCGACTCGCTCCGAACGAGGATGTTCATCCTGGCGCATCGCCCAGCCAGGACTGCCCTGCGCGCGTTCGATCGCTCAGTGTTTCACGTGAAACATCGCCCAGCCTGGCGCGTGCGCATGATTCGCTCGGTTCGCTTCCCATCCGGACCTCGACTGCAGGGAAGGAGACCTTCCCATCTGGCACCATTGCTCAATCTCAGGACACCCCAGTCAGTCGACCATCATCGCGCCCCGCTGCCCGCCGGAGCGAGAGCGCTCAATGGGCCATTACCGCCCGTCGGCTCGACTGCGGCACGCATCTGGGGGTAACCAAACCGGTGCATCATGAGGCTCGTCTCTCCCTTCGGGGCACTGGTGTCCAGAACGGCTTCGATCGTGGTCCGCAGATGCGCCTTCTCTGAGCAGCCCAGCGCCCCACGTGAGCGCATACTCCGGCCTCGATCACAGCTTGCACGACGATCTCCTGCCGTTATGTGCGAGTCGACGCCGGTCACTTGGGGAGGCAGCGAACTGGGATACTCGTCCACCATCGGGGGAGTGGGGTCCGTCCTTCGCGTCATCCCCGACGCGCACGAAGCAGGTTCGCACGGAGCGCGCCCAGAGCATTCTGATGCAGCAGACACGTGCAGCGCCCGCGAGCTCGGCGGTCACTGGTCAAGCCGCGTTCCCGGTGGGTCCCCGATCGACGCTCAGACAGCATCTGAAGTCCGACCCGCTCCAGCATGACGATGGCCAACGCGCTTCACGACGCGATCCCTGTCGTAGACGGGCGCGGGGAGGCAGGGCTCCCTGTGCGCCGCTTACTGGTGCAATGCGGCGGATCTATCGGCCGGTGACATGCGCGATGTTTCACGTGAAACATGGACTGTCATTCAACGCCCCGGACTTCGGCGTTATACCCGTGGACGTGGACATGACGCCCCGCCAAGTGGCCAAGAGTTCCTCGGATCCGACGGAGCCCAGCACTGGACACCTGCGGTGCTCGTGGGGGCTCGAGACACATCTATCGGTGTCGGAAAGGTGAACGCCTTCACCGGCATTTGGCCCCGGGATCTCGCGCACCGATACGCCCGAAGTGACGTCACTTGGTGCTCTCGTGTTCTCAAGCCGAAGAACTACGGCACTGGTTCGCCACCCTCACGCATGACCTGGCCGAGCCACAGCGGCACGACCCGCATAGCCACTCGCGCGCTCCCCTGTCTGCACGAATCGCGGGGTAGTCGCGGCGCAGCAAAGCGCGGGGGCCTCAGCGTGTCGGACGACGCCGCTCTCTGAGCCGCGCAGAAGCCGGAGTACGCCGCGACCGTCTCTCGATCCATGCAGGGGAGCATCCACCGAAGCGGGGTGTACGGCGTCGTCCGACCTTGCCAGTGCGCTGTCCCGCCACGGATGCGGCAGCCAATGCGCATGAGAGTGCTCCCGACCGCCCTGGGCGCGGCCACGACAACACTTCGCCGCGCGGTGCATCTCCCTGCACGACATAGGTCCGGCACGACATAGGTCCGGCACGACATAGGTCCGGCACGAAAGAGGTCGCGGCACGGAGTGCGTCCCCGCACGTCGCACCGCCCAGCACATCGCATCAGGCTGCACACACGACCGGCACGGTGGCTCCGGGGGATGGCCCCTTCTCGCCGGGCCGAGCCTCGATTGCCCGGAATGGCACTCGTCCGGATTCGACTACTTCGGTGTCGCCTTCCATGCACCGTCAACTCCATGCCGACCTCTCTACGCAGCGGCGACCACCACACGAGACGCCGAGTGGTTCTGCGGGGCGCGCGTCGGCCTAGTGTGCACCCTTCGGCTGGCACCGTGCCGGTCGATGACGGCCGCGGTCAGTGAGCCCGCGACCGTGAGGAGATCCCGTCCTCATCCGAATCAGGCGCCGTGACCACGTCGCCAGTCCATGGGAGGCATCCCAATCACCAACCACCCTCCCGCCACGCCGACCCCTCCGGCGAGACGGCTTGTTGGGAGAACGACTGGTTGGGACCAGGGCTGTGAGCGAAGCAGGCCAGACCCCCGCCGGCTGACCGAGTCATCCCTGAGCGCGGTAGGTCAATGCACCGCCATCGCTCATTGCGCAGGCGTCCCACGTCCCACGAGAGGTGGCGCGCGGAGATCAGGCCGCACGCACTTGCGCCGTCCGCACTGGTCTAGACATGCGGGAGGTTCAAGACACCCCGCTGGAACCAACGTCTTGGGAAGAGACAACCGAAAGGCCAGCCCCATACCGACCGATCAGCATGTCGGCCCGAAGCCACTACCCAGCCCCACGGGAAGCGCCTGGGCTGCGCAAAAATGGGCGGGGGAGCGGCCCGACCATCGATTCACTGCCGCGATTCCGCGCCCACGAGAAGAGAGCTAGGCAACGTGCTCATGCGGGAACAGCCCCGCACCGACGTTCTCTCCTGCCACCCTCTCGACCTGAACTTCAATGTTTCACGTGAAACACACACGGGCCGGTCTAACAGCAAGCCGGAGAGTCGGGATGTTTCACGTGGAACGCAAGAGCGACACCGCCTATCCGCGCCTGCTGCTCACCTCTCGCTGACCCACCAAGCCCTCTGCAAGCGCACGCCAGCACAGGGGCTCCAACGGGGCACAGATCACGTCATCCTTCGCCCCTGTGCTCCATGTCACGCAGGGCGGTCGTTGTGCTCTGGCCGCGCCGAACGATTCAGATGGTCACAACCGAGTTCCCCACGCCACTCCGAGACACGGTGCCATCACTGACCCAGGCCCACACCCCGGTCAGGGGAGCGTCGAACACCGACTTGCGGCTCACGCCCAGACCTCCCCGGGCCCCACCCACGACGACCGCGTCGAGCTGGCTCCACAGCCCGTAGCCGCCACCTCACGATCGTCACCGTGCATAACGGGATCCCACCCATCGTGGGGCACGTTCACATGTGCAGATCATTGGGGCAGCGAGGGGCTCGAATGAATCCGCCTACAGTCGTGAATCCACGAACACCGTGGTGTGCGCAACGCCATCCGGACCGAGACGAGACCCCCGGATTCCGCTTCGTGCGGATCATGACAACGGCCCCACGTTCTCGCAACCGGTCAGCACGTTCCCCACCCGTACGCGAACTGCACCAGGGCATTCGCCCGAGCCACCATCACACTCTGTAGCAGCAAGGACGGTCGATGCCTCCGAACTCCACCGCACACGGCAGACGCGCTCCCTGAGGTCTCGTTGTCACGCCTGCGCAGCAGATCCCTGCCGGTCCGCGGGGCTTCAGATCGGCACGGTGCCCCGTTCCGTCTCACCGTCGACGAGACTCTATTCCCGCATGCCTCGTCGCAGGCTCACCGAAGAGGACGACCATGGCTGCAGAGCTCTCGCCGCAACTCGGACTCGAGCGCGTCCTCCCACCTCACGACGTTCCGCGCACGCGAACCGGTCGTGAGAGCGGGGGCGGACGTGACGTGGTGGACAACGTCGGCGAACGCGGACGCAATGGTGACTTGTCTGGCATCCAGAAGAAGACAGGTCTCTCAGGAGGCGCACGATGGCAGTAGATGAACGCTCCACGCGCATCCCATCTGACAGAAGTCATGCGGCGCGAGATGCGTCGGATGCACCCGTCCTTGCCGACCTCATGGTCGCCCACAGGAGCATCGCGCCGTCCGTGTTGGTTCACCCACAACTATATTCGAATGAATAGATTAGCGGGTGGTGGTGCGAACGCTGGCTCCCCGCAAGATGTCTCGGTCCGGCCGCAGCCCTGGACCATCGTGCGTGGGCACGCACCGAAGACAGCCCCTGGCGCTGCTCGAGACCACCACACCGCCACCGTGGGGAAAGGGCGCAGACTCGCGTCAGCGTCGTCTCGGACGACCGCCGTGTCCGCCCCTCACTCCATACCCGCCACGGGCGCACACCATCCGTGCTGCACCCGCCGGGGACACCCGCGCGCTCGTGCGTGGGCTCTCAGCGGCGTCTGCAGCCCCTCAGAGCGTCCAAGAACGCTAGCGCGAGACGGTGGCCAAGAAGACGCGCGTGGGCTCGTCCAGCACACCCTCGCCCACGACCTCGACCGAGACGTCTGTGAGGCCGAGCTTCCGAACCTGCTTCGCTGCCGATTCGATCTCTGCGCCCACGCTGGCTCCCTTGAGGAACACCAGCCTCCCACCAGGGCGGACCAGGGGAGCGGTGAAGGGCAGGAGGGTGCGAAGCGCACTGACGGCTCGGGCGGTCACCACGTCGAAGATGCGCCCGCGGGCCCACTCTTCGGCACGCATGCGTTCGACCGTCACGTTGTCGAGCTCCAGCTCGGCAACCTGCTCGGTCAGCCACGCCGTACGGCGCTCCATCGGTTCGATGAGCGTCCACTCGACGTCGGGCCGAGCGATGGCGAGCACGAGACCGGGAAGGCCGGCGCCCGAACCCACATCCACCGATCGCCCGGAGAAGTACGGCACCGTGATCGCACTGTTCAGAACGTGTCGCGTCCACAGCCGCGGAACTTCCTGGGGGCCGATGAGACCCCTCTCTTCGCCATGCTCGGCGAGAGCGGCGACGAACTGCCGCGCACGGTCGATGCGGTCGCCGAACAGCGCGACCGCTGCCGCCGGCTCAGGCTCGAGCTGTTCCGGCATCCTGATCAGCCGCGTCGCAGCACGGTGTGGCGGTCAGCGCCCTCACCGAACGACTCAGAGGTGTAACCGCGGTCCGCGGCGATGTCGTGCACCAGTTTGCGCTCGTAGCTCGACATGGCCGGCAGGGACGCCTGTGTCGCACCCTCGTTGATCCGCTCGATCGCCAGGTCGACGAGGGCTTCGAGCTGGCGCTGACGCGCATCACGCGACCCGCCGATGTCGAGGATGAGCCGAGAGAATCGCCCCGTCGAGTTCTGCACGGCCAGGCGCGTCAACTCCTGCAGGGCCTGAACGGTGTCGGGGTGCGAGAGCGTCGAGAGGGCCTCCGCGTCATCGGCCTCGACCGACACGTAGGCACGCCCCCCACGTACATCGAGGGCGAGGTCGCCCTCGATATCGGCGATGTCGAGGAGTCCCTCGAGGTAGTCGGCAGCGATGTCGCCTTCTTGCTCGAGCTGCTCCTCGGTGGCGGCGGTCTGTTCGGGTGCGATCTGATCGGACGTCGTCATCGTGATCTTTCGGGTCGTCAGGGCGCGGGGGACGAGCCGGGCGTGCCGGCCGATCCGCTCGCCGTACCGGTGTTCTTCGTGGTCTGCTGCTTCTTGGCGCGCTGCTTGCCCACGGGCTGCTGCCGCTTGGGCTGCGCTGCACGCACACGCTCGGCCTCTTCGAGAAGACGCTGCTGTTCGGCCTGGTACTTCTCGATCGGAACGACCTTTCCGGTCGCATCGATGGCCTTCCCCTTGCGCGCGAGACGCTCCTCACGAGCCTTGGCCGCGTCGGATCCGGGTGTGGGCATCTCGCGGATGACCACGAACTGCTGGACCATCGTCCACAGGTTGCTGACGAACCAGTAGATGACGACACCGAGCGGGAAGAAGACACCCGAGAAGATGAAAGCCAGCGGCAGGATGTACAGCATGATCTTCTGCATCTGGTACGCCTGACCGGTCTTGGCCTCGGGCGACAGGTTCTTCGAGATGATCTGCAGCTGCGTGAAGAACTGCGACCCGATCATGAGCACCACGAGCGTCAGCAGGATGGCGACGGTGACCTGGCCGTCGGCCTGACCCCATGCGGTGACGAGGTTGACGTGCATGGATGCCACGTCGAACAGGCGCGCGTCGTAGAACTCGGTCGTCAGCTCGGGGGTGAGCAGTCCGACACCGCCGACGCCGCTCGCGGCGTGCTTGGAGACGTCGTTCAGAACGCTGAAGAGCGCGAAGAAGATCGGCATCTGCACCAGGAGCGGCAGGCAGCTCGACACCGGCGTCGTGCCGTGCTTCTTGTACAGCGCCATGGTCTCGCGGCTCATGGCCTCGCGAGAGAGCTGGTCCTTCTTACCGCGGTACTTCTCCTGCACCTTGCGCAGCTCGGGAGCGATCTCCATCATCTTGCGCTGGCTCTTGATCTGCTTGACGAAGAGCGGGATGAGGGCCGCGCGCACGATGAGCACGAGTCCGACGATCGACAGCACCCAGGTGATGCCGGCGGCGGGAGCCATGCCGAACGCCGTGAACAGGGAATGCCAACCGACGAGTACGAGCTCGACAGCCCACTTGAGGGGCCAGAGAAGGGTCCCAATGAGATCGAATTGCACGATCAGTCCTTTCGGGAAGGCACGACGAAACCGTGCGGAGTGAGTTCGTGGCGGAAGGCGCGGTGCGGACGGACATCGTCGATGCCCCCCTGAGCCCAGGGATGACAGCGTGCGAGACGGGCCGCGGTGAACGCGACGCCCTTGACGAGTCCGTGTTGTTGCACCGCTCCCACCGAATAGGCGGAGCATGACGGGTAGTACTTGCACACGTCGCCGTAGACGTGCGAGATCGTCGCTCGATACGCGTGCAGCAGGGCGAGCCCTGCATTCCGGGGGAGGAGGGGGAGGGATGCCAGGACGGCGTCCGGTGCCAGGCGACCGGCCCCGGTGGCCGATGTCGGCAGTGTCGACGCACTCATGCGACGGCCTTGCGTTGCAGACACCGCACCACATCGGCGCGAAGTGTCGCGTAATCCACGGTCGCCGCGGACGGCAGAGCGCGGATGACGATAGAGGCGCCCCCGTTGATGGACGGGAGCGCCTCGGCGCACACCGCTTTGAGGCGGCGGCGAATGGTGTTGCGGGTGACGGCGGAGCCGACCTGTCGGCTCACGATGAAGCCGAAGCGAGGCGAACCACTCTCAGCCGACGATCCGACGTAGGTCACGGTGTGCGCTCCGGCACAACGAGAACCCCGTCGGACTGTGGTTTTGTAGTCCGATCCGCGGGTGAGTCGGTTCGGCTTCGCCAGCACCTGGTAGGTCAGGCCGAAAGCTCGGTGCGGCCCTTGGCGCGACGCGCCGCGAGGATGCCGCGGCCGGCGCGGGTGCGCATGCGGGCACGGAAGCCGTGCTTCTTGGCGCGGCGGCGGTTGTTGGGCTGGAAGGTGCGCTTGCTCATGGGTCACTCCGGAGGTGATGTCGCCCGATGCTCTTCTGCCGGGGACGGGGGTCGGGACTGCCATATAGGCATAAGTCAACCGACTAAGGCTACGTCGAGCGGGGCGTTAACTCAAACTGGGAAGCCGACCGCTCATTATCCCCAGGCTCCGTCCACAAGCGTGGCAAAGACACGCGGCCGGGACTTACAGTGGATTTTGCTCCTCGAGAGCCGCGAACTAGCGTGGCCCCCGGAGTTATCCACAGGTTCGACGCGACTCGTCGATCGCCGTCGCGTCTAGATCCCGGAGGGGATATGTCTCTGCACGAAGTACCGGATGTTCCCGTCTGGTCCGCCGTGCTAGACCATCTTCTCACCGACGATCGGGTCACCCCGCAGCTGCACGGCTTCCTCAATCTGGCGGTGCCGCAGGGTGTGATGGGCGGGACCCTCTACCTCGACGTCCCCAACGACCTGACCGCGGCGCAGTTCAACAAACGCATGCGCGCGTCGATCCTCGAAGCGCTCGCTCAGGTGCAGGGGAGTGACCCGGAAGTGGGCACCTTCCGCGTCGTGGTCAATCCCGACCTCGTCGAATCCCACCGCACCTCGTCCCGTGACGATGACCGGCCGTCATCATCCGGCCCCGCCGTCTCTGTGCACGCGGCCGTCATCGAACAGACACCGGAGCCGATCGTGCCGGCGTCTCGGAACGACACCCGCCTGAACCCGAAGTACACCTTCGACAACTTCGTCATCGGGCAGTCGAACCGTTTCGCGCACGCCGCTGCCGTCGCGGTCGCCGAAGCACCGGCCAAGGCGTACAACCCGCTGTTCATCTACGGCGACTCCGGCCTCGGCAAGACGCACCTCCTCCATGCCATCGGCGACTACGCGGCCAGCATGTACGCGGGCATCCGCGTGCGGTACGTCTCGAGTGAGGAGTTCACGAACGACTTCATCAACTCGATCGCGAACAACCGCGGCTCGGCGTTCCAGGCGCGGTACCGCGAAGTCGACATCCTGCTGATCGACGACATCCAGTTCCTCCAGGGTCGTGCCGAGACGCAGGAAGCCTTCTTCCACACCTTCAACACGCTCCACGACCACGACAAGCAGGTCGTGATCACCAGCGACCTGCCGCCGAAGCAGTTGACCGGATTCGAAGACCGCATGCGCAGTCGCTTCGAGTGGGGACTCATCACCGATGTGCAGGCCCCCGACCTGGAAACGCGCATCGCGATTCTGCGGAAAAAGGCGCAGAGCGAGCGACTGCTGATTCCCGACGACGTGTTGGAGTACATCGCCACCGTCGTCTCGTCGAACATCCGTGAGCTCGAAGGGGCGCTGATCCGCGTCTCGGCCTTCGCCAGCTTGAACAGGTCGACGCTCGACATGTCGCTGGCCCAGACCGTGCTTCGCGACATCATCGATCAAGACGATGCCAACGTCATCTCGCCGACCGACATCATCACGGCGACGGCGCAGTACTTCAAGCTGTCGGTCGACGATCTCTACGGCTCGAGCCGTTCGCAGGCCGTCGCCACGGCTCGACAGATCGCGATGTACCTGTGCCGCGAGCGCACGAGCCTGTCACTGCCGAAGATCGGGCAGCTCTTCGGAAACCGCGATCACACCACCGTCATGTACGCCTACAAGAAGATCAGCGACCTCATGAAGGAGCGCCGCTCTATCTTCAACCAGGTGTCGGAGATCACCAGCCAGCTCGGCCGTATGCGCTGAGCGCTCCTCTCCCGTCAGGGCTCGTCCACCATCGTGGGCGAGCCCTTCGCGCGTTTTCGGGCCGGAAAACCGCGCACACGCCTCCGTACGAGTGGTTCGCGACACAGTTCTACACAGTGTGGAAAACCTGTGGATAACTCTGATTTGCTGCGGATGACTTGTGTACGAACGGGGCTTGCCTGTGGAGGAGGGCTCGACCGCACTCCCTCCCGTCGCTGTTAACTGCCCAGGCTGTCCGCAGCGCGTCCACAGTTAACAACGGTGTAGTTCCCAGCTGTTAACACGCATGTCGGAAGTTATCCACAGTCTCCACAGTGGTTAACAAGATGAAGATCCTTTTCCCTTTGTTAAGAGAGATTCGATGACCTTGCCGTGCCAGGCCCGTCGTCGGCTCGCCGGAAGCGTGGGGCTAGCATGGGTAAGCCGTACCCGCCATCAAGGGAGCATCCGTGAAGTTCCACGTCAATCGTGATGTGTTCAGCGAAGCCGTCTCGTTCGTGGTCAAGCTCCTGCCCCAGCGAAACCCGCAGCCGATCCTGGCCGGTGTGCTCATCGAGGCCGGGGACCAGGGTCTGACCCTCGCCGCCTTCGACTACGAAGCCTCCGCGCGCACCACCATCGAAGCCACCGTCGACGAGCCGGGCACGATCCTGGTGCACGGCCGGCTTCTGAACGACATCGCCAGCCGGCTCCCCAACGCTCCGATCCAGATCACCGTCGACGACGACGGCGGCATCCTGCTCACCTGCGGCTCCGCACGATTCACTCTCGCCTCCATGCCCGTGCAGGAGTACCCGGCGATTCCCGAAGTGAGCGGAGAATCGGGCCTCGTCCCGGCCGACGAGTTCGCCACGGCCATCGCACAGGTCGCCTTCGCCGCCTCGCGCGACGACGTGACCCCGGTGCTCACGGGCGTACAGCTCGAGGTCACGGGCACCCGCCTGAGCCTCGTCGCCACCGACCGCTACCGCGTGGCCCTGCGCGAGATCCCCTGGGACGGCGGTTCGGCGGCCTCCGACGAACCCACGTCGGCCCTGGTGCCGGCCCGCACGCTGCAGGAGGTCGGAAAGACCTTCGCGCACGCCGGCGACATCTCGATCGCCTTCTCGGGCTCGGGAGATCGCGAGATCATCGCGTTCTCGTCCGGCAACAAGACGGTGACCTCGCTGCTCATCAAGGGCAACTTCCCCCCCGTGCGCCGCTTGTTCCCCGCGCAGACCGAGCACCACAGCGTGGTCAACACCGCCGAGCTCGCCGAGGCGGTGCGCCGCGTGGCGCTCGTCCTCGACCGCTCCGCTCCGCTGCGCTTCACCTTCGGTCCCGAGGGCGTCTCGATGGATGCCTCCGGCACCGAGCAGGCGCGCGCGACCGAGTCGGTCGACGCCACCCTCGTCGGCGACGAGGTCACCCTGGGTCTCAACCCCCAGTACCTGCTCGAGTCGCTCGGCGCCGTTCGCAGCGAGTTCACGCGCATCACGTTCACCTCGAGCGACAACGCGAACAAGCTCAGCCCCGTGCTGGTCACCCCGCAGACCTCGGTCGACAAGGGTGGCGAGGGTTCGTTCAAGTACCTTCTCCAGCCGAACCTGCTGCTGCGCTGAGATCGGGCTCCGGTCGTCGTGTCGGAGGCGACGGGTAGTCTGACTCGGTGATCGTGGAGCAGCTGGGACTGAAGGACTTCCGCAATTACGCGGTCGCCGATGTCTCGCTCTCCGCGGGCGCGAACGTCTTCATCGGTCGCAACGGGCAGGGCAAGACGAACCTCGTCGAGGCGGTCGCCTACCTCGCCATGCTCGGCTCGCACCGCGTGTCTCACGACGCACCGATGGTGCGCGACGGAACGGATGCTGCGATCGTGCGCGCTCGTCTGGCACACGGTGAGCGCACGGTGCTCCTCGAGCTTCAGCTCAACCGCCAGGGTGCGAACAAGGCTCGGGTCAACGGCGTCAACGTCCGCACCTCGGAGTTGCCCCGGTACGCGCAGGTGGTGCTGTTCGCCCCCGAAGATCTGCAGATCGTGCGCGGTGACCCGTCCGCCCGGCGTCGGTTCGCCGACCAGCTCATCGTGCAACGGACTCCTCGCATGGCCGCGGTGTTGGGCGACTACGACCGCGTCCTGCGGCAGCGCAGCGCCCTGCTGAAATCGGCGCGCGCCCGCGGGGTGCGCGGCGACGCCCTCAGCACCCTCGACGTATGGGACGACAAGCTCGTCACCCTGGGCACCGAGGTGATCGAAGCGCGCATCGCGCTGGCATCCGCCCTCTCCCAGCCCGTGGCGCACGCCTACGAGGCCATCGCGGGCGACGACCACCGACCGCGGCTCACGTGGGCGCTGTCGGTGGGCGGGGGTGACCCCGAAGAAGACGACGCCGTCGAGACCGCGGGCTCGGCCCTTCCTCTGGCAGAGCAGTTCCGAGCCTCGCTGGCCGCACGCCGTTCGGCCGAACTCGAGCGCGGACTCACCCTGGTCGGCCCGCACCGCGACGACCTCGTACTCGAGGTGCGCGGCCTCCCGGTGAAGGGCTACGCCTCGCACGGCGAATCCTGGTCGATCGCGTTGGCGCTCCGACTCGCCTCGGCCGAGCTCCTGCGTGCCGAGTCACGGCTCGGAGACCCCGTGTTGATCCTCGACGACGTCTTCGCCGAGCTCGACGCCGGCCGCCGCGCCCGCCTGGCCAAGTTCGCGGCGGGCTACGAACAGGTCATCGTGACGTCGGCCGTCGAAGAAGACGTCCCGCCCGAGCTGCGCGCCCACGTCGTGCGGGTCGAAGCCGGTCAGATCCGTGAGCCCGGCGATGAGTGACGAGGGCGAGCTGCCCGAGACGGTGGCGACCTACCTGCGGCTGCGCGGACTCGAGCCCTCGCCCTATCGCAAGAAGAAGCGTCGGCGCCGGGTGGACGACGGCGAGAACGCACCGTTCACGCCGGGCCGTGATCCCCGGGGACTCGGCGATGTGCTGTCGGGCCTCACTCGATCGGCGGGCTGGGAGCCCCAGCTGTCGCGAGAGGACCTCGTGCGCAAGTGGGACGAGGTCGCCGGTGCCGAGACGGCGGCGCATACCCGCCCGGTGGCTCTGGATGCCGGCACGCTCACGGTCCAGGCCGATTCGACGGCGTGGGCGAAGCAGCTCCAGTTGATGCGGGCGCACATCCTCTCGGAGATCATCCGACGCTTCCCCGACGCGGGGGTCGAAGCCATCCGGTTCGTAGGGCCGGACGTCCCCTCATGGAAATGGGGCCCCAGAGCCGTTCCAGGCCGCGGTCCGCGCGATACCTACGGCTAGGCCATGGTCGATCCCGCCTCGGTCCGATTTATCGCCGTGTAGGGGCGTACACGCCATTTTCGCGAGCCCCACGCGGTAGGATGGAGCTTCCGACGAACCGATCTGGAGCGCACGTACCCATGACGTCCGAAAACCCCGACAGCGTTTCCGAGGAACCTCCCGTCGCATCGACCAAGGTTCCCAACGAGTACGGGGCAGACGCCATCCAGGTGCTCGAGGGTCTCGAGGCCGTCCGTAAGCGCCCCGGCATGTACATCGGCTCCACCGGTGAGCGGGGTCTGCACCACCTCGTGCAAGAGATCGTCGACAACTCCGTCGACGAGGCCCTGGCCGGCTACTGCGACACGATCGACGTCACGATCATGAGCGACGGAGCCGTCCGCGTGATCGACAACGGTCGCGGCATCCCGGTCGACATGCACCGCACCGAGGGCAAGTCGACGGTCGAGGTCGTGCTCACCGTGCTGCACGCCGGTGGAAAGTTCGGTGGCGGTGGCTACGCCGTCTCGGGCGGCCTGCACGGCGTGGGCTCGTCGGTCGTGAACGCGCTGTCGACGCGCCTCGAGGTCGAGGTGCAGCGTCAGGGACACGTGTGGCGTCAGTCGTTCCGCGACGGCGGTACTCCCCTCGCCCCTCTCGCGAAGGGCGAAGAGAGCGACAAGACCGGGACGACCATCACGTTCTGGCCCGATGCGACCATCTTCGACACCGTCGACTTCGACTACGACACCCTGCGGACGCGGTTCCAGCAGATGGCGTTCCTGAACAAGGGCCTGCGCATCAGCCTGCGCGACGAGCGGCCCGACGCGGTCGTGACCGAGGGCGACCCCGGAGCAGAGGTCACCCAGGGCCGCCACGACTCGTTCCTGTACGAGCGCGGCCTGGTCGACTACGTCGAGCACCTCAATCGCGTGCGCAAGGCCGACGTCGTCAACGACGTGATCATCGAGGTCGAGTCCGAAGACACCGACCGCCACATCGCACTCGAGCTCGCGATGCAGTGGACGACGGCGTACACCGAGAACGTCTTCACCTACGCGAACACCATCAACACGCACGAGGGCGGAACGCACGAGGAGGGTTTCCGCGCGGCGCTGACCACTCTCGTGAACCGCTACGCGCGGGCGAACAACCTGCTGAAGGAAAAAGACGACAACCTGACGGGCGACGACATCCGCGAGGGTCTCACCGCCGTGATCTCGGTGAAGCTGTCGGAGCCGCAGTTCGAGGGTCAGACCAAGACCAAGCTCGGCAACACCGAGGCCAAGGCATTCGTTCAGAAGGTCGTCGGCGACAAGCTCGGCGACTGGTTCGACCGCAACCCCACCCAGGCCAAGAACATCATCCGCAAGGCGTTCGACGCGGCCACCGCCCGCCTCGCCGCGCGAAAGGCGCGCGAGACCGCGCGTCGCAAGAGCGTGTTCGAGTCGGCGGCGATGCCCGACAAGCTCAAGGACTGCACGTCGAAGGATCCGTCGATCAGCGAGATCTTCCTCGTCGAGGGCGACTCGGCCGGTGGGTCGGCCGTTCAGGGTCGCGACCCCCACACGCAGGCGATCCTGGCGCTGCGCGGCAAGATCCTCAACGTCGAGCGCGCCCGCCTGGACCGCGCGCTGGGCAACAAAGAAGTGCAGGCGATGATCCAGGCCTTCGGCACGGGCATCGGCGAAGACTTCGACATGACCAAGGCGCGGTACCACAAGATCGTGCTCATGGCCGATGCCGACGTCGACGGTCAGCACATCACGACGCTGCTGCTGACGCTGCTCTTCCGCTACATGCGTGGGCTCATCGAGGCCGGCTACGTCTACCTCGCGCAGCCGCCGCTGTACCGCCTGAAGTGGTCGAACCACGCGCACGAGTACGCGTACAGCGACCGTGAGCGCGACGCGATGCTGATCGACGGTCAGGCCTCCGGTCGCCGCATCCCCAAGGACAACGGCATCCAGCGGTACAAGGGTCTCGGTGAGATGAACGATCACGAGCTGTGGGAGACCACGATGGACCCGCAGACGCGCACGCTGAAGCAGGTCACGATCGACGACGCGGCCGCGGCCGACGAGATCTTCTCGGTCCTCATGGGCGAAGACGTCGAATCGCGCCGCAGCTTCATCCAGCGCAACGCCAAAGACGTCCGCTTCCTCGACATCTGATCTCGTCCGGCACGACGACGATCGACGACGACGCACTACGAAACTGAGAAGACATGGCTGACGACTCCACTCCCGAGCCCGACGACGTCCGCGCCGAGCCCGCCCACGACCACGGCAGGATCGACCAGGTCGACCTGCAGCTCGAGATGCAGCGGAGCTATCTCGACTATGCGATGAGCGTCATCGTCGGCCGTGCGCTGCCCGATGTGCGTGACGGCCTCAAGCCGGTGCACCGCCGTGTGATCTACGGCATGTACGACGGGGGATTCCGCCCCGACAAGTCGTTCTCGAAGTGCGCCCGCGTGGTGGGCGAGGTCATGGGGCACTACCACCCCCACGGCGACGCCCCCATCTACGACGCCCTCGTGCGTCTGGTGCAGCCGTGGTCGCTGCGATACCCGCTCGCACTCGGACAGGGCAACTTCGGTTCGCCCGGAAACCAGGGAGCGGCCGCGCCCCGGTACACCGAGACGAAGATGTCACCGCTCGCGCTCGAGATGGTGCGCGACATCGAAGAGGAGACCGTCGACTTCCAGGACAACTACGACGGCCAGACGCAGGAGCCGACGGTCCTGCCGGCGCGGTTCCCGAACCTGCTCGTGAACGGCTCGGTCGGCATCGCGGTCGGCATGGCGACGAACATCCCGCCGCACAACCTGCGTGAGGTCTCGGCCGGCGCGCTGTGGGCTCTCGAGAACCCGGATGCCACCCGCGAGGAGCTGCTCGAAGCGCTCATGGAGCGCATCCCGGGCCCCGACTTCCCGACCCGCGCGCAGATCCTCGGTACTCGCGGAATCAAAGAGGCCTACCGCACCGGTCGCGGCTCGATCACGATGCGCGCCGTGGTCAACATCGAAGAGATCCAGGGCCGCACGTGCCTGGTGATCACCGAGCTGCCGTACCAGGTCAACCCCGACAACGTCGCGGTCAAGATCGGCGACCTCGCTCGCGAGGGCAAGATCACCGGCGTGGCCGACATCCGCGACGAGAGCTCGGGCCGTACCGGTCAGCGCCTGGTCGTCGTGCTCAAGCGCGACGCCGTCGCGAAGGTCGTGCTGAACAACCTCTACAAGCACACCCAGCTGCAAGAGAACTTCGGCGCGAACATGCTGGCGATCGTCGACGGCGTGCCGCGCACGCTCGCGCTCGACGGCTTCATCAGCCTGTGGATCGACCACCAGGTCGAGGTCATCGTGCGCCGCACGCAGTACCGCCTGCGCAAGGCCGAAGAGCGCATGCACATCCTGCGCGGCTACCTCAAAGCACTCGACGCCCTCGACGACGTCATCGCGCTCATCCGTCGCTCTCCGACGGCACAGGATGCCAACGAGGGCCTGCAGAAGCTCCTCGACATCGACGATGTGCAGGCGCAGGCGATCCTCGACATGCAGCTCCGCCGCCTCGCGGCGCTCGAGCGGCAGAAGATCGTCGACGAAGCGACTGAGCTCGAAGCCCGCATCGCCGACTACAATGACATCCTCGCCACGCCCGCGCGTCAGCGCACGATCATCCGCGACGAGCTCACCGCCATCACGGACCGCTTCGGCGATGACCGCCGCACCGAGATCCTGCACGGGTTCGACGGTGACGTGTCGATCGAAGACCTCATCGCCGAGGAGGAGATGGTCGTCACCGTCACGCGCGACGGTTACATCAAGCGCACGCGCAGCGACAACTACCGCTCGCAGCACCGCGGCGGCAAGGGCGTGAAGGGCGCGCAGCTGCGCGCCGACGACGTCGTCGAGCACTTCTTCGTCACGACGACGCACCACTGGCTGCTGTTCTTCACGAACAAGGGCCGTGTGTACCGCTCCAAGGCGTACGAGGTGCCTGAGGCCGGTCGCGATGCGAAGGGCCAGCACGTCGCGAACCTGCTCGCGCTTCAGCCCGACGAAGAGATCGCCCAGATCCTCGACATCCGCGACTACTCGGTGTCGACCTATCTCGTCCTGGCCACACGCGGCGGTCTGGTCAAGAAGACCCGGCTTGCAGAGTACGACACCAACCGTCAGGGCGGTGTGATCGCCATCAAGCTGCGCGGTCAGGTCGCTGAAGACGGTGACGAGGCCGAGCAGGGCGCCGCCGACGAACTCGTGAGCGCGATGCTGGTCGATGAGGGAGACGACATCCTGCTCATCAGCCGCCTCGGCATGTCGCTGCGGTTCGCGGCCACCGACGACACCCTGCGCCCGATGGGTCGTTCGACCTCGGGTGTGAAGGGCATGGAGTTCCGCGAGGGCGACAGCCTGCTCTCGGCATCCGTCGCGCAGGACGACGAATTCGTCTTCGTCGTCACCGAGGGCGGCTACGCCAAGCGCACCGCCGTGACCGAATACCGCATGCAGAACCGCGGTGGTCTGGGCATCAAGGTCGCGCGTCTGACCGAGGATCGCGGCATCCTCGCGGGCGGAATGATGGTGTCCGAGGGCGACGAGGTCCTTGTGGTTCTTGCCAGTGGCAAGGTGGTACGCTCTGCCGTGGCTGAGGTGCCCGCCAAGGGACGCGACACGATGGGTGTCGTTTTCGCCCGCGCCGGAGGCGATGACCGCATCATCGCCATCGCGCGCAACGCCGAGCGCAACCTTGCCGAGACGACGGAGACAACCACGGAGCCCGCCGCATCCCCTGCGGACGAGGCCGATGCCTCCGCTCCCGAGACCCCCGAGGAAAGTACTGACGCATGAGCACGGTAGCCGACAAACTCGCCAAGAAGTCGACTCACAAGACCCCTGCCAAGCAGGTACGTCTGCGCCTGGTGTACATCGACTTCTGGTCGGCCGTGAAGCTGTCGTTCCTGGCAGCGGTGGCCCTGGCCATCGTCACGGTCGTGTCGTACTTCTTGATCTACCTCGTGGTGTCGGCGACCGGCCTCATCACGAAGCTCGATGAGTTCTTCACGAGCTTCACAGACGGCGGGGCGACGCTCTCGCAGTACGTCGGACTGCCGCAGGTCATGGCTTTCGCGGCCATCGTGGCGATCCTCAACCTCGTCGTGGTCACCGTTCTGGGCGCCGTCATGGCGGGGATCTACAACCTCGCCGTCAAGGTCACGGGCGGTCTGCTCGTCGGCTTCACGTCGAACTGACGTCGATTCGGAAAAACCTCGGTGATCCGGTAAAGTCTTCGAGGTTGACGTGATCACGTCACCGAGACGGGGCTATAGCTCAGGCGGTTAGAGCGCTTCACTGATAATGAAGAGGTCCCAGGTTCAAGTCCTGGTAGCCCCACCCTTCTCCCTCACGGGGCCTTAGCTCAGCTGGTAGAGCGCCTGCTTTGCAAGCAGGATGTCAGGAGTTCGAATCTCCTAGGCTCCACAACGGTGCAAGAGCCGGTCCACCAGGACCGGCTCTTCTCGTTTCCGGCCGCGGCGCTCGCGCCGGGACGTGCCGCCGCCTCGGCTTCGCTAGAGTTCGGTCATGGACATGCGGGTCGCCGCGTACGCCGTCATCACCGACGGCGAAGACCGCGTGCTGCTCGCCCACTGGGTGCACGGGCGACGCGCGGCGTGGACGCTGCCGGGCGGCGGTCTGGAAGACGGTGAGGACCCCGTGAGCGCCGTGCGTCGCGAGGTACGCGAGGAGACCGGGTACCGGGTCGGCATCGACGAGCTTCTCGGCATCCATTCGCGGGTCATCCCTGCCGAGTCGCGCGCTGCCGAGGGCAAGACCGGACCCCTCCACGCCCTGCGGATCGTCTACCGCGCGCACGTCGTGGGCGGGCGCCTGCGCAACGAGGTCGACGGCTCCACCGACCGGGCGGAGTGGTTCACCCTGCCGACCGCGCGGAAGCTGCGGCGCGTGCAGCTGGTCGACGTGGCGTTCCGGATGGCGGGCCTCGCTCGGCCGTGAGCCCGGTCAGGCGCGTTCGGCGCTGATGTCGGCGACCACGGCGCCGTACGACGAGATGAGATCGTCGGCGTCGACGAACAGGCTGTAGCCATGGGCTCCGGCGCCCATGGCGATGCGCTCGCCGACGATGCGTTCGTCGGCGTAGATGGGCCAGTCGGTGGTGCTGCCGACCGGAACGATGGTCCCACGCTCGTATCCGGTGGCCGCGAGCGCCAACTCCGGCTCGGGGAGGCGGAGTTTGTTGACGCCCACGACCGCGCGGAGCTTCGGCCACGAGATCGCCCGATCGCCGGGGATCAGCGCGAACAGGTAGGTGTCGTCGGATCGCTTGACGACGAGCGTCTTCACGATCGAGGCGGCCGGGATGCCGAGAAGCGCGGCCGCCTCGTCGAGGCTCGAGGCCGCGGGGCGTTCGCGTATGACGACAGAGAGGCCGCGCTCACGCGCGGCCTCTCTGTCTCTGATGGTGGGGTCGCTCACGCGTCCGGTGCACGCAGCGGGTCGTCGGCAACCCACAGCTCGTCGTCGGCGCGCAGCGTCTGCCAGGCGGCGTAAGCCACGCCGGCCGCGGCGACGACACCGAGGATGATGGCGATGACACCGCCGGCACCGATTCCGTCGTGCTGCGACGGCAACTTCTTGGCGAGACGCTTCGAGGCCTGCTTGCCGTACTTCTCGGCACGCTTGGCGTACTTGTGAGTGTCGAGCTCGAAGCCACGGCCCTTCGCGAGGCGGTCGCGGGTGTCGCCCGCGGCGTCCCACACGGACATGGCTCCGCCGACCACGGCACCGGCGGCCGGGACGACCTTGGTGCTGAGGAAACGGTTGCTGTACTTCACGCTCTTGTCGACGTACGGGGCGGCGTACTTGCTGTACCCGTCCTGCACGGCGGGGACGAGGTCTTCGCGGCTGAAGCGACCGAGCTGGTGGCCGGCTTCACGAGCGACCTTCCCGCTCTCGCCCAGCAGCACCTGCTGCGACTCCCACACCTTGGCGGCGTGCTTCTGGAGCTTGCGCAGTTCCTTCTTGCTCTTGCGGCTGAGGCCCACGGCTCATCCTCCCTATCGATGGGATGTACGTTGCGTTCATCTTGCCAGAAGGGGCCGCCTGCGCCGCCGACCCTTGCAGATAACTCTGAGAGAATGTACCCATGGCCAACCACACTGCCGTCGCGACCCTCCACACCAACCACGGCGACATCGTCGTCAACCTGTTCGGTGACCACGCTCCGCGTACCGTCCGCAACTTCGTCGGGCTCTCCGACGGAACCCAGGAATGGACCAACCCGGCTACGGGTGCCCCGGGCGAAGGTCCCCTGTACTCCGACGTGATCTTCCACCGCATCATCCCCAACTTCATGATCCAGGGCGGCGATCCCCTCGGCCAGGGCATCGGTGGCCCCGGGTACAACTTCGACGACGAGATCAGCCCCGAGCTCGACTTCACGGCGCCCTACAAGCTGGCCATGGCCAACGCGGGACTGCGTCGCAACGCCATCACCGGCAAGGCCGAGGGCACCAACGGGTCGCAGTTCTTCATCACCACCGACCCGACCCCGTGGCTCCAGGGCAAGCACACGATCTTCGGCGAGGTCGCCGATGACGCCTCCAAGGCCGTCGTCGACGCCATCGCCGCGGTGCCCACCGGTGCGCAGGACCGGCCGAAGGCCGACGTCGTCCTTCAGTCGGTCGACGTCGTCTCGGTCTGAGTCCCACGGGCGGCGGGGGTGTCTACGACCGACGAGTTCCGTCGCAACAGCGACAACTTCTGTTACCGGCACCCTGACCGGCAGAGCTTCGTTCTGTGCCAGCGGTGCATGCGCACCGTGTGCCCGGATTGCCGTACCCCCGCCGCCGTCGGAGTCATCTGCCCGGAGTGCATTGCGCAGCAACGCGCCTCGCAGACTCCGGCGCAGAAGAAGGCGCAGCGCCGCTGGGCTTCGCGCCCGATGGCGATCGTGTCGTCGGACCGCCCCCGCGTGACCCTGGCGATCATCGCTGTGACGGGGCTGGTCTACATCATCGGGTTGATCCCCGGTGTGGGTCCCCTGCTCACCAACCTGCTGGCGTTCAACAGCGTGTACCTGCTGCCGCAGGCCGGTGTCATCCAGCCGTGGCGGTTGCTCACCGTCGCGCTGGTGCACGGCGGGTTCTTCCACGTGGCGTTGAACATGCTCGCGCTGTGGTTCATCGGTCGCAATCTCGAGCCGCTGCTGGGTCGCGCGCGCTTCCTGACGCTCTACGTCGTCGGCGCCCTCGGCGGCTCGGTCGCTGTGGCCCTGCTCGCTCCCGGGGTGTGGACGGTCGGTGCGTCGGGGGCGATCTTCGCGCTCTTCGGTGCCCTGCTCGTGATCGGCCGCCACATCGGTGCCGACATCCGGGTGATCGGCGTCATCATCGCGATCAACTTCGCTTGGCCGTTCGTCGCGGCCGGCGTGCAGTCGATCGGGAGCGGTGACTTCGCCGGGGCACTCGCCGCGGTGGGTATCTCGTGGCAGGCGCACCTCGGTGGGCTCGCCACGGGAGCCGCCGTGGGATTGATCTACTCCCGCACGCGCGCGCCGCGCCAGCGCGGTCTGCAGATCGGTCTGCTCGTGGCGCTCACCGTGGTGCTGGTCGGCCTGCTGGCCATACCCGCGATCGCCTACGTCTGAGAGTTATCCACAGATCCATCCACAACCTGGGGATGAATTACACGGGTGTAACTTTCGGGCGAGTCAGCGCCAGCGCGTCGTCATGAGGAAGCCGACGAAGGCGATGCCGAAGCCGATGACGAGGTTCCACGGACCGATGCCCGGGATGGGGAACTGCGAGTTGCTGAGGTAGAACACCAGCACCCACACGAGGCCGACGAGCATGAGTCCGACCATGAGGGGCAGGAACCACACGGGGTTCGGTGCCGATCCGCCATCATTGCGTTCGGCGATCGGGTCGTCGCCTTTACCAGTTCGCGCCATGCGGTCAGTCTAACGGCCAGGTGACCACGGACCCACGGAACTAGACTCGCCTGGTGCAGACCGTGCAGCAACCACCGACCCGCCGCAGCCGACGTGGTGGCCGCGGCGACCGGCGACGTCTGTCTTTCGTCGGCGTGCTCGGCGACCTCCTGGTGACCGCCGGCGTGGTCGTGCTGCTGTTCGTGGTCTGGCAGCTGTGGATCGGCGACGCCATCATCGGCGCGCAGTTCAAAGACGAGGCCAGCAACCTCACCGACGAATGGGCCAACAGCGCCCCGGCCGCGCCCGCACCGTCGGTCACCCCGACGCCGGGAGCGACGGGTCCTGCCACCGCAGAGCCCCCGGCTCTGGATCAGCCCGGTGACGGCGAGGTGTTCGGTGTGCTCCGCGTGCCGCGTCTGGGCGCGGATTGGCAGTTCAAGCTGGCCGGCGGGGTGAGCGCGTCGGTGACTCTCGACCCGATCGGTCTGGGGCACTACCCCGACACCTCCATGCCGGGTCAGGTCGGCAACTTCGCGATCGCCGGCCACCGCGGCAGCCACGGCGCACCGTTCGCCGACCTCCCGTCGCTGCGCGTCGGAGACGCCGTGGTCGTCGAGACCGAGGGCGGGTGGTACACCTACCGGTTCCGTAACCTCGAGTACGTGCGCCCCGACGGTGTGGAGGTGCTGCTGCCGTTCCCCCAGGCGCCGCAGATCGAGGCGACCGACCGCGTCATCACCATGACCACGTGCAGCCCTCGCTACGGTTTCTCGGAGCGCGCCATCGCCTACGGCGTCTTCGAGTCGTTCACCCCCCGCACCGACGCCGGCCCGCCGGTGTCACTGACCTCCGGAGCCGCCTGATGTACGGAGCCCTCTGGCGCGTTCTGCCCGGTCCGTGGTGGGTACGCCTGCTCATCGTCCTCGTGCTCGCGGCCGCCGTGCTGTACGGACTGTTCTTCTACGTCTTCCCCTGGGTGAGCGACATCGTCTATCCCCAGGAGGTCACGGTCGAGTGACCGACTGGCGCGTCGTCGTCGTCGACAACCGCGACAGCTTCGTCCACACTCTCGCCGGGTACGTCCGCGACCTCGGCGCCATCACCGTGATGATGTCGGCCGATGACCCGGCCCTGCTCGAGACGACGTCGGGTGCCGACGCGATCCTGGTCTCACCCGGACCCGGTCATCCCCTCGACGCCGGTCAGTCGGTGGCGGTGGTCCGCGCCGCGTACGACACCGGGGTTCCGCTGCTCGGGGTCTGTCTCGGGCACCAGGCGATCGCCGCGGCGTTCGGCGGACGGGTGGGGCACGCACCCGAGCTGCTGCACGGCATCACGAGTGTCATCCACCACGACCGCGAGGGCGTGTTCGCCGACCTGGCCGACGGGTTCGTCGCGACGCGGTACCACTCGCTCGCGGTCGACCCGTCGTCGGTGCCGGGCGACCTCGAGATCACCGCGCGCACGGATGGCGGGGTGATCATGGGTCTGCGGCACCGTACCGCCCCGATCGAAGGCGTCCAGTTCCACCCCGAGAGCGTGCTCACCGAAGGCGGCCACGCCCTGCTGGGTCGCTGGCTCGAGAACGCCGGCCTGCGGGGCGCCGCGCTGCGCGGCGCCCGACTTCACCCGCGGCGGCTCAGGAGCCCGAGCACGTCGTGAGGGTGATCTCGCTGTGCACCGGCACTTCGCCCGGGGCCAGCGACTGCGTCTTCACCGTCGCCGGCGACGAGGCACGGCATCCGGGATCCTCGGTCACCTGCACCGTGAGCTGCTTCGCGTCGGACTCGAGCTCGCGCTTGGCCGCATCGACGGTGTAACCCGTGTAATCGACGATCACGATCTGACCGCTGGCCACGACGAGGTTCACCGTCGTGCCCTTCGCCACGTCGGAGCCCGAGGCGAGACTCGAGGAGATGACGGTCCCCCCGGCCAGGGCGGGATCGGTCTGACGACGGATGGAGCCCACCGACAGACCGGCGGCTTCGAGAGCGGTGCGGGCCTCGGTCTCGGTGATGCCGTCGAGGGTCGGGACCTTGGCCGTGTCGGGGCCCGTCGAGACGTAGAGCGTCACGAGCTGCCCCGCGGCGACCGAGGTGTCGGCCTCGGGCGTCGAGCGCGTGACGTTGCCCGCGGCGATCGTCTCGCTGGACTCGTTCACGCGGCTCGTGGTCATCTGCTCGGCCTCGAGCGTCTCGACGGCGCGTTCGTACGACATGTCGACGACGTTGGGGACGGCGAGCGAGGTGGTGGGCACGTCGTCGGTCTGCTGGATCTGCATGACCCAGATGAGGACGGCGACCAGCAGCACCGCGAGGACGGTCACGCCGGCCCAGATCCACGCGACCGGGGGCCCGGCCTGCGTGCGCCGCATGGTGGTGTCGGTGCTCAGCTGACGCAGGGAGCGCGCGGTCTCGGCGGCCTGGCGCGGGTTCGGACCGTAGAGCTCGTTCGACAGCGCCGACATCTGGCGCTTTGTCGGCGCCTTGCCGTCGACGGTCTCGTCGAGCGCTTCGCGGAAGCTGGCGGCATCTTGCGGACGCTGGAACGGATCCTTCGCCAGGGCGCGGAGCACGATGGCATCCAATGCCCGCGGGATGGTGTCGTTGATCTCGCTCGGCGGGAGCGGTGCCTCGCTCACGTGCTGATACGCGACGGCCACGGGGGTGTCGCCGCGGAACGGCGTGCGCCCCGCGAGCAGCTCGTACAGGACGACTCCGGCCGAATACAGGTCGGCGCGCGCGTCGACGGATTCGCCCTTCGCCTGCTCGGGGGAGAAGTACGCCGCGGTCCCCACGATGGCCGTGGTCTCGGCGACGGTCGACGAGGAGTCCGACACCGCGCGAGCGATGCCGAAGTCCATGACCTTCACGCGCCCGGCCTCGGTGATCATGACGTTGCCGGGCTTGATGTCACGGTGCACGACGCCGGCCCGGTGCGAGTACTCCAGAGCCTCGAGGATGCCGTCGACGTACCGCAGAGCGTCGTCGGTGGGCACCGGCCCCTCGGCGATCACGTCTTTCAGCAGGCGCCCCTGGACGAGTTCCATCACGATGTACGGGACCGGGCGATCGTTGCCGTCGAGACCCGTCTCGACGTCTTCACCCGCGTCGAACACCCGCACGATCGTCGGGTGCGCCATGCGCGACGCGGCCTGGGCCTCGAGACGGAAGCGCGTGCGGAACGCGGCGTCGCCGGCGAGATCGGTGCGCAGGATCTTGATCGCCACCGTGCGGCCGAGCGTCTGATCGTATCCGCGGTAGACGCTGGCCATGCCGCCGCGACCGATGAGGTCGTCGACGCGATAGCGCCCGGACAGGACGCGCGTCTCAGTGGTCACGAAGGAACTCCTGGCGTGGGGGGATGACGGAGGTCAGGGCTTGGTGTTGCTGCCGTTGTTGCCGCCGTTACCCGTGATCGTGGGGCTCGGGGTGTTGCCGCCGGTGATGCTCGCGGACGCTTCGCCCGAGGGCCCGGCCGTACGATCCGTGCCCGAGCAGCTGACGGTGTAAGTGACCCGCAGGGTCTGACCCACGGAGTTGCTGACCTTCAGCGATGCGGTGCGCGCGTCGGGCTCGAACGACGCCGTGGACTGCCCGTTGGTGTCGAACGTTCCGTTGACGGCGGTGAAGTTGTACGACGCGACCGATCCGGTGCCGGAGGGGCAGGTGTACTGCTGCCACGAGACCTGCACGTCGGCGCCGGCGGTCACCGTCGACCCGGGGAGGGTCGGCGTACCGGGCGCGGTCAGCGGCGTCTCGTCGGCGTACGTCGTGACGGTGATCGTCGTGCCCTCGTCGACGCGACCGGTCGGGTTGACGTCGTAGATGAGGCCGACGTCGGCCGTGGTGGTCGCGGCGTTGCCGACGCGGCAGTCGGCCACGAGACCGTTGGACTCGAGGATGGCGCGCGCGTCGTCGCAGGTCTTGCCGTTCAGGCCGAGAGACGCCACCTCGACACGCGTGGTGGTGGGGCTCGGGGCCGGCGAGGGGGTCGAGGGTGCCGGTGCGGGCGTCGACGCCGACGGTGCGGCGCTGGTGGGCGCGGGCGCCGGGGCGTCTTGGTTCGACAGCAGGCCGACGACGGTGGCGCCGAGGATCAGCGCGAGCAGGGCGATGAGGGCGACGAGCGGCCACGTCCAGCGGCTCCGCGCCTTCTTCTGCGGCTGCACGTCTTCTTCGGTGTGCTCCTCGGTGAGGAGCGACGTCGCCGCCGCTCCCGCTCCGGCTGACGGCAGCAGACGCGTCGCCGCGGAGGTCTGCCCCGCCGTGAGCAGCTGCGTCGCGTCGTCGGCGACGGCGGCACCCGCGGCGATGGCCGGGACCGCTGCGGCGGCCGCGACGAGATCGCCGCGACGGAGGGCGGTGGCTGCGCGCGAGACCGCGGCCGAGGAGGCCGGTCGGTCATCGGGCTTCTTGGCGATCATCGCCATGACGAGGTTCTGCACCGGCACGGCCACCGTGGGCGGCAGGGGTGCGGGCTGCTCGTTGATCTGCGCCATGGCGATCGCGACCTGCGACTCGCCCGTGAAGGGGCGCTTACCGGCCAGGCATTCGTACGCGACGATGCCGAGCGAGTAGGTGTCGGTCGCGGGCGACGCGGGGTGACCCGACGCCTGCTCGGGCGAGAGGTACTGCACCGTGCCCATGACCTGGCCGGTCGCGGTCAGCGGTACCTGGTCGGCGATTCGGGCGATGCCGAAATCGGTGATCTTCACGCGCCCGTCGGGCGTGATCAGCAGGTTGCCCGGCTTGATGTCGCGGTGCACGAGGCCGGCGGCGTGCGCCGCCTGCAGGGCCGCGGCCGTCTGGGCGACGATGTCGAGCGTCTTGTCGGTCGACAGGGACCCCTCGCGCTCGAGGATGGTCGAGAGGGCCTCGCCGGGGACGAGCTCCATCACGAGGAAGGCGCTGCCGTCTTCTTCGCCGTAGTCGAAGACGCTCGCGATGCCCTCGTGGTTGACGAGGGCCGCGTGACGGGCCTCGGCGCGGAAGCGCTCGAGGAACCCGGGGTCGCCCATGTATTCGTCTTTGAGGATCTTGATGGCGACGGTACGTCCGATGACGTGGTCGTTGGCTTCCCAGACCTCGCCCATCCCGCCGATCGCGATCCGCGAATCGAGCTCGTACCGCCCGCCGAAGGTCACACCTTGTGTCGGTCTCATTTACCCAGCACCGCCTCCATGACCTTCTTCGCTATCGGGGCGGCGATCTCGTTGCCGCTCCCGCTCTGCCCCTGGCCTCCACCGTTTTCGACCACCACGGCGACGGCGACCTGGGGGTCGTCCGCCGGGGCGAAACCGGTGAACCAGAGAGTGTAGGGACGGGAATCGTTCTCCGCGGTGCCGGTCTTACCCGCCACCTGAACCCCGTCTATTCTTGCATTCGATGCGGCGCCGTCCTGGACGTTCGCCGTCATCATGGTGACCATCTGCGCGGCGATGGTGCTCTCGAGGGCACGACCGAACTCGCTGCTGCTGCTCTCGTCCTTGACGGACAGGTTGGGCTCGATGACCCGGTCCACCATGCGCGGGTTCATCACGACACCGCCGTTGGCGATACCCGCCGAGACCATGGCCATCTGCAGGGGCGTCGCGCGCACGTCGCCCTGTCCGAAGCCGCTGAGCGCGGTCTGCGGGGCGTTGGGCGACGAGGGGTAGGTGGATGCCGTGGACTCCAGCGGCATCGTGAACTGCGCGTTGAAGCCGTACTTCTCGGCCTCGGCGCGGATCGCGTCATCACCCAGGTCGACGGCGAGCTCGGCGAAGGGGATGTTGCAGCTCAGGCGCAGGGCGGTCGCGATCGTGACGGTGTCCCCACCGCCGCACGTTCCGCCACCCGCGTTGCTGACGACGTTGGTCGACTGCGGCAGCGTGTACGCGGCGAGGTTGGGGAAGGCGGAGTCGGGGGTGTAGCGGCCGGATGCCAGGGCAGCCGAGGCCACGACCAGCTTGAACGTCGACCCCGGAGGGTTGAGGTTGCCGCCGATGGCGCGGTTGTCGAGGGGGCGCGACGAGTCGGCGACGAGCTGGTCGTACGCCGCGTTCACGGCATCCGTGTCGTGCGAGGCGAGGACGTTCGTGTCGTACCCGGGCTTGGACACCATGGCGAGGATGCGGCCCGTCGACGGTTCGATCGCGACGACGGCGCCCTGCTGGTCGCCGAGGGCGTCCCACGCCGCCCTCTGCACGTTCGCGTCGAGAGAGAGCTCCACGTTCGAGCCGCGCGGGGCCTGGCCCGTGATCGCGCGGTCGATCCGTGAGAAGAACTGGTTCGAGTCCGAGCCGCTCAGCACGCTGTTCTCGGCGGATTCGATCTGCGTCTTGGCGTCGAGCACGGGGTTCATGTAGCCGGTCACGGGCGCCCACATCTCGGCATCCGCGTACTGGCGCTGCCAGCTGTAGACGTCGTCGGACGGCACCGACGAGGCGATGGCCGTGCCGCTGGCGATGATCGATCCGCGCTGGATCTGGTACGAGTCGTACAGCGCGCGCGTGTTGCCGGTGGTGTTGGTCAGGTCGTTCGCCTGCACGACCTGGATGACGCTGGTCGAGGCGAACAGGGCGATGAACATCGCGAGCATCACGATGCTGAGGCGTCGGAGTTCTTTGGTCACGGTGCCTCCTTCGAGATCGGGGCGCCGGGGCGCGGGGTCATCGGGGTCATCAGCCGATCACCACTCGCGGGCGGCTGCGGACGGCATCCGAGATGCGCAGGAGGAACGCGACGATGATCCAGTTGGCGATGAGCGAGGAACCACCCGCCGCGAGGAACGGGGTGGTGAGGCCGGTGAGCGGGATGACGCGCGTCACGCCGCCGACCATTATGAACACCTGCAGGGCGATCGTGAACGAGAAGCCCGTGGCGAGCAGCTTGCCGAAGTCGTCCTGACCGGCGAGCCCCACGCGCACGCCGCGGCTGGCGAACACCATGTACAGCGCGAGGATCGCGAACAGGCCGACGAGGCCGAGTTCTTCGCCGAGGCTGGGCACGATGTAGTCGCTCTGCGACAGCGGCGTGATGTAGGGCCGCCCCTGACCGAGGCCCGTACCGAACAGTCCTCCGTGCGACAGGCCGAAGATGCCCTGCACGAGCTGGTAGCTGCCGCCGTCGCGATTGACGACCTCGGGGTCGAACGCGTTCAGCCAGTTGGCGAAGCGCCCGTTCACGTACGGGAGGAACCGGGATGCCAGGAACGCGCCGACGCCGACGAGCACGAGACCGATGAACACCCAGCTCGTCTTGCCCGTGGCGACGTAGAGCATGGCGACGAACATGCCGAAGATCAGCAGCCCCGTGCCGAGGTCGCGCTGCAGGACGATGATGCCGAGCGAGACCAGCCAGATGATCAGCACGGGTCCGAGCTCGCGGGCGCGCGGCCAGGTCATGAAGAGGAAGCGCGTGCCGGTGGAGGTGAGGCTCTCGCGGGTGCGCACGAGGTAGCCGGCGAAGAAGATCGCGAGGCAGATCTTCGCCAGCTCGCCCGGCTGGAACGACACGAAGCCGAGCGAGACCCAGACATCGGCGTTCTGGTCGGTGCCCAGGCCCGGCACGAACGGCAGCAGCAGCAGCAGGATGCCGACGAGACCGAAGAGATAGGTGTAGCGGAACAGCACGCGGTAGTTGCGCACGAAGATCAGCACGGCAAGGGCGATGACCATCGCGATGACCGCCCAGGCGATCTGGCGGTTGCCCGTGGCATCCCATCCGCTCGCCTCGTCGGCCAGGTCGATGCGGTAGATCATCGCGATGCCGAGGCCCGTGAGCACGGTCGCGATCGGCAGCACGAACGGGTCGGCGTCGCGGGCACGCAGGCGCAGGACGACGTGCATCACGAGGGCGAGGAACGCCGGAACGCCCGCCAGCAGGAGGAAGGCCGGGTCGACGGCGCCGTTCACGCCCAGCTGAACGAGGGCGACGGCCGAACCGTAGACGGCGACGGCGAAGACCAGCAGGCCCAGCTCGCGGTTGCGCTGCGTGGCGGGGACGCGGATCTTCTTCAGCGCGCGCATGACCGCGGTGTCGGTCGAGACGGCCTCGCCGCGGGTGAGCTTCTGATCGGTCATCCGCCGGCCTCCTCGGTCGGGCGCAGCCGGTCGACGATGAGCTCGGCATCGGAGAGCGATCGCGCCGAGATGGTGGCCTCGACGGTCTGCCGGTCGAAGTCGGACAGATCGGCCAGCACGATGTTGGTGTCTTCGTAGACGGTCGACAGCGAGACCGGGCCGATGGACTGCTGGATGCCGCGATAGATGACCACGGAGTTCTCATCGGCGCCGACGTAGTAGCGCGTCTGCGTCCAGTTGTACCCCGCGAACAGCGAGACGCCGATCCCCGCCAGCACGATGAGCAGGGCGGCGAGCCAGCCCAGTCGACGACGGCGGGCGCGGCGACGGTCTTCTTCGATGAGCTCCTCGAGGAACTCGGCCGCGGGTTCGAAGTGCGTGGGCTCGTTGGCCGCCTGTCGGGCGGGGTGCAGCCACCCCGAGCGACCCGGACGAGCGGCGGGAACGACGACACCGCTCGGGTTCGAGGCGGATCCGACGATCGTGGGAGTGCCGATGAACACGGGGTGCTGTCCGCCGACGTCGACGAGCACGACCGTGACGTTGTCGGGTGCTCCGCCGTCGAGCGCCTGCTTCAGCAGGGCATCGGCGGTGCGCCCCGGCGGCAGGCCCAGGCCGAGGGTGCGCGCGGTGTGCGGGTCGTCGACGACGCCCGACAGGCCGTCGGAGCACAGCAGCCACCGGTCGCCGTCCTGCGTCGGCATGATGAACGTGTCGACCTCGGGGTCGGGGTCCATGTCGCCGAGAACGCGCATGAGCACCGACCGGCGCGGGTGGTACCGCGCCTCTTCGGGCGTGATGCGGCCCGAGTCGACGAGGCGCTGCACGAAGGTGTGGTCGGCGGTGATCTGGGTGAGCGTGTCGTCACGGTAGAGGTAGATGCGCGAGTCGCCGATGTGCCCGATGACGGCGTAGGCGTCGACCATCACGAGCGCGCTGACGGTGGTTCCCATGCCGGCCAGCTCGGGTCGGCGGGCGACGGTGTCGATCAACTCGGCGGCGGTGTCGGCCAGAGCGTCGCGGATCGCGTGCTCGGCCTCGGACGGCGTCGTGAAGGGCTGATCGAGGTCGGTGAGACGGTGGATCGCGAGGCTCGAGGCGACGTCACCGCCCGCGTGGCCGCCCATACCGTCGGCGACCACGAAGAGGTTGGACCCGGCGTAGCCGGAGTCCTGGTTGTTGGAGCGCACCTTGCCCGTGTGGGAGATGGCGACGCTCGAGCCCTGGAAGACCATGGAGGAGGGTTACTTCCTCAACTCGAAGGTCGTGGCGCCCACCTTGATCGGTGCCCCGACCTTGACCTGGACCGGGGAGGCCACGCGCACACCGTCATGGGAGGTGCCGTTCGTGGAGTCGAGGTCCTGCAGCATCCACTGCTCCCCCCACAGCACGAGACGCGCGTGGTGGCTGGAGGTGTAGTCGTCGCGCACGACGAGGCCCGACTCGCTCGAGCGGCCGATCGTGAGGGGCTCGGTGCCGAGGGGCAGCTCGAGGCCGGCCTTCGGACCGCTCGTGATGACGATGCGCGAGACGCTCGCGGTGGTGGCGAGGCCCCCGGCCGGTGCGGGGACCGGGGCCGCGGGGCGCTTGACCTGAGTGGTGACCGCGTCGGGCGAGGCGGTGGGGGCCGCGGCCGCCGGAGCTGCGGCGGCGACCGGCTCGGGGAGCTTTCGCACCTTCACGCCGAACAGGTCGGCGCGCAGCGAGTAGACCACTCCGAAGACGAAGAACCACAGCAGGACGAGGAACCCGCCCTGCAGCAGGAGGAGAGTCAGCTGACTCATGAAAGGGGTCCCCGTTCCCGGACGTCGAAGATGCGCGTGGCGTCGGACGCCGAGGGGCGCCGCGGCGGTTGCGCCTGCGCCACCACTCGGAACACGATATTGGTCCGACCGATCGAGATCGTCGAATCTGGCGGCAGAGCGGCCTCGGTGACCTTGTGGCCGTTGAGCGTGGTGCCGTTGGTGGAACCCAGGTCACGGACCATCGCGCGCTCGCCGTCCCAGAGGATCTCGACGTGCTTGCGGCTCGTGCCGGCGTCGGGGATGGTGATGTCGGCGTCGCTCCCGCGCCCGATGACCGTGCGGGCCGAGGAGAGCGGATGACGCTTGCCGTCGATGTCGACGACGCCGCGCCACGCGACCTGGCCCTCGGTGGTCTGCGAGTCGACGCGCAGGGTGCCGGTGGACAGCGACCCGTCGCGCTCGATCGAGATGGCGACGGGACCGGCGAAGGAGTACCCCTGCGTGCGCGCGTGCTTCTTGACCAGGGTGTCGAGTTCGGTGACCAGGGTCGACCCGAGCGCGCTCATCTTCTCGTCGTCGGCGGGAGAGAGGCGCACCGAGAACGAGTTGGGCGCGAGGATGCGGTCGCGGGTGACCACGACGGCCTTCTTGTCGAGCTCGCTGCGGAGGGCGGATGCGATCTCCACCGGCTGGATGCCGCTGCGGAAGGTCTTCGCGAACGCACCGTTGACGGCGCGTTCGAGACCCTTCTCGAAACTGTCGAGTAGTCCCACAAGACTCCTTCAGGCAGGCAGACCAGTAGGCACATCGTAGCCAGGGCTGCTGTGCAGGTCATGGACGCGCCTCTCGGGGCCTGCGTTTCGTCGTGCGGGCGCGACCGTGATATTCTCGGGAAGTTGGTCGCGTGGCATCCTCGATGCCGCGCACGCGCGAGTGGCGGAATAGGTAGACGCGCTGGCTTCAGGTGCCAGTGCCTTCACGGGCGTGGGGGTTCAAGTCCCCCCTCGCGCACACAACACAGAAGGCCCCGGGTTCATCCCGGGGCCTTTCTCGTTCTCGGGGGCGGGTCGGCCCATTCGACCCCGGCGCCACGCGACAGCGTGAAAATGCGGGAAACCCCGGTGCGAGGCATGACGATGGAGTCATGGTGGGGGAAACGCAGACGGTGCAGGAATCCGCGGGTACCGGGCAGGTGATCCAGGCGATGCGCTCGCCCGTCTTCACGGCGGTGGTGTTCCTCGCGACCGTCGTGCAGGTGTGCGCAGACCCGCTGGTCGCCCTGTGGACGGGCGCGGGGGAGTGGGGGCACCAGCTGCCGCCGGCCGTCGTCATCGGCCTCGCCGCCCTCGGATGCCTCGCCCAGGCGCTCTGCGTCACACAAGCGGCCCACCGCCCCGTATCGGCCATGCTGGGGGCCCTGGCCTGCTACCTCGCGATCGCTCTGTGGTTGGGGGTTCCGACGTGGGCGTCTCCGATGCAGTTGGTCGTCGCGGTGGCGATGTTCGCCGTCGGCAGCGCGCGGTCGATTCCCGTCGCCGCGGCGTGGGCGGGGGCGAGCGTGCTCGTGGCCGTGGTGGGGCTGGGCCTCTGGGCCGCGGCGGCCGGAGCGCCGACCGGCGCCGTCGTCAGCTTCGTCCTCACGGAGGGCACCGCCCTGGCATCCGTGTGCTTCGCCGGCGTGGCCCTGGGGATGCTGTGGGCGGTGCTCGAGCGGCGCACGCAGCGCGCCCGTCGACGCGCACTCGCCTTCAAGGCTCAGCAGGCCGAAGCCGTCGAGGCGTCGCGCAACGCCGAACGCGGCCGCATCGCCCAGGAACTGCACGACGTCGCCGGTCAGCACCTGGCGGGGCTCGTCTCGCTGTGCGACGCGTCGGTGGAACTCGCGCCGGAGCACCCGCAGCAGGCACTGCACCTCATCGAAGAGGTGCGCGCCGAGGGACGCTATGCCGCCGCGAGCCTCTACGGCGCGCTCGGCGACCTGCGGGCCGTCGACTCCTCGGCCCAGACGCCCACGCCGGATCTGCGGAGCCTCTCCGTGCTCGTCGCGTTCTGGCGCGAGCGCGGCATGGACGTGCGGGTGACGACGACCGGGGATCTGCAGTCGCCGCCCGTGGTCGTCTCGACCACCGCGTACCGGGCCATCTCGGAGGGGCTCTCGAACGCCGCCAAGCACGCGGCGGGAGCCGCCGTCGACATCGGGGTGCACGTCGACGCCGACCGGCTGACCGCGACGGTCGCGAACGGACCGGCGAGACGGGTGAGGGCCGACGAGGACGACCTCGGACTCGGCTGGGGGTTGGATAGCCTGCGCCAGAAGCTCACTCTCGTCGACGGGTCCGTCGACGCGTCGGCAGACGACCAGGGGGGCTGGCACCTGGGGGTGGAGATCCCCTTCCCGAGGACGACGGAGGCGGAACGTGATTGACAGTGCACCCATCCGGGTTCTCATCGCCGACGACAACCGCCCCTTCCGACGCGGCGTGCGCCTGCGCCTCGAGCACGCCGACGGGATCTCGGTCGTCGGAGAGGCCGCCACCGGTCGCGACGCGCTCGCCGGGGCGCTCGCCGCGCACGCCGACGTCGTGCTGATGGACCTCGAGATGCCCGAGATGAACGGCATCGACGCGACGCGCGCCGTCGTCGAGGAGTCGGGGGGCTCCACCCGCGTGATCGTGCTCACCAGCCACGGCGAGGACCGCCTCGTGATGCGGGCTCTGCGCAACGGAGCGGCGGGCTACCTGCTCAAGACGCACGACAGCGCCCAGCTCATCGACGCCATCCACGCCGCGCACCGCGGTGACGCCCTCGTGTCGACGCACGTGACGGCCCCCCTGCTGCGCGACATCGCCGAGCGCCGCCTGAGCGCCGACGACCGGGCCAAGGTCGCCTCGCTCAGCGCGTCGGAGAGCCGCGTGGTGCGGCTGCTCAGCGAGGGAGTCACGTCGAACGAGCAGCTGGCGGCGCAGTTGGTGGTCTCGGTGAACACCGTGCGCACCCACATCCAGTCCTCGCTGCGCAAGGTCGACGTCTCGGATCGCACGCAGCTCGCGCTGTGGGGAGTGCGGGTGGGCTCCGAGCTCACCGCTCGTCCGGATGGACGAATCTGATCGTCGTCATCTGACGCCCCCGGTCGCGCTCGGAGCGTGGCTCGACCCCCGGGATTGCGCGCGTGACCGGCGCGAATCCCCCCGCGAAACACCCTCGATCCCGCCGTCGGCCCCTCCGCGGTGAGGAGCCGCTCCGCTCGCGCGAGAACACCATGGCTTCGCGCCGCGTCAGTCCGGCGTCTCAGGCGGCGTGGGCGGGGGCATGGACGCGATCTATCCGGTGTTCGCCCGCGCGGACCAGACCTTCTACGACCATCCCTCGCGACGCCCGCCGGCAGCGGACGACCGCCGATTCGTGGTCGACGCGACCGAGGGCTGGAGCCGCGTCGACGACGGGATCTGGACGTACCTCGAGCCGGCCGGGGTCGTGCTTCCCGAGCAGGGCTGGAAGATCCACCTCAGCAGCACGGCGGACACCGCCGACACGGTGCTGCGCGAGGTCGCCGCCCACTGCCTGCGCGCGGGAATCGCCTTCAAACACCTCTCGACCGAGGGCGTGCGGGCGTCGTCGAACGCGAAGGACGCCGGTCGTGAGGGCTCCGGCAAGTTCGTCACGATCTACCCGACGTCGATCGATCAGCTGCACCGCACGTTGACGCACCTCGGGCGGCGCACCGCGCGCCTCGCGGGACCGCACGTGCTCTCGGACCTGCGATGGCGGGAGGGGCCGGTGTTCGTGCGGTACGGGGGCTTCCACCGGATGTTCGTGGACGTCGAGGGAACCGCGGTGCCGGCGATCCGGCATCCGTCGGGGCACCTCGTCGCCGACGTGCGGCGGCCGGGGTTCGACCCGCCGGCCTGGGCACCCGTTCCGCCTTTCCTGCGGAACTTGATCGATGAGCTGCGTGACCGCCAGCCGCCCCCGGGCTTCCCCGAGATCACCGGGGTCGTGCAGTTCTCGAACGCCGGCGGCGTCTACACCGCGCGCGATGACGGGCGCGAGGTGATCGTGAAAGAGGCGCGCCCCCACGCCGGGGTGACCCCCGATGGTCTCAGCGCGGTGCAACGCGCGGATCGCGAAGCCCGGACGCTGCGGCGACTCCAGGGAACCGGCACCGCGACCCTGCTGCGCGAGTTCACCGTTCTCGAACATCGCTACCTCGTTCTGGAACGCGCACGCGGCCTGCCGCTGCACCAGGCGGTCGTGGCCCGGCATCCGCTCGTGTCGGCCGAGGTCGACGCCGACGCCGTCGACGCCTACCGGACCTGGGCCCTCAAGGTCGCGCGACGTGTCGAGCGGGCGCTGACCGCGGTGCACGCGGCGGGCCTCGCGCACGGCGACGTGCATCCGGGCAACTTCCTCGTCGACGACGACGACGAGGTCACCCTGATCGACTTCGAGATGGCGCGCCCCGCGGCCGACGACGTCCCCGCGGTGATCGGCGCGCCGGGCTTCGTCGCCTCCGACGGTCGCGGCGGGGTGGCGGCGGACGTCTTCGCGCTGCGGCGCGTGCAGCTCTTTTTGTTCGCGCCGATGACGCCCGTCTTCGACCTGCACGCGGGGAAAGAGGCCGAGGTGCGCGCCTGGGTGAGCGAGAGGTTCGAGCTGAGAGACGAGGACGAACGCGCGCTCGGGTTCGCCCGCGTGTCGCCTTCGGCGCCCGACGACCTCGCGGATCCCCTCGCCGCCGTCGCCCGCCAGCTGATCGCGGATGCCACGCCCGAACGCACCGATCGCCTCTGGCCGGGCGACCCGGCGCAATTCGACGAGCCCCCGTACGCCCTCGCGCACGGAGCGCTCGGCCCGCTGATCGCGCTGCACGCGGCCGGGGGTCGGGTGCCGCCCCCGCTCGCGGAGTGGTGCGAGCGCGCGGTCGAGGCGGCCTCCGCCCGCTCAGGACTGTTCGACGGGTTGGCGGGGGCCGCCGCGGCGTTGCAGGCACTCGGGCGGGTCGACGCGGCCGACCGCGCCGCCGAGCGATGTCTCGACGCTCCGCTGCGGTGGGACGCCCCGGGGCTGTACGGGGGACCGGCGGGAACCGCGCTCGGACTGCTCCGCCTGGCGGACCGACACCCCGAGCTGGTCGGCCGGGCGCGCGGCATCCTGGACGAGATCGCCGATCGCGCGAACGGGTGGAGCGAGCGTTCGACCGACCCCGTCGCCACGGGGGCGGGCGGTCTGCTGCGCGGCCCCAGCGGGATCGCCCTGCTGGCGATGGCCCTCTTCGACCGCGACGGCGACTCGGCGCTGCTGCAACTGGCCGATGCGGCGATCCGGGCCGACCTCGCACGGTGCACCGAGGCCGCCGACGGCTCGCTGCAGATGAACGAGGGATGGCGGCTCCTGCCGTACCTCGGCTCGGGATCGGCCGGCGTCGCCCTCGCCCTCGCCGCGCTCGTGGAGCGGGACCCCGCGCACCCGCTCACCGCCACTCTCTCGGCCCTCGAGCGCGCGAGTCTGCCCGAGTTCGTGCTGGAGTCGGGTCTGTTCCAGGGGCGCGCGGGTCTCATGCTCCTGCTGGCGCGAACACCGACACCCGAGAAGAGCCGCGCGCTGCAGCGCCATCGGCGGCTGCTGCGTCTGCACGAGATCCCCCGCCCCGACGGCGTGGGGTATGCGGGTCGCGCCTTGCTGCGTCTGTCGTGCGACCTGGCCACCGGCTCGGCCGGCGTGCTGTGGATGCTCGCGAGTCTTCGTGACGGTCAGCGGTTGGCGCTGCCGTTCCTCGACCTCCCCCCGGTCGACTCCGCCCGACACCGGGCGCCGAGCCCCGGGGGGAGGTGACATCAATGGGATACCTGCTTTCTCTGCAGACGCTCGAGCGCGGTGAGACCGAGCGCAGCGCGGTCTTCGCCAGCTCCTGGAGCACGTCGATCTGCTACAGCAGCACGTCGACCGGCCTCTGCCGCTAGGCGGTGGCACTCGACCGGTGCGGGTGGGACCAGGGGGTTGGGGCTCCTGCCCGCACCGCCGTCTGATCCCCGGGGAGGAGGCTGGGCGGAAGCCGCCCCCAATTGCGGCATCCGCCCAGCATCGGTGTGCAGACCCGAACTGACACCGAGAGCGAGACGGGGAGCGCGAGCCCCACGCGAGCGCGAACGTCTCGCTTCTGCCGACGCTAATCGCCCCCGTCGCCGCAGATTCCGCGCCGACGGCGTGCTTTCTCGCGCCATACCTCGTCGGCCGCCGTGAACAAGCGGATAAGTGCCGCGGGGCCTCGACGAAGTCGCCGTGTTTTCTCGTCTGAAAAGACGACGGCTCCCCGGGACCGCCCCGTCAGACCGATTTCATCGACCCCGAACACCATGTTCGGCTCGAACGCAACCCACCCCCCGAGAATCGAACCTGGGAGCAAGCTGGATGAATCGAGGGACCCGCGAGAGCGGTCTTCGGTTCACACTCGCGAAAGGGACACATCATGGGATTCTTCGGATTTCTTCTTCTCGGCCTGCTGGCCGGCGCCATCGCCAAGCTCATCCTCCCCGGCAAGCAGGGTGGCGGCTGGCTCATCACGCTGCTCCTCGGCGTCGTCGGCGCGCTGCTCGGTGGTTTCCTGGGTGGCCTGATCTTCAACGCGCCCCTGCAGGACTTCTTCTCGATCCAGACCTGGCTGCTGGCCATCGGTGGGTCCATCATCGTGCTGCTGATCTACGGCTTCATCACGAGCCGCCGCTCCGCACGCTGAGGTGAAACGAAGGGCCCGGGGCGGTGGAACCGCGCCCCGGGCCCTTCTGCGTGCACGGGGATCCGCTTTACTGTCCGGATGCCGAACACCCGACGCCGCCCCTTCGTCATCGCGCTGGTGATCGGGGTGCTGCTGGCGGTGATCTGCGTGTGGCCGCAGGCCCTCGGTCTGCACCGGCTGCCCCTCGTGTCGAATGCGATCCCGTTCCGCGGCATCCTGGCCCTCGTTCTCGGTGCTCTTGCGCTCGTGGCCACCGTGGTGGCGGTGCTGCGGCGACGATGGAGCGTGGCAGCGGCCCTCGCGATCGCGCTCGCCGCGGCGACGGTCGGTCACGGTGCCGTCCTGCTCGCGCGGGGCGGAGGCAGTGCGATCGCGGAGGGTGATCTGACCGTCGTCGCGTGGAACACCTACGGCGGCGGCGCGTCGCCCGAGAGCATCGCGCGGCTCGTGCGCGAGACGGGGGCCGACGTGGCGAGCCTGCCCGAGACCGATGCGATCGCGGCGGCCGCGGTGGTCGGCATCCTGGCTCGGGATGGTATCGAGATGACGCACGACACCGTCGTGTCGGAGCCGGGCGATGATCCCGTGCCGACCTCGATCCTGATCGCGACCTCGCTCGGCCCGTACGAACGCGACGCGTCGGCGGGATCGACTCCCGGCGTACCGAGCGGCGTGTGGCGGCCGAGCGATGGCGACGGCCCCGTGCTGGTGGCCGCTCACCCTCTGCCCCCGTTGACGCTGATCATGACCGAGTGGGTCGAGGGGCTGGACTGGGTCGCCGCGCGATGCGCGGAGCCCGACGTCATCGTGGCGGGGGACCTGAACGCGACGCTGGACCACTTCTCGGGGCTGGGTCGCGACGGAGGGGTGATCGGCGGATGCCGCGACGCCGCCGCCGACCGGGGTGCCGCGGCCGTGGGCACCTGGCCCGTGCGGTTGCCAGCCGCGCTCGCCGCACCGATCGACCACGTGCTCACCGGTGGCGACTGGGAGGCACGCGGATTCGCGGTCGTCACCGGCTTCGACGACGCCGGGAGCGACCACCGCCCGGTCGTGGCGACGGTGTCGCGTCGGTGAGGGATCTTCCGCCGCGGGATCGTCGACCCTAGGTTGGTCGGACGATCGATCACCGAGGGGACGTTCATGTCGGAGAAGCGCCGCGTCGAAGAGGCCTACGCCCGGGCCGAGCAGCAGGCGGAGCGAGCCGAACAGGCCAGCGCCACCGACGACTCGTCGATCGAGGTCGACGAGTCACTCGAGGAGTCGGAAGAGCCGAACTAGCGGGCGCGGCGAACGTCCGCGGCGGGCGACGGCGGGTTCTGGCCGCGGGAGGTAGAAGCGCGCTCCGGGGCGGGGGAGTCGGGTGCGCCGATCGCGGTGATCCGGCGATTGTGCGCGGCGATGGCGACCACGTAGGGCACCCAGATGAGGACGATGATCGCGCCGCCGGCCACGAGGGCCGCGGCCCATGGCTCGGTCTCGACGAGCCGAGGCATCATGCCGACCCCGAAGACCGTCAGCCCGATTCCCACGGCGCGCGACGCGACGGCTCGACGGGGCGCCTTTCGCGGGTTCGCCCAGTACGACACACGCTCCCGCGGGTACGCACCCAGGGTCAGGTGGATCGACCACCACCACAGCGCGGCTCCGACGACCGCGAAGGCGGCCCACCACCATTCGCTCACCATGACTCCAGCCGAACACGGATGCCACGGGAGGTCAACGTCCCGGCCTACTCCAGGGTCGGCGGCAGGACGTAGACGATGTCGGCGCCGTCGCGCTCGTGCTCGACGAAACCGAGGCGGGCGAGAACGGCGTGCGAAGGATCGTCGTCGGCGGACACGCAGGCGTACAGCGGGCGCTCCGGTTCGCGGACGGTGAGCAGACGCAGCGCCTCGGTGGCGGCATCGTCGCCCGCGTGCGGCGACACCGCGAGCAGGATCTCACGGTCTTCGTCGACGTCGAGTGCGGCGGCGACCCCCACGACCGCGGCGTCTTCGACGATGGCGTGCACACTCGCGCCGTCGCCGTCGACCCACCGGTCGAACGAGGCGCGGTCGTCGATCGACACCCGTGGCCACGTCGAGGTACTGTCGCGGAGCGCCGCGAAGGCGGCATCCCGATCCTCGTCACGAAGGTCGCGCAGCTCGATGTGGGGCATGGCGCCACGCTAGCGAAGGGCTCCCTGTGCCCCGCCGGCCTTGCGCCGTCAGGCGAAGCCGTGCAGGGCGAGGAACGTCCAGGTGGCACCGTTCGCGTCGCGCGCCGACACCTGCCCGCGCAGGTGTCGGAACAGGGGGCCGCGGGTGTCCCCGTCGATGCTCGTCCAACCGTCGAGATTGCGGCGGAGCACCAGCTGGGTCTGGGCGAGTGCTCTTGCGAAGACGATATTGCGCGAACCGGCCACCACGTGGGCGTACAGGGCGAGCACGGCCGTCACGTACGACGGCGAGGTCTCCGCGTCGCGCATGGCGTCGACGTGCCGGACGGCGGTGTCCATATCGGTGGCGGTGAGGCGGGGGAGGGCCACCCGCATCGCCCCCGCGATGGTGTGCGCGGCGTACTCCCGCATGTCGATCCGCGCGCGGTCTGTCAGCTCCGAGACGCGGGTGTAACGGTTGGCGGCGACCTCCACGAGGCCGATGCGCTCGAGTTTCTGCAGGGCCTCGCGCACGGGGGTGCGGGAGATGCCCATGAGCTCCGCCAATTCGACGTCGCGCAAACGGTCACCGGGTCGCAGGCGCCCGTCGACGATCGCCTCGCCGAGGGCGGAATACGCCTCCTCGACGAGCGCAGAAGCGCGTCTCCGGGTGTCCATCACGCGGATCATACGACTCCCGGATATCACAGAACATCGCCATAACTACCTGATTCTTCGTTTTCTTGTCGCGCAGAGGCTCGCGCGACCGGTAATGTCATCACGTCACGCCTCGCGTGACATATCCGGGGGGATCCGTCGACGCCCGGGCTTTGAGCAATGCTCAGCCCGGGCGTCGTATGGGCTCCGGAGCGATTCCCTCTCGCGCACCGGCCGGTCTACCGCGCATGGGGACACCACCACCCCGGCGATCGACGCAACGTTTGTGTCACGGACCTGTGCGCCGGGCGATCCCGCCCGTTACCGTGGGGGCACAGTCCGGCGCGCACGGTGCCGGCTCAAGCGGAAAACGGCATGACGATGAGCACGCAGGGCACGGTCAAGTGGTTCAACTCGGAAAAGGGCTTCGGCTTCATCGCCCCCGATGACGGCGGTCAGGATGTCTTCGCGCACTACAGTGCGATCCAGTCGGGCGGCTACCGCTCGCTCGAAGAGAACCAGCGCGTCGAGTTCGAGGTCGCCCAGGGCCCCAAGGGCCTTCAGGCCGAGGACATCCGCGTCATCTGATCTTCTCGGGCACGTCCCGGATCGGCCTCGGCCGCGCTCGCGTCACTCGACGATCGTGCGCGGCCGGGGCCTTCACTGTTCGTGGCGCACGAGATCGACGCCCGCGGAGGCGAACTGCCGGATCGTGGCGTGCGGCAGGAACGCCCGCGTCAGAGCGGCACCGATGCGCGCGAGGTCGGCCTCGTCGCGGTAGAGGAGCGAGAGCGTCTCGTACCGCGGGTGGAACTTCTGCTTGAAGCGGTGCAGCGAGGCGAACCCGTACACGGGCTCCAGCATGCTCGCCATGCGCGCCTGCAGGTCGACGATGGCCCCGGCGTCGGCGGGGTACTCGTGCGCCAGCGGCGCGCCGGACAGCGACATCACGGCCGCCCCCTCCGTGGAGAACTGCTGCGCCGACGAGCCGATCAGGTACTCCATCACCGGCCCGAACCCGCCTTCGCGTCGGCGCATGAGATCGAGCGTCCACCCGCGCACCGCCCCATCGCCGTAGATCGGCAGCCACGACAGGAAGCCGTCGACGTCGCCGTGCGGCGAGACGGCGAGGGCGATGCGGACCTCGGGGTCGGCCGCCTCGTGCAGGGTGCCGAGCGTGAACCCCATCTCGGGCAGGTCCTTCTCGTCGACCCAGCTCTCGGAGATGGCACGCAGCTGTTGACGCACGCCCCAGGTCTCGTCGGCGAGGCGCGAGAGACGGAACGTCATCCCCTCGCGCTGTGCGCGGTTGAGCGACGTGCGCACGTCGCCCCAGGCCTTGCCGGTGAAAGCCAGACCCGGCAGGTCGACGACGGTGTCGTCGGCCACCACGATGCTGCGCCAGTCCGAGGGCACCGCCGCACGCGTCGCGTCGTCGGCGCTGAAGAAGCAGGGCGCGAGCCCGGCGGCCTCGGCGCTCTCGATGAACGCCCGCACGGTGGCGGCGCGCGTCTCGACCGGACCGAGCGGATCGGCCAGGGCGAGCGCCACGCCCGAGCGCCGCTGGTAAGCGACGATCCCCCGGCCGAATCGCGCGTACGACATCCCCTCCCACGTGGTCATCCACGACAGGGTCCCGCCGCCCGAGGCCCGCAGCTCGGTCTTCACGTCTTCGACCCCGGGGGCGGGCGCGTCGCCGAGGGCCGCGCGCGGGCGGGCGCGGAAAGCGGCGCGCACGAGCACGAAATACGCCGCCGCCAGGATCCACAGCGTCGACGAGGCGAGGATGCTGGTGAGGTCGGCATCCAGGTCGGCTTCGAGCTCGGTCACGCCCACGAGCAGGGCGAGGAGCAGCGTGAGCAGAACGAGCACGAGGTTCAGGGCGCTGTAGGTCAGGAGCACGATCCACGCCCAGCGCCGACCGCGGTGGAGCGCCAGGGCGACGACGAGCACGAGCACGGTGTTGACGGCGACGTCGAGCCACGAGCCGTCGGCGGGGCCCGACGAGCCGAACGGGCCCGTCATGGGAGCGACGTAGCCGATGATCTCCATCGCCCCGAGGGTGCACACCAGAGCGAACGCGATCAGTCGCTGCTCGCGCACACTCACGCGTTGCGGGCGCAGGGAGCGGTCGACGCCCAGCACCAGCGTGGCGGCGAACACGTGCTGCAGGTCGGACAACGTTCCCCAGTACAGGAATGTCACCGACAGGACGGCGATCAGCGTCGTGCCGGCCCGCAGGCGCCAGGGTGAGGGCAGGACCCCGACGGCGGCCGCGAGGCAGGCGACGATGCCGCCGGAGGGTCCCACGCCGAGGGCCATCGCCTGCTCCTGGGCCCACGCCCACGGGAGCAGGGCGGCGCCCCACAGGAACGCGGCCGCGGCGAGAACGGAGAAGAGCTGGCCGGTGCCGAAGTAGGCCAGTGCCACGCGACTGCCCCGACGGAACTCCAGCAGCGCCATGCCGGCCAGACCCGGAACGACGAGCGCGTAGACCCAGGGGGCGCCGATGAAGAACGAGCCGGTGAGCGGCGTCCACCAGCGGCCCGCCTCGAGCGCCGGCAGGCCGTAGGCCACGCTCGAAAACAGGGGAGACGCGGTGAACGGCTGCCACAGCGCACCCACCGCGACGCCGACGAGGATCAGGATGCCGACGAGTGCGAGCGTGGCCGGGATGCGGCGCGCGACCGCGCTCACGCGGCGGGTCGTGGTGTTCTCCCTCATGCCGCTAAAGATAGGGCACGGCCGCTCTCGGCCTCTCGCTCAGAGCTCGGCCGAGGATACGGCGTGCCAGGCGGCGCGCGCGTTGGCCAGGGCGACGACCGCGTCGGTGGCCGCCCGGGCCGCTGCCAACTCGCGACGCGCGGTCTCGAGGCGCAGTCGGGCGTCGATGGCCAGAACGCCCTCGCGCGCGTCGGCCGCGGCGAGGGCGGCACGCGCGCAGGCGAGGGTTCCGGGCAGGGCCGTGCGGGCGACCTCGAGCCGATTCCGGGTGCTCGGCGCCTCGCCGAGGGCGTCGTCGCGCATCTCGCGCACCCGCGCCACGGTTTCGACGGCGGTGCGCGGGCGACGGGGAGCGTGGGCGGCCGCGTCGTCGAGGTCGCGGACCGCGGAGCGCAGACGCGCCTGCGCGCCGGGCGCGCACGCGTCGGCGCGGGCGGTCGCGAGCTCGATCGCCGCGCCCAGTTCGGCGCGGGCCGCAGCCAGCTCGGCGGTGACGTTGTCGGCGGCCTGCAGGGCGATGCGGTGGGAGTCCTCCACGGCACGCAGGTGGCGTCCGGCTCGGCGGGTGGCGTCGGTCGAACGGTGCAGGTGCATCATCACGGTTGCGACATCGGCGGCGCGTGCCGCAGCGCGGTCGATCTCGGTATCGGCCTCGATCAGCGCGGCATGGCCGGCCCGCGCCGAGAGGGCGGCGTCGCGCCAATCGTCGGCGTCGAAGCGGTCGCCCAGTGCCGCGAGCAGCGGGGCCGGGTCGCCCGCTGAGGTGACGGCCTCGTCGCGGCGCCGACGTGCGGCTGCGACGAGTGCGGCCGGGGTGCGATGCGCCGTCGACCAGGCGGCGAGCTGCGTGCGCGTCGCCTCGACGCGGGCGAGCTGCGACACGAGCCCGGCGCGCAGCCGCTCGGCCTCGACACGTCGTCGCGCGGGGACGACCGCGCCCCGTCGCAGCGACGAGACGTCGGAGAACCCGCGGTCGCGAGCGCGTTGGGCGGCGGTGTACGCCCGACGCAGATCTGCCGGGGCATCGCCCGCGGGCAGGGCGTCGGCCGCTTCGAAGGCGATGTCGAGGGAGTTCACCGCATCGTCGAGGTCGAGCAGGGCGGCTTCGGCGGCGATGACGGCCTCGGCCGCCGCCGCCTGCGCACGCGGTGAGCGATGACGCACCCGAACGACCAGCACGACGATCGCCGCGACGAGCAGACCGCCGGTGAGCGCGATCGCCGCGGGGATCGCCCAGGCGACGTCAGTCACGGTCGGCGGGGGCGTCGTCGACGAGCAGCAGGGCCCGCAACTGGTCGACGTCGTCGACGGCGGCCTGCGCGCCCTCGGACTCGTGCGGCCAGCTGAACCCCCAGCGCACGAAGATCACGGGCACCTCGGCATCCCGACCGCCCTCGACGTCGTGGTGACGATCGCCGATCAGCACGGGGCGCGAGACGTCGACACCCTGTGCCTCCAGTCGCCGCAGGGCCTCGCGGACGACGTCGGACTTCGTGCTCAGGGTGCGTTCGTCGAGCGACGCGCCGACCACGGCCTGGAGGTCGGGGGCGAGACCGAAGTGGTCCATCAGGGCCACGACCTGCACCTCGGGCTTCGAGCTGGCCGTCGACTGCGGCACACCGGCGGCGTGCAGGTCGTGCACGATCTCGCCCACGCCGGGATACAGCCGTGCGCTGACGGTGTAGCCCTCGCTGCGGTTGAGACCGCGATAGAACGTGACGGCCTCGGTGGCCTGCTCGGGCGTCATTCCGACGTTCACCTGGAAGGACTCGAACATGGGCGGCCCGATCCAGTGCGACAGTTCTCCCCGCGTCGGCGGAGTGCGTCCGAAGTGCTCGAGGGTGATCGTCAGGCGACGGAGGATCCCCTCGGACGCGTCGACGAGAGTGCCGTCGACGTCCCACAGGACACACGAGAAGGGGGAGCGTACGGGCATGTTCCCACGCTACCGGCGCGGCATCGGCCCGGCTCGCTCCCCACGCGTGGAGTGCGTCAGAACAGCCGCGGCGCCCCCGACTGCACGCCCTTCATCTCGTCGTAGTCGAGGGTGAGGCAGCGGATGCCGCGGTCGGTGGCGAGCACGCGGGCCTGGGGCTTGATCTCCTGGGCCGCGAAGATGCCGGTGACCGGAGCGAGCAGGGGGTCGCGGTTGAGCAGCTCGAGGTAACGCGTGAGCTGTTCGACGCCGTCGATGTCGCCGCGGCGCTTGACCTCGATCGCGACGGTGCCGCCGGCGTCGTCGCGCAGCAGCAGATCGACCGGACCGATCGCCGTGGGGTATTCGCGACGCACGAGTCGCAGGCCCTCGCCGACGACCGAGACCTGCTCGGCCAGCAGACGTTGCAGGTCGGCCTCGACGCCGTCCTTGATGAGGCCGGGGTCGACGCCGAGCTCGTGCGAGGAATCGTGGACGACCTCGTGGATGCGCACCAGCAGCGCGTCGCCCGTCTTGGCGTGGGTGACACGCCACCGCTCGATCACGCCGTCTTCGACGTCGGCCTCATCGGGCTGCTCGAGCGTGAGACTGCACGGCGGGCTCATCCAGTTGAGCGGCTTGTACGAGCCGCCGTCGGAGTGCACGAGCAGGCTGCCGTCGCCCTTGTGCACGAGCAGGCGGGTGGCGAGGGGGAGATGCGCGTTGAGTCGGCCGGTGTAATCGACGGAGCAACGGGCGATGACGAGACGCACCCGTCGAGCCTAATCGCGCTCGCCGCCGGGTGTCAGCGACGGGCCTTCTCGGCCTCGGCGCTCTCGACGACGAGCGGCTTGGCCGCGCCAGAGAAGAGACCGGATGCCACGATCAGGCCGACCACGATGAGCAGCGTGTTGAGCAGCCCGATGTGGTCGCCGATCCACCCGAGGATCGGGGGACCGCAGAGGAATGCGACATACCCGATGGTCGCCGCGGCGGCCACGCGCGAGGCGGCCTTGGCGGGGTCGTCGGCGGCGGCCGACATGCCGATCGGGAAGCCGAGGGAGGCACCGAGACCCCACAGTGCCGCGCCCACGAACACCCACGGGCCGAACGGCGCGAGGATGAACAGCAGCAGGCCCGCGGCCGCGGTGGCCGCCAGCACCCGCAGCACCAGCACGCGACCGAGACGATCGACCACCGGTCCGCCGGCGATGCGTCCGACGGTCATCGCGACCGAGAACACCGCGAGCACGGCGGGGCCGGCCTCTTCGGGTGCTCCGTGACCGTACACGACGGCCGAGGGGAGCCAGTCGTTCGCGCTGCCCTCGGCGAACGCCATGCCCAGCATGATGACGCCGAGCGTGTAGGTGCGCGGCTCGCGCCAGGCCTGCAGCGAGACCGCGAGGCGCTCGCGCCAGTGAGCGCGCTCCTCGGCGACGGGGGCGTCCATCGCGGCCTCGGCGCGGGGAACGTTGGCGACCGAGACGAACGCCACCACGACGATGACCACGCCCATGGCCACGCAGTGCGCGACGACCGGGATGTCGAAGCGCACGGCGACGAAGCCGAGGGCGGCGCCGATCACCGTTCCGAAGCTGAAGAAGGCGTGCAGCAGGGGCATGATCGTGCGGCCCGTGGCCTTTTCGAGGGCGGCGCCCTCGACGTTCATCATCACGTCGACGGCGCCGTTGCCGAACCCGAACAGGGCGAGGCCCACGAGCGCGACGGCGAAGAGCTGCAGGGAGTCGGTGCCGAAGCCGATGATGGCCAGGCCCACGCCCACGAGCACCAGCGCGACGAGCATTCCCGTGCGGGCGCCGATGCGGGCCATGACGGCGGGGGCGATGGAGAGTCCGATGATGGATGCCACGCCCATGCCGAGCAGCAGGAGCCCGACGCCGGAGTTCTCGATGCCGAGCGACTCGCGGATCGCCGGCACGCGGGAGGCCCAGGTCGAGATGCTGAGTCCGCTCGCGAGGAAGATGGCGCAGATCGCGACGTGCCAACGCACGAGTTGGGACCGGGTCAGCGTGGAATGCATGGCGCCACTGTACCGAATCGATTCGACGTCGATCGAATCGATTCGGAAGCGCGCGTGTCGCGGGTTACGATCGGCCCGTGAGCACCCGACGCGCCACCATCAGCGACGTCGCCCGCGAGGCGGGCGTCTCGCCGTCGACCGCCTCGGTGGTCTTCAGCGGCAAGACCCCCACCTCGGAGGCCACCCGGGCACGCGTGCTCGCCGCGGCGCAGAGTCTCGGGTACACCGGGCCCGACCCGCGCGCGGCCTCTCTGCGGCGCGGACGGTCGGGCATCGTCGGCGTCGTCTTCGACCAGCACCTCGGAACCGCCTTCCTCGACCCGGTGACCACGCACATGATGGACGGCCTCGCCGACGGGGTCTCGCGCCTGGGTGCGGCCTTGCTCCTGCTGCGCGACGACGGTGAGACGGTGAGCGAGCCGTCGCTGCACACCGCGCCCATCGACGCCGCCGTGCTGATCGGGTGCAGCCCCCGCATGCGCGACTCGCTCGAGATCGTCCGCGGACGCGGCATCCCGGTCGTCGTCGTCGAGGGCGACGCCGGCGAGGGGATCCCGCGCGTGCTGCTCGACAACATCGAGGCGCAGTCCGCCGCCGCCGAACACCTGGCCGGCCTCGGGCACAGCGACGTCGTTCTCGTCACCCTGCCGATCGACACGTCGCGGCGGCGGGGCTGGATCGCGTCCGACGAGGTCGTTCGCGTCGACGTCACCGCCGATCGACTGGCCGGGGCCCGTCGCGTGTTCCCCGACGCGCCCGCTCTGGCCGCGGCCACCAGCTCGATCGACGAGGGCGCGATCGCCGGGCGCACGCTCTTCGCCGACCCCGCGAATCGCCCCACCGCGGTGATCGCGCAGAGCGACCTGCTGGCGGCCGGGGTCATCCGCGCCGCCGAAGAGGCGGGCCTCCGGGTTCCCGACGACGTCAGCGTGACGGGGTTCGACGGCGTCGTCGTCGACGGCCTGGCGCCGCACGTCCTCACGACGCTGGTGCAGCCGGCCACCGCCAAGGGCCGCGCGGCCGGCGAGGCCGTCGCCGCGATGCTCGAGGATGCCGTGCCCTCGGGTCTGCGGTTGTCGTGCACGTTCCGCGAGGGCACGACGACCGCGCCGCCGCGTACCACATGAGGTCGCGGGCAGCGACGAGTCTCATGCTCCGCATAGAATAGTCACGACACCCCGAGAGCCCGGGCACTCCGCCCGTCGACACCCGAGGAGGCCCGACCATGCTGATATTCCTCGGCGCCTTCGCGGCTCTCCCGCTCCTGCTCCCGTGGCTCGTCTCACGCATCGGAGCTCGGGCGTTCTACGTCGCGGCGGTGCTTCCGGCACTCGCCTTCGCCTTCGCCATCGTGCAGGCCGCGTCGGTCTTCGGCGGAGACATTCCGTTTGAGGAATACCAGTGGATTCCCGCGCTGGGCGTCTCGCTCTCGATGCGCATGGACGTGCTGGGCTGGCTGCTCACCCTCGTCGTCACGGGCGTCGGCGCGCTCGTCATGCTCTACTGCCGCTGGTACTTCCGCGGCAAGACGCAGGGCGTCGGGCAGTTCTCGGCCGTGCTGCTGGCCTTCGCCGGCGCGATGTACGGCCTCGTGCTCACCGACGACATCGTCGTGCTCGTCATGCTGTGGGAAGCCACGAGCGTGCTGTCGTACCTGCTCATCGGCTACTACCACGGTCGTGCGGCGAGTCGCCGTGCCGCCCTCCAGGCGCTGCTCGTGACGACCCTCGGCGGCCTGGTCATGCTGATCGGCGTGGTGCTGCTGGTGGTGCAGGCGGGCACCTCGAGCCTGTCGGCGATCCTCGCCGATCCCCCCGTGGGGACGGTCGTCGACATCGCCGTGCTGCTGCTGCTCGTGGGCGCGCTGAGCAAATCGGCCATCTTCCCCTTCCACTTCTGGCTCCCCGGCGCCATGGCCGCTCCCACCCCGGTGAGCGCCTACCTCCACGCCGCCGCCATGGTGAAGGCCGGCATCTACCTCATCGCGCGGCTCGCCCCCGGCTTCGCCGACACCCCGTTCTGGCGCCCGACGCTGATCACCCTCGGTGTCTTCACCATGCTGCTGGGCGGTTTCCAGGCGCTGCGCGAACGCGACCTGAAGCGCATCCTGGCCTTCGGTACGGTCAGCCAGCTCGGCTTCCTCACCGTCATGCTGGGCTACGGAACGCGCGATGCCGCCCTCGCCGGCGTCGCCCTGCTGCTCAGTCACGCTCTGTTCAAGTCGTGCCTGTTCCTCGTGGTCGGCGTCATCGACCGTCAGCTCTCCACGCGTGACATCGGCGAGCTCTCGGGTGTCGGACGCCAGGCCCCGGTCATGGCCACGGCTTCGTTCATCGCGATCGCGTCGATGGCCGGCGTCATCCCCACGTTGGGCTTCGTCGCGAAAGAGACTGCTCTCACCGCCCTGCTGCACGAGGCCGAGGGCGGCGCCGGATGGGGTCTCGTCGCCCTGATCGGCATCGTGTTGGGTTCCGCTCTGACGGCGGCGTACGGCATCCGGTTCCTCTGGGGTGCGTACTGGACCAAGCGCGACGTCGAGAAGACCGAGTGGCCCGACCCGCCCATCGGCTTCCTCTCGGCCCCTGTGCTGCTGTCGGCGGCCTCGCTCGCGCTCGGTTTCCTCGCTCCGATCGTCGACCACTGGCTCGCGCCCTACGCCGACGAGCTGCCCGAGGCGACGGCCGGCGTTCCCGCGCCCGAGTACCCGTACCACCTCGCGCTCTGGCACGGTCTGGAGCCGGCGCTGTTCATCTCGCTGGGCACGCTCGCGCTCGGCGCCGGGGTGTTCTGGGTCGTGCGCAAGACGCAGCTGCACAAGCGCCGCCGCGTGCTGCCGTTCACGGCGAACGACGTCTACAACGCCACCCTGCGCGGCATCGACCACACGTCGGAGTGGGTCACCGCGCGCTTCCAGCGCGGCTCGCTGCCGTTCTACGTGGGCACGATCTTCGTCGTTCTCGTGGTGGCCGAGGGCACCGCGTTGCTCGCCTCGAGCGAGTGGCGCGCGCAGCTCGACGCGTGGCAGTCGCCGGCGCAGCTGATCTCGGCGCCGATCATGATCGCCGCGGGCATCCTCGCCGTGCGGGCGCGCAAGCGCTACACCGGCGTCGCGCTCGTGTCGGTCACCGGCCTCGGCATGGTCGTGCTCTTCGCCACCAGCGGTGCCCCCGACCTCGCCCTCACGCAGGTGCTCATCGAAACCGTGACCCTGGTCGTGTTCGCGCTCGTGCTTCGGCGTCTGCCGGCCCGCATGGGCGAGCAGAACGAATCGGTCGCCCCCCTCGCGCGCGCCGTGCTCGGCGCCGGCGTGGGTCTCACCATGGCCCTGGTCGCCGTCGTCGCGACCGGCGCGCGGCAAGACCTCCCCATCTCGCTCGAGTGGCCGGCGCTGGCGTACGAGATCGGCCACGGGCGCAACGTCGTCAACGTCGCGCTGGTCGACCTGCGCGGGTGGGACACCATGGGCGAGCTCTCGGTGCTCGTGCTCGCGGCCACGGGCGTGGCATCGCTCGTCTTCATCACCGACCGCAGCGACAACCTGTCGCGGCGCTCGGGCACGGCCCGCAGTCGCACGGGTCTCGGTCGCCGTCGCCCGCTCGTCGAGACCGACAGCGGAGTGCGGGCCCAGCGCGTGGGCGAGACCGATGCTCCGCGGGCCTGGCTCATCTCGGGCTCGAAGGTGCAGCCCGAGAACCGGTCGATCCTGCTCGAGATCATCATCCGGGTGCTCTTCCACTCGATCATGATCGTGTCGCTGTACCTGCTGTTCGCCGGGCACAACCTCCCCGGCGGCGGCTTCGCCGGCGGTCTCGTCGCCGGCATGGGCCTGGTCATGCGCTACATCGCCGGGGGGCGATGGGAGCTCGGCGCCGCCGCCCCCACCGACGCCGGCCGGCTGCTGGGCGCGGGCATGGCGATCGCCGTGCTGTGCGCGCTGGTGCCGATGGCCTTCGGGTTCGCGCCTCTGCAGAGCTTCACGTTCGAGGGCGAGCTGCCGCTCATCGGTCACTGGGAGTTCGTCACCAGCACGATCTTCGACGTGGGCGTCTACCTCGTCGTCATCGGCCTGGTGCTCGATGTGCTGCGCAGCCTCGGCGCCGAGGTCGACCGGCAGTCCCTGCATCCCGAAGACGCGGAGGTGGTGGGCCCGTGACCATCTCTCTCGTCCTCGTCATCGTGATGGCCGTGCTCTTCGCGTGCGGCGTGTACGCCATGCTCGAGCGCAGCCTGACCCGCGTGCTCATCGGCTTCCTTCTGCTGGGCAACGCCGCCAATCTGCTGCTTCTCATCGTCATGGGCGCCCCGGGTAGGGCGCCGTTCTACGACGGGCAGACCGACCCCGCCGACATGTCCGACGCGCTGCCGCAGGCGCTGACCCTGACGGCCATCGTCATCACGTTCGGCATCTCGGCGTTCCTGCTCGCGTTGATCTACCGCTCCTGGCAGCTGGGTCAGGCCGACACGGTCATCGACGACGCCGACGATGTGGCTCTTCGCACGCGCACGGCGACCGAGCCCGAAGACGCCATGGACGAAGAGTCGCGTTCCGACGACGACGACGTCACCACCGACTTCGTGGGCGACGTGGCCTCGCCCATCCGGGTGCTGCACCAGGGCGACCTGTCGCAGCTCGTCGACGACGCACCGGTCGACCGCGTCGCCGTGCAGCGCGACGACGACGACGCTCCCACCCCCGACTCCCGCGACCCCCAGGATGGTGATCGCGCGTGAGCGCCCTCGTTCCCCTGCTCGTCGGCATCCCGCTCATCGGCGCCGCGATCAACCTCGTGTTCGGCCGTCGCAAGAAGACGCAGATCGTCGTGTCGGTGGCCTCTCTCGCGGCCGTGCTCGTGCTGGGCGCCGTGCTGCTCGTCGAGGTCGACACGAACGGCCCCCTCGCCGTGGCCATCGCCGCGTGGGACATCCCGTTCGGCATCGTGCTGTACGTCGACGTGCTCGCCGCGCTCCTGGTGGTGGTCACCAGCATCGTGCTGCTCGCCGTGCTGCTGTTCTCGATCGGTCAGGGAGCCGCCGACAACGACGAGGACACCCCGGTCTCGATCTTCTACCCGGCCTACCTCATCCTCGGCGCGGGCATCTTCAACGCCTTCATCGCGGGCGACCTGTTCAACCTCTACGTGGGCTTCGAGATCCTGCTGGTCGCCTCGTACGTGCTCATCACCCTCGGCGGTACCGAGTCGCGCATCCGCACAGGGGTCGTCTACATCGTCGTCTCGCTGGTGTCGTCGATCCTCTTCCTCGCCGCGATCGCGATGGTCTACGGCGCGCTCGGCACGGTCAACATGGTGCAGATCAGCGAGCGCATGGCGCTGCTGCCGCAGGACACCCAGACGATCCTGCATCTCATGCTGCTTCTCGCGTTCGCCATCAAGGCGGCCGTGTTCCCCCTGTCGTTCTGGCTGCCCGACTCGTACCCCACGGCTCCGGCGCCGGTGACCGCGGTGTTCGCCGGGTTGCTGACCAAGGTGGGCGTCTACGCGATCATCCGCACCGAGACGCAGCTGTTCGTCGACAACGACCTCAACTTCCTGCTGATGATGGTGGCGCTGTCGACGATGATCGTCGGCATCCTGGGCGCCGTCGCGCAGGCCGAACTCAAACGCATCCTGTCGTTCACGCTCGTGAGCCACATCGGCTACATGATCTTCGGCCTGGCCATCAACACGCCGCTGGCGGTGGGGGCGACGATCTACTACATCGTCCACCACATCATCGTGCAGACCACGCTGTTCCTCGCGGTGGGCCTCATCGAGCGCCGCGCGGGCAGCACCTCGATCCTCAAGGTGAAGGGCCTCATGCGGGCCGCGCCCCTTCTGGCGGTGCTGTACTTCATCCCGGCCATCAACCTCGGCGGTCTGCCGCCCTTCTCGGGCTTCATCGGCAAGTACGCGCTGTTCGACGCGGCGGCCCAGGTGGGGACGCCGGTGATGATGGTGCTGATCGTGGGCGGGATCGCGACGTCGATCCTGACGCTCTACGCGCTGATGCGCGCGTGGAATCTGTCGTTCTGGCGCGAGAACGAGGATTCGCCCGAGACGATGGAGCGCGTCGCCTACCTCGGCAACGCCCCCGCCGCGACGATCTCGACCGAGCGTCGCGCGATCCCGCGCATCATGACCTCGGCGACCGTCGGCATGGTGGCCGTCACCCTGGCGCTGACGGTGTTCGCGGGCCCGCTGCTCGACATGTGCCTGCGGGCGGGCGTCACCATCACCGACGGCGTGAGTCTCGTGCAGGTGCGGGAACAGGCGGGTCAGCAATGAGCCCGTCGCGCCGGTCCCAGGTGGGGCTGTTCCTGCACCAGCTGCCGTTCCTGGTGTGGCTGGTCGCCCTGTGGATGCTGCTGTGGGGCCAGTTCACGTGGCTGGCGTTCCTCACCGGTCTGGTGGCGGCGATCTTCGTCACGCGGGTGTTCCGCCTGCCCCCGGTCGAGCTGTCCGGCCGCATCAACCTCTGGTACGGGCTCGTCTTCGTCGTCACCTTCCTCGGCGCGGTGATCCGCGGCTCGCTCATCGTGGCGTGGCAGGTCGTCGATCTCCGGCGGCAGCCGGGGGCCGCGATCATCGCGGTGCCGCTGCGTGTCGACGACGACGTGATCATGGCGCACACCGCCGTCACGGCATCCCTCATTCCCGGCTCGCTCATCGTCGACGTCGATCGCGAGAACCGCACCCTGTTCCTGCACACCATCGGCGTGCGAAGCGATGCGGATGCCGAGCATCAGCGCCGCGTCGTGCTCGGCTGGGAAGCCCGCATCACGCGGGCCGTCGGCTCGAAGGAAGAGCTGCAGGAGCTGCGGGCCAAGATCGCCGAGTCCGATGCCGATGCCCGGCACGGAGCCGAGACCCCGCGCGACGGGAGGACCCTGCTGTGAACCCGCTCGTCGTCGTCATCGTCGCCGTCTTCGCCGCCGCCGCGGTGCTGGCGCTGATCCGCCTCGTGATCGGCCCGTCGATCCTCGACCGCGCCGTGGCCGCCGACGTGCTGCTCACCGAGGTGCTCTGCATCCTGGGCGCCGACATGGTGATCAACAAGCACACCCAGTCGCTGCCCGCGATGCTCATCATCGCCGCGGTCGGCGTGTTCGGCTCGATCGCGGTCGCCCGTTTCGTCGCGCGCAAGGAGAACCCGAGATGACCCTCGACTCCGTTCTCGACACCGTCGCGCTCGTGCTCGTGCTCATCGGCGCGGTTCTGTGCCTGACCGCGACGATTGGCCTGCTGCGCTGGCGCGACGTGCCGACCCGTCTGCACGCGGCCACCAAGCCGCAGGTGCTCGGCGTACTGCTCATCGTGTCGGCGGTCGCGCTGTCGCTGCGCACGTGGGAGGCCCTCGCCTTCGGCATCCCGATCGTGCTCATCCAGTTCGCGACCGCTCCTCTGGCCGCCCACATGGTCGGACGCGCCGCGTACCGCAACCGCACGACCGACGAGAAGAACCTGTACATCGACGAACTGCACCACAGCACCGAGCAGCCCGGAGCGACGGGCGCGCAGTCGCGCCCCGAGAGCTGAGGTCAGACGCCGGCGTCGCGCACGTCTTCGCGTGCCTGCGGCGACGGGGTGCCGTCCTGCGGGTCGGGCGTCTCGGTGCGGTGATCGAGTTCGCGTGCCTCGCGCTCTTCGCGGCGGCCTTCGGCCAGGAACGCCAGGCGGTTGAGGCACTCGTGGTTGCGCAGGACGAGCATCGGTTTCCACAGGGCCGCGGGCAGCAGTGACGCTGCGCCCGAGACGGGCTCCTCGAGGATCGTGACCGCGGTGCCGTCGGCGTGCGGACGGGCGTCGATGCGGATCACCCCGCGACCCAGGATGCCGGCCTTCGGCCGCAGCCGCAGCCGGTGCGGCGGAGACCACTCGACGATCTCGGTCTCGTCGTGCATCATGACCGGCCAGATGCCGAGGGAGTGGTGGATGCGCGCGCCCTCGCGCGGCCAGTGCTCGTCGACGTCGCGCATGCGCGCCGCCCCGACGACCCACACGGGGTACAGCCAGCCGTCGGACAGCACGGCGAACAGGTCGTCGGGCGTGCAGCGCATCAAGCGAGTGTTTCGGGCGGCCATGGTGTCCCCTCGGTCGTCGTGACTCGACTTTACGGCGCGGGCGGCTCGGCGGCCTCGGGACTTGACGAGGGGGGAGCTGCGGAGCCGTCGACGGGGACGGCGAAGCGACCGGGCGTCGAGGAACGCCCGGTCGCTTCGGTGGGCTCAGCGGCCTCGGGGTACCGAGGTCGAGCCTGGCCGAGTCAGCCGGCCGTGATGTCGGTCACCACGCCCTTCGCCAGGCGCAGGCGGCGGCGGGCTCGCCGCGCGACGGCGGAGTCGTGGGTCACAACCACGAGCGTCAGGCCCTCGGCGTTCAGTCCCTCGAGCACCTCGAGGATCTCGTCGCGCATGCTCTCGTCGAGGTTGCCCGTCGGCTCATCGGCCAGCAGCACCCGGGGCTGCTTGGCGATCGCCCGCGCGATCGCGACGCGCTGCTGCTGCCCGCCCGACAGCTCGCCCGGGCGGTGGTCGCGGCGATCGGCGAGCCCCACGCGTTCCAGGGCCTCGGTCACGCGCCGTCGCCGCTCGTCGCCGTCGAGACCGAGCGGTTCGAGGCCCATGTCGACGTTCTCGGCGGCGGTGAGCGTGGGAATGAGGTTGAAGCCCTGGAACACGAAGCCGATCTCGGCGGCGCGCACGCGGTTCAGGTCGGCGTTCGAGGCGCGCGCGATGTCGAGGTCGCCGAGCGTCACCGACCCGGCGGAGGGGCGATCGAGAGCGCCGAGCATCTGCAGCAGCGTCGACTTGCCGCCGCCGGTGGGGCCCTGGATGGTGACGAAGTCGCCCGCGGCGATGTCGAGGTCGACACCGGCCAACGCCTGCACCGTGGTGTCGCGTTGGCGGTAGGTGCGGGTGACGCCCCGCAGGCGGTAGGCGGTCGTCGTGTCGGTGGGGGCGGTGAGGGTCATGATGTCTCCTTCGAAACGGGATGCCGGTCACGCGACCGAGCGGAGGGCGGCGGCGGGGCTGAGGCGCGCGGCACGCCACCCGCCGAAGGCACCGGCGAGCACGCCGCCCAGCACGGCGATGCCGACGGCCGCCACCACGACCACGGGGGTCACGGGAGCGCTGAGCACGATGTCGGTGGCCTGCGCGGCCGCCTGGCCGAAGCCGCCGCCACCGCCGGGACCGCCCTGACCGCCGGGGCCACTCGTGGGGGTGCTCGACGTCACCGAGACGGTGGGCGAGATGACGTTGATCAGCAGGATGCCGCCGAGGCCGAGGATCAGACCTGCGACGCCGCCGATGAGCCCCTGCGCGAGCGATTCCCCGGCGACCTGGCGGACGATCCGGCCGTTGGACCAGCCGATGGCCTTGAGGGTGCCGAACTCCCGCGTGCGGCGTGCGACGCCGGAGATCGTGAACAGCACCGCGAGCGACAGAGCCACCAGCAGGACCACGATCGACAGCCAGGTGCCGAGGTTCGAGATGAGCGATGACGCGCTGGACAGCGAGCCCGAGACGGTCGAGGCGAGCTCCGACTGCGAGCTGACCGTGGCGTCGGGCAGCGCGGTCGAGACCTCGCTCTGCACCGTGTCGATGGCATCCGCGGAATCGGCCTGCACGTAGACGGTCGAGACCACGTCGCCGACGCCCGCGAGACTCTGGGCGACGTCGAGCGGCAGGTACACGTTCGCCGCGGTGTCGGCATCGGACGACGCCGAGGCGACGACGCCGACGATCTGCATCGTCGTTCCGCCCAGGTCGATCGTTCCGCCCACGGCCAGCCCGGCGCTCGCCGCGTACGTGGCGTCGATCACGGCGACGTCGGTGCCGGCGTCGGCAGCGGTGAGGCCCCGGCCGTCGGTGACCGTCACCGACGACAGCGGACCGACGGTGGCGGCGGGGTCGACGCCCAGCACGCTGAACGAGTCGACGCCGAAGGCACTGCCGCCGTCGCCGCCGGGGCCGCCGGACGGCGGCTGGCCCGCGCCGCCGCCCATGCCGCCTCCGGTGCCCGTGCCCGCGTCGGTGGTGGCGCTGCGGTCGGGCATCTGACCCGAGAACGTCGTGTTCGTCAGGGCCAGGGCCCCGGTGGCGGCGGACACGCCGTCGAGACCGGTGACGGTGGTGACGGTCGAGGCGTCGAGGGTCGCGCGCATCCTGTCGGTCATGAGACGCGACTGGCTGAGGGTGGTCGTGCCGTCCTGCGTCGAACCGGCGTCGGCGCCGAAGTCGAACCGCGGCCCGCCCCCGTCTTCGCCGGGCTGGGCCTGCGCCCCGGTGACGGTGAGGTCGGTGCCGACCCCGTACACCGACGAGAGGGCCTGCGACTGCGCGTCGCGCACGCCCGCCGAGAGCGCGTTGACGATGATGACGAGCGCGATGGCGATCGCGAGTCCGACCGCGACGATCACGGTCTGTTTGGTGCGGCCGGCGAGTTCGCGCCGCAGGTAGGTGCCGTACATGTCTCTCCTCTCGGACGCGGGGTGCGGCCGTGTTCCCGAAGGTAGGAACGACGCCCTCACCGTTCCCTCACCGTTGCTATGAAGCGGGTATGTCGCGTGACTCCGGGGCCCGTGAGGCTGCATGCTGGCTCTCGTGACCTCCCGCCCCGCACCCCTGGCCCGCCCCGACGGCTCTCCCATCCGTGCCGTCGTCGTCGACGACGAAGCGAACCTCAGCGAGCTGCTGCGCATGGCGCTGCAGAACGAGGGCTGGGACGTGCGCACGGCCGCGAACGGACAGGAGGCGTGGGGTGTCATCCGCGAGTTCTCGCCCGATCTGCTCGTGCTCGACATCATGATGCCGGGCGTCGACGGCAGGGAACTGCTGTCGCGTCTGCGCGCGGCCGGCAACGACGCCCCTGTTCTGTTCCTCACCGCGAAGGACGCGGTGGAGGACCGCATCGCGGGGATCTCGGCCGGGGCCGACGACTACGTCACGAAGCCCTTCAACCTCGAGGAGGTCATCGTGCGTCTGCGCGGGATGGCCCGGCGCCACGTCGCCGCCGTCGCCGACGCCGACCCGCGGCTGCGCGTGGGCGACCTGTCGCTCGACGAGGAGTCCTACGAGGTCGAGCGCGGCGGCATCCCGATCAAGCTCACCGCGAGGGAGTTCGAACTGCTGCGCTACCTCATGCAGAATCCGCGGCGGGTGCTGAGCAAGGCGCAGATCCTCGACCAGGTGTGGAGCTACGACTTCGGCGGCAACGGCAGCGTGGTCGAGATCTACATCTCGTACCTGCGGAAGAAGATCGACACCCTCGGCGAGCCCCTCATCCACACGGTCCGCGGGGTCGGCTACACGATCAAGACGCCATGACGCACGGGCGATGGACCCGGCGCCGCTGGACGCTGCGGCGCACGCTCGTGGCGGGGACGAGTGTGCTCGTGGCCCTCGCCTTCGTCGTGATGAGCGTCGCGACGATCCTGTCGCTGCGCTCCTTCGCGTTCGACCGCCTCGACGAACAGGTGCGCGAGGGACTGTCGTTCGCGGCCGGACGGGGCGGCTTCGACGGGCGGAGCGATGCCGACCGGCCCCCGGGAATGGATGCCGCGAGCCCCGCGCCGCGGGTCGGCACCCTGCTGGTGGTGATCGCCGGCGACGGCTCGGTGCAGACCTCGGAGTACACGCGCGCCGACGGCACCGAGGTCACGGTGAGCGACGATCAGGTCGCCCAGCTGCGCTCTTCGGTCGCGACCGACCGCACACCGACGACCGTGGATCTGGGGGGAGACCTCGGCGCCTTCCGCATCGCGGCGGCCGAGAACGACGGCATCACGGTCATCGCCGGCAACTCGGAGGCCGATGTGACGGCGACCACCTCGGCGCTGACGGGGATCCTCGTCGCGGTCTCGGCGGTCACCCTGCTCATCGCGGTGCTCACCCTGTCGCTCTTCGTGCGGAGGAGCCTACGGCCGCTCGACCGGGTCGCCGACGTCGCCCAGCGCGTGTCGACGCTGTCGCTCGACGCGGGGAGCGTCGACATCCCCGACCGGGTCGCCGCGGCCGACACCGACGCCGATACGGAGGTGGGCCGGGTGGGCTCCTCGCTCAACGATCTGCTGGGGCACGTGCAGTCGTCGCTGGCCGCGCGTCAGCACAGCGAGGAGCAGCTGCGGCGGTTCATCGCGGATGCCAGTCACGAACTGCGCACGCCGCTGTCGAGCATCCGCGGCTACGCGCAGCTGTCGCTGGGCGAAGCCGGTCCGATGACCCCGACGCAGGCCCGCTCGTTCGACCGGATCGAGTCGGAGGCCGAGCGCATGGCATCCCTCGTCGACGACCTGTTGCTGCTGGCGCGTCTGGACGCCGGCCAGCCGCTGCGCCGCGAAGAGGTGGAACTGACCCTTCTCGCCGTCGACGCCGTAAGCGACGCGCAGGCGGCGGACGCCACGCACGAGTGGCGCCTCGACGTCACCGACGACCTCATATCGGTGCCCGGCGACGAGAACCGCCTGCGCCAGGTCGTCGCGAACCTGCTGCGCAACGCCCAGACGCACACGCCGGCCGGAACGGTGGTGACGCTGTCGCTCGCACGCGCGGGCGGCGAGGCCGTTTTGCGCGTCGCCGACACCGGCCCGGGGATCGACCCCGGCATCGCGGAGCGGCTGTTCGAGCGCTTCGCCCGCGGCGACGACTCGCGCAACCGCGACGCCGGCAGCACGGGCCTGGGCTTGTCGATCGCCCAGGCGATCACGGCGGCGCACGGGGGCTCGATCGCGGTCGAGAGCGCGCCGGGCCGGACGGTGTTCGAGGTGCGGCTGCCTGCGGCGTGAGTGGCCAGAGTTCGTCGCCGTCGCGCTGTTCCCCGCGACGAATTCTGGCACCTCACGCGATCGCGGGTCAGCCGATCAGGCTCGGCTGCAGATCCCGCAGCGTGCGGTGATGCGTCATGCGCGTCACGCCGATCGCGGCGAGCAGCACCCCGCCGACCATCCACGCGCCGAGCACGAGCAGGTCGTAGCCGACGCGGCCGACGTCTCCTCCGTACATGACCTGCCGCATGGCATCCACCACGTATCCCATGGGCAGCACGTGGTGCAGCGCCGCGAGGGGAGCGGGGAGGGTCTGCCAGGGGAACGTGCCGCCGGCCGTCACGAGCTGCAGCACCATCAGCACGAGGCCGAGGAACTGTCCCACCGATCCGAGCCACACGTTCAGCGCCAGCACGATGGCCGCGTACGTCGCCGAGGCGAAGATCAGGATGCCGAGGGCCGCCCACGGGTTCGCGAACGAGAACTGCAGCGCGACGGCGAGCACCGTGAACAACCCGACCATCTGCAGGGCGCCGAGGCCCGCCGGTGTCAGCCACCCGGCGAGGGTCACGCGCACGGGGGAGCGCAGCGCCGTCACCGCGCGCTTGGACACGGGCTTGACGATGAGGAACAGCGCGTAGATGCCGATCCAGCCGGCCAGGGCGGCGAAGAACGGGGCGAGACCGGCACCGTAGTTCTGCGCCTTCGTGACCGCGCTGGTGCCCACGGCGACCGGGTCGGAGATGGCCGAGGCCTGCGCCTGCCGCGTCGTCTGATCGTTGTCGGGGATCTGCTGCACCCCCGAGGCCAGCCCGTCGCGCAGCTGCGTGGCGCCGGTCGCGAGCTGGGCGAGGCCGGCGTCGAGCTGGCTCGCGCCGTCGCGCACCTGCGCGGAGCCGTCGCGCAGCGAGGCGGCTCCGGATGCCGCCGAGCCCGCGCCGTCGGCGAGGGCCGAGGCTCCGTCGGCCGCGGTCGCCGCGCCCGAGGCCACGGACGCACTGCCCGAGGCGACCTGTCGGGCGCCATCGTCGAGCTGATCGATCTGATTCACCGTGTTCTGGACGCGACCGTTGGCCTCGGTGAGCCGCTGACCCACGGGGTCGAGTCGCGACAGGATCTCGTCGATGCGGGCCTGGTCGAGCCCGGCGTCGGCGAGGGCCTTCGCGATGTCGGCTCGCGCCTCGGGCAGGCGGGCGGCGGCGTCGGAGGCGACCGAGCCGACCTCGCGCGCGGCGGCGTCGATGCGATCGACACCCCCGGCGACCTGCTGCGCACCGTCGGCCACCTGCGCGGCCCCATCGCGCAGCTGGGCGGTTCCGTCGCGCAGCTGGCTCGCCCCGCTCGAGAGCTGAGCGGTGCCGTCGGCGAGCTGCGACGAGCCGTCCGCGAGCTGCGACGAGCCCGAGACGAGCTGCGACGAGCCCGCCTTCGCCGAGTTCAGACCGTCGACGACCTGCGTCGCCCCGGTCGTGGCATCCACGAGACTGACCCGAACCGTGTGCAGGGCGTCGAGCAGCGTGAGTCCCGCCTCGTCGACGACCTTCTTCGCCACCGACGCCTGGATGCGGGCCACGGCCTGCGTGCCGATGGTCGAGGCGAGGTAGTTGTTGGCGTCGTTGGTGCGCAGCTCGATGTCGGCCTGGCGCGGGGTCGCGCTCGACAGCGACGCGACCGCCTCGGTGAAGTCGGCCGGAAGCGTCACGATGAAGTCGAAGTCGCCCGCCTGCAGCCCGGCGTCGGCGGCGTCGGAGCTGACCCGGTGCCACTCGAACGTGTCGCTGTCGAGCAGTTGATCGGCCGCCTCGTCGCCGAGGTTGCGTTGCTGTCCGTTGACGTCGGCGCCCTGATCGTCGACGACGAGCGCGACGGGGACGCTGGACAGGTTGCCGTAGGGGTCCTGGTTGGCCCAGAGGTACAGGCCGCCGTAGAGGATGGGCACGGCGAGCAGCGCCACCAGGGCGATCACCGACATGCGAGTGGAGGTCAGTCGGCGCAACTCCGCCGCGATCATCTGCGGGATCTTCATCGGACCTGTTCTCCTGCGTTCTCGATCGCGTCGATGGCCGTGCGAGAGGCCTGTCCCGCGATCACGAGCACCGCGTAGCCGCGCTCGGCGAACTCGCGGGCGATGGCCCACCAGGCCGTGGGCTCGCCGCCGTGACGGTCGGGGGCGACGAGCACCAGCGCCTCGACGTCCTTGCGCAGGGCGGCGAGTTCCAGCAGCAGGCGGATGCGGGCGGCCGGCTCCACGTTGCCGATCGGCAGCCCGGCGATCTCGTCGAGCCCGATGCCCTCCAGCCAGCGCGCGGCGGCGAACGGCGTCGGCGCGTGGCCGGCGAACATCAGTTCCTCGGCGACGACGCCGGTGACCGTGACGTTCGGTTCGGGTTCCGAGACGACCGGCGCATCGACCAGGGCGACGCGACGGCGCAGGGTCCTGGCATCGGCGTGCCCGTCCACCAGTACCGAACCGCTGTCGATGTTCATGCGGCCGGATGCCACGAGGCCCAGCACCGTGGGACGCTGCTCGGTCTCGGCGACGACCAGGGTCGCGCGCCCGGTCTCGTAGGCGGTCGACGTCGCGGGCAGCGCGCGCTCGGCGCGACCCTTCGCGACCGCGTTCAGGACGATTCTCACTGCGCCTCCAGTTCGGGGTACTGCGCCACCAGGTCGCGTGCTTCTGTCCACGAGAGTCCCGCGATGCCGAGCACGGCGCGCACGGCGATGGACCGGGCGGTGCTCGATCCGGCATCGACGCGGGCGACCACGGTGCGCCCGGTCTCTTCGAGCAGGCGCGAGAGCGTGGGCGCGGGAAGGTCGGTGCGCAACTCGCCCGACTCCTGGCCGCGACGCACGATCGCGTCGATGCGGCGGCGGAGCGGCGCGAGGGCGGCCGAGGTCTCGGGCAGGTGCGCGTCGTCGAGCGCGAGGGCTGCGGCGGCCTGCACGTGCGCGGCCTCGGCCCACAGCTCGGATGCCAGACGGGCGAGCGCGACGCGGGAATCGGCGTCGTCGACACGATCGGCGATGGCGTTGAAGCGGGCGGCGCCCGCGGCGATGACCTCGCGCACGATGGCGTTGCGGTCGTCGAAGTGTCCGTACAGGGCGCGCCGCGAGAGACCGGCGCGCCGCGCGATCGTGTCGATCGACGCGCGAGGGTCGTGGCCGATGACCGCGGTGGCGGCGTCGACGATACCGGCGCGGTTCTCGACGGCGTCGCGGCGGGTGGAAGTGGTCACGGTGCCTCAGTGTACGCCGAAAGTGCACGGTCGTGTGCAACTTCTTGAGCGGCGGCACCCCGCCCCCCGAATACACGAGAGCCCGCGACGTCGAACGCCGCGGGCTCTCGGGAGGACGTGCGGTCAGTCGGTGCCGGAGTCGAACGCGGCGGCTTCGCCCGCGGCATCCGTCGCCTCGGCGAGCCGCTCGCCGGCGGCGTCGAGGGGCGAGGCCGACTCGATGATCTCGTTCGCGCCGCCCGCGGCGACGTCGCCGACGAGCTCGCCGGTCGGACCGCCGAGCAGGCCCATGCTCGCGTACTGCTCGAGGCGGGCGCGCGAGTCGGCGATGTCGAGGTTGCGCATGGTGAGCTGGCCGATGCGGTCGACCGGGCCGAAGGCCGCGTCGCCGACGCGCTCCATCGACAGCTTCTCGGGCGAGTACGACATGCCCGAGGCCACCGTGTCGAGGATCGTGTAGTCCTCGCCGCGGCGCAGGCGTACCGTGACCGAACCGGTGATGGTCGAACCGACCCACTTCTGGATCGACTCGCGCAGCATGAGCGACTGCGGCTCGAGCCACCGGCCCTCGTACATCAGGCGGCCCAGGCGGCGACCCTGCTCGTGGTAGGTCGCGAGGGTGTCCTCGTTCAGGATGCTGTTGACCAGGCGCTCGTACGTGAGGAACAGCAGCGCCATGCCCGGGGCCTCGTAGATGCCGCGCGACTTGGCCTCGATGATGCGGTTCTCGATCTGGTCGCTCATGCCCAGACCGTGGCGGCCGCCGATGGTGTTGGCCTCGCGGACGAGCTCGACCGGGTCGTCGAAGCGCGTGCCGTTGATGGCGACGGGGCGACCGGCCGCGAACTCGACCGTGACGTCTTCGGTCTCGATCTCGACCGCGGGGTCCCAGAAGCGCACGCCCATGATCGGCTCGACGATCTCGAGCGAGACGTCGAGGTGCTCGAGGGTCTTGGCCTCGTGCGTGGCGCCCCAGATGTTGGCGTCGGTCGAGTACGCCTTCTCGACGCTGTCGCGGTACGGGAAGTCGTGGGCGACGAGCCACTCGCTCATCTCTTTGCGCCCGCCGAGCTCGGTGACGAAGTCGGCGTCGAGCCACGGCTTGTAGATGCGCAGCGACGGGTTGGCGAGCAGGCCGTAGCGGTAGAACCGCTCGATGTCGTTGCCCTTGTAGGTGGAGCCGTCGCCCCAGATGTCGACGCCGTCTTCTTTCATCGCGCGCACGAGCAGGGTGCCGGTGACGGCGCGGCCCAGCGGCGTGGTGTTGAAGTAGGTGCGCCCGCCCGAGCGGATGTGGAACGCGCCGCACGCGAGGGCGACGAAGCCCTCTTCGACCAAGGCCGTCTTGCAGTCGACCAGGCGCGAGACCTCGGCGCCGTACTGCGTGGCGCGGCCGGGGATCGAGGCGATGTCGTCTTCGTCGTACTGGCCGAGATCGCCGGTGTACGTGCAGGGGACGGCGCCCTTGTCGCGCATCCACGCGACGGCCACCGAGGTGTCGAGACCACCCGAGAAGGCGATGCCGACGCGCTCGCCGACGGGAAGGGACTGCAAGACCTTGGACATGCCCTCGATTCTATTGCGCCCCGCCCGCACACCCCGATTCGTGGGCGCCGCGGCGCGCGGGCGGCGCGGGTCAGCCGACCGTGACGTCGGAGATCGTGACGGGGGTGGCGGGGGCGCCGTCGCCGGCTCCGCCGGCCGTGCCCGCGGCGGCGATCGACTTCACCACGTCGAGGCCCTCGGGCGACATGGTGCCGAAGACCGTGTAGTCGGGCGCGAGCTGCGTGTCCTCGTAGACGAGGAAGAACTGCGAGCCGTTGGTGCCGGGGCCCGCGTTGGCCATGGCGACGGTGCCCGCGGGGTAGGTCTCGCTGCCGTCGAGCTCGTCGGCGAAGCGGTACCCGGGGCCGCCGCGGCCGGTGCCCGTGGGATCGCCGCACTGCAGCACGAAGATGCCCGACGTCGTGAGGCGGTGGCACTCCGTATTGGAGAAGTACTGCTGCTGCGCGAGCGAGACGAAGCTCTCGACGGTGCACGGGGCGCTCTCGCCGTCGAGGGCGATGGGGATGTCGCCGGCGGAGGTCGACAGGACGACGTCGACCTGCCCCGTCGGGCGGTCGGTGCCCGCGGCGGGCGGCGTGACGTCGACCGCCGGCTGACCCGAGGCGGCATAGGAGCATTCCCCGGCGGAGGCGCCCGCCGACGGAGCGGCCCCGTCGGACGCGCCTCCGGAGCAACCGGCGAGCAGGAGCAGGGCGGCAGCGGCCAGGGCCGCGGACATCGATCGCATACGCACGCTCCCAGGGTAGGTCGTCGGCGCGGCCCGCCCTGCGAGAACGCGTCGGTCTAGTTCGGGCGGATGCCGCGCGCCCGACCGATCGCCACGACGCCGACGGCGAGAGCGACGATGGCGACGGCGATGACCACGATGTACCCCGCGACGCTGCCCCACCCGCCGGTGCTGGGGTCGAGGAAGGGGTACGGATACCAGAACGGGGCGCCGGTGGTCGGGTTCGTCACCAGCGGCGCCCGCAGGAGCGTGTAGACGATCCAGGCGATCGGGAAGACGGCGGCGCCCAGGGCGGCGGTCCAGCGGAGACGGCGCCGGTTCGGCCCGAGGCACACGTCGAGGAGCAGGAAGAGCGGCCCCCACACGTGCAGGATCTCGTTGGACCAGCCCACCGTCTCGGGCTGCAGGGGGAGGCCGCGCAACAGCAGGTTGTAGACGATGCCCGTGACGATCATGTAGGTCGACACCCACGCCAGCACCGTCGCGAGCGCGGGCGGATCGACCTCGAGACGGCGACCGCGCACGAGGAAGCGCACGCCCAGCAGCACGAGCACGACCGCGGCCGAGACGTTGGAGAGGATCGTGAAGAAGCTGAAGAAGTTCGCGATCACGGTCGTGGTGTCGCGGCCGCGGGCGACGGCCTCGCCGAGCGTCGAGACGAATTGCGCGACGACGGCGACGACGATGAGCACGGCCACGGCGATCCGTGCGAGGTTCCATCCGGTGGCCCACCCGCGCGATCGTTGCATCGCCCCAGGCTAGCGGCGGTCCCCGTCGGTCGAGGGGGCTTGCGAGGGCGGTGTCGGACCCGCTCGGTAGGATGGGGTGACCGCCGGAATCAGACGCGAGGAGCGCACATGCCCGGAATTGTGATCGTCGGAGTCCAGTGGGGCGACGAGGGCAAGGGCAAGGCCACCGATCTGCTCGGTGAGCGCACCGACTGGGTGGTGAAGTTCAACGGCGGCAACAACGCCGGCCACACCGTCGTCATCGGCGACGAGAAGTACGCGCTGCACCTGCTGCCCAGCGGCATCTTGTCTCCCGGGGTGAACGCGGTGATCGGCAACGGCGTCGTCGTCGACCTCGAGGTGCTCTTCGCCGAGCTCGAGGCGCTGAACGCTCGAGGCCTCGACACCAGCCGACTGAAGATCAGCGCCAACGCGCACCTCATCACGCAGTACCACCGCACGCTCGACAAGGTCACCGAGCGCTTCCTCGGAAAGCGCATGATCGGTACGACCGGTCGCGGCATCGGCCCCGCCTACGCCGACAAGATCAACCGCGTCGGCATCCGCGTGCAAGACCTCTTCGACGAGAACATCCTGCGCCAGAAGGTCGAGGGCGCCCTCGACCAGAAGAACCACCTGCTGGTGAAGGTCTTCAACCGTCGCTCGATCACCGTCGATGAGATCGTCGACGACCTGCTCTCGTACGCCGAGCGCGTGCGCCCCATGGTCGCCGACACCTCGCTGCTGCTGAACGAGGCACTGGATGCCGGTGACGTCGTCGTCTTCGAGGGCGGCCAGGCCACCATGCTCGACGTCGATCACGGCACCTACCCCTTCGTCACCTCGTCGTCGGCGACCGCGGGCGGTGCCTCCACCGGATCGGGCGTGGGGCCGAACCGCCTCGACCGCATCGTCGGCATCGTCAAGGCGTACACGACGCGCGTCGGCTCGGGGCCCTTCCCCACCGAGCTGTTCGATGAGAGCGGCGACTGGCTGCGCTCGCGCGGATTCGAGTTCGGCACGACCACGGGCCGTCCCCGCCGCGTCGGCTGGTACGACGCGCCCATCACCCGCTACGCCACGCGCATCAACGGCATCACCGACCTGGTGCTGACCAAGCTCGACATCCTGGGCGGTCTCGACGAGATCCCCGTCTGCGTCGCGTACGACGTCGACGGTGTGCGCTACGACGACCTGCCGGTCAATCAGACCGACTTCCACCACGCGAAGCCGATCTACGAGACCTACCCCGGCTGGAGCGAGGACATCTCGACGGCCCGTACGTTCGACGATCTGCCGCAGACCGCGCAGGAGTACGTGCTCGCCCTCGAGAAGATGAGCGGCACCCGCATCTCGGTCATCGGCGTCGGCCCGGCGCGCGACCAGGTGATCGTGCGGCACCCCCTGGTCGACTGACGTGCGGTTCTGGGTCGGGGCCTACGCCGCCGACAGCGGAGCGGCCGAGGGCATCGGCCTGCTCCAGGCCGGCGAGGCCGACTCGCCGGCGGCCTCGGGCCCTCTCGGCATGGTCGGGACGGCCGTCGCCGCGCCCGGTTCGCCCTCGTGGGTCGCCGCCCACCCCACCCTCGACGTGCTCTATGCCGCGCTGGAGTCCGACGGCACGGTGCAGGCCTACCGCCGCAGCGCCGAGACGCGGCTGGCGCCGCTCGGCAGGCCGATCGACGCGGGAGCGGCGGTCTGCCACGTGGCGGTCGCCCCCGACGCCTCGCACCTGGTCGCCAGCTGCTGGGGCGACGGCCGGGTCGTGAGGATCGACCTCGATGCCGCGGGTCGTCCGTCGCGCCCCGTGATCGCCGCCGACGCGTCGGACCCCTACGGCGCCGGTCCGACGGGCGAGACGATCTCGACCGGCGCACGCGTTTCGGGTGCGGCGGTGCCCGATCTGGCTGCGGCCGCCCGGGCGCTGCGCGAGGCCGTGGGTGAGCAGTACGCGCACTTCGTGCCCGCGTACGACGACGTGCCCGTGACCGACGCCGAGTCCGAGGAAGCCGCGGCGGGCGAGCGCGTGTCGCGCGCGCACCAGGCCATCTTCCTTCCGGGCGGCCTGGTCGCGACGACCGACATGGGCCTCGACCTGGTGCGCTTCTGGCGCTCGGGCGCGGCGGGCCTGCGACCCGTGCAAGAGGTCGTTCTGCCCCAGGGCAGCGGCCCCCGGCACGGGCTGTGGCACCCCTCCGGGCACCTCTACGTCGTGACGGAGCTCAGCCGGGAGGTCTTCGTGCTGGCCGCCGACGTCTCGGGACGGTGGAGCATCGTGTCGGGGCAGCCCCTGATCGGCACCCTCGACGCCGACACGGCCGCCGAGCTGTGCGCGAGCCGCGACGGGGCGACGCTGTACGCCGGGGTGCGCGGGAGCGACACCGTCGGCGTGCTGTCGGTGCGCGGCGCCGGTGAGCAGCTGCAGCTCCTCGCGCTCGCCGACACCGGCACGCACTGGCCGCGCCACCACGTCGTAGTCGCCGACACGCTGCTGGTCGCCGGCCAGCTCGCCGACGAGATCGTCTCGCTCCCGCTCGATGTGCGCACCGGCATCCCGGGCCGCGTCCGTCACCGCACCCCGTCGCCCTCGCCGACCCGGCTGCTGCCGCTGCGCTGAGCCGCCCCAGCGGTCCGGCCCGCGTGCCGGTCCCGCCCGCTCAGAACGATTGCGCGGCGGGCTTGAGCGCCCACGCCTCGCGGTAGGCCTCGGCCTGCGTCAGCTTCTGCGCGGCGCCCTCGTCGGCCAGCACCGTGACGTGCGGGTGCAGCTGAATGGCCGAGCCGGGCAGGCTCGCCGACACGGGACCCTCGACGGCGCCGGCCAGCGCGGTGCTCTTGTCAGCACCGAACGCCAGCAGGATGAGGTGCCGTGCCTCGCGGATGGTGCCGATCCCCTGGGTGATGCAGTGGACGGGGACGTCGCGGGGGTCGGCGAAGAACCGCGCGTTGGCATCCCGGGTCGAGGCGGCCAGCGTCTTGACCCGCGTGCGCGACCCGAGCGACGAACCCGGCTCGTTGAAGCCGATGTGTCCGTTGCGCCCGATGCCGAGGATCTGGATGTCGACGCCGCCGGCCGCGTCGATGGCGCGGTCGTACGCCGCCGCGGCCGCGAACGGATCGGCGGCGCGGCCGTCGGGCACGTGCACGTGCGCCGGGTCGAGACCGAGCGGCACCGTCACGGTGCGGTCGATGACGGCGGCGTAGGACTCGGGGTGGTCGGCGGGCAGCCCCACGTACTCGTCGAGCGCGAAGGCCCGGACGCCCGACGTGTCGGTGCCCTCTGCGGCGAGGCATCGGGCCAGGTGACGGTAGAAGCCCTCGGGGGTGGAACCCGTCGCGACCCCCAGCACGAGCCGTGGCCGGGCCGCGATCTCGCGTGCGACGTGGGCGGCGGCGAGGGCCGAGGCCTCGTCGGCGGTTCGGGTGAGCACGACCTCGGCCATCAGACCATCTCCGTTCGCTCGAGGCGGCGTTCGCCGCTCGTCCGGTGCCCCGCGGTGACCGCCGCGCCCCACGCCCCCGCCCAGGAGCCCAGCTGCGCCCGGACGATGGGGGGAACGGAGTGGAAGGTCGCCTGGCGGTGGGCCTTGTCGACCGCGGGGTCGATGATCCAGGTCGGCGAGTTCGACAGACCGCCGCCGATGACGATCACGCCGGGGTCGATCATGGCCATCACGCTCAGCAGGCCGTTGGCCAGGGCCGTCGTCGCCTCGTCGAGGATCGCGCGGGCGGTGCCGTCACCCCGCTCGGCGGCGAGCACCACGTCGAGGGCGGTCGATGCCGCACCGACCCCGCGGGCGCGATCCCAGCGTGCGCCGAGGCGCGTGCCGCCCAGCACCGATTCCAGGCAGCCCGACTGTCCGCACGTGCACCTCTCCCCGCGCCCGGTGGCGAGGTGTCCGATCTCTCCCGCGCCGCCGTGGGCGCCCTTGCGGACCGCCCCGTCGACGACGTGGGCACCGGCGATGCCCGTGCCGAGGGCGAGCACGAACACGTCGTCGGCTCCGCGTCCGGCGCCGAGGACGGCCTCCGCGATCGCGGTGGCGACCCCGTCCTGCACGGCCTCGCCGGGGAGGTCGAGGCGGTCGGCCAGCTCGCGGGCGGGCGCGAGCCCCTCGAGCCAGCGCATGTTCGCACTGGTCGCCACGACGCCGGACGCCTCGTCGAGGATCCCGGCGACCGTGATGCCGAAGGCGTCCGCGCGGTCGTCGGCGAGGAACGCCCGGGTGAGGGCGGCCAGTTCGTCCATCGCGGCGGGTCCGCGGGGGGTCGGCGCATCGTCCGTGCGCACGTGCTCGAGCCTCCCGCCCACCTCGCGCGCGAGCAGCAGCTTGACCCGCGTGCCCCCGTTGTCCACACCCAGAAGAAGCGTCATCTCGCCCCCTCGGTCGACCGCAGGATGCCGAACAGGCGACGAGCCTCGTCGGGATCGACGGTCTCGTACCCACCGCCGTCGATCGCGGCGGAACCGAGCGCGACGCCCGGACGGCCGGTCACGGACCGCTTGGCCGACGCGTGGACGGCGTCGACGCCGGTCGCGGCGATCCGCGCAACGTTGTCGGAGCGCACGCCGCTGCCCGCCATGATCTCGATCCCGCCCCCCGCGCGGCCCACCAGCCGCCGCAGAACGTCGAGCGCCTCGTGCGCCCGAGCCGCGCCGCCCGAGGTCAGCACGCGCGTGACGCCGAGCTCGGCGAGGCGGTCGAGACCGGCATCGAGGTCGGACAGGTTGTCGAACGCGCGATGGAACGTGACGTCCGCGCCGCCGGCGACGGCGACGACGCGGTCGACGAGCTCCTCGTCGATCCCGCCGTCGCGCAGACCGCCCACGACGACACCCGCCGCGCCCAGGGAGTGCGCCCACCGCACGTCGTCGACGATGAGGGCTCGCTCGGCGTCGTCGTACTCGAAGTCGCCCCCGCGCGGGCGCACGAGGACGTGCGTCGGGATGCCGGAGGCGGCCGCCGCCTCGATGAGTCCGACCGAGGGGGTCAGCCCGCCGAGCGACAGGGCGGCGCACAGCTCGATGCGGTCGACGCCGAGCTCGGCCGCGACGGCGATGCCCGCGGCATCCTGGACCGCCATCTCGAACGCGGTCATCGCAGCACCGTCGCGCTCAGGTCGGGAGCGGCGTCGAACGCGTCGAAGGGGAACATCGGTCGCTCGATGCGGCGGTGACCCAGCCGGCCCAGGTCTTGATCGACCGGGCCGGGGGTGAGGGCGAGCGTCCAGCCCGCGGCGATGTCGTACAGGGTGGGCTCGAGGTAGCCGATCTTGGTCACGACGATGTCGGTGGCGAGCGGGTCGATGCCGACCGCCCGGAAGTGGTCGGCGGCGTGGAACGCCTTGCGCCGCTCGGTGACGATCACCCGCAGGGCGCCGACGCCGATGACGACGACGCGGCCCGCGACCGGATCGTCGTACCGCCCACGCAGCACCCCGGCGATGCGCACCGGTCCGCTCACGCGGTCGTCGACGCGGGCACCGGCCTCGACCTCGACCGACGAGCCCACTTCGGCGCCGTCGAGCGAGGCGACGGCCGAGGCGTCGAAGATCGAGGCCACGGCCACCGTGAGGTCGTCGTCGGCGCCGGTGAGACGCTGGTCGCGCAGCAGTTCGTGCAGGGTCCACGTGACGTCGCCGGAGCCGCCCGCGCCCGGATTGTCGCCGGAGTCGCTCACGAGATACGGCCGAGCGCCGCCGGCGGCTCGATGCGCGAGACCCGCCGACACGCCCTCGGCCAGCGAGCCGGGCGGTCCGACGAACGAGAAGTCGTCGCGGGCGTCCCACAGTGTTTGGGCGAGCGTCTCGGCCTGCTCGACGATCGTCGACGCGTCGGCGCCGCTGACGATCACCGTCGCGTGACAGCGGGGTTCATCGGCCCACGCGTAGCCGATCCAGATCGACGCGTCGGTGACGCCCGGCATCCGCTCCACCTGATCGAGACGCGCATAGAGGCTCCGGGCGGGCTCCACACGGGTGGACGTCTTCTCGCCGGGGAGCAGGATCGGCACCCGCACCCAGGCGCGTGCCGGGCGTTCGTCGCGCCCCACCCACTCCAGAAGCGTCCGCGCCGCGCGCTCGCGGGTGTCGTCGGCGTCCTCGTGCGGGGCCAGGCGGAAGCACGTCGGCAGGTCGACCGCGCGTGCGAAGCGCTCCGAGACGTTCCCGTGCAGATCCATGGGTGCGGCGATCAGGGGCTCGGCCCCGACCACCGCGCGGACGGCCTCGACGAGGTCGCCCTCGGCGTCGTCCATCCCCTCGACGCCCATCGCTCCGTGCACGTCGAGGTACACGGCATCCACCTCGCCCGCGTCGGCGAGGCCGGAGACGATGCGAGCGCGGAAGTCGTCGTACACGTCGCGGCGCACCCGGCCGCCGGGGATCGAGCGGGCGTAGAAGACGCCGATCCAGTCGGCCGCATCGCCCAGGGGCCTGCCCGCCGCGAGGAACGGGTACCGCGTGAGGACCTCGTCGCCGCGCAGCACGACGAAGTCGTCGTGGCCGGCCCGGTGGGCAGCGTACGCGCTGGACTCGATGGCCATGCCGGCGATGACGATCCGGGGGAGTCGCGCGGTCATCGCCCGCCCAGACCCGACGTCGCGATGCCCTTGACGAGGTGCTTCTGCAGCGCGATGACGAGGATCGTGGTGGGGATCATCGAGATGATCGTGGCCGCCATCTGCAGGTCCCACCGCGTTCCGCTCTGCGTGGCGAAGCTCGCGAGGCCGATCGGCAGGGTGCCCAGGGCGTTGTAGTCGTTGACGGTCACGAGGGGCCAGAGGTAGCTGTTCCAGTAGTTGAGGAAGGTGAACACGGCCAGCACCGCGAGCGCCGAGCCGGCGAGGGGCAGGATCACCTGCAGGAACGTGCGCACGGGGCCCGCGCCGTCCATGCGCGCGGCTTCTTCGAGCTCGAACGGGATGCCGCGGAAGAACTGCCGCATGAGGAACGTGCCGAAGGCGGTGAAGGCCCAGGGCAGGACGAGCGACTGGTACGTGTCGACCCACCCGAACCACTGCATGACGACGAACATGGGGATGACCAGCACCTCCTGCGGCACCATCAGCGTGCCGAGGAACAGCACGAACACGACGTCGCGCCCGGGCCAGCGCAGGCGCCCGAAGGCGTAGCCGGCCGTCGCCGACACCGCGAGCACGACGAGCACGCCGGCGACCGAGACGATGAACGAGTTCGCGATGTAGGTCGTGAACGGCGCGAAGCTGAAGACCTCGACGAAGTTCTGCCAGCGCACCTCGCTGCCGATCAGCGTCGGCGGCGCCAGCAGCACCTCGTTCGAGGGCTTGAGGGCCGAGAAGAACGCGTAGATCAACGGGGCCGCGAAGATCACGGCCGCGACGATCACCGCGAGGTACGCGGCGATCAGGCCGACGCGCTCGCCGCGGGAGACCGGCTGGCTGCGCCGGCGACCGCGTCGGCCGCCGCGGGGACCCTCGACGGCGGTCGCGGGCGACAGCGGCGTGGGGCGGTGGGTCTGTCGTAGGGTCTCAGTGCTCATAGTGCACCCACCTCTTCTGCGCCCGGAACTGCAGCGCCGTGATGCCGATGATGATGACGAACAGGATCCACGCGCCCGCGGCGGCGAGACCGAGGTCTTGGAACTTGAAGCCGGTGTTGTAGATGAACATCACCAGCGGCACCGTGGAGGTGCCGGGGCCGCCGCCGGTGAGCAGCTGCGGCTGCGCGAACACCTGCATCGACGAGATGATCGTCATCACCGCGGCGAAGAAGATCGCCGGGGAGATGAGCGGGATGATCACCTGGGCGACGAGGCGGATGCCGCGGGCCCCGTCGATCTGGGCGGCTTCCACCACCGAGGTGGGGACCTGCTCGAGCGCCGCGGTCAGCACGAGCATGTTGTAGCCCATGCCCGCCCACACGCTCATCGCGACGACGGCGAGCATGGCCCAGTTCTGGTCGACGAGGAAGTTCGGCAGCTCCCACCCGAAGAGCGAGACCGTCATGCCGTTGAGCAGCCCGTCGGGCTGCAGCACCAGACGCCAGATGAGCGCGCTCGCCACGATCGGCGTGACGACGGGGATGAAGAACAGCACGCGGAACAAGGCGCGACCGCGGATGCGGGGTCCGAGGAGCAGCGAGAGCCCGAGCGCCACGATGAGGTTCAGCGGCACGTAGAGCAGCGTGAACACCGCGGAGTTGCGCAGCGCGGGCCAGAAGTCGGGCGACGAGGTCAGCAGCGTCACGTAGTTGTCGATGCCGACGAACGCGCGCTTGCCGAAGATCGGCCAGTCGAACAGGCTCATCACGATTGCGAGTCCCACGGGGAGGACGGTGAAGACCGCGAGACCGAGCACGGCCGGGGTGATGAAGCCGAGCGCCTGGCGGCGTTCCCTCGTCTCGATCGTGCTGCGGCGCCGTCGCCGCGGGGCGATGGAGGATTCGGTGACCATCCGGTGGCCTTTCGTCAGGAGGAGGCCCGCAGTCGCAGCTCGATCACGGGGAGTGCGACCGACGGCGGCTGGACGGGGAGCTTGAGCGTCAGGGTTCCGGGCGCGGGCGCCGCGGGCAGGAGGTTGAAGGCCTGCTGATCGGCGGGGATGCTCTCGAACAGCACCTCGGACCCGTCGTCGAGGAAGCGCGCGAACTCGACCCGGTCGGCGAGGTCGGGCAGGTGCAGCAGGCCGAAGGGCCAGTCGAAGAGGTGGGCGTAGAGGCGGTCGCCGCGCTGGGTGTAGACGACGCCCGACGGTGCGACGAAGCGCGAAGCGCCGGCCCCGCGGATGGCATCCGCGTGTCGGGTCATCCACTCACCCACTTCCGACAGCAGGGCGGCGTCGCGCGGCGCGATCTCGCCGCGGCCGGTCGGGCCCACGTTGAGCAGCAGATTCCCGCCGAGCGCGACGGAGCTCGCGAGCATGCGCACGAGCAGGGCCGCGCTCTTGCCGTCGTGGTTGTCGCGGTGGTAGCCCCAGCTGCCGTTGATCGTCTGGCAGGCCTCCCACACGAGCGGGACACCGTCGCGCTCGAACGGGCGGACCGGCTGGTACTGCTCGGGGGTGACGAGATCGGCGGGAATGCCGAGGCGATCGTTCACCACCATGTCGGGCTGCAGCTCGCGGCACATCGCCAGCAGGGTCTCGGCATCCCAGTCCTCGGGCGACTTGCCGGGCAGGCCGTCTTCTTCGGCGGGCTCGGTGAAGTCGAAGAAGAGGTAGTCGAGCGGACCGTAGTCCGTGAGCAGCTCCCGCACCTGAGCGTGCAGGTACTCGCGGTAGATCGCCATGTTGCGCTCGGCGTTGCGCTCGGCGACGTCGGCGGCGCCGCGCTGGGGGTGGTGCCGGTCGATCGTGTAGTGCGGGTGCGACCAGTCCAGCAGCGAGAAGTAGATCCCGACGCGCAGGCCCTCGGCGCGCAGCGCGTCGACGTACTCGCGCACCAGGTCGCGGCCGCAGGCCTCGACCGCGTTGAAGCCGGTCGTTGCGGTGTTCCACAGGCAGAAGCCCTCGTGGTGCTTGGCGGTGAGCACGACGTAGCGGGCGCCGGCCTCGCGGGCCTGGCGCGCCAGGGTCGGGGCGTCGAAGAGGTCGGGCTCGAAGAACCGCGCGTAGCGGGCGTAGTCCGCGGCCTCGATGCGCTCGTAATTCTGCACCCACTCGTGGCGGGCGGCCACGCTGTACAGACCGAAGTGGACGAACATCCCGAAGCGATCGTGGACGAACCAGTCGGTGCGGTCGTCGGTCATGGCGGTGCTCCTGCGTGACGAGGGGGACGGGATGAGAGGGAGGCGGCGCCCGGCGGACGCCCCCTCCCGGGGGACTCAGTTGCCGAAGCGCGACTCGAGGTTCTCGAGCACCGACGACATGGTCGCCTGGCCGGTGTAGACGCTCACGAGCTCGTTCGGCGTCGCGGTCGCCACCTGCGTCCACTGGTCGGTCACGCGCTGCGACACGGCGCCCTCGAACGCGGCGGTGAAGGCCTGCGTGAGGTTGTCGCGGGTGGCATCCGGAAGGGCCGTGAAGAACTCCGGCTGGCTGGCGAGCTGGGCCGGGTAGCCGCCCTGCTCCGCGATCACCGACTGCACGTCGGGGCTCGACAGGGCGCCGAGCACCTTGAGTGCGGCCTCCTTGTCCTCGCAGTTGGCGGCGATGCCGTAACCGGAGCCGAGGGCCACGCCGTACGCGCCGTCGTCGCCGCGCGGGATCCGCACCGCACCGGCCGAGAATCCGAGGTCGGGACCGGTGAGGGTGGATGCCATCCAGGTCCCCTCGATGATCATCGCGGCCTTGCCGTTCTCGAACTGCGTGGTGGTCCACGCCGAGTCGGAGGCGGAGGGGACGGCGTCGGAGACTCCGAGCTTGGTGACGAGGTCGCCGTAGCGGGTGGCCGCCTCGACGAAGCTCGGGTTCGTGAGGTCGAGTGCGCCGGAGTCGTCGACGGGCTGCAGCCCCGTCTCGGCCATCGGGAGCGAGAGCCACTGGAACTCGTCGACCGAGACGGCGAAGCCCTTCGCGCCGGCTTTCGCGGTGATCTCGCTCGCCGCCTTCTCGAAGTCGTCGATCGTCCAGTCGTTGGTGGGGAGCGGGGCGCCGGCCTGGGCGAACAGATCGGCGTTGTAGAAGAGCAGCATCGCGGCGGTGTCGTAGGGAAGGCCGTAGAGCGTGCCGCCGTTCTCCATGACGCTCAGTGCGCCCGGGTTGTACGCGTCGCGCGAGATCCCCATCGTCGACAGGTCGTCGTCGGTGAGCTCGTCGAACACCTCGGTGTATCCGGCGAGGCGCTGGCCGTTCATGCCCGTGACGCAGGCGACCTTGCCCGACGCCATGTTGGTGTTCAACTTGGTGAAGTAGTCGGCCCAGGGAGCGGTCTGCAGCTCGATGGTGATGTCATCGCCGACGAGCTTCTGGGCGACGGCCATCTGGTCCTTGAGCTTCTGCTCCGAGGCGGTGTCACCCGCCCACATGTTCCAGACGATGGTGGTCTTGCCGCCGTCGGCCGCGCCGCCGCCGGAGGCGCAGGCGGTGAAGCCCATCGCCGTGACGGCGACGAGGCCCGCGAAGGCGATCCGTTTCGTGTGCATGGGGGTTCCTCTCGGGTGCGGGCTGCGGAGTTCGGGTCCGGCGAATCAGCCCGGGACATCGGATGATTAGGTCTTGGGGGGAGGCTAGCGGCGCGGACGAGCACCGCTTCATTCCTTAATCGACCTGTTACATACATCGGATGAAGTCACCATTTCGACTTCAATCCGTGAAATAAGTCAGGCGTTCGACCGCGTCAGGTTGTCGATGGAGGCGGCCGAGAGCAGCTCGTCGCGCACGAGAAGAGCGGCTCCGCGCGCTCCGATGTCCCAGCCCTCTTCCGACGCCGAGACCTCCAGAGACGAGGTCGACAGGGGGAGGCACAGGTCGTAGATGCTCGAGCGCACGCCGGCGACGAAGGCGTCGGTCGTGGCGATGATGCCGCCGAGCACGAGCCGCTCGGGGTTGAAGAAGCCCACGACGGTGGCCAGCACGCTGCCCGTGCGCAGACCCGCTTCGCGCAGCAGACGCGTGGCGAGGGGGTGCCCGTCGTGAGCGAGCTCCGACAGCTGCGCCACGTCGTCGATGCGGATGCCGCCCGCCGTCATGGCCTCGCCGATGGCGCGCCCGCCCGCGATGGCGTCGAGGCAGCCCACGCGACCGCAGACGCAGGCCACGGTGGAGCCGGCCACGGCGATATGGGTGATGTCGCCCGCCACCCCCGTCGCTCCGCGGTAGAGCGCGCCGTCGACGATGATGCCGACGCCGATGCTCGAGCCCGCTTTGACGACGAGCATGTTGCGCGATCTCCGGCCTCCGGCGATGTGCTCGCCGAGAGCCATCGCGTTCGCGTCGTTCTCGCAGCGCACGGGAACGCCGGCGATGCCGCCGAGGATCGCCGAGGCATCGATGCCGTTCCATCCCGGCATCCGCGAGGGCGAGATGATGCGGCCGTCCGGCACGCCGACGGGTCCGGGAACCGCCAGGCCGATGCCCGCCAGGGTCACGGGCTCGGCGGCCGCCTCGACGAGCGAGAGCACCTCGCGATGGATGCCGCGCAGCACCACCTCGGGCGCCCGCGAGATGTCGAGGGTCATGCGATGACGGGCCACGCGGGTGCCGCGCAGGTCTTCGAGGATGATGGTGGCGTGCGCGGCGCCGAGGTCGATCCCGGCGACGACGCGTCCATCGCGTGCGAGGGCGAGGTTGCGCGGGCGACGGCCCCCACGCGACGCGGTCTCGCCGGCCTCTTCGACGACGCCGAGGGTGAGCAGTTCGTCGACGCGCAGCGTGATGGTCGAGGGCGCCAGCCCGGTCAGTCGCGAGAGGTCCGACCGGGAACGAGCCAGGCCGTCGCGGATGAGCGAGAAGACACCGCCCGTCGAGGCGAGGTGGCGATAGGGGGCGCTCATGGGTGTGCTCCGGTCATGTCGACGTCGGTGACGAGATCATCGCACGCGTCGGCGCCGACGGCGCGCACGTTCCGGAGCCGGGTGAGCGCGCAGACGTCGGACATCTCCGCCCGCCGGGGATGGGTGCGCGCCGGCTTCGACCGGGTCAGCGACGGACCGGCTCGGGATGCCGCTATCCCCGCGCACCCGTCATGCGCACGCTCGCGAGCACCGGGGCACGCCCCGGCGGCGACCCCCGTCGGTGCCTACTTCTTGGCATCCTGACGCGGGATGACGATCTGCTTGATGATGAGCAGCACCGAGGCCGTGACGGGGATCGCGACCAGCGCACCGAGGAGCCCCAGGAGGGTGCCGCCGACGAGCGCGCCGATCACCACGAGCGAGCCGGGAACCGAGATCGTGCGGTTCATCACGCGGGGGGTCAGCAGATATGCCTCGACCTGCATGTACACGAGGTACACGATCGCGAAGATGAGGCCGGCGCTCGGGCTGACGATGAGCGTGAAGACCGTGGCGGTCGCCCAGAAGAGCACCGAGCCGACGAGCGGGATGAGCGTGATCCCGAACGCGAGGGCCGCCAGCAGCGCGGCGAAGGGCTGCTGCAGGATCGTCAGCACGATGAACGCGAAGACGGCGTTGCACAGCGCCAGCACGACCATGCCCGCGAGGTACCCACCGACCGAGTCGGTGATCTGGCCCGTCATGTCCGAGACGGTCGCGCGGCTGCGCGCGGGCGTCAGACGCACGAGGCTGTTCTTCATCTTGGGCAGGGACGCGAGGAAGTACAGGCTCAGCACCAGCACGATGATCGCTCCCGAGACGAACGTGCCGATGGTGATGCCGACCTGAAGAAGACCGCCGCCGATCGCCGCGATGTTCGTGGGGTTGGTGGCGAAGCCCTGCACCTCTTTGAGCACGTCGCCCAGGCTGTCGCCGAAGTTCGACTCGACCCAGTGCACGGCGTCGCTGTCGATGAGGTCGTTGACGAAGTTCGGGATGTCGCGGACGAACTGCTCGACCTGACGGACGACGGGCGGGATCAGCAACCACAGGGCACCGGCGAGGATGACGGCGAGGCCGCCGAACACGATGACGATCGACCACGCGCGCGACAGGCCGCGGCGCACCAGCAGGCGCACGAGGGGGTCGAGGGCGAGGGCCACGAAGAGGGCGATCGCGATGTAGATGAGCACCGTGGAGATGTTCGAGAGCGCAGCACCCAGCAGGAGCGCGGTGAGACCGCCGAGGGTGAGGAAGAAGCCGGCGGCGTAGGGTCGCGAGACCGCGGACCAGACCGGCTTGTCGCGGGAGGTGGGGGTCCCCGCCTCGGCGCCCTCGGAGGTGGGGTCGGGGCGCGTCGATCGGCTCATGCTCAACACTGTAAGGGTCTGCGGGGAGCGCGTTACGTCGACCCTCGCGCGCGGTATCCTCGGAGCGATCTGGGAGGACATATGACCGACGCCGACCCCACCACGATCCTGCAGGGCCTGCGGGGCAGCATCGACAACATCGACGCCGCGCTGATCTTCCTGCTCGCCGAGCGATTCCGCTGCACCAAGCAGGTGGGTGTGCTCAAGGCCCAGCACGGCATGCCGGCGTCCGATCCCTCGCGCGAAGAGCAGCAGATCGCCCGGCTCATGCGGTTGGCGGAAGACGCCGACCTCGATCCCGCGTTCGCCGAGAAGTGGTTCAACTTCGTCGTCGCCGAGGTCATCCGTCACCACCGGTCCGCCGCCGCGCACCCCGGGACCGACTGAGCGGCAGTCGCCTCGGCGCGACGGTTTCGGGATGCCGGAACGCCTCCGCCGACGTTGTGCGACACGCCCGGGCTCGCTTTCAGGGATGCCCGCGGGGGAGCGCCCGTGAAGCATCGGGCACGCGCACGCGCGTGCCACAGGGTGCTCGAGAGCGCAATGCGGCGGGCGATTTGCCAGCCGATCCATCACCGTGAAACCTTGGTGGAGGCCCGAATTCGGGCCGCCCACCCGACCAGTCCGCGGTCGCCGGTGACGACTCGGGGGAGTCGACGCCGCGAGCGTACGGTCGGCGGCCTGGGCGTCGGATCCGACATTCGACGCCGACGCACTCCACCCCCCGAAGAGTGCTGACGGCTGCCACCCGGGCGTGACCGCTGCGGCCACCCGAGGCCGCTGAGGTGCACACAGTGACCCATCCGCCTGCGTTCGAGGCGCCTGCCCTCGCGGCGAAGAACCTGTTCAAGGTCTTCGGCCGCGCCCCCCAGGCTGCCGTCGAGAAGCTCCGCTCCGGCGCCCGTCGCGACGAGATCGCCGACCACGGGACCGCCGCCGTCATCGACGCGAGCTTCGAGGTCCACCCCGGTGAGATCTTCGTCATCATGGGGCTCTCCGGCTCCGGCAAGTCCACCATCATCCGCATGCTGAACGGCCTCCATGAGGCCAGCGCCGGCACCGTCGAGGTGCAGGGCGACCCCCTCACGGGCGTCGGCACCGCGCGACTCCGGTCACTGCGGCGCGATCGTCTCGCGATGGTGTTCCAGCACTTCGCGCTCCTGCCGCACCGGACGGTCGCGGCCAACGTGGCCTACCCGCTCGAGATCCGCGGCGTCGGCAAGGCCGAGCGCCTGGCCAAGGCCGACGAGATCCTCGCCCTCGTCGGACTCGAGGGGTGGGGCGACAAGCTCCCCTCCGCGCTGTCGGGCGGTATGCAGCAGCGCGTCGGCATCGCCCGCGCTCTCGCCGCCGCCACCGACATCCTGCTCATGGACGAGGCCTTCAGCGCCCTCGATCCCCTCATCCGTCGTGAGATGCAGGAGCAGCTGCTCGAACTGCAGCGGACGCTGAAGAAGACGATCGTCTTCATCACCCACGACCTCAACGAGGCCATGTTCCTCGGCGACCGCATCGCGGTCATGCGCGACGGGCGCATCGTGCAGATCGGCACGCCCGAAGACATCCTCACCGACCCGGCCAACGACTACGTCGAGCAGTTCGTGCAGGACGTCGACCGCGCCCGCGTGCTCACGGCCGGCAACGTCATGGAGCGTCCCCGACCGCGCGTCGACGCGTCGGCGGGCCCCCGGACGGCGCTGCGCCAGATGCGCGACGCGTACATGTCGGCCGCCTACGTCACCGACCGCGACCGCAAGCCGCTCGGGATCATCACCGACCGCGACGCCATCAAGCTCGTGCGCGCGGGAGAGAACTCGCTGCTCGGCATGCTCCGGCCGCTGCCGCAGAGCGTGCGCGAAGAGGACGTACTCATGAACCTCTTCGTGCCGTCGGTCGAGTCGCCGCTTCCGCTGGCCGTGCTCGACGCCGAGGGACGCCTGGCCGGCGTCATCCCGCGCGTCACCCTGCTGGCCGCTCTCGGCCCCGGCCCCACCGCCACCGAGGAGATCACCGTGCTTCCGAACCCGCTCCCGTCGGCAGAGATCGACGCGGTGCTCGACGCGACCTCCGCCGACCCCGGGGTCCCGGCATCCGAGACCGGAGGGATGCGCTGATGGATGGTTTCCGCATTCCGGTCGGCCAGTGGGTCGACGCCGGCGTGGACTGGCTCCGCGACAACCTCTCGGGTCTCTTCGGCGTCATCGCCGTGACCGTGCGCTTTCTCGTCGGTGGCCTCAGCGATGTGCTGCTGGCCGCCCCGATCATCGTCGTGATCGTCGTCGCGGCGCTGCTGGCGTGGCTCCTGCGCTCGTGGAAGCTCGCCCTCGGCACGGTGATCGGCTTCGCCCTCATCCTGGGCATGGGTCAGTGGGTCACGGCGATGCAGACGCTCGCGCTCGTGCTCGTGGCGACGATCGTGGCCGTGGCGATCTCGGTGCCGCTCGGCATCTGGTCGGCGCGCAATCCCACCGTGCGCGCCGTCATGAAGCCGATCCTCGACTTCATGCAGACGATGCCCGCCTTTGTCTACCTGATCCCCGCGATCACGTTCTTCAGCATCGGGGTGGTGCCCGGTGTCGTCTCGACCGTCATCTTCGCGCTGCCCCCGGGCGTGCGTCTGACCGAGCTCGGCATCCGCGGGGTCGACTCCGAGACCGTGGAGGCCGGGCACGCGTTCGGCGCGACGCCCGGACAGATCCTGCGTGGCATCCAACTGCCGCTCGCGATGCCCACCATCATGGCGGGCGTCAACCAGGTCATCATGCTCGCCCTGTCGATGGCGGTCGTCGCCGGCATCGTCGGCGCCGACGGCCTGGGCAAGGAGGTCGTGCAGTCGATCTCGACCGTCAACCTGCCCAAGGGCGTCGAGGCGGGCCTCAGCGTGGTCGTGCTGGCGGTGTACCTCGACCGCCTCACCGCCGCTCTCGGCAACCGGTCCGACAACGCCTCGTCGCTGCTCGCGGCGCTGGGCCGACGTCGCGCCCCCGCCGCCCCCACCCCCGCGTGAGTCTTGGCGCCTCACGCGCGCGCACACACGGAAACGCATACGAAAAGGAAGAGAACACAGCGATGAACAAGCGACACCTCACCACCACCCTGGCCCTCGGGGCCGTCAGCGCCCTCGCGCTCGCCGGCTGCGCGAGCGGCAACCAGGCCGAGGGCGGAGACGGCGGCGGCGGCGACAAGGGCACGATCACGCTCGGGTTCCTGCCGTCGTGGACCGACGGTCTCAGCACCGCCTACCTGCTCGAGGACCAGCTCGAGAAGCTCGGCTACACCGTCGAGATGCAGACCCTCACTGAGGCGGGCCCGCTCTACGCCGGCCTCGCCCAGGGCGACGTCGACATCTACCCGTCGGCGTGGCCCGAGCTGACGCACGCCGACTACATGAACACCTACGGCGACAAGATCGAAGACCTCGGCGCGTACTACGACAACGCCAAGCTCACGATCGCGGTGCCCAGCTACGTCGACATCGACTCGATCGAGCAGCTGCAGGCCAACGCCGACCGCTTCGAGGGGCGCATCTACGGCATCGAGCCGGGTGCCGGCCTGACGAAGCAGACGCAGGAGACCATGCTGCCCGGCTACGGCCTCGACGGCGACTTCGAACTCGTCACCTCGTCGACCGCGGCGATGCTCACCGAACTCGACAACGCCATCGCGGCGCAGAAGGACATCGCGGTCACCCTGTGGCGTCCCTTCTGGGCGAACGACGCCTACGACGTGAAGGACCTCGAGGACCCCCAGGGTCTGATGGGCGACCCCGAGGCGCTGCACTTCCTCGCCACCTCCGGCTTCGCCGAGAAGTACCCGGATGCCGCCGAGCTCATCGCCGGCATCCAGCTCGACGACGAGCAGTACGGCTCGCTCGAAGACCTCGTGGTCAACGAGTACGGCGAGGGCAAGGAGCCCGAGGCCGTGCAGGCGTGGCTCGAGCAGTACCCCGACGCGTTCCCGACGCAGCGCGACTGACATTTCTCACGCCAGAAGGGTCCCTCCGTGCGCGGAGGGACCCTTCTGGCGTCGGTCGCGCTCGTCGTCTCTCAGCCGACGACGACGGCGTCGTCGATGAAGGATCGCTCGAACACGAGAGCGAGGATCTGCCCGGCGATCTGCACGCCTACGATGGCGCCGACCACGACAACGACGGCCGCCGCGATCGATCGAGCCGCTCGACCCCGGACCACGCACAGCACCACTACGCCGAAGACGAGGGTCAAGATCTGGACCGTGAGCCTCCATTCGTTCGGCAGCGGCGCGGCCAGTGCGACGGCGGCTGCCGCGACGGCCCACCAGTGGAGAGAGGAAGCCCGCGATCGGGCCCGCGTGTGTGAAGGGATCGTCATGCCGAGCCGCTCATGAATAGTCCTTTCGGCGCAAGCGCCGTGGGGTGGAACGACGTTGGTCACGCCCACTCGCAAGGTAAACATGAGCACGCATACATGAAAAGATGAAATCGCACCGCATTCGGGTGAGCGGTGTCTTCGGCGCACCGGCGGCTCTTCTTGGCGAGACGGACCGCATCCTCCGCCCGACTCAGGCGATCGCGCGCGCCGTCGTGAAGCGCGTGATAAAGCCGGGGTGGCCCGCGGGCATCGCCAGCACCGAGTCGGGCGTGCGGCCGGCGAGCTGGGGGAAGCCGGCGTCGGCGACGAGGTCGTCGTCGAGCACGTCGAGCTGCGCCTCGACCAGGGGCCACGGTTCGTGGCTGTTCGCGGCCCAGATCGTGCGGCCCAGGTGACGCTCGTGGAAGCCCCATCGCGCGGTCAGGAACCGCGAGAGGGGGGTGTCGACCGTGTCGGTGCCGAGGGTGGCACGCACGTGGGTTCCCGGATGCCGACCCCCGTGACGCCGCGAGCGGTACTCGATGCGCGCCCCGTCGGTGCGGACTCCGGCTCGAGCCCATCGGTAGGGCAGGCCGAACAGCGCGCGGGCCCCGAGGACGGGGGCCAGATGCTCGGCCTCGAGCGTGCGGAACACGACGCCGCGGCGGCCCTCGTCGTCGATCGCGTAGGTGCGCACGTTGATCTCGGTGAACGTGCCGACGAAGGGCACGGGCGGCAGGGGCAGGAAGCGGAACTCACTGAGCACGAAGGGCACGAGCCCCACCCACGCGGAGCCGTCGTGCACGTCGGGACGGGTACCGGCCGGGAGCAGCGGCGCGACGTCGGCCGCGTCCACCCGCCAGTGCACGAAGACGGCGCGGTTCCACCGCTGCTCGATGACGGCGCGTCCGGGCAGATCGGGGGCATGGCGGTCGGTGATCACCGGCTCATTCTGACCCCGGCACCGCCGCGCGGAGGGACACTGGACAGATGACCCCGGCATCTGGTGCGGATCCTCGGCTCGTGGCATCCATTCGCGAACTGCTCGCCGCGCGCGACGCCGACAAGACGATCTGCCCGTCGGAGGCGGCTCGCGCCGTCGGCGGCGACGACTGGCGAGACCTCATGCAGCCGGCACGCGACGCCGCGCACGAACTCGTCGGCCTGGGCGAGGTCGAGGTGACGCAGAAGGGTCGCGTCGTCGACGTGACGACGGCGCGGGGGCCGGTGCGGATCCGCCGCAAGAGCTGACGACTCCGCGCGGGAGCCGTCGCGTCAGACCGCGGGCTCGGGCGGGATGAGCGGAGTGCGGGGTGTGTCGCCGCCGCCGCGGGGCAGTTCGAGCGCGACCTTCTTCTCGAGCACGTCGACGGCCTCGTCGGACAGCCAGATCAGACCGTTCAACTCCTCGCGCACGCGGCGGTAGGCGACCTGCCGCTCGTTGGGGGTGGCGGCCTGGTCGGTGGCGACACTGAGCAGCTGCTTCGCGGTGTCGAGGCGCTTGCGCTCGTCGGCGGTGAACGCGGCGTCTTTGACCCGTCGGGCATCGCGCTCGGCGACCTCGAAGGCCACTTCGTAGTCGGTGACGGCCTCGCGGTACTCCTTGAGCCGATCGGGCGACAACACCTCATCGGTGCGGGGGCGCAGATTGTCGGCGACCTTCTTCGCGCGCAGGAACGCCGCCGTGAGCGGCTGGCGGCCGTCGCTCATCGCCGGGTAGGTGATGAGCTTCGACGCGTCGAGCTCGTACTCGAGCCAGCGGTGGGTGACGGCGTCGTGCGCGTCCACGGCGCGCAGCTGGGCGTCGGCGACCGGGGCGCCCACGGTCGGAGCGGAGATCGACGCCGGAACGGCCCCGCCCTGCGCGCGGATCAGCTCGATCTGCTCGCGGTGGCGCCGACGGGCGGCGACCTCGCGGTGCTTCACGCGCGCGTTGACCGCCCCCATGGTCATTCCGAAGACGGGGAAGACCAACCACCAGTACTGGCCGGCGAAATTCCAGAACTCCTGCACGGCGCCATGCTACGCCGCTCGCCCGACGGCGGCTCAGGATGCCGGCGGTCGCGGCTTCTCGCGCGCGGGCGGCGGCCACACGGGGCGCTCGTTCGGCGTCGGGGGAGCGGCGTCGGGGCCCTTCTTCTGCGCGCGCTTCGCGCCCCGTTCGCTCCAGTTGCGGGCCGCTGCACGGCCCATCGACTCCATCGAACGGGCCAGCGCGCGCTGAGCCGTCTCGGCGAGATCGGAGGCCACGCGACCCCACGCGTCGGTGCCCTCGACGCTGGGCTGCTCGCCGCCGCGCCGCGCGGCGCGCTCCGCGCGGTCGAACGCGTGCGAGACGTGACGCACGGCATCGCGGTACGCGAGGAACTCGGCGGGCTCGAGACGCGTCGTGGTCGAGGCCGGACGCAGCCACTGCGCGCGTTCGTGCGCGCGCAGGAAGTCGGCGAGCAGGGGGGAGCGCGAGTCGGTCATGGCGGGGTAGTCGATCGCCAGCGCGGGGTCGGTCTCGTACGACATCCAGCGGGCGAGGATGGCGTCGTGCTCGGCCAGCAGGCGCGCGACCGGAAGGGGCGCGCCACCGGAGCGGATCGCCGGGAGCATGGCCTTCGCCGCTTTCACTCCGGCGCGGCTGGCCCGCACCTCGGCGGTCGCGGCGCGCAGGTCGCGTTGGGCGTCGACGAGTCGACCGCGGGCGGCGGCGACCACGTCGGCCGGAACGCGGGACGCCGCGCGCTCGGCCTGAGCGCGCACCACCTCGGCGTCGGCGACCTTCACCTCGGCGCGTCCGCGCATGACGGCGTGCCGTGCGCTCTGCAGATCGAGCTGCGCGGCGTCGAGCTCGAGACGACGGGCGGCGTTCTTGCTCAGCGGACGAGAAGCCCAGGCCCGGGCCGCTCGGTCGCCGGTGGTCGTGGTTCCCGCGGGGAGCGCGCGTTGCCGTGTGCGGCGCACGCCGACCCACCCGAGTGTGCCGGCACCGGCCGCTGCGGGGCCGATCCACCACCACTCGGTGAGAAAGATCACCAGCGGTTCCACACCCCCATGCTACGGGCGGTGTCTGACATCACGCCGGGCATTCGGCCGGAACGCGCAGGGGAAGCACCCCCGACGCCCGAGTCGGTTCGACGCGAGAGGGGCCGCGCCGTCGCCGGGACGCACCCTCGGCGACGTGGAACGACCCCTCGCGCGGGACGCGCGTCAGCCCAGAATCAACGTCAGCACGGTCGCGCCGCCACCGGTGAGGATGAGCGCACCGATCACGACCCACGCGGTGAGCTTCACCCGCCGCTGGCGCTTGTCGCTGAACACCGTCATGTCGTCGTCGTCGCTCATCGCACTTCTCCTCTGGGCGGGCGGGGTGTCGGGGCCGAGGGCCCGAACCCTCAGGCCACGGGCTCCGCGACGGTGGGACCGAAGACGGCGGGCAGGGTCTCGTTCGACAGGCGGCGCAGCTCCGGAACCGTGACGGTGAAGACGTCCTGGATCTCGAGGGATGCCACCGTGCCGGGCTCGACGTCGGTCACACCGATGCGCAGCACCGGGTAGCCGCGGCCGTTGCACAGGCCTCGGAACTTGACGTCTTCTTCGCGGGGGACGCTGACCAGGACGCGGCCGGTCGACTCGCTGAACAGGGCCGCCGTGGCATCGACGCCGTCGCGCTCCATGAGCTCGGTGAGCCAGACGCGCGCACCCACGCCGAAGCGCATGACGCCCTCGGCGAGGGTCTGCGCGAGCCCGCCCGACGACAGGTCGTGCGCGCTCGACACGAGCGACTGCGAACCGGCGGCCTTGAGCAGCTCGGCGAGCTTGCGCTCCTGCGCCAGGTCGACCCGGGGCGGGCGGCCGCCGAGGTGGTCGTGGATCGTGCCGGCCCACTGCGAACCGTCGAGCTCGTCGGCGGTGGTGCCGAGCAGGTAGAGGTTCTCACCGGCATCCTGCCAGCCGCTGGGAATGCGAGCCGCGACGTCGTCGATGATGCCCAGGACGCCCACGACGGGGGTCGGGTGGATCGGCTGGTCACCGGTCTGGTTGTAGAACGAGACGTTGCCGCCCGTGACCGGGATGCCGAGCTCGAGGCATCCGTCGCTCAGACCCTCGACGGCCCGGCTGAACTGCCACATGACCTCGGGGTTCTCGGGGCTGCCGAAGTTGAGGCAGTCGGTGACGGCGGTGGGCACGGCGCCCGTGACCGCGACGTTGCGATAGGCCTCGGCGAGGGCGAGCTTGGCGCCCTCGTACGGGTCGAGCTGGTTGTAGCGGCCGTTGCAGTCGGTCGCGATCGCGAAGCCGAGGCCGGTCTCTTCGTCGACGCGGATCATGCCGGCGTCGTCGGGGAAGCTCAGGGCCGTGTTGCCGAGCACGTAGTAGTCGTACTGGTTCGTGATCCACGAGGTGTCGGCGAGGTTGGGGCTCGCGACCAGGGTGGTGAACTGCTGGCGGAGGGTCTCGGCATCCGTCGCCCGCGCGAGGGTCGTCGCCGTGTCGTCGTTCAGCGCGTCGATCCACGTGGGGTACGCGACGGGACGCTCGTACACGGGGCCGTCGACCGCGACGGTCGAGGGGTCGACGTCGACGATGCGCTCGCCGTACCAGTCGATGACGAGGCGACCGTCTCCGGTGACCTCGCCGAGCACGCTGGTCTCGACGTCCCACTTGCCGACGACAGCGAGGAACGCGTCGAGCTTCTCGGGCGCGACGATCGCCATCATGCGCTCCTGCGACTCCGACATGAGGATCTCTTCGGGCGTGAGCGAGGGGTCGCGCAGCAGCACCTTGGAGAGCTCGACCTTCATGCCGCTGTCGCCGTTGGCGGCGAGCTCGCTCGTGGCGCACGAGATGCCGGCGGCCCCGAGGTCTTGGATGGCCTCGACGAGGTCGTCTTTGTACAGCTCGAGGCAGCACTCGATGAGCACCTTCTCGGCGAACGGGTCGCCCACCTGCACCGCGGGGCGCTTGGTGGGGCCGCCGTCGGCGAAGGTGTCGGATGCCAGGATGCTGGCGCCGCCGATACCGTCGCCGCCCGTGCGGGCACCGAACAGCACGACCTTGTTGCCCACCCCGGTCGCGTTGGCGAGCTTGATGTCTTCGTGGCGCATGACGCCCACCGCGAGGGCGTTGACCAGCGGGTTGCCCTGGTAGACGGCGTCGAAGACGGTCTCGCCGCCGATGTTCGGCAGGCCCAGGCAGTTGCCGTAGAACGAGATGCCGCTGGTGACGCCGTGCACCACGCGCGGGGTGTCGGGGTGGTCGATGGCGCCGAAGCGCAGCTGATCCATGATGGCGACGGGGCGCGCGCCCATCGAGATGATGTCGCGGACGATCCCGCCGACGCCGGTGGCCGCGCCCTGGAACGGCTCGATGTAGCTGGGGTGGTTGTGCGACTCGACCTTGAAGGTGACCGCCCAGCCGTCGCCGACGTCGACGACGCCGGCGTTCTGGCCCATGCCCACCATGAGGCGGGTCTTCATCTCGTCACTGACCTTCTGGCCGAACTGGCGCAGGTAGATCTTGCTGGACTTGTAGGAGCAGTGCTCGCTCCACATGACCGAGTACATCGCCAGCTCACCGCTGGTGGGGCGGCGGCCCAGGATCTCGCGGATTCGGGCGTACTCGTCGCTCTTGAGACCGAGGGCGCCGTAGGGCTGCTCTTTCTCGGGCGTCGAGATGGCGTTCTCGACGGTGTCGGCGAGTGCCGTACGGGCGGCGGATTCGGGTGAAGTGGTCACGCGGCTGAGCTCCAGAAATCGCAGGGGCCGGACGGAGTCAGTCTAGTTGGGTGGTCGGACATCGCCGGGGCCGTCGGCGGGCGGCCCGCTCGGGGCGTTCGGGCGCACGGTCAGTGATTCTCACAACGTCGGTTCGATTCGGGCTCGATCGGCTGAGGTTGCGCGAATCGCTGAGGTTTCGTGCGGGCGGGGGCTCGTGGCATCCGGGCTGAGGGTGCGCGGATCGCTGAGGGCGTGCGGCGGCCGCCCGGCCTCGCGATGCCCGGCGGTAGGGTGCAGACACCCGCCCCGACCGAAGGTGCCCATGCGCGTCGTGATCGCCCCCGACAAGTTCAAGGGCACGCTCACCGCCCAGGAGGCGGCGGATGCCATGGCCTCGGCGGTCCGCGAGCGGTGGGCCGCGGCCGAGATCGTCGTCCTCCCCATGGCGGACGGCGGTGACGGCACGCTCGACGCCCTCGGCGGCCCGACCCGTCACGACACCGTCACGGGGCCGCTCGGTCTGCCGGTCGCCGCCGCCTGGCGTCTCGACGGTGACAGTGCCGTGATCGAGTCGGCCGCGGCATCCGGGCTCGTCCTCGCCGGAGGTGCGCGAGGCAACGACCCGTGGGGCGCGACGAGCCGCGGCGTCGGCGAGTTGCTGGCTCTCGCCCTCGACGCCGGGGCGACGCGGATCGTCGTGGGAATGGGCGGATCGGCGATGACCGACGGCGGGCGCGGGGCGCTCGACGCGCTGGGCGCTCGCGTTCCTTTCCCGCCCGGAGTCATCGTGCTGACCGACGTCACCGCCGCGTTCGGCGATGCCGCGCGCGTGTTCGGCCCGCAGAAGGGGGCCGACCCGGCGATGGTCGAGCGCCTTACGGCTCGACTCGCGACGGATGCCGCGGAGTGGACCGCACGGTTCGGTCGCTCGCTCGACGGGGTGGCGCGGACGGGCGCGGCCGGGGGTCTGTCGGGCGCACTGTTCGCCGCCGGCGCGGAGCTCGTCGACGGCGCCGCCTTCGTCGCCGCCGCGCGGGGGCTCGACGCGGCGATCGCCGGAGCCGACCTCGTGCTGACGGGGGAGGGCGCGTTCGACGCGACCACCCTCGAGGGCAAGGGGCCGGGTCACGTGCTCGCGCTCGCCGCAGGGCACGGCGTGCCTTCGGCCCTGATCGCCGGGAACGTGGCCCCGGGAGTCGACGGCCCCCACGTCTTCTCGATGACCCGGATCGTGGGGGCGGACCTGGCCTGGCGCGACCCGGTCGTCGCCCTCCGCGCGGCGACCGCGGAGGCCCTGTCGCGGCTCGATCGCTGACCGCCCTGGAGCGGATGGCGGGCGGAACGCGGCACCGACCCGGGTGTCGGGGAGGGGGCCCGCCGTCGTACCCGGCGGGCCCGGCGGTCAGGACGCGGTTTTCGCGATCCGCACCCGGATGTCCTTCATCAGCGGCTGGTCGCTCTGGCGGCTGTAGTCGTCGGGACCGAGCAGCACGTTCAGCTCGGGGAAGTAGCCGGCGGCGCTGCCGCGCGGGGTGTCGTACTCGAGCGCGCGGAACGCCGTGACGCTGCGGACCGACCCGTCGCGCGAGGTGGCGACGATGTCGACCAGGTCTCCCTCGGCGATGCCGCGCTCCTTCATGTCGCGACGGTGCATGAACACCAGCTCGCGGATGTTGCGGACGCCGCGGTACCGGTCGTCGGCCGAGTAGATCGTGGTGTTCCACTGATCGTGCGAGCGCATGGTCTGCAGCACCAGCACGTCGGCTTCTTCGGGGATGACGTCGGGCAGCTCGGCATCCGAGAACTCCGCCTTGCCCGACGGGGTCTGGAAGTCGCGCTCGCGAGCGGGCTGCGGAATGCGGAAGCCGTACTGCTGGCGGACGAGCTCGTTGAAGCCCTCGAAGCCCGGCAGGACCTTCGCCATGGTGTCGCGGATGCGGTCGTAGTCGCCGACGTACCACTCCCACGGCGTCGCCGACTCGGGCATGGTCGCGCGGGCCATGCGCGCGATGATCTCGGGCTCGCTGAGCAGGTGCGACGATGCCGGGCGGCGGGAGCCGAGCGACAGCATGACCGAGCTCATGGCATCCTCGGTCGAGATCGACTGGGGGCCCGCCTCTTGCACGTCGCGTTCGGTGCGGCCGAGGCAGGGGAGGATCAGCGCGTCCTTGCCGTGGGTCAGGTGGCTGCGGTTGAGCTTGGTGCTCACGTGCACCGTCAGTTCGCACCGGCTCATCCCCTCGGCGGTGAGGGCGGTGTCGGGGGCTGCCCGCACGAAGTTGCCGCCCATACCGACGAACACCTTGACGTCGCCGCGGTGCAGGCCCGCGACCGTGTGCACGGTGTCGAGGCCGGGCTCGCGGGGCGAGACGATGCCGCAGACCTCGTCGAGCTTGGCGAGCCATTTCTCGGTGGGCTTGTGATTGATGCCGCAGGTGCGGTTGCCCTGCACGTTGCTGTGACCGCGCACGGGCGAGGGGCCGGTGCCGATGCGGCCGACGTTGCCGCGCAGCAGCAGCAGGTTGACGATCTCGCGCACCGTGTCGACGCCGTGCTGGTGCTGGCTGACGCCCAGGCACCAGCTGATGACCGTGCGCTCCGCGCTCAGGTAGACGTCGGCGGCTCCTCGGATCTCGGCCTCGGTGAGACCGGCCTGCTCGACGAGCTCGTCCCAGCCGGTCGCCTCGACCAGGGCGCGGTAGGCGTCGAGGCCCGTCGTGTACTCGTCGAGGAAGGCCTGGTCGAGCGCGGTGGGGTCGGTCTCGGACGCCTCGAACACGACCTTGGCCATGCCGCGGATGAGGGCGAGGTCGCCGCCGGGGCGCACCTGCAGGTTCATCGTGCTGGTGGGGGTGGACTGGAACGTCGCCATGTCGACGATCTCGTGGGGCACGATCGTGCGGGTCGCCGCCGCTTCGCGCAGCGGGTTCACGTGCACGACCTGGGCGCCGCGGTCGACGGCCTCGGCGAGGCTCGTGAGCATGCGCGGAGCGTTCGAGGCGGCGTTGACGCCGAGCACGAAGAGGGCGTCGCAGCTCTCCCAGTCTTCGAGGTCGGCGGTGCCCTTCGGGGTGGCGAGCGAGGCCGTGAGGCCGCGGCCCGAGCCCTCGTGGCACATGTTGGAGCAGTCGGGGAGGTTGTTCGTGCCGAGCTCGCGCGCGAACAGCTGGTACAGGAACGACGCCTCGTTGCTCAGGCGCCCCGAGGTGTAGAACGCCGCCTGGTCGGGCGAGTCGAGCGCGGTGAGGTGCTGCGCGATCATGCGGAAGGCGTCGTTCCACGAGATCGGCACGTAGTGATCGGATGCCGCGTCGTAGGCCAGGGGGCCGACGAGGCGACCGGCGTCTTCGAGGTCGAAGTCGGTCCACTGCGACAGCTCGGTCACGGAGTGCTCGGCGAAGAACTCCTTGCCGACGCGCTTGTGCGTCATCTCCCACGTGACGTGCTTGATGCCGTTCTCGCAGATGTCGAGGGCGACGCCCTTGTCGTCGGGCCACGCGCAGCCGGGGCAGTCGAACCCGCTCTTGGGGTGGTTCATCGTGAACATCGCGCGCGTCCCCGCGACGGGCTGGCGCTGCTCGAGCAGCACCTTGCCCACCGAGAGGGCGGCGCCCCAACCGGCGGCCGGGTGCTCGTACTCACCGGTGCTCGACCACTCGGTCGTGACCGCCGGGCCGAGCCCGCCCTGTCGCGGCTTCTCGGCCATCAATCCGAACGACTCACCCATGTTCACCCTCCGAAGTCTTCCGCGCCGGGGCGGTGGCATCCACCCTCACCCCCGTGCGCGTTCGTCAGCGTACGCTCGCGACCTCGTCCGTCGCGGGGGTTGTGGACGGCGCCTGGATGCGATCCGCCCGCGTGTACAGGTTCATGCTGCCGCCGCGGACGAACGCGGCCAGCGTGAGCCCCGCGCGCTCGGACAGCTCGACGGCGAGAGATGAGGGCGCCGACACCGCCGACAGGATCGGGATGCCGGCCATCACGGCCTTCTGCACCAGCTCGAAGCTCACGCGGCCCGAGACCTGCAGCACCGTCCCCCGCAGCGGCAGGCGGTCGTTCAGCAGCGCCCACCCGACGACCTTGTCGACGGCGTTGTGCCGACCGACGTCTTCGCGGGCCACGAGCATCGCACCGCTCGCGACGTCGAAGAGGGCCGCGCCGTGCAGCCCGCCGGTCTTGTCGAACGTCTTCTGCTGCTCGCGCAGGCGGTCGGGGAAGGCCGCGACATCGTGCGCAGACACCCGGATGCCGTCGGATGAGACGTCGTAGGACGACACCTTCTCGACCGCCTCGATGGAGGCCGTGCCGCAGACGCCGCACGAGCTCGTCGTATAGAACGAGCGGGCGATGTCGGGCGAGGGGAGGGCGACGCCCGGTGCGAGCGTGAGATCGAGCACGTTGTACGTGTTGCCGTCGGCGCCGCCGGTGCCGGGGCCGCCGCAGTGGATCGCCCGGGCGAACTCGTCGCCGCGGCTGATCACGCCCTCCGACACGAGAAAACCGGCGGCCAGTTCGACGTCATGACCCGGGGTGCGCATCGTGACGGCCAACGGCGACCCGGCGACGCGGATCTCGAGCGGCTCCTCGACGGCGATGGCATCCGGTCGCTCGCGACGGACCCCGTCGAGGGTGAGGCGGGTGACGCGGCGGGAGGCGGTGAGGCGGCCCACGTCAGGACCGGACGAACGCACGGAGGGGGCTCATGGATCGAGCGTACGCCCGGCGGCGCCGACGGGATCGGGAGGGGCGGGGAGGGGGGATCCGGGGGCGGGGACTACGGGGATCCGCTTCGTCGGGCGTCCGGGGCCGCCGACGCGGGACGCGTCGTGGGAGCGCATCCACCCGCGGAATCACGCGGAAGGCGGTCATTCGCATTCATGCGAATACAGATTTCGGAGTTTTTTTCAATCCCGACGTGACGATTCCTGCACCCGGTACGTCTTATCCATGTAGGCCAAAGCGCCCACCCCGGAACGACCGGGTCACGACTGTTGAAAGGCACGGACATGGCTGAGAACGCCCCCACCACCCCCGCCGCGCAGAACGTCCCCCAGACGGCGTCGCGCGTGAACCGCCCGCTGAGCGCCCGCGGACAGGACGCCCACACCGAGGGCAAGACCACGATCGCCGAGGGCGTCGTCGCCAAGGTCGCCGGGATCGCTGCCCGCGAGGTCGCCGGTGTGTACGCGCTCGGCGGCGGCGGAGCCCGCGCGCTGGGTGCCATCCGTGACGCGATCAACGCCACCGACCTGACGCAGGGCGTCAAGGTCGAGGTCGGCGAGACCCAGGCCGCCGCCGACATCACCATCGTCGTCGAGTACGGCGCCCCCATCCAGGAAGTCGCCGACCAGGTCCGCGGCCGCGTCGCCGGTGCCATCAACCGTCTCGTCGGCCTCGAGGTCGTCGAGGTCAACGTCGACGTGAACGACGTCCACATCCCGGGCGACGACAACAACGACGACGACAGCAACGAAAAGCGCGTCCAGTGAGCGCCACGACGAAGGGCGCCCTGGTCGGGCTCGTCCTGGCCCTCAGCGCCCTGATCTTCGGCTTCTGGGGATTCATCCTCGTCGCCCTGTTCATGGCGATCGGAATCGTCGTCGCCCGCATCACGGCGGGTGAGATCGACTTCGGCAACATCGTCAACGCCTTCAAGGGTCGGAGCACATCGTGACCACCGTCACCGCTTCTCCCGGGGTCGGCAACCGCAGCTCGGTTGCCGGCCCCGGCCTCCCCGCGGGCCGCGTCGCCATCTCGGACCGCGTGCTGCAGAAGACCGCGGAGCGGGCCGCCGCCGACATCATCGGCGTGGATGCCAAGAACGTCCGCGTCGAGATCGTCTCGTCCCGCGACACGGCCGTGGTCCGCGTGACCTCGGCCTTCCCCGTGCCGCGCCTCGACGACACCGAGGCCGTGCGCGCCGCCACCCCCGTGCTGGAAGCCGCCCGCGTCGCCCAGAGCGAGCTGCGGTCGCGTCTGACCCGCCTGTTCGGCCGCGAGGTCTCGCGCGTCGACCTGACCATCTCGGGCGCCTCCGCCCCCCAGCGAAAGCGAGTGCTGTGATGACCGACGCCGTGCTCCGCACCGTCGTGCGCCGCGAGACCCACTCGCCGCGCACCGTGGCCATGATCGTCGTGGCCGTGCTGCTCCTGCTCGTCCTGGCCTACGCCGCGGTCGAGATCATCCTCAACCTGGTCGGGCAGCCCGCTCTGCTCGTCGCCCCCGGCGAAGCGCTGAACGCCGTCGTCGCGGCCCCCACCGCCCTGCTTCCCGTCGCGTTCATCGTCGGCGGCATCGTGCTCGCCCTCGTGGGCGTGCTCGTTCTCGTCCTCGCGCTCAAGCCCGGACGCCTGTCGCGTCACGAAATGGCGTGGGGTGAGCGTGCCGTCGTCGTCGACAACGGCGTCGTGGCCTCTGCCGTCGCCCAGCACCTGAGCAACGAGTCGGGCATCGCCCGTGACGACATCGTCGTGGGCGTGGCCCATCGCTCGGTCGACGTGACCGTGCGGCCCCCGGTCGGCATCCCCGTCGACGAAGCCGAGCTGCGCCGCCTCGTCGAAGAAGAGGTCACCTCGTACAAGCTCTCGCCCGCCGTGCGCACCCACCTGCGCGTGCAGCGTCCCGACACCAAGGAGTCCCGATGAATGCGACGCGTCGCGGCCTGAACCGCTTCCTGCTCTTCCTGGTCGCCGTCGTGCTGCTGGCCGCCGGTGCCCTCGCTCTGCTCGTCGGGCTCGCCCCCGGCGGAGCCGACACCTGGACCTCGGTCATGGGCGGCTTCCAGGGCTGGCTCGTGGGCCTCGGTCGCGAGTCCGCCGGCTGGGGAGCGGTCGCCGCCTTCGTGGTGCTGGCCGTCATCCTCATCGTCATCGCCTCGTCCGCCGTGCGCGGTCGTCGTCAGGCACCCCTGCAGTCCACCGGCAGCGCGAGCGACGAAGGCCGCATCACGGTCACCGACAACTTCGCCTCCGAAGCGCTGAAGAACGCCCTGGCCGAGCGCGACGAGATCCTCTCGGCCCGCATCACGGCCGGCGAGATCAACAAGGAGTCGGTGCTGCACGTCGCGGTGACCCCGCGACAGAACACCTCTCCCCGCCAGGTGGCCGAGCACGTCGACACCCTCGTGTCGAACCTCGCCGCCCTGACGGGTCAGAACCTGCGCGCCTACATCTCGATCCACTCGGGTCTGCGCGCGAAGCTCGCGCACGACAACACCCGCGTGCGCTGACACCCCACAAGGAGACGTCATGACCACCATCGACCCCGCCATCGACCCCCCGGCCCTGGACGCCGCGGCCGCACTCGCCGCGACCGCCGCCGGATCCGTCACGGGCGTCCACTCCCTCGGCAGCCTGCTGGGGCGTGCGTCGGATGCCGTCCGGGAGCGCGTGGGACTCGCGAGCACCGCGCCCGGTGTGAAGATCGACACCGATCGCGCCGACTCCGTCACCGCCACCATCTCGCTCGTCGTGGACTACCCGCACAAGCTGCGCGAGGTGTCGGATGCCGTGCGGACCGCCGTCCGCGATGCGCTCGAGCCCCTCGGTCGCGGTCGGATCGACGTCGACGTGGTCGTGACGGGCGTCTTCGGCCCGTTCGACCGTGACGTCGTCGACGAGGCGGAGCAGAAGGCGGATGCCGTCTCGGCCCGCGCCCGTGACGTCGCCGGCGAGGTGAAGGAGCGCACGGATGCCGTCGCCGCCCGCGCATCGGTGGCGGTCGACGACATGAAGGCGAAGTCGATGGACGTCGCGGCCGGCGCCTCGGCTGCCGTCGATGACGCGGTGGCGAAGTCGAAGGACCTCGCCGCCAGCGCGTCGGAGACCGTCGACGTCGCGGTGGCCAGGTCGAGAGACGTCGCCGCCGGTGCCGCAGCCGCTGTCGAGCAGACGGTGCAGGCGGCACGCGAGCGGGTGGCCTCCGCCGATGCGGATGCGGACATCGCTGCGGCGGACCGCGTCACGGAGGGCCTCGAGCCCGAGAGCCCCGTCACGAGCACGCCCGCCGACGACCGCGGAGACGTGCGCGACGTGGTCGCCGAGGCCCTCGAAGACGCCGCGGTCGACCTCGCGATCGCTGCCGACGAGGTACGCGCCGACGACGAGACGCCGGCGACGGACAGCGTGCAGTCGGTCGTGGAAGACGACCGTCCCCGCTCCTGACCCCAGGCACGACGAAAGGGCGCTCCGGCTTCGGCCGGGGCGCCCTTCGCGTCGCCGTCGGCGATCTCGGTGCCCGAGCCGTCGCCGACCGCCCGTGCACAACTCCGGAGGATCGGGCGGTGCGCGGGGGCCGACACGCGGATTTCCGCCCCCGGGTGGTCGGGTGCCGCGAGAACTCAGGAGTTGTGCATGCCGCGGCGCCCCGACGCCGCGCTGCGGGGCGAGCGCGGCGCTCGGCCTGCCGCCGCGTCGTCGGGGGCCCGAGTTCATCTGACACGGGGCATCCCGGGTCAGCGCGCGTCGAGTGCCCGCAGATACCGCCGCGTCATCCACGCCTGCACGACGCGGCCGAGCGGTGCGCCCACGCGTGTGAACCAGCGGCCCGGTGCCGAGAAGGCCGCGATGTCGAACGCCACCTCGCCCGATGGGCGCAGCGTCAGCGTGAAGCGTTCCTCGCCGCGTTCGGGATGGCCCGCACGCGTGCCGTAGGCGAAGCCGGCCGAGGTGTCGGTGCGCTCAGCCCAGACGACGAGGCAGGGGATGCGGAACGCCAGGATGCCGAGACCCAGCCGCATCGTGACGCGCGTGCCCTCGCGCATCGGCGTCTCGGACAGCTCGACCCGGGCGCCGGCGCGCCGCTGGGCCTCGCCCGCGAGCAGGGCGTCGGCCGCGCGCTCGAAATCGCCGCGGCCGTGCCCGATCACGCGGTGGGCGCGGACGTGGTGGTACCCCGGGGGCATCTCGCCGGCCGTCGCGCCGACCTCGTCGTAGGTCAGGTCGTCCATGTCTTCACGGTAGACCGGGCGCGTCCGGGGCTCCGGGGGTTGCGGCGAGTGATGAGCGGAGGGGGTGGGGCGAGCGGAGGGCGAGGGACCGCTCTCGCGTCCTCCGCTCGTCCCACATCCTCCGCCGGCCCCGCTGTCGGCCGCCCGCGCGCCGCCCCGCGCCCGGCGCAGCCTAGCCCCGCGCCGAGGCCTCGGTATGCCCAGCCCGCCCGCAGCTCCGACCGCTCGCGGGCCGTCCCCCGCCCCGCAGCCCCGCCCCGCCCCGCCCCGCCCCGCCCGCGCAGCGCCCGCCCTCACACCCCCCGCGCCTACGCTGGAACCATGCCCGTCCCCTCCGCACGGACCCCCGCGTGATCGACGTCGCCGACCACCTCGCCGCCGTCCTCGACGCGGTCGAGCCCCTCGACCCCGAGTCCCGCGACGTGGCGGCGGCCCGCGGCCGGGTACTGCGGCATCCGGTGCGGGCAGCCGTCGACGTGCCGGCCTTCGACTGCTCGGCGATGGACGGCTTCGCCGTCCGCGACCTCGCGCCCGCGACCCTGCGCGTGGTCGCCGATCTGCCCGCGGGGACCGACCTCGACCCGCGGATGGATGCCGGCGACGCGGCCCGCATCATGACGGGGGCGCCCGTGCCCACCGATGCCCTCGCCGTCGTCCCGTTCGAGGACACCGCGCACGGACTCGCCGGCGGCGTCGAGTCGGTCACGATCGTCGTGCCGCCGCGAGGACCCGGTGCCCACGTCCGCCGCCGCGGTTCCGACGTGCGCGCGGGCGACCTCGTCGTCGCCGACGGGCTGCGGGTCACCGCGGCGCGGGCGGGTGCCATCGCGGCATCCGGAGTCGGCACGGTCACCGTGTCGCGCGCCGCTCGCGTCGCGGTCGTGTCGACCGGCTCTGAGCTCGTCGCCCCGGGCGTGCCGCTGGCGCGCGGTCGGATCCCCGAGTCGAACAGCGTGCTGCTCGCCGGGCTCGCTGAGGAGGCGGGTGCCGAGGTCGTGCTGCGCACGAGCGTGGGCGACGAGGGCGACGGACCGCGCCGCGCGATCGCCGCGGCGGAGGCGGCCGGGGCCGACGTCGTCGTGTTCTCGGGCGGGGTCAGCGCCGGGGCGTACGAGGTCGTGAAGAACACCCTCGGCGACCTGATGCGCTTCGACCGCGTGCGCATGCAGCCCGGCAAGCCGCAGGGTTTCGGGCGCACCCCCGCGGGAACCCTGCTGTTCGGCCTCCCCGGCAACCCCGTCAGCGCGGCGGTGTCGTTCGAGCTGTTCGTGCGGCCCGCGCTGCGCGCGCTCGAGGGCGATGTCGACCTCGGTCGCGCCGCCGTGCGCGTGGCGCTCGCCGCGGGGTGGCGTGCGCGTCCCGAGCGGGTGCAGTACGTGCCGGTCGCCCTCGACCGTCGTGACCCGTCACGCTGGCTCGCCCGCCCGGTCGAGCGCGGCACCCGCGGCTTCGGCGATGCCGACGGCCTGGCGGTCGTCCCCCCGGGCGAGACCGACCTCGTCGCGGGCGATCTCGTGAGCGTGACGCTGTGGTGAGGGCCGACGCCATCCTGCTGGCCGGGGGGCGTGGATCGCGGGTCGGCGGGGCGGTGAAGCCCCTGTTCGAGGTGAACGGCACGACGCTCCTCGCCGCGGCGATCACCGCCGTCCGTGCGGCGGGCGTGGAGCGCATCGTGGTCGCCGCGCCCGAGCTCGCCCCCGGCCTCGACGTCCAGTGGGTGCGCGAGGAGCCCCCGTTCGGCGGCCCGGTGGCGGGGATTATCGCTGCCCTGTCGTCGGTGGATGCCGATGAGGTCTACGTCGTCGCCTGTGACCTGCCGACCGTGGGGCAGGCGGTGGCGCTGCTGCCCGATGCGCTCCCGTCGGGCGTCGACGGCGTCTGCCTCGACGACGGCCGACGCCAGTGGCTGATCGGCCGGTACCGGACGGCGGCGCTGCGCGCAGCGGCATCCCCTCTCCCCGACCGCGGACGCGATGCGTCGATGCGTGCCCTGCTCGGGGGGATGACGGTGACCCCGGTGTCGGTCGACCCGGCCCTGACGCACGACGTCGACACGTGGGACGATCTTCGAGCAGCCCGAGGAGGAGCAGCCATGACCGAATCCCGCACCCTGCCGCCCGAGGCGCTCAACGACTGGAGCGCGGCGCTCGCCGAGCGCTTCGACCTGGGCAAGGGCGACATCCCCATCTCGCTGATCCTCGACCTCGCTCGCGACGTCGCGAACGGCGTGGCGCGGCCCGCGGCGCCGTTGAGCGCCTTCGTCGCGGGGCTCGTCGCCGGTCGCGCGGGCGGCTCACCGGCCGACACCGAGGCCGCGGTGGCGGCGGTCGTGGAACTCGCGCGCGGGTGGGAGAACCGCGGAGACGCCGGGGCTCGGGCGGCACGGGCCGTGAACGCCGGAGGGGCTGCAGAGCACGCGGACGCGGGTGGGGGTGCTAGCGAGGGCGGCCGATGACGTCGACCGCGAAGCCCCCCGACGCCGTCTCGAGACGCGAGTCGTTCGTCCAGAGAGCGCGGCACCCGGCCCGCCGGGCGACGGCGAGATGCAGGGCATCCGCCGTCTGCAGGCCTCGATAGCGGGCACGCAGCAACGCCGCGTCGAGAAAGGCGTCGGGGTCCACCGGCAGCAGTTCGAGAGCATCGAAGGCGCTCCACATGGTCGACTGCGCCTGGGCGTCGGCATCCCGCATCGGTTTCACGAGCGCCTCGAGCATGACCAGGGGGCTCGTCGCGAGCGGCTCGTCGGCAGCCGCGAGTGCGGTGCGCGTGCGCTCGCCGATGTCGTCGTCGCGCTCGACCGCGTAGATGACGAGGCAGCTGTCGACGTAGATCACGCCCCGGCGGCCCGATTCTCGGCGACGATCGCATCGATCTCGTCGACCGGTCGTGCTCGCTCCGGAGTGAGGGGGTTCGCAGTCAACCACTCGGCGAAAGCGTTGCGCGTGCGTGACGGGGCGCCCTCGATGGGCACGATCCGCGCCACGGGCACCCCGCGGCGCGCGATCGTGACCTCGATCCCCGACTCGGCGTCGGCGATCAGCTTCGACAGGTTGTTCCGCGCGTCCAAGACGTTGTACATCATGGCGGCATCCTAGCCAGGAAACTGGCTAGGTGTCGTTCTCGGCGAAGACGACATCACCGCAGTGACAAACGCGACGCGGAGGTTCCGCAGATCAGCGGCGTTCTCATCGTCGGTCCACCATGGTGCATGTCGTGAGGAAGGAGATCAGCCGGGTCCCGTCGTCCGTGCGGAACACCTCGTCCAGCGCGACGTTGAACTCCTCGTGCCGCGCGTAGGGGATGTTGATGGGCTCGAAGCCCGACTGGACCAGCGCGCCCGTCATCATGATTCTGGCGGTGCGTTTGTTCCCGTCGAAGTAGAACTGGGACCGGGTTGCCGAGGCGAAGTACACCAGGGCGCGGGCTCTCGGATCGCCGAGTGCGCCGAGCCCGGCGAGCAGGTTCGTGTAGTCCTCCCGGAGCTGCTCCCCGTTCTTCCCTGTCGGGTCACCGTCGACGGTCCCACCGCTGGCGAGCGTGACGGAACCGCCGCCGTGCACGCTCCCCTCGCCACGGAAGTTGCCCGACTCGATCGCTTCGTATCTGGCGATCACACCGTGGATGCGGTCACTCATCTCTTTGCGCAGCGAGAAGGAGCCGTCACGCACCGCGCTGATCATCAGGCCCATGCCCTCGCTCAGGGCGAGGATCTGCTCCGCCTCCTCGAGCTTCTTCCCACCGACGGTGACACCATCCAGCAGGGTCTGCACCTGCGGCAGCGTGAAGGTGTTGCCCTCCAGGGCGGCCGCGTTCCAGACGAGTTCGGGCAGCGACTTCTCTAGGCGGAAGAGCGACCGCTGCACCGCAGACGCCTCGACGAGTTCGAAGTTGATCGCACCCGGTCGCCAGGTGATCCGGCCCGTGCGCTGCTCACGGGTGGCGTCGCCGACGAACGGATCACGGATCGAGGCCCCCGCCTGGTGTCGGTCACGGTTCTCCTGCGCACGCTTGGCGAAGTCCGCCGCGGTCATACCCCACTTCTTCGGAGACCGCTCCTCCGTGGTCTCTTCGCTCATCGTTCACCACCCTTCGGTGATCTCGTCGGCCAGCTGGTCGTAGCCCAGTCCGTACAGGTCGATCGCCGCCTGGATCGGCGAGACGATCTGCTGCTCCCAGTCCGGCGGGATCATCATGTCGACCAGGTAAGCCTGCATCGTAGGCGCGACCAGAACACCGGCCGGCTGATACTCGTCGACCTCGCGCATCGTCGCCGACAGCCGCTCGGCCACCGCGTCGGTATCCGTCGACCAGACCACCACGGGACCGGGGTCCGGGGCGTGGCCGAGGTAGGCGCGAGCAGCCGCAACTCCCGAAAGTGCCCCACTCAGCGGACGCAGTGCACTGTTGGCCACCTCGATCGTCTGCTGCTGCGTGAGCCCCGGCTTCGGGGCGAAGAACCGGGCACCCTTCCGGTGCTGCGCGGCCGAGTACCGGCCCGCCAATTCGAGCAGTCGATTCCGGTCGGGGCCGGCGTGACGCTCGAGGCGAGCCATCCATTCGTCGATCTGCTGGACTTCCTCAGGTGACGTCATCCCCCAGCCCTCAAGATCTTCCCGGGTCGGGATGGCCGGGTCGGCGACTACTCGCGCCGCCACGGCGGCTGCCGGGTCGCTCACGGGCACCAGCTGCACGTCGATGTCGTACCCGGCCGCCAGCGCGAGCTCGCGTAGCGTCTCGATCGTCGGCGCGGACACTCCATCGCGCACCCGGCGCACGGTCATACGAGAGAGCCCGGTCGCGCGCGCCGTTGCGGTCGGCGTGCGCCCGAGGAGCTCGATCAGAGACGGAACATCCATGTGTCTAGGGTAACAAGTATGTGTCGTGTGACACAAGGATGTGCCAGACACTGACGGGCGAGGGGGCGGTGCTTTGCCATGACCCCGCCCCGGGCGAGCGAGTCGCAGACCCGGTTGCTTCGTGCGGGGTCACGGCCCGACGTACTCCCCGCGCGGTCGCAGGCGCATCGGCGCTTCGGCGTATTCCGCGGCGATGTGCGCGATCCACCCCGCCAGCCGGCCCACGACGAAGATCGAGCTCGCCGCGTCGTCGGGCAAGCGGGCCCCGGATGCCAGGGCGGCCAGCGCGAGATCCACGTTGGGCCGCGCGTGCGCACGGGCGGCGACGGTGTCGCTGAGCCGGGTCACGGCATCCATCGTTCCTTCTCCGTCGGGGAGCTGCGCCAGCAGCGGGAAGAGCGCGTCGGCGCGGTCGTCGACACCGCTGTACAGGGGATGCCCGAAGCCCGGGATGCCGTTGCCGTCCTGCACCGCGTCGGCCAGCGCGCGCTCGGGCTCCCTGCCCCGGCGCACCTGCGTGAGCAGGCGGGAGGTGCGGGTGGCGGCGGCGATGTGCAGGGGCGAGTCGGCGGCTCCCAGCGCCGCGCCGACCGCCGCGTACCCGTCGGCGCGGGCCGAGGCCGCCACCCGCGCGGCGAAGGTCGACACGGCCAGGTCGTGATCGATGAGCAGGATGAGCGCCGCGTTGATCGCGCGGACGGTGGGACCGTCGCTCACGCCCCAGGCGCCGGCCAGGGAGCGCGCCACGTCGAGCTGCGCGTCGCCGCCGAGAGCGACGGGGAGCCCGGTGAGCAGGGTCCAGCCGATGCGGTGAAGGGTCGTGGGGGCGGTGTCGTGGCGGAGCGGGTCGTCGGCGGCGAACCCGGTGAGGGCGGCACGCAGGCGATCCATGGCCCCCGCGTGCGGGGGAAGGGCCTCGACCATGGCGCGGGCGCTGCCGATCGCGGTGTCGGGGGCGTCGATCCGCTCCGCGCCCCACAGCCACGCGACGACCTCGGCGAATGGCTGGTCGATGAGGTCGCGGGCGCGCCGACCCCGGTACAGCAGCTCGCCGTCTTCGATGTCGGCGATGTCGGTCTGCACGATGCCCAGCGGCATCCCCGTCGTGGGGTGGGTCGGGGTGCGCCCGGCCGTGCGTCGCCGCCCGGCCGCGAAGGCCTCGAGCTCGAGGGCGTCGAACGTCGAGCCGCGCGCGTCGCGTTCGCGCGTCACGAGGCCGCGCGAGACGTAGGCGTAGAGGGTCTGTGGTTTCACCCCGAGACGGGCGGCAGCCTGCGCGGCCGTGAGGCGGGGGAGCGGGGCGGTCATGGTGATCCGATCAACGTTGACGCTGGGTTCGTCATGTTCGCACACTGGGCGCATGAGCGAGCTGATCGACGTACCCCGCGGTCTGAACGGCGTCGTCGCCGCCGAGACCACCATCGGCGACGTGAACGGAGAGGCCGGGTACTTCCACTACCGCGGGCACTCCGCCGTCGAGCTGGCGCGCGAGCGGTCGTTCGAGGAGGTCTGGCATCTGCTCGTCGTCGGCGAGCTTCCCGACGCCGGCCGCCGCGCCGCGTTCGCGGAACGCATCACCGCGGCTCAGGCGGATCCTCGGATGCCGGAACTGATCGCCGCCGTCGCGATGCACACCGACCAGCCGCTCGCGGCGCTGCGCGCGGTGTGGACGGTCGCGGCATCGGTCCGCCGATCCGCGGCGCTCTACGACCTCGACCCCGATGCGCGGCTCGACGAGGCGATCCGGTTCGCGGCGATCGCCCCGCTCGCCCTCGCGCCGCACCGCGGGGCAGCGGGAGCCGGGGTGGTCGCCGACTACCTCGAGCGCGTCACGGGTGCGATGCCCGACGCGGCGCACGTGCGGGCGCTGTCGGCGTACCTGATCGCGGCGATGGACCACGGCTTCAACGCCTCGACGTTCACGGCCCGGGTCATCGCGTCGACGGGGGCAGACATGGCATCCTGTCTCACCGGCGCGCTCGGCGCGCTCTCGGGTCCGCTGCACGGGGGAGCCCCGGCGCGGGCGCTCGACAGCCTGGACCGCGCGGGCGACGATCCGTCGGCCTGGATCGCCGGGGAGCTCGCCGCCGGGCGCCGGTTGATGGGCTTCGGGCACGCGGTGTACCGCACGGCCGACCCGCGCTCGGAGCTGCTGCGTGGCGTCGCCCGCGACCTCGGCGGTCCGCGCGTGGCGCAGGCGCTGGCCTTCCAAGAAGAGGCGGAGCGGCAGCTGGCGGCCCGGCACCCCGAACGCCCGCTGCACGCGAACGTCGAGTTCTACGCCGCGGTGGTGATGGAGCAGTGCGGCATCGCGCGCGACATGTTCACGCCCACCTTCGCTCTCGCGCGCACGATCGGCTGGACGGCCCACGTGCTCGAACAGGCGCGCGACCCCAAGATCATCCGCCCGTCGGCGCGGTACGTTGGGCCGGCTTTCGCGGGGTGAGGCGATAGCCGCGGTTCTGGGGCGGCGACACCCCGGAAGAAGGATGCCGTGGGGCGGTGTGCATGCGGGGCTCAGCCGCGTTGGCGGCGTCCCGCCCTCTCGGCGAACGCGTCGATGGCGTGCAGGATCTCTTCGCTACGCCAGAACGGGCCGAGCTTGTGCTCCGCTTTCGAGCGCACGATGCCGGCGTCGACGAGCGCCTTCAGTGGCGGGTACGCGTTGGGCTGTGCGATCCCCAGCTCTTCGGCGGCGGTCGCCGAGTCGAGAACGGGCCGGGAAGCGAAGACGTCGAGCAGTCGCCAGGCGTTGGAGTCGCGACGGGCGGTCAGTCGATCGTTCCAGGATGCGCGGATGTCGTCGATGTCGGAAACGAGCTCGCGACTGTTCGCGACCGCGCGAAATGCTGCGGCTGCGAAGGCGCGAACGATGTCGTTCAGGTCTCCGTTTCGGTAGGCGGTCAGCGCAGCGTGGTAGCCATCGACGTCGGCCAGGAGGCCGGCGGAAACCGGGATGGCGACGTTCCTGGTGACACCTCGGTAGCGGAGCATCGACTGTGCCAGGGCTCGCCCCGTTCGGCCGTTGCCGTCGGTGTAGGGGTGGATGGTCTCGAACTGCGCGTGGGCGATCGCGACGGAGACGAGGGACGGCACGTCCCAGCGGGCCGCGAAGTCAGCGAGGTCTTCGACGAGAGACGCAACGCGTTCGTGGTGCGGCGGGACGAACTCGGCACCGACGGGTGAGTCGCCTCGGGTTCCGATCCACACCTGTTCCGTCCGGTACTCACCGGGGGCGTGCCTCGGCTGCGACTCCATCAGGGCGCGGTGCATCGCAGCGATGCTGGCCGGCGTGATCTGCTCCGCGAGATCGAGGGCTGCGTGCAGCGAGCGGGTGTTCGCGGCGATCAGTTCGGCGTTCCGGGATCCTTTCGCGCCGAGTTCCGCGGAGAAGATCGCACGAGCAGACGCGGTGAGGTTCTCGATCTGCGACGAGGAAGCGGCCTCCGACCGCAAGAGGACCGGGGCGAAGCCCGCGACCCGGCTACCGAGTTCAGCATCGAAGCGTGCGAGTTCCGCCGCCGCTTCCTCCGCCTCCGCAGCGACCTCGGGGCTCAGGGAGGGATGGAGCGAGGCGATCGTCGGCGGCACGGAGGCCTCGTAGCGAACGCTGGCATGACCCTCGCGTGCGGCGCGGATTCCCATGGCCGCCGCGGGTACCCAGTCGCGCGTCTCATAGCCGACGGCTGGCCAGGACGTGTCGCGCGGCTCGCCCGCGGGTTTTCGAGGCGGATTGGAATTCATAAGGGGCGCTCTCATTTTTATGACTTACGGCACTATTTCATAAAAAGCCCGTCCCCGAATACGACCTCCGCCTACCCGAACACCACCGTCCACGACACCGCGCGCGGCCAGAGGGCGTATCGCGGCAGCACGTCGGGTCCGCAGGCGCGCGACCCCAACCCGTGCTGCGCGGCGTCGAGGTAGAGCCACAGTCCGCGCGACGGCGGCAGCTCGTGCGCGTGACCGACGCCGGTGCGCTCCTGCGCGGTGTGACGATCGAGCTGGAACCCGGGCAAGCCCGTCGCCCCCGCGTCGATCGCGCGCAGGTGCAACGGGCCGAGGTCGAGGGCGCGCAGGCCGGGGCGGTGGCCGGTCTCCTGCGGCCGGCCGTACGCGACGCCGAGGTCGTCGACGGCGGCCTCGAAGCGTCCGACGTACGCGGCCTCGCCGCTGTCGGCGTACGACTCCGCCGGTCCCGTGCCGAACCACTCCACCCGTTCGTCGGCCAGCGCGCCCGGCAACCCGATGCGCGCGCCGACCCGCGGCCACGTGCAGTCCCAGGGGCCGAACGGGCGGATGTCGGTGTGCAGTCGCAGGCCGTCGCCGTCGAGGCGCCAGGCGAAGGTCGTCTCGATGCCCTGCGCGCTGTGCGCGGCCATCGACCGCACCCGCTGCACCAGGCCGTCGTCGGTGCGCTCGACCGACAGCACGCGGTGCTGCAGGCGGTCGAGGCCGCGCTCGAGCCACCGCACCGACGACGCCGGCGTGCTCTCATCGCCGCGGCCGTGCGTGAGGGCCGGGTCGGCCGTCTCGTACGAGCCCTGCCCGTCGAGCTGGTCGTTCTCGGTGGGCGCGCGCCACAGTTCGGGCAGCGGTCCGGAGATGTCGAGGTCGCGCCAGCGCAGCAGACCGCCGCGGCGGTCGAACACCGCCTCACCCAGGGCGTCGCCGTCCCATGTGGCGCGGCCGCGGCGCGGCGGGCAGGGGGGAGCGGTGCGGAGCGGGCGCTGTGCGCGCGAGACGATGTGCCCGGCATCGCCCCACGGCGGAGCGTCGCGCCACCTCACCTCGAGGGTGAGCCAGCGCTCGGTCGCGGCATCCGGCAGCCCGTCGAGGGGGACCTCGACGGTGCCCTCCTCGCCCGGGGCGAGCGCGGGCAGGGCGACGATCCCGTAGGTCAGACGGATGCCGTCGTCCTCGATGCGCCAGTGCAGCTGGAGGTGGTCGGTGCCGAGCGTGTGCTGCCGGTTGCGCACCCGCCAGGAGCGCTCGCCGAGGTGTTCCAGCGTCACGGGGGCCCACACCGCGGCCAGTTCGCCGAGACCGGGAGAGGGCGTGCCGTCGGAGAGCACGAGACCGTCCATCAGGTAGACGCCGTCGTGCACGGGCTCGCCGAAGTCACCCCCGTACGCGAAGAACTCGGTGCCGTCGGCGGCGCGGGTGCGGATGCCGTGATCGCGCCACTCCCACACGAAGCCGCCGTGCAGGCGCGGGTACTGCTCCACGAGCGCCTCGTAGTCGGCGAGCGAGCCGGGGCCGTTGCCCATCGCGTGCGCGAACTCGCACAGCACGAAGGGCTTCGCGCGCTGACGGGCGCCCTCGGCGGGACCGATCTCGTGCACGGGCATCGTCTGCTCGCCGCAGACCGAGGCGATCTCCTCGATCGTCGGGTACATGCGCGAGTACACGTCGGTGTACGCCCCGCCGTAGTCGCCCTCGTAGTGGATCGGGCGGGAGTCGTCACGTTCGCGGATCCACCCGGCCATCTCGGCGAGGTTGCGGCCGGTCCCCGACTCGTTGCCGAGCGACCACATCACCACGCTCGCGTGGTTCTTGTCTCGCTCGACGGTGCGGCGCACGCGGTCGAGGCAGGCGTCGCGCCAGGCGGGGTCGTCGGCGGGGTTGCCCGTCCACTCGACGTCCCAGAACCCGTGCGTCTCGAGGTCGCACTCGAGCACGACCCAGAACCCGAGCTCGTCGGCGAGCTCCAGCATCCGCGGGTGCGGGGGCTGGTGCGCCGTGCGGATGGCGGTGATGTTGTGCCGGCGCATGAGTGCGAGCTCGCCGCGTACGTAGTCCTCGTCGAACACGCGGCCGCGGTCGGGGTCGGTCTCGTGGCGGTTGACGCCGCGGAAGATCAGCGGTCGCCCGTCGGCGAGCAACCGGTCGCCGATGATCTCGATGCGGCGGAAGCCCACGCGCAGCCGCACGGTCTCGGCCTCCGTCGACACCTCCACGTCGTATAGGCGGGGTGTCTCCGCCGTCCACGCGTCGACGGCGTCGAGGGGGAGCACCGCCACCTCGGTGGCATCCGCCCACGTCTCGTCGATGCCGAGTTCGGGCACCCGCACGGTCACGGGCCAGCCACCGCGGGGGCGCACGTCGAGGGTGCCGGCGCCGGTCGCGGGGTCGCGGTCGCCGCGCACGAAGACGTCGTCGAGGCCGTTCGCGGGGCGGCCCTGCAGCGAGACGCTGCGGAAGATGCCCGGGAGCCACCACTGGTCCTGATCCTCCAGGTAGCTCGCGGCCGACCACTGGTGCACGCGCACGGCGAGCACGTTCTCGCCGTCGACCAGGTGGTCGGTGACGTCGAATTCCGTCATCAGGCGGCTGCCGGTGAACCAGCCGATCTCGGTGCCGTTCAGCCAGACCGTCGCGAGCGACTCCACGCCCTCGAAGCGCAGAAGCGTGCGGCCGCCCGCGCAGAAGTCCGGATGCCACTCGAACACGCGCCGGTGGTCGCCGGTGGGGTTGGCATCGGGCACGTGCGGGGGGTCGAGGGGGAACGGGTACCGGATGTTCGTGTACGTCGGGTGTCCGTGCCCCCGCAGTCCCCAATGCGAGGGCACCGGGATGCGGTCCCACCCGGAGGCATCGGCGTCGACGGCGGCGAACGGCGGCGGGCCATCGAGGTCGTCGCCGGGATCGGCGTCGTGCAGAAGAAAGGCCCAGTCGCCGTCGAGGCTCTGGACCGGGGCGTCGGAGCGCAGCCAGGCGCGCGGGGGAAGGCGGGTGTCGGATCCGGGGGTGGGATCGCCGAGGTGGGTCATCGGTCCTCACGGAGGGCGTCGGGGTCGGCCACGACGGTGACGTCGGGATGCCGTTGCAGGAAGGAAGCGGGGTTGTCGGCGGTGACGGGGCCGGTGAGGGCCGCGCGCAGGGCGGCGGCCTTCGCGGCACCGGATGCCACGAGCACGATACGCCGGGCCGACAGGATCGTGGCGACCCCCTGCGTCATGGCGTGCGTCGGTACGCGGGAGAGCTCGCCGTCGAAGTGCTCGGCATTGGCGCGACGCGTGCTCTCGTCGAGCTCGACGACACGGGTGCGGGTCCCGGCATCCGATCCGGGTTCGTTGAAGCCGATGTGGCCGTTACGGCCGATGCCGACGATCTGCACGTCGACCCCGCCCGCGGCGGCGATGGCCCGTTCGTAGGCCGCGCCGTCGCCGGCGGTGGAACCGTGCGGCACACGCACGTTCTCGGCCGGGATGCCGAGGGGCTGGGCGATCATCGACCGCACGTAGGCCGCGTACGAGCGGGGGTCGGAGGCTTCGAGCCCGACGTACTCGTCGAGGGCGAAGAGGTGCAGCCCCTCGGTGGCGAGACCGTCGGCTCTGCGACGGACGAGCGCGGCGTAGAGCGCGAGAGGGGAGGATCCCGTCGCCACGCCGAGGACGCCGTCGGGGGCGACGGTCGCCACGACGCCCGCCGCCACGTCGCCGATCGCATCGGCGTCGACCATGACGACCCGCGTCGAGGGCGAGATCGGCGTGAGAGGGGCGCGGAGCGCGGTCCCGCTCACTTGATCGCGCCCTTGGCGATGTCGCCGATGAACTGGCGTGCACCGATGAGGAAGACGATCAGCAGCGGCAGCACGGCGAGAAGTGCCCCGGCCATCACCATGCCGTAGTCCTGACCGAAGGCGGTGTTCAGCTGGGCCGTCGCGACCTGAAGGGTCACCTGGTTGGGGTTGGTCAGCACGACCAGCGGCCACAGGTAGTCGTTCCACGCGGCGATGAAGGTGAAGATGCCGAGGAAGCCCAGACCTGGGCGGATGAGCGGCAGGCACACCGTGAACCACTGGCGGAAGAAGCCCGCGCCGTCGAGCACCGAGGCATCCATCAGCTCGTCGGGGATGGACGAGACCATGTACTGGCGCAGCCAGAAGATGCCGAACGCGTTGGCCGCGGCCGGCACGATGAGCGCCTGCAGCTGGCCGACCCAGCCCAGGTTGGTCATCGTGATGAACTGCGGGATGACCGCGAGCTGCATCGGCAGCATGAACGTCACGAGGGTGATCGTGAAGAGCGTGCGGCGCAGCGGGAACTCGAACTTCGCGAACGCGAACGCGGCGAGCGAGTCGAAGACCAGCACCAGGAAGGTCACGCTGCAGGCCACGATCACCGTGTTCAGCAGGGAGCCGGCGAAGTCGATGCGCGCGAAGACCGCGCCGATGTTGTCGAACAGTCGCGGCCCCGGGATGAACGTGGGCGGGGTCGTGTAGATGTCGCTCGTGGAGTTGCTGGCCATCACGACGAGCCAGTACAGCGGGAAGAGCGAGATGAACGCGCCGACGGAGAGGATGCCGTACAGCAGGACGCGTCCGGGTGTCGCCTTGCGGCGACGGCGCATCGGTACCCCGGCGGTGGTGATGTGCTCGGTGACCGTGGCGGTGGGGGGCGTGGTGACGGTCATGCGCGGGCCTTGTCTTCCTTCTTGCCGGCGGTGAAGCGCCAGCTGATGATGGTGAAGATCACGACGATGAGGAACACGCCCCACGCGATCGCGGCGCCGTAGCCGAAGCGGTTGTAGCTGAAGGCCTGCTGGTAGAAGTACAGGACCATGGTCAGCCCGCCCTGGCCCGCGCCGCCGCTGTTCGGGTTCGTCGTGCTCGAGCTCGCGGTGAGCACCTGCGCTTCGGTGAAGCTCTGCATGCCCGTGACCGTCGAGACGACGAGCACGAAGATGATCGTCGGGCGCAACAGCGGCAGCGTGATGGAGAAGAAGCTGCGAATGGGGCCCGCGCCGTCGAGCTTCGCGGCCTCGTAGACCTCGCCGCCGATGGACTGCATCCCGGCGAGGAAGATGATCGCGTTGTACCCGGTCCACTGGTAGGTGATGAGGATCGAGATCGTGAGCTGGATGCCGAAGGGCGTCGACAGCCACTGCACACCCGGCAGGCCCAGCGAGTTGAGGGCCGCGTTGGCCAGTCCGAAGTTCTCGCCGAAGATCGAGCCGAACAGCACCGCCATGGCCACCACCGAGGTGATGTTGGGCACGAAGTAGGCGATGCGGAACGCGGTGCTGAAGCGCACGGCGTTGTTGAGCAGGGCGGCGACCGCGATGGCGATGGCGAGCATCGGGAACGTCGACAGCGCGAAGATGACGAAGGTGTTGCGCACCGACAGCCAGAACGTGCCGTCGGTGAACAAGCGCGTGTAGTTGTCGATCCCGGTCCACTCCGCCGTGCCGAGGCCGTTCCAGTCCTGGAACGACAGCACGAGCGAGTAGGCGGTGGGAAAGAGGCCGAAGCCCAGGAAGAGCAGGAAGAAGGGGGCGATGGCCACGTACATCGGCCAGTGCCGGATGAGGCCCCGGCCCCGGGGGCGCGCGCTGGGGCGCACCCCCGAGGCCGTCATGACACGCGTGGCGGATGTCACTTAGAGCGCTCCCACACCTGCTGGGCGGCGGTCAGCGCGTCGTTCCACGCCTGCTGCGGGTCCTTGCCCTGCGACTGCACGTTGGCGAGCTCCGTGATGAAGGGCGCCGCCACCTCGTTGTCGATGGGGCTGGTGTAGCTGACCGGCATCTTCTCGGACGCCGCCTTGAAGACGTCGGTCGTGACCTGTCCGCCGAAGAAGGCGTCGGGCTCCTGCAGCGCCGGCTGGCTCAGCGCCTCGGTCGACGAGGGGAAGTTGCCGACCTCGGTGTAGGTGGTGGCCTGGTTCTCGGCGTCGAGCAGGTACTCGACGATCTTCACGGCCTCGTCCTTGTTGGCGGTGGCCGCGGGGATCGTCAGGAACGATCCGCCGATGTTGGCGGGCCCGCCGGGCATCGCCGTGACGTTCCACTTGCCCGAGGTGTCGGGGGCGTTGCTCTTCAGGTCGCCCTGGTACCAGGCGGCGCCGAGCAGCGTCGGCAGGGAGCCGTTGTTGACGGCGGCGGCCCAGTCGGGGCTGCCGTCCTGGATGCCGGCGACCAGGCCGCGTTCGTTGGCTTCGATCGCGGTGTCCCAGGCCTTCTTCACCTGGTCGCTCTCGCCGAGGAACTCCCCGTCCTCCGACACGAACTTCGTCTCGCCCTGGCCCATGACCTTGGTGAAGACGTCTTCGAGCGACACCTCGAGGTAGGCGCCCGTGGCGGCCTTGAGCTTCTCGCCGAAGGCGAAGTAGTCCTCCCACGTGGAGGTGGCGGCGGCGACCTCGGCCGGATCGGTCGGAAGGCCGGCCGCGGCGAGCACGTCGGTGCGGTAATACAGCGCGGTCGGGCCGATGTCGGTGGGGAGGCCGATGAGCTTGCCGTCCGAGGTGGTGGCCTCGGCGAGCTTCCACTGCGGGAAGTCGGCGAGCTTGTCGTCGATGCCGAGGGTCGAGAAGTCGGTGAAGAGGTCGGCCTGCTGCAGGAAGTAGGGCATGTCCTCGCCCTTGATCCCGGTGAGCGAGGGGATGCCGCTGCGTCCGGTGAAGACGGTGACGAGCTTCTGCTTGACGTCGTCACCGATGGTGGTGACCTCGAGCTTCGCGTCGGGGAACTCGGTCTTGGCCGAGTCGACGACGCTCTCGCCGATGCCGCCGGGCCAGGTCCAGAGGGTCATCGGGCCGTCGGACGACCCGCCGGCACCGCCGGAGCAGGCCGAGAGGGACACGGCGGCGACAGCGGCGACGGCGACGGTGCCGAGCGCGCGTCGGTGACGCGGGGTGAAAGTCATCATGGGCGGGTCACTCCTTGATTCGGGTGGGGCGTGAGGAAGAGGCGGTGCGGGATGCCGCCGAGGCGGCGAAGGGCGATGCGCCGTCGTGCAGCGCAGCGCGGAGGAAGGCGAAGCGCGCCGGGTCGGCGGCCGCCGGGTGGGAGTCGAGCCAGGGGAGGAGCTCGTCGAGGCGGGGAGCGGCGGCCGCGCCGCCGGGACGGGAGACGGTGATCGCGGCCACGAGAGCGGCGAATTCGACACGCTCGCGCAGCGACCAGGCCGTGAGCTCGGCAGCCGCGAGCGCTCCGCCGAACACGTCGCCCGCACCCGTGGCATCCACGAAGTCGATCGCGACGGCGTCGACCTCGACCTCTTCGCCCGCGGCCGAGTCGACCGCGATGGCGCCGTGGCCGCCGCGGGTGACGACCGCGAGGGGGACGCGATCGGCGAGGGCGCGGGCGGCGGAGCGGGCGTCGTCGGTGCGCGTGTAGGCGCGGGCCTCGGCCTCGTTGGGGAGGAAGGCGTGGCATCCGTCGAGCACGTCGAGCGCCGAGGGGTTCCACTGCTCGTCGGCGTCCCAGCCGATGTCGGCGAAGATCTTTGTGCCCTGCGCGGCGCGTGCGCGCACCCACTCCGACACGGAGTCGTCGAGGTGGAGGGCGGCGACGGGCGTGAGGGGCGCACTCTCGAGCAGAGAGGCGAGGGCCGCGGCGGGGCGGCCACCGGTGACCAGGGCGCGGTCGCCGCCGTAGTTCATCGCCGCCGTGACCGGCAGGCTCCAGTCTGCGCGCTCGCGGATGCCGTCGAAGATGCCCTCGTCGCGCAGCCGGTCGCGCACGAGCCGGGAGAGGGCATCGGTGCCGGCGTCGGCGCAGAGCACCGTGGGCACCCCGAGTCGGGAGGCGGCGATCGCGTAGTTGGCGATTCCACCGGGGCCCCAGCCGAAGGCAGGGGTCCAGTGCTCCTCGCCCAGTCGGGGAGCTGCGTCGAGCTCGGCGAAGACCAGATCGAGGAAAAGCTGCCCGGCCGTCAGGAGGCGGGGCGTGGGACCGGATGCGACTGTCATCGGCCCCTCCTCTCTTCGGTGACGACCGGGGCGTTGCACCGTTTATAGCATTCGTCGCTCAGGAACGCGCAAATTTTTGCGTGTAAATATTTTGTTACTGAGCGATTTTGAGCGATAAGGTGATCGCATCATGAAAGACGTCAGAGACCGCGAGATCCTCCAGCACCTCCGTTCCGCCCGCGCGGCGACGGTCGCGGAGCTCGCCGAGGCCACCGGTTCGAGCATCGCCACGATCCGTCGTGATCTGCAGCGCCTCGACGACGCCGGACTCCTGCGACGCACGCACGGCGGCGCCGTGATGGGCGAGGGCGACGCGCCCTTCGCCACCGTCGAGCCCGTCAATCGCGACGGCAAGGAGCGCATCGCCCGCGCCGCCGCCGAGACGATCCGCGACGGCCAGGCCGTCATCCTCGACGTCGGGACCACGACCCTGCAGCTCGCGCGACTGCTCCGCGGCCGCGCGGTCACCGTCATCACCAACAACATGGCCATCTACGACGTGCTGCGCGACGAGCGCGACACGCACCTCGTCGTGCTCCCGGGCGACTACGACCCGGTGTACCGCAGCGTCGCGGGCCACCTCACGACCGAGTCGCTGCGGCTGATCCGCGCCGACCACGCCTTCCTGGGCGTCAGCGGCATGTCGCCCGAGGGCGATCTGCGCGACACCACGCTGGCGCAGGTGCCGATCAAGCAGGCGATGCTCGCGGCATGCGACGCGGCGACCGTGCTCGCCGACCACAGCAAGTTCCCCGGCAGCGGCGCCGGACGTATCGCTCTGCCCCTCGCCCTGCGGCGGCTCATCACCGATGCGCCGCTCGAGGGCCCGATCGTCGAGTCCCTGGGCCGACGGAATGTCGAGATTGTGACCGCATGAAGCTTGCCATGATCGGTGGCGGAGGATTCCGCACCCCCTTGGTGTACCGAGCCCTGCTGCTGGACCGCGACGCCGGACGCGTCGACGAGGTCGCCCTCGTCGACACCGACGCCGCGCGGCTGCGCACGATGGCCCGCATCCTCGAGGACCAGGCGCGCGACTTTCCCGATGCCCCGCGCGTGAGCGTGCACACGGATGCCGAAGAAGGTCTGCGCGGCGCGGACTTCGTGTTCTCGGCCATCCGCGTCGGCGGCATGGCCGGCCGTGCCGCCGACGAGCGCATCGGCCTGTCGCACGGGGTCATCGGGCAGGAGACCGTCGGGTTCGGCGGCATCTCCTACGCGTTGCGGACGCTGCCGGTCGCGATGCAGCTCGCCGAGCTCATCCGGCGCGTCGCCCCCGACGCGTGGGTCATCAACTTCACCAACCCCGCCGGCGTGGTGACCGAGGCCATGGGCCGCGTGCTGGGCAATCGTGTCATCGGCATCTGCGACTCGCCCATCGGCCTCGCCCGCCGCGCGCTCGGGGCCCTCGGCATCCGGGACGCAGCCGACGTCGAGATCGAGTACGCCGGCCTCAACCACCTCGGGTGGCTGACGGCGCTCCGCCGCGACGGCGTCGACCTGCTGCCCGAACTGCTCGCCTCGCCCGAGCGCATCGAGTCGTTCGAAGAGGGAGCGCTGTTCGGCGCCGACTGGATCCAGACGCTCGGAGCTCTTCCCAACGAGTACCTGCACTACTACTCGTACCGTCGCGACGTGCTCCAGGCCGACCAGTACGCCGCGACCACGCGCGGGCGCTACCTGCTCGACCAGCAGGCCGGCTTCTGGGAGACGGCGGCGACCGCGCCGCGTCCCCACGCGGCCTGGGAGGCCTGCAGGCACGAGCGCGAGGTCACCTACATGGCGACCAACCGGGACTCCGCCGGCATGGGCGACCGCGATGAGGAAGACCTCGTCTCGGGCGGCTACGAGAACGTCGCGATCGCGCTGATGCGCGCGATCGCCTACGACCAGTCGGCGCGGCTCATCCTCAACGTCCCCGGCGGGGGCGTACTGGCGGGCCTCGACGCCGAGGCCGTGGTCGAGGTGCCCTGCATCGTCGGCGCCGACGGCCCGCGCCCGCTCGAGAGCGCGGCCGTGCCCGCGTTCGGGCAGGGCCTCATCGCCACCGTCAAGTACGTCGAGCGCCAGACGATCGAGGCCGCTCTCACCGGCTCGCGCGCTGCGGCGCTGCGGGCCCTGGCCCACCACCCGCTGATCGACTCGGTCCGCGTCGCGCGGGCCTTGCTCGACGACGCGAGCTCCAGCTTCGCCGACCTGTCGTACCTCCGCTGAGCCCGGGGGCGCGACCTCGACCCGAACGTCGGCCGCGCCCCCGCACCAGCCCGCCGCCCCGGCATCCCTCCCCGCCGCCCCTCCCGACGCATCCCGACCCCGCCTCCCGCGCTGACCCCGAAACCGGAGACACCGTGCACCAGAACCTCACGCTCGTCGAAGAGCGCATCCACCGCGTGCTCACCGAGCGCATCGTCCCCGCCGTGTACTCCGCGCGGGTGCCCGTCGCGCTGAAGGCCTGGATGGTCCCCGACGAGCCGGTCCCGGCCTCCGAGGCCCTCGCCGCCGATTACGCCCCCTTCGCCGTCGGCGACAGCTGGGGGCGGGCGTGGTCGACCTGGTGGTTCGAGGTCACCGGTGAGATCCCGGCCGACTGGGCCGGCCGCACCGTCGAGCTGCTGCTCGACCCCGGCTTCCAGGGCGACTGGCCCGGCAACCAGGCCGAGGCGCTCGTGCACACCCCCGACGGCGTGCAGGTCAAGGGCATCCACCCCCGCAACCACTACGTGCGCCTGACCGACGAGGCCGCGGGCGGCGAGCCCGTGCACTTCTTCGTCGAGGCCGCCGCCAACCCCGACATCCTCGTGAACGACTTCGTCCCCACGAAGTTCGGCTCCAAGAAGACCGCTCCCGAGACGCCGATCTACACCTTCCGCACCGCCGAGCTCGCGGTCTTCGAACCCGAGGTGTGGGCGCTGCAGTTCGACGTCGAGGTGCTGTACCAGCTGCTGAAGGAGCTGCCCGAGACCGAGCCCCGCCGGCACGAGGTCATGCGGGCGCTCGAGCGCGCGCTGAACGTGCTCCGCCTCGACGACATCGTCGGTACCGCAGCCGTCGCGCGCGCCGAGCTCGTCGACGTGCTGTCGCGCCCGGCCTCCGCCTCGGCCCACCGCCTCTCGGGCATCGGCCACGCGCACATCGACACCGCGTGGCTCTGGCCCATCCGCGAGACCAAGCGCAAGACCGCCCGCACCTTCTCGAACGTCCTCGCGCTCGCCGAGCAGTACCCCGACTTCCGCTTCGCCGCCTCGTCGGCGCAGCAGTACGCGTGGGTCAAGGAGCGCTACCCGCACGTGTGGGAGGGCATCAAGGCCGCGATCGCGAACGGACAGTGGATCGTGGTCGGCTCGCAGTGGGTCGAGCCCGACGGCAACCTGCCCGGAGGCGAGGCCATGGTGCGCCAGGTCACGCAGGGGATGCGGTTCTTCCGCGACGAGCTCGACGTCGAGACGCACGGCATCTGGCTGCCCGACTCGTTCGGCTACACCGCCGCGTTCCCGCAGATCGCGAAGCTCGCGGGCCTGGACTGGTTCCTCACGCAGAAGATCTCGTGGAGCCAGACCAACAAGTTCCCCCACCACACCTTCTGGTGGGAGGGCATCGACGGCTCACGCATCTTCACGCACTTCCCGCCCATCGACACCTACAACTCCACGCTCGAGGGCGAGGAGCTGCACCACGCCGTGCGCCAATTCCGCGACAAGGGCAGGGCGACGACCTCGCTCGTGCCCTTCGGCTACGGTGACGGCGGCGGCGGACCCATCCGCGAGATGATGGAGCGCCAGCGCCGGGTGGAGTCGCTCGAGGGATCGCCGCGCGTCGAGATCGAGCACCCCGACGACTTCTTCGCCGCAGCCCGGGCCGAGTACCCCGACGCTCCCGTCTGGGTGGGCGAGCTCTACCTCGAACTGCACCGCGGCACCTTCACCTCGCACGCCCGCGAGAAGCGCGGCAACCGCGAGGCCGAGCACCGCCTGCGCGAGGCCGAGCTGTGGTGGACCGCCGCCGCACTGAAGGGCGCCGAGTACCCGTACGCCGCGCTCGATCGCCTCTGGCAGGGCGTGCTGCTGCAGCAGTTCCACGACATCCTGCCCGGATCCTCGATCCAGTGGGTGCACGAGCAGAACGAAGAGGACTACGCCGTCGCCCTCGCCGAGCTGGACCGCTCGATCGCCGAGGCCCTGGATGCCGCGGGGCTCTCGGCCGCGGTCGTGAACTCGGCCGACCACGCCCGTCGGTCGTTGGCCCTGGATGCCACCGGCACCCCGCTCGCGCTGGTCGAGACGCCCGCGCTGGGCGTGGCATCCCTCGTTCCGGTGGCGCCCGCGCACCCGGTGCGGGCGGAGCGATCCGGCGCGGACATCGTGCTCGACAACGGTCTCGTGCGGGTCACCGTCGACGCCCGGGGCCTCGTGACCTCGATCGTCGACCTCGCCGCGGGCCGCGAGCTCGTGCCCGCCGACCGTGTCGCGAACCTGCTGCAGCTGCACCAGGACCTCCCCAACGCCTGGGATGCCTGGGACATCGACGCCCACTACCGCTACACGTTCGACGACCTCGACACCGCCGACGCCGTCGAGCTCGCGGTCGACGACGAGCTGCGCGCCCGCGTGATCGTCACGCGCACCTTCGGCACATCGCGGCTGACGCAGACCATCGCCGTGCACGCCGATGACGTGCGCGTGCACTTCGCGGTCGACCTCGACTGGAACGAGCGCGAGAAGCTGCTCAAGGCCTCGCTGCCGTTCGTCGTGCACGCCCACCACCACAGCGCCGAGATCCAGTACGGCCACGTGCGCCGCGCGACCCACACGAACACCTCGTGGGAAGACGCGAAGTTCGAGGTCATGGCCCACCGCTGGGTGCACGTCGAGGAGCCGGGCTACGGCATCGGCGTCACCAACGACGCCACCTACGGCCACGACATCACCCGCACGGTCGGGGCCTCGGGCGAGGTCGAGACCGAGGTGCGCCTGAGCCTGGTGCGCGCGGCGAACTCGCCCGACCCGGTCCAGGATGCCGGCCACCACACGTTCGCGTACGCGGTGCACCCCGGGGCCGACATCGCCGCCGTCGTGGCCTCCGGGTACGAGCAGAACCTGCCGCTGCGCCGCCCCGCGGCCGAGGGCACGGTCGAGCCGTGGAGCGTGCTGCGCTCGTCGAACGAGGGCGTGCGCATCGAGGCCGTGAAGCTCGCCGACGACCGCTCGGGTGACGTGATCGTGCGCGTGTACGAGGCACTCGGGCGCCGCGCGGCGACGACCCTCACGCCCGGGTTCGCCGTGGCATCCGCCTCCGAGGTCGACCTGCTCGAACGTCCGCTCGGCGACGACATGGCGCGCTCGCGCCGCCTCGCGGTCGAGGGCGAGGGCATCGCGCTCGAGCTGCGTCCGTTCCAGGTCGTGACGCTGCGACTCTCGCGCGGATGACCCGCACCGTCTCGCAGAGCTCCCCCGCGGCGCGCGCGGGGAGCCTGCGGATCGGCGTGCTCGTCGTGTGGCTGGTCGGGGTCATCGCCTACGTCGTCTCGATCGTCAACCGCACCTCGCTCGCCGCCCTCGGGCTCGAGGCGGCCGACCGGTTCGCGATCACCGCGGCGACGCTGTCTCTGCTGGCCGTCGTGCAGCTCGCCGTCTACGGCGCGTTGCAGCTGCCCGTCGGGCTGCTGCTCGACCGGTTCGGCGTGCGAACCGTGTTGACGGTCGGCATGCTCGTGATGGCGGGGGCGCAGGTCGTGCTCGCCCTGGCACCCGACATCGGCGTCGCCATCGCGGGGCGTCTGCTCATGGGGGCCGGTGAGGCCGCCATCTTCCCCGGACTGCTGCGCGTGATCGGCATGCGCTTCCCGCCGCGGCTCGCACCGACGGCCGTGCAGGTCACGGGTCTGACCGGCCAGTTCGGGCAGATCGTCAGCGTCGTGCCCTTCGCCGCGCTCGTCGGCGTGGCGGGGTGGGTCTCGGCCTTCCTCTCGCTGGCGGGGGTCACGGCGCTGGTGGCGGTGCTGGTCGCCGTGGTCGTCCGCGAGCGCCGGCCCGTCGCCGTCGAGCGGGCGAGCGTCTCGCGCGCCGTGCGCGAGGCGTGGAGATCACCGGGAACGCGGCTGGCGTTCTGGGTGCACTTCGTCACCTCGTTCTCGGGCAACGCCTTCGCCCTGCTGTGGGGCTTCCCGTTCCTCGTGGCGGGCCAGGGTCTGGATGCCGCGACCGCGGGCGGCCTGTTCTCGGTCTACGTCGTGTGCGGCATCGCCTTCGGGCCGATCGTGGGCGCGATCTCGGGTCGCTTCCCCCGGGCCCGCACGGCTCTCGTGCTCTCGCTGGTCGGCGCGCAGGCGGTGTCGTGGGCGGCGGTCCTGGCGTTCCCCGATCGGGCGCCGCTGCCGCTGCTCGTCGTGCTCGCCGCCGCCATGTGCGTCGGGGGACCCGCCTCGATGGTCGCGTTCGACATCGCGCGCGACCACAATCCGCGCGAACGGCTCAGCACCGCCACGGGCGTCGTCAACGGCGCGGGATTCCTCTCCAGCATCCTCGTCATCCTGCTGATCGGCGCCGTCCTCACCCTGCAGGCGGGGGGAGGCGAGTACTCGCCCGGGGCGTTCCGGCTGGCCGAGCTCGTGCAGGTCCCGTTCTGGGTGGCCGGAATCGTCCTCGTGCTGCGGGCCCACCGCACGGTACGGGCGTCGTCGCCCGAGTGAGCCCCCGCGGACGAACGGTCGGATGCCGCGGACGAACGGTCGGGCGCGCGACGCCGCCGCTCGCGAGCATCGATACATGACCACCACCGCCCCGGTTCCCGTCTCCGCGCCGTCCACCATGAGGTACGGCGGACTCATCGTCGTGATGCTGCTGAGCTTCCTGCTGGTCACGGCAGAGTTCCTTCCGAACGGCGTGCTGACCGAGATGGCCGCCTCGCTCGGCATCACGCCCGGGCAGGCGGGCCAGACCGTCACCGTCACGGCCCTGGCCGGGCTGCTCTTCGCCCCCACCGTGGGCCTGCTGCTGCCCCGCCTCGATCGCCGCACCCTGCTCACCGCCGCCGCGGCCGCGGCCACGGTGTCGAGCCTCGTCGTGGCCGCCGCCCCCAGCCTCATCGCCATCCTCGCCGCGCGCTTCCTGCTCGGCGCCGCGATCAGCGCGTTCTGGGCCATGTCGATCACGGTCGCGGCGCGCCTGTCGAGCCCCGACCGCATCGGCCGGGCCGTGATGTTCGGCTCGGCGGGACTGTCGCTCGCGACCGTGGCGGGTGTTCCGATCGGCGTCGCCCTGAGCGAGGTGCTCGACTGGCGGGTCGCCTTCCTGCTCATCGGTGTCATCACGGCCGTCGTCGGTGTCGCGGTGCGCGTCGTGCTCCCGCCCGTCCCGGCGGCCTCGGCGTCGAGTCTGCGCATCCTCGTCGACACGCTGCGGCGCCCGGGCGTGGGCGGCGGGATGATCGGTCACGTGCTCGTCGTGCTGGGTCACTTCCTCGCCTACACCTACGTGCGCCTCGCTCTGGAGCGCGTCCCGGGGGTCGACGGGGGCACCATCGTGCTGCTGCTCGCGTTGTTCGGAGTGGGCGGGTTCGTCGGCAACCTCGTCATCGGCATCGTCGTCGACCGCGCCTTCGTGCGGCTCTCGGTCATCGGACCGCTCGTCATCGCGGTCGCCGTCGCGGTCGTCGTCCTGCTTCCGGCGGCGATCATCGCGGTCGCGGCGGCCGTGCTCGTGTGGGGCTTCTTCTTCTCGTCGTGGCTGATCATCGTGAACACGTGGGTGGGGCACCGCATGCCCGACCGTCTCGAAGCGGGCGGCAGCCTCGTGGTCACGGGTTTCCAGCTCGCCATCACGATCGCGGCGGGCGTGGGCGGAGTGCTCGTCGATTCGGTCGGGGTGGTGACGGTGGATGCCATCGGCATCGCGCTGCTCGTGATCGGCGCCGTGCTGTTCGGGGTCTCGGTGCGCGAGCGCCGCGCCGTCGCGGGCTGAGGGTGGAGCCGGCCGGGCCGACCCGCCGCGGCGGCGCCGGCGAGGGCGTCAGATCGCGACGGTCGCCCGGCGTCCGCCCCGCCACGCCGACGGGGCGACACCCGTGTGCCGGCGGAACGCGCGGCTGAACCCCTCGTCCGACGCGTAGCCGAGCACCCGTGAGGTCTCGGACACCGGCGTTCCGGCCTCGAGCAGGTCTTTCGCCCTCTCCATGCGCACCGCGCTCACGTACGCGGCGGGAGAGAGTCCGATGTGCCGGCGGAACCGCTCGGCGAACACCGACCGCGACATCGCGCCGAGCGATGCCAGTTCGCCGATGCTCCAGTCGTGACCGGGATCGTGAGCGATCGCGGCGACGACCCGCGCGAGGAACGGGTCGTCGGCGCGGGGCGGCCAGGCCGCGTCGCGGTCGGTCGAGGCCCACGCCCGCAGCGCTGAGAGCAGCACGGTGGTCACCATGAGCTTGCAGATGGTCTCGTCGCCCTGGCGCTCGGCGGTCTCCGCGTTCGGGGTCGTGCCCAGGTGCGCCGCCAGCGCCGCCGCCGCGGGTTCCGCGTGCGCGAAGCCGCTGACGAAGACGAACGGCGGCAGGCTGCGCGCGTCGCCCGACGGGGCGACCTCGAGGGGGACGACCGTCACCTCGGCGCCGGACTGCGAGGCCAGGGCGAGCCCGTGGCATCCGAGGCTCACGAACGCGTCTCCGGCCAGCAGTGTCCGCCCGCCGACGGTCGTGGCGACCGACCCGCTCGCGGCGTCGACCGTGCAGGCCGTCCGCGCCGAGGCCGATCCGCTGATCTCACCGACGCGCACGTAGACGAGGGCCGCGCCGCCGCGCGGCAGGGCGAGGCGCTCTCGGGGGGCGAGCGTCAGCTGGTGCGCGCGACCGGGGCGCACGTCGAGCGTCGACAGGGCACGATCCAGCGCAGGCTCCGGCGTCATACCTGCGAAAACCTCCGCGGCCCGCCCGCTATTCCGGGCGACCCGCACGCCCGGGGCCCCGCCGTCCGCGAAACGGATGGCCTCCGTCGCCGATCTCGGTGACAATGGAGGGCATGCGATCCCCCCGCCCGCTGCTGTTCGTCGCGCTCGCCGTCGCCGGCGTCGCCCTCTCATCGTGCACGGGCCACGTGGCATCCGAGCCCTCCACCGCCGTCGCCGAGTCTCCGTCGCCGCATGGGAGTCCCTCTGCCACGGCCACGCCGGTGCCCGATTCCGGGCCGGTCGAGGCCTTCCGCGCGTGGTGGACCGCGGTGCGCTCCTCCGACACCGTCGCGGCCTGCGGGGCGCTCACCGCGGGCCTGCAGGAACGGATGCTGACGGAGTACACGGCGTCGACGGGACTCGAGGTCGAGGACTGCGCCGAGCTCGTGCGCCAGAGTTCGCTGTTGTACGCCGCGGCGGGGATGTCACCCGACGTCGACGTGGCCGTCGTGACGGAGCAGGGCGATGACGCCGTGCTCGACGTCACCTACGCGAGCGGCGACTGCGGGACGGTGCATCTCTCGCACACCACCGGGGTGTGGATGCTCACCGAACTCAGCCAGGAGTGCGCCGAGCGCTGACCGTCGCCGACCTCGGGGTCGACGGTTGGTCAGCCGAAGAACTCCGCGGCCGTCGCCACGCCGACCGAGATCGAGAGCAGGCCGGCGGCGACGCCCGCGATGAAGCCGGCGGCCGCGAGCTCCCGTGCCATCCGCGCGTTCAGGCTCAGCACGCCGCACACCGCCGACACCGCGGCGAGCACCCACATGCCGATCTGGATCCACATCAGCCCCTCGAGCTCGGCGATCGCGCTGACCGTGACGAGGAACAGGTACCAGGCGATCACGACGACGCCCGTGACCAGGGCGATGACCGACACGACCCGCAGATCGCCCTTGGGTCGCGGCGGCGCGGGCGGTTCGGGACGGGGTGGGATGCCGTGGGCAGGCTCGAGCGAGTCGGGAAGGTCGTCGTCTGCCATGAAGCGATCCTCGCACCTCGAACGCGATCACGCGCGGCGGTTGCGCGGGCAACCGGCCCCGTTCGGAGAGCCGCCGCCCTGTCGCGCCTAGGCTGCTGCCGGTGAGAACCATCGGCATCGACCTCGCCGCGAGCACCCCCGGCACCGCCCTGGCCGAGATCGTCTGGTCGGGCGGCGGCGCGCGACTGACGCGGCTCGAGCTGGGGGTCGACGACACCGACATCGTGGCGTCGGTCTCGGCCGGCGATGCGTGGCTCGGCATCGACTGCCCGCTCGGGTGGCCCGACGCGTTCGTCGACTTCGTCCAGGCCCACCATGCCGAGACGGCGCCCGCGCTCGGACCGGTCGACGGGGGAGCGGACTGGCGGCGCCCCCTCGTCTACCGGCACACCGACCACGTCGTCCGCGAGCGCATCGGTCGCTGGCCGCTGAGCGTGTCGACCGACCGGCTGGGCGTCACGGCGCTGCGGTGCGCCGGGGTGCTGCGGCGCCTGGCCGAGGCCGGCTTCGCGGTCGATCGTGCGGGGGAGGGACGCCTGTTCGAGGTGTACCCCGGCGGCTCGCTGCGCGTGTGGGGCTTCGACACGACGGGCTACCGAGTGGATGCCGCCCGCCGCAGCGCCCTGCTCGACACGGTGCGCGCGCGGGTGCCGTGGTTCGACGTCGGGCCGTTCGCCGCGCTCGCGATCGCCAAGGCCGACGCCTTCGACGCGGTCATCGCCGCCCTCGCGACCCGCGCGGGGGCGCTCGGCCTGTTCGAGCCCCCGGCGCCCGAGATGCTCGCCGTGGCGCGGCGGGAGGGGTGGGTCGTGTTGCCGAGTGGGGGGCTGGAGGGTCTTGTGCGGGACTCCCCTCCACGCTAACGTACAACCAAATGGTTGAACAACAACACCTCGACACCGCCGACATCGACCGCGTCTTCCACGCGCTCGCCGACGCGACGCGTCGCGACATCGTGCGGCGCACACTCGTCATCGAGCAGTCGGTGTCGGACCTCGCCGCGGGATACGCCATGTCGTTCGCCGCCGTGTCGAAGCACATCGCGGTGCTGGCCGAGGCCCGGCTCATCACCAAGCGTGCGGAGGGGAGGGTGCGACTCGTGCGTGCCGACCCCGCCGCCCTCGCCCGGGCGCAAGAACTGCTGCGCTCGTACGAGAACCTCTGGCGCGGCCGCATCGACCGGCTCGATGCGCTGCTCCTCGAGGAACCGGATGCCATGGCATCCACCCCTCCGCCCGAACCGACCGAGAACTGACCCGACGAAGGAGTCCGTCATGCCCGTCACATCCGTCGAGAGCGACACCGAAGCGCTCACCATGAGCCTGGTCGCCGACTTCCCCGTCGGTCCCGAGCGACTGTGGGCCGTGTTCACCGACCCGCGCCAGCTCGAGCGGTTCTGGGGTCCTCCCGGCTGGCCGGCGACCTTCGATGCGTTCGACTTCTCGGTGGGCGGGCACGCGAAGTACCACATGACCTCGCCCCAGGGTCAGCACGCCGGTGGGGCGTGGGAGTTCACGCGCATCGACGAACCGAGGGGATTCGAGGTCATCGACTCCTTCGCCGACGACAACGGCGACCCGATCGAGGGGATGCCGTCGATGCGCATGGTCTTCTCGTTCGAGGCCACGCCCGAGGGCTCACGGCTGACGAACGTGAGCCACTTCGCCTCGGCCGAGGCCCTCGAGCAGGTCGTGGCGATGGGTGCCGTCGAGGGCTCGACCCTCGCGATGAACCAGCTCGACGCCGTGCTGCTCGGACTCCGCGAGTTCGCCCAGGGCACGGGCACGCAGCTCGAGGTGCTCAGCGACCAGCACGTGCGCATCACGCGCCTCATCGACGGCCCGCGCGAGCTGGTGTGGCGCGCGCACGTCGACCCCGATCTCATGCGGCAGTGGATGCTCGGCCCTGACGGCTGGCGTATGACCGTCAGCGAGGTCGACGTCTCGGTGGGCGGTCGGTACCGCCTCGCGTGGGAACCCGAGGCCGGTACCGAGGGCGAGGGCTTCGGCTTCGACGGCGAGACCCTGCTCATCGACGAGCCGCGCCGCATCGTGCAGACCGAGCACATGACCGGCACCGAGTACCCCTCGACCACGAACGATCTGTCGTTCTACGAGGAAGACGGAGCCACCCTCGTGACGCTGCTCATCGAGTACCCGGATGCCGCGACCCGCGACGCCGTCCTCTCCACCGGCATGGTTGACGGCATGGAGCAGAGCTTCGAGAGGATGGAGCGCGTGGTCCTGGCGTAGCCGGTGCACAACTCCTGCAGATCGGCTGTCGCTCGGCGGAAGAGGCCGTGGCGCGTCGGATGTGCAGGAGTCGTGCTGATCGGGCGGGGGGACCCGCCCGGCTGACGACGTTCCGCGAACGGATGCCGCGGCCTCGGGGCTGCGGCATCCCGCCCGCAGACGGGCTCTCGCGGACCCGCGCGCCGAAGCTCGCAGAAGTACGCGAACCTCGCATATTCCGCGGGGAAGTCTGCGAGCAAGGCGCCGTTCTGCGAGCTCCGGCCTCGCCTCAGCTCTTGATGTACCCGTTCGGGTTCAGCACGTACTTGCGCGGGGCGCCCTTGTCGAAGTCGGCGTAGCCCTGGGGCGCGTCGTCGAGGCTGATGGGCGTGGCGTTGACGGCCTTCGCGATCTGCACCTTGTCGTGCAGGATCGCCATCATCAGCTGCCGGTTGTACTTCATCACCGGGCACTGGCCGGTCGTGAACGTCAGCGACTTGGCCCAGCCGAGGCCGAGTCGCAGCGAGAGCGAACCGACCTTCGCTGCGTCGTCGACCCCGCCCGGGTCGCCCGTCACGTACAAGCCCGGGATGCCGAGGGCGCCACCGGCTGCGGTGACCTCGAACAGTGAGTTGAGCACCGCCGCCGGGGCCTCGTGCGATGAGTCGGAGCCGTGCCCGCGCGCCTCGAAGCCGACCGCGTCGACCGCGGCATCCACTTCGGGGGTGCCGAGGATGTGGTCGATCTGGTCGCGCGGGTCACCCTTCGACACGTCGACGCTCTCGAATCCCAGCGACCGCACCTGCGCGAGGCGTTCGGCGTTGAGGTCGCCGACGAGCACCGCCGCCGCGCCCAGCAGCTGCGCGCCGACGGCCGCGGCGATGCCGACCGGACCCGCGCCCGCGACGTACACGGTCGATCCCGGGCGGACGCCGGCGGTGTAGGCGCCGTGGAAGCCGGTGGGGAAGATGTCGGACAGCATCGTCAGGTCGAGGATCTTCTCGAGCGCTTGCTCGCGGTCGGGGAAGACCAGCAGGTTCCAGTCGGCGTAGGGGACGAGCACGTACTCGGCCTGCCCGCCGACCCACCCGCCCATGTCGACGTATCCGTAGGCGCTGCCGGGGCGGTCGGGGTTCACGTTCAGACAGATCCCGGTCTTGCCCTCTTTGCAGTTGCGGCAGCGGCCGCACGCGATGTTGAAGGGCACCGAGACGATGTCGCCGACCTTGACGAACTCGACATCGGGACCGACCTCGATCACCTCCCCGGTGATCTCGTGGCCCAGCACGAGACCCGCGGGGGCGGTGGTGCGACCACGGACCATGTGCTGGTCGGAGCCGCAGATGTTGGTGGAGACGGTGCGCAGGATCGCGCCGTGGGGGACCTTCCGGCCGACGTTCGCCGGGTTCACGCCCGGGCCGTCCTTGAGCTCGAACTCGGGGTAGGGGGTGTCGATGACCTCCACCACTCCGGGTTCTTTGTACGCCACTGCCTTGTTACCGGACATCGTCGTCCTCTCCGGCCGGTCGACCCGACCTGGTCGCGTCGTGTGGGCGGACCCGCAGCGACACCCGACGCGACGTGCGACCGGATTCGGCCGTGAGCGATGCGGGGGTGCCCTCAGCCAAGACGCCGATGACCGGAACGTCAAGGGATGGCGCGAGACGCCACTCGATGCGTCATCCGCGCGACCCGTCTACTCCGAGGGTGAGGCCCGGCGGACGGCGTCGCGAACGGCCCTCTCGACCTCGGCCGTCACCTCGACCACCGCGAACGACACCGGCCACATCGGACCGTCGTCGAGGTGCGCGGTGTCGTCGAAGCTGACCGTGCCGTAGCGCGTCTTGAACTTCGACGCCGGTTGATAGAAGACGACGACCTTGCCGTCCTTCGCGTAGGCCGGGAAGCCGTAGAAGGTCTTCGGATTCAGGTGCGGCGCCTCCTCCAGCACGATGACGTGGAGGCGTTCGGCCATCGCCCGGTCGACGCCCTCGAGGTTGTCGATCGCCTCGAGGCAGGCCTCGTTCTCCTTCTCGAGCTTCGCCGCGCCCTTGAGCCCCTTCGTGGCCTTGAGCTCCTCGGCGCGCTGTTTCATCGCCGTACGTTCTTCGTCGCTGAATCCTGCTCCGCCTGCTGCCATGGCATCCACCTCTCGTCTGTCTGCGGGCAGGATAGCGCCGTTGTCGGCGCGGATACAGGGCCGTGCGCGACGGCGCGCGAGGCGCCGCGCGAGGCGCGCTCACTCACGGATCTGCGCAAAGTCAGTGGCGATGGGGTGGATGCCGCTGAGGTTGTGGGGATCGCTGAGGTTGTGTCGGGGTGGGCCGGCGGCGGCCGGGGGTGGTGGCGCGAGGCGCACTCGTTCAGGCACCTGCGCAAAGTCAGTGGCGATGGGATGGACGCCACTGAGGTTGGGCGGATCGCTGAGGTTGCGCCGCGCTGCGCCGGGCTGGGCGGGCCGGCCCCGGCGTGGAGCCGCGGGGGTGCGCGTCCACAACGCGACTCAGGCCAGCCGCAGCCCTTCCTCGAACGCGACCCACGCGAGCATCGCGCACTTCACGCGCGCGGTGTACTTCGACACCCCCGACAGCGCGGCGGCGTCGGCGAACGTCTCCTCGTCGAGGGGGATCTTGCCGCGCGAGCGCATCGCCTCGCGGAACTGCGCGATGAGAGCATCGGCGTCGGCGCGCGGCATCCCGTCGTCGCCGCCGTCTTCCTGCAGCAGCGCGACGAGCATCGACGCCGACGACTGCGAGATCGAGCAGCCCGCGCCCTCCCAGGTGACGGATGCCACGCGCTCACCGTCGTCGGACAGCTCGACGCGGAGCGTGATCTCATCGCCGCAGATGGGATTGCGCTGGTGCACCGTGGCGCTGTGCGCGCCCGGTTCGGCGAGTCCGAAGCCGCGACGGTTCTTCGCGTGGTCGAGGATCAGTTCCTGGTACAGCGACTCGAGCCCGCTCATGCGCGTGCTCCCGCCGTGGTCGCGCCGACGCCGAAGAAGCCGCGAACGCCCGAGACGGCATCGAGGAACGTGTCGATCTCAGCGGCGGTGGTGTGGATCGCCGCGCTCGCGCGCACCGACGCCGTCAGGCCGAATCGGCGGTGCAGCGGCTGCGCGCAGTGGTGACCGACGCGCACGGCCACACCGCGGGAATCGAGGAACTGGCCCACGTCGTGCGCGTGCACCCCGTCGACCGCGAAGGCCTGCAGGGCGATGCGCTCGGCGGCATCCGTGTCTCCGAGCAGGCGGATGCCGTCGATCGAGCGGAGTCCCTCGCGCATGCGTGCTTCGAGCGTCGCCTCGTGGGCGTGAGCGGCGGCGAGATCGTGCTCGCCGAGCCAGCGCACCGCGGCGGCCAGCGCCACCGCCTGCGACACCGGCTGCGTGCCCGCCTCGAAGCGCTGCGGCGGCGGGAGGTATTCGGCCTTGTCGAGTGTGACGGTGGTGATCATCGACCCGCCGGTGGTGAAGGGCGGCAGTGCTTCGAGCACCTCGTCGCGACCCCAGAGCGCACCGATGCCGTAGGGGCCGTAGACCTTGTGCCCCGAGAAGACGGCGAGATCGACTCCGGATGCCGGCAGGTCGAGGGCGAGGTGCGGAGCCGACTGGCACGCGTCGAGCACCGTCAGCGCGCCGACGCCGCGGGCGAGGGTGACGAGCTTCGCGACGGGGTTCACGATGCCTAGCACGTTCGAGACGTGGGGGAACGCGACGACCTTGGTGCGCTCGCCGATGAGGTCGGCCGCGGCATGCATGTCGAGCATGCCGTCGTCGAGGACGGGGATGTGGCGCAGTCGCGCGCCCGTGCGCGCGGCGAGCTCTTGCCACGGGATGAGGTTGGCGTGGTGTTCCGCCTCGGTCACGACGATCTCGTCGCCCTCGCCCAAACGCCCCGCGTAGCCGAGGGAACCGGCGATCAGATTCAGGCCGCCCGTGGCCCCCGAGGTCCACACCAGCTGTTCGGGCTCGGCGCCCACGAATTCGGCGACGGTGATCCGTGCGTCCTCGAACAGCTCGGTCGCGTCGGCCGCGAGCGTGTGCGCACCGCGGTGCACGGCGGAGTTCGCGCGCTCGAGGAAGGCGCGCTCGGCATCCAGCACGGCACGCGGCTTCTGGCTGGTCGCCCCCGAATCGAGGTACACGAGGGGCCGGCCGTCGATCTCGGTCTCGAGGATCGGGAAGTCGGTGCGCACGGCGGCGACGTCGAAGGGGAGTGTCACCCCTCCAGGCTACGCGGGGATGCGTCCGCCCCGGCCTGCCGGAGCTCCCGCAGTCCGGCCTTCCCCCTCGACCACCGATCGGGGCCCGGGCCGAACTCCTGAGAAACAGGACCTCGGGGGGAGTGTGACCGCCGATCGGGCGCTCCGCGCGCGGGATCTCCGGAGTTTCGCACGCTCCGGAGGCGTGAGGTTCGCGCGGCGTCTCGCATGGGAACCGTCAGCGCGACGGATCGCGGCGGGATCGGCGCGTAGACCGGATGCCATGACCCTCACGGCCCTGCTCCCCACCCTCCGATCCAGCATCCCGGCGCCCTTCGACTCCGCGGCGTGGCCCGCGGGTTCCGTGCCCACCCTCGACGACGTCACGGTACGGGCGATGTCGGTCGGCCGTTACGCCGACATCTGCGGCACGCCCTGCGTGTGCACGGGACCCGCCGTCATCCCGGCGTCGGGTGGGGTGGCATCCGCGACGCTGTCGACGACGGTGATCGTGGCGACGGTGGTGCAGGCCGCACCCGACGCGCTGCGCCTCGACGCGTGCGCCGCGGGACTCGACGTGGTGTGGCGCGAAGCGCGTCTGCTCGGCCGCGTGTCGCACGCGTACGACGAGCCCTTCGCGGTGATCGACGCGCACGGCAGCGAGGCGTGCGCCCGGGTCGTGCTCCCCGGTGACGTGCGGGTGGGCGACCGCATCGCCGTTCCCTGCCCCGGATGCCACACCCTCGGGGAAGTGCGTTGATGCTGCTGCACTCGATCGTCTACGCCTGCCGCTGCGCACGGGTGCAGGCGGAGTTCGAGGCCTGCGCCGACGACGAGGACACGCCGACGCGGTGACGGTTCAGTCTCGCGCGAGCAGTCGCGCCGGCACCGTCGAGGCCGCGGCGCGAGCAAGGTCGAGGGGGACGCCCGCCGCCGTCGTCACCTCGATCGCGCGCTCCATCGTCAGGGTGGAGCCGGCGAGGGTGTCGGTGCCCGCGAGGACGGGGCGCCCGTCTTCCACCTCGACCTCGAGACCGCCGAGGCGGTACGGGCCGTCGCCCAGTCCCGTCGCCGACATCGCGTCGGTCACGAGCGCGATGCGACTCGGGGCGGCGGCGAACATCGTGCGGATGACGACGGGGTGCACGTGGATGCCGTCGGCGATCACCTCCAGAACGACATGGTCCCGCTCCAGCGCGGCGCCGACCGGGCCGGGAGCGCGGTGGCCCAGACCCGGCATCGCGTTGAAGGCGTGCGTGAGCAACCGCGCGCCCCGGTCGAACGCCGCGGCGGCGGTGTCATGGTCGGCCTGCGTGTGTCCCACCGCGACGGTGACCCCCGCCGACACGAGGCGGTCGATGGCCTGCATCGCCCCCGGGAGCTCGGGCGCGATGGTGACCTGACGCAGGATGCCATCGGCGGCCGACAGTAGACGATCGACCGCCTCCGCTGTCGGGGCGACGAGGGCGCGCGGATCGTGCGCTCCCCGGCGCGAGTCGGCGAGGAACGGACCCTCCAGGTGCACGCCCGCGACTCCCGGGAGTGCGGGGAGCATCTCGCGGATCTCGCGCAGACGCTCCTCGAGGCGATCGATCGGTGCGCTCACCAGGCTGAGCAGCAGCGTCGACGTGCCGTGCGCGCGATGGAACGCGACCGCGGCCGCGAGGCCGTCGAGGTCTGCGTCGTCGAACGAGTGCCCGAGCGCGCCGTGGCAGTGCAGGTCGACGGCCTCGAACGCGGCGGGATGTGTCGGGGTGTTCATGGGTGTTCCTCCTCGTACGACTATCCCTGCGTGCGCCCGGGTCAGGCCGACACGACGCCCTTGCGCAGCAGCGCGTTGGCGTAGATCCGCGTCTCGCCCGTGCGCACGATGAGGTAGGCGCCGCGGGCGAGGTCGTAATAGTCGAAGCGCTCCACGAAGCGCGTCCCCTTGGCGCCCACCGCGGCCGCCTCGATGAGCTCCCGCTGCACGTCGAGGACGGCGCCATCGGCCGAGCGCATGAGATCGAGAGCCGGCGCGTCGTCGGCGGGGGTCACGCTGCGGATCGCCGCGAGCACCGCGGGCGATGCGGTGCCCGGCAGATCGATGACCCGCGCGCCGACGGCGAAGGCGGGGAAGTGGGCGTCGGCGACGACGACCGCGTCGGAGTGGCCCATCCGGTCGAGATGCAGCAGCATCTCGCCGGTCAGCAGGGGATGGATGCCGGACAGCATGGGTGGCCTTTCTGTTCGTCGAGCGATCAGGGGATCGGTCGTGCGCGGGCGAGGTCGTCCCAGAACTGCTCGGGGACGACCTGGCGCCACGACTCGGCGTTCTGCTGCAGCTGGGTGGGGCGGCTTCCGCCGATCACCACCGTCGTCACGAGCGGTTCGCGGGCGACGAAGGCCAGCGCCGCGACCGGGAGCGACACCTCGTGCGCGCGGCAGACGTCGAGGATCCGCTCGAGCCGCTCCCACACGGCATCCGGCACCCCGCCGTACTCGTACCGGGCGTCGCGCGACGGAGTGTCGCTCGCGAGCAGGCCGGAGTTGAAGACCGAGGCCGCCACGATCGTCGTGCCCCGCTCGCGGCACGCGGGGAGCACCTCGGCCGACGCGGGCTGCTCCAGCAGGGTGTAGCGGCCGGCGACCATGATCTCGTCGAGCGCGGCGCCCCGCACCGCGGCGGCGAGGGCGTCGGCATCCATCGAGCCCACGCCGATGCGGTCGACCCGGCCCTCGGCGCGCAATCCCTCAAGAGCGGGCAGGGCCTCGGTCAGCGCCTGGCCCAGATCGTGCTTCTCGGGGTCGTGCAGGTAGAGGGCGTCGACGCGGTCGAGCCCCAGCCGCTCCAGCGAGTCGTCGAGGCTGGCGACGATCCCGGTGGCCGAGAAGTCCCACACCCGCTGCACGTCGGTGGGGACGTGGAAGGAGTTATCGAGATCGAGCCCGCCGTCGCCGGCGGGGTTCGGCCGGAGCAGGCGCCCCACCTTCGTCGACACGGTGAACTGCTCGCGCGGCTTGTCTCGGAGGAATGCCCCGAGGCGCCGTTCGGACAGGCCGAGACCGTAGTGGGGTGCCGTGTCGAAGGATCGGATGCCGGCATCCCACGCCGCGGCGAGGACGGCCTGCGCCTCGGCGTCGCTGAGGGCGCGGTGCAGGTTGCCGACGTTCGCCGCGCCGTAGGCGAGGGTGGCGCCGTCGCGGAGGGGCAGGTCAGACAGCGACATGACTCCCCGTCCACGTGTAGGCCTCGCGGCTGGCCGACAGCATCTCCATGCCCGCGCCGGGAGCCGTCGGCGCGAGGTACGCGCCGTCGCGGATGACGACCGGAACGGTGAAGTGCTCGTGCAGGTGGTCCACGTACTCGATCATGCGCCCCTCGCGCTCGCCCGAGACGGCGACGTAGTCGAACATCGACAGGTGCTGCACGGCTTCGCACAGGCCCACGCCGCCCGCGTGCGGGCAGACGGGGACACCGAACTTGGCGGCCAGCAGCAGGTTCGCGATGTTCTCGTTGACCCCGCCGACGCGCACCGCGTCGATCTGCATGACCCCGATCGCGCCGGCCTGCAGGAGCTGTTTGAAGATCACGCGGTTCTGGGCGTGCTCGCCGGTGGCCACGCGGATGGGGGCGACCCCCCGGGCGATCTCGGCGTGGCCGAGGACGTCGTCGGGGCTCGTGGGCTCCTCGATCCACGCGGGGTCGAAGGGAGCGAGGGCGTTCACCCACTCGATCGCCTCGGAGACCTCCCATCGCTGGTTGGCGTCGATGGCGATCGGGAAGTGCGGCCCGCACGTCTCGCGGGCGAGGCGCAGGCGCCGGACGTCGTCGTCGAGGTCGGCCCCCACCTTGAGCTTGATCTGGCCGAAGCCGTCGGCGATCGCTTCGCGGCACAGGCGCTGGAGCTTCTCGTCGGAGTACCCCAACCAGCCCGGCGAGGTCGTGTACGCGGGGTAGCCGTCGGCCAGCAACCGCGCCTCGCGCTGCTGTCGCCCGGGCTCGGCACGACGGAGGATGCCGAGGGCCTCCTCGCGGGTGAGCGCATTGGTCAGGTAGCGGAAGTCGACGAGCGAGACGATCTGCTCGGGCGTCATGCGGGCGAGCAGCCGCCACAGCGGCAGGCCGGCCCTCTTCGCCTTGATGTCCCACAGGGCGTTCACGACGGCGCCGATCGCCATGTGCATGACGCCCTTCTCGGGGCCCAGCCACCGCAGCTGCGAGTCGCCGACGAGTTCGCGCCACACGGCACCCATGTCGTCGAGCAGCGGTTCGAGCTCGCGGCCCACGAGGAACGGCGCGAGCGCGTCGATGGCCGCGACCTGGACGTCGTTGCCCCGACCGATCGTGAAGACGAACGCGTGTCCCTCGTCGTCGTCCGACACCACGCGCACGTACGCCGCCGAATAATCGGGGTCGGGGTTCATGGCATCCGAGCCGTCGAGGCTCAGTGACGTGGGGAAGCGGACGTCGGTCGTCTCGAGCGCGACGATACGGCTCATGGGGCTCCTTCGGGCAGGTGGTGCGGCCGGAGCGGCAGCAAACATCCGATGTCTATACTGGCACACGCCGGTGATGTGTCGCCGGCCGAGACGAGGAGGACGCATGAGATTCGCACGCATCGGCGAGCGGGGGCACGAGGTGCCCGTGGTCGTGGTCGACGGTCGGTACCGGGACCTGCGTTCCCTGACGCTCGACATCGACGCCGCCTTCTGGGAGTCCGACCCCGTCGACCTCGTGTCGCGCGCGCTGGCCGAGGGGACTCTTCCCGAGCTCGCCGTCGCCGCCGACGCACGGATCGGCGCCCCCATCGCGCGACCGGGGGCGGTCGTCTGCGTCGGGATGAACTACGCCGCGCACGCCGCGGAGTCCGGCTCGCTGCCGCCCGAGCAGCCGGTCATCTTCCTCAAGCTCCCCAACACCGTCACCGGACCGAACGACGAGGTCGTGCTCCCCCGGGACGGCGTCAAGACCGACTGGGAGGTCGAACTCGGCATCGTGATCGGTGAGGAGACGTCCTACCTCGACTCGCCCGACGAGGCCGCCGCCCACATCGCGGGATTCGTGCTCGTCAACGACCTCTCCGAGCGCGCGTTCCAGTTGGAGGTGTCGGGCGGGCAGTGGTCGAAGGGCAAGTGCGCCCCCGGATTCACCCCGACGGGACCGTGGGTCGTCACCCCCGACGAGCTCGATGCGGGAAGCCTCCGGCTCCGCAGCTTCGTCAACGGCGCACCGCGGCAGGACTCGAACACGGCCGACATGATCTTCTCGGTGGCGCACATCGTGTGGCACCTCTCGCAGTTCATGACGCTGGAGCCGGGTGACCTCGTGCTCACGGGCACCCCCGAGGGCGTCGCCCTGTCGGGACGCTTCCCCTACCTGCAGCCCGGCGACGAGGTCGAGATCTCGATCGACGGCCTCGGCGTCCAGCGTCAGCGCTTCTCGGCGTGGAGCCGGTCGTGAGCGCCGTGGCCCGCGGGCAGCTCGACGGTCTGCGCGCCATCGTCACCGGAGGCGCCTCGGGGATCGGCGCCGCCATCGCCGAACTGCTCGCCGCCTCGGGGGCATCGGTGGCGATCATCGACCGTGACCTGCCCGCCGAGGGTGGAGACGCCGCGGCGGACATCGCCGCCTACCGAGCCGACGTGTCGGACCGCGCCAGCGTCGAGGCCGCCGTCGCCGCGATCGAAGCGCGGTGGGGAGGCATCGACATCGTCGTCAACAACGCCGCCATCGGCGCCCAGGGCGACGTCGCCGCCAACGACGACGAGGAATGGGCGCGGGTGCTGTCGATCAACGTCACGGGCGTCGCCCGGGTCACGGCCGCGGCCCTTCCGGCGCTCCGCCGTTCCCCGGCCGCGGCCGTGTGCAATGTCGCCTCGATCGCGGCGGGAGCCGGTCTTCCGCAGCGCGCGCTCTACAGCGCGTCGAAGGGCGCCGTCGCCGCCCTCACGCGGGCGATGGCGGCCGACCACATCCGCGAGGGGATCCGGGTGAACGCGGTGTCGCCCGGCACCGCCGACACCCCGTGGGTGCGCCGTCTGCTCGAGTCCGCCGCAGACCCGGTGCGCGAGCGCGCGGCCCTCGAGGCGCGGCAGCCGCACGGTCGCCTGGTCTCGGCCGACGAGGTCGCCGGCGCGGTGCTCTACCTGGTCAGTCCGCTGTCCGCCTCGACCACGGGCGTCGTCCTCGACGTCGACGGCGGTGTCTCGGGGCTCCGACTGCGTCCGGTCGACCCGAAGTAGAACCCCTCGCCGTTCGCCGCGAGGACGGCATCCCTCCCCGCGGGTCCGAGGCGGTCGAGCGCCCAGGCGTCGACCGCCTCGAGCCACCGGCGCGGCTGCTGTCGTTCGGACACGGGCCAATCGCCGCCGTAGAGCAGGCGTTCCGGGCCGAAGGCCTCGAGGGCCACGTCGAGGAACGGTTCGATCTGCGCGGAATTCCACGCACCGCGCGCCTCCGCCGGGAGTCCCGAGAGCTTGACGTGCACCGACGGTCTGCGCGCCAGGTCGACGAGGTCGCGGTGCCAGTCGGATCCCCGCGGGTCGACCGGTCGCGACGCGCTGCCCACGGCGGGCTTGCCGAGGTGATCGAGCACGATGGCCAGCCCCGGCACGGAGTCGGCGAGGGCGGCGACGTCGGCAAGCTGCGTGGGCCGGACGCAGGCGTCGAAGCGCAGGCCGCGCTCCGCGAGCAGGCGGGCGCCCGCGACGACGTCGGGACGCCGCGCGAAGCCCGGGGCCTCGTCCTGCAGCGAGCGCCGGACGCCCACGACGAGGGGGGTGGCGGCGAGGCGGTCGAGGTCGTCGGCCACCCGCTCGCCGTGCTCGAGCGTGGCGTACGCGACGATGCCCCGGATCCCGCACTCCTCGGCGAGGGCCGTGACCCACGCGACCTCGTCGAATGCCTGACGCGGATCGCATTCGGCCTGCACGAAGACGGATGCCGTGGGTGCGGGCGTGCCCGCCCAGGCCGCCCGGTACTCCTCGGGCCCGAACCGGCGATCGAGATCCCCGTCGAGCCAGTGGTACGAGAGGTGGGCGGGATCCCACAGGTGCAGGTGCGTGTCGAGGAGGGGCACGCAGCGATCGTACGCTCGCGTCGAGCCGGTCATCGGATGTCTGCGGCCTATCATGGCGACATGTCTTTGACCGACGACGCGATCGACCAGATCAAGGCCATGATCGTCAGCGGTGAGCTCCGACCGGGCGACCGCCTGCCGCCCGAGAAGGACCTGGCCGAGCGGCTCGGGCTGTCCCGCAACTCGCTCCGCGAGGCGGTGAAGGCGCTCGAGGTCATCCGGGTGGTCGATGTGCGGCGTGGCGACGGCACGTACGTCACGAGTCTCGAACCGGCGCTGCTGCTGGAGGCGATCTCGTTCGGACTGGACCTGCACAACGATCGCTCGGTGCTCGAGCTGTTCGCGGTGCGCCGCATCCTCGAGTCACACGCCGCCGGGCTGGCGGCCCAACGGGTGGATGCCGACCAGATCGCGGCCCTCGAGGCCGAGGTCGACGCGGTGGGAACCGCCACCTCGCTCGACGACCTCGTCGACCACGACGTGCGCCTGCACCGCCTCATCGCGGCGTGCTCGGGGAACCGGTACCTGGCAGGGCTCATCGAGTCGCTGTCGGCGCACACCGTCCGCGCGCGGGTCTGGCGCGGTCTGACGCAGGACGGGGCCGCGGAGCGGACGCTCGTGGAGCACCGGGCCCTCGTCGAGGCCCTCGCGGCCCATGACGTCGAGCGGGCGTCCGTGCTCGCGAGCGCCCACGTGTCGGGCGTGGAGGAGTGGCTGCGGCGTGCGGCGGTGGGGGACACCCCGCCCGAGGCCTGAGCCCCCGCGAGCGCTGTCGCCGTCACACCTGCCAATCGGGACGGTGGGCGAAGACGTCGTCGTAGTACGACCGCAGCCGCAGCCCGGCCGCCGCCGCCTCGTCGGCCACGACGGTCACGCGCGGGTGCAGCTGCAGCACCGACGCGGGGCACATCGCGGTGACGGGGCCCTCGACGGTCGCGGCGACCGCCGCGGCCTTGCCCGAGCCGAGCGCGATGAGCACGATCTCGCGGGCCTCGAGGATCGTGCCGAGACCCTGGGTGACGCAGTGGCGGGGCACGTCGTCGGGGGAGTCGAAGAAACGCGCGTTGTCCCACCGGGTCTGCGCCGTGAGGGTCTTGACGCGGGTGCGGGATGCCAGGGACGACGTCGGTTCGTTGAAGCCGATGTGACCCGTGGTGCCGATGCCGAGGATCTGCACGTCGACTCCGCCCGCCTGGGCGATGAGCGCCTCGTATCGCTCGCCCGCGGTGGACAGGGCGTCGGGCGAGCCGTCGGGGACCTCGACGCGCTCGGGGTCGAGCCCGAGGCGCTCGGTCACCTCGCGGGCGATGACCGAGCGATAGCTCTGCGGGTGCCCCGACGGCAGCCCCACGTACTCGTCGAGAGCGAAGGCGCGGGCGGCGCGGATCGCGGCGAGATCGCGACGCTGCAGGGCCTCGTAGACCGGAAGGGGTGACGATCCCGTCGCGACTCCGATCACGCGGAGCGCGCCCTCTTCGGCTCGTCGCTGAAAGATGTCGGCCGCGTACTCGCCCGCGGCTTCCGGGGTGGGGGTGATGACGACCTGCATGGGGTTCCTCCGGTGGGGATCGTCGTGAACAGGGGGCCGATACGTCGCATGGCAATCTATGGCATCGATGCCAACAATATGTCAGACTGAGGTCGCTCCGACAGGATTGGCCACAGTGACCGACACTCTTCCTCGCCCCCGCGCCGATGACGCCGCCCCCCTCGCGCCGACGCCCACGCTGACGTGGACCGGCAACCGCCTGATGCGCGACGGCGCCCCGACGCGACTGCTGTCGGGCTCGGTGCACTACTTCCGCATCCACCCCGACCAATGGCGCGATCGCCTGCAGCGGGTGAAGGATCTGGGCCTCAACACCGTCGACACCTACGTGCCGTGGAACTTCCACCAGCCCCTCCCCGATCAGGCCCCCGACTTCACCGGGTGGCGTGATCTCGAGCGCTTCCTGCGCATCGCCGGCGACCTGGGTCTGGATGCCACGGTGCGGCCGGGACCGTACATCTGCGCCGAGTGGTCCAACGGGGGCCTCCCCGTGTGGCTCACCGCCCGCGGCATCCCCCTGCGTTCCTCCGACGAACGCTTCCTCGGGCCGGTGCGCGAGTGGTTCGCTCACCTGCTGCCCCGGATCGCAGCCCTGCAGGCCAACGTCGGCGGACCCGTGGTGGCGGTGCAGGTCGAGAACGAGTTCGGCAGTTTCGGTGACGATCGCTCCTACCCGGCCACGATCGCGCGGGAGCTGCGCGACCGGGGCATCTCCGAGCTGCTGTTCACCGCCGACGGACCGACCGAGCTCATGCTCGACGCCGGGGCCGTCGACGGGGTCCTTCAGGGACTGACCCTCGGCTCGCGCGTCGGCGCCGCCCGCGACCTCGCGCGCAGCCGTCGTCCCGACGAGCCCCTCCTCGTCGCCGAGTACTGGAACGGCTGGTTCGACCACTGGGGGCACCCCCACCATGTGCGCGGTTCGGACAATGCGGCCGAGACCTTGGCCGCCATCGTCGAGGACGGGGGCAGCGTCGCGCTCTACATGGCCCACGGGGGCACCAACTTCGGACTGTGGGCCGGTGCCAACCGCGTCGACGGCGAACTGCGCGGCACGGTGACCAGCTACGACTCCGACGCCCCGATCGCCGAGGACGGGACGCTGACCGAGAAGTTCCACGCGATGCGCGAGGTGCTGGGGGCGACCGCCCCCATCGTCTCCCGCCCGCCGCGCATGGTCGCACCCCAGCAGGCCGACGTCACCGACGGAGCGGGCCTCGGGGAAGCTCTCGCGAGCCTCGCCGGAACGCCGCGGTCCGTGGCATCCACCGTCGCCTTCGAAGACCTCGGTCAGGACTCCGGGATGCTGATGCTCTCGGCCGAGGTCGTGCTCCCCACCGGTGAGGTCGAGCTCGTCTTCCCCCGTGTCGCCGACCGGGCGATGGTCCGCGTCGACGGTCGCCACGTCGGAACGGTCACCGAGTCGGGAGTCGTCACCGTCACGGGGGCGGGTGCCCCGGCGCGCGTCGACGTCGTGGTCGACAACATGGGTCGCGTGAACTACGGCTGGTCCCTGGGCGAGCGGAAAGGCCTGCTGGACCCGATGCTCGTGCAGCGGCGCATCGTGCAGCGGTGGGAGGCCTCGTCGATCGATGTCGCCGCCGCCGGCGAGGCCCAGCTCGCGCGTCTCGCCGCGCCGGGCACGGCCGACGTGGCCGGGGGAGCGACGGCGACGTTCTCCCTCCCGGAGCCCGCCGACGCCCACCTCGCGCTGCCGGGGTTCGCGCGCGGATTCGTCTGGATCAACGGCTTCCTGCTGGGCCGGTATTGGGAGATCGGACCCCAGCAGACCCTCTACGTGCCCGCGCCCCTGCTGCGCACCGGCGCGAACGTCGTGACCGTCCTCGAGTTGGAGCGCCGCGGTACTCGCATCGAGCTCCGCGATCGCCCCGAGCTCGGCCCCGAAGAGGAGTACATCGAGCACTTCTGAGCGCCCCGACGCCGTCGGGTCACGCGGCTCCGCTCAGCGGCGCGCGGTGCTGGAGCGGACGACGAGCTCGGGGGCGACGGTCACGCGCGTGCGTTCGATGCTGGGGTCGTCGATGGCGGCGAGCACGTGCTCGACGGCGATCCGCCCCATCTGCTCGAACGGCTGTCGGATCGTCGTCAACGGCGGGTGAGCGTACTGGGCGAGGGGGATGTCGTCCATCGACACCACCGAGACGTCTTCGGGGACGCGGCGCCCCTGTTCCGCGAGAGCGCGGAGCAGGCCGAAGGCCATCTCGTCCGACGAGGTGAAGACCGCCGTGGCGTCGGGCATCCGCGCGACGATGAGGCCGTTGCGGTACCCGGACTCGGCGGTCCAGTCGCCGTGCAGCACGGGGGGAACGGACCGACCGGCTTCGCGCAGGGCGGCCTCCCACCCCGTCGTGCGTCCCGAGGCGTCCCGCCACGATGAGGGGCCGGCGAGATGCCAGACGGTCTCGTGCCCGAGCTCGAGCAGGTGCTCGGTGGCCAAGCGCCCCGACTGCTCCTGGTCGAGGGCGACCACATCGTCTTCGGAAGAGCTCGAGCCGTCGATGACCGCCGTGGGCAGGCCGTTGGTGACGCGTCCGAGGGCGAGTTCGTCCCAGATCGGGACGGCGACGATGAGACCGTCGACGCCCTGGTCGCGCAGGTGCTCGACGCCGTCGGTGATGGCGGCGGGCGAGACGGAGGTCGTTCCCGCGGCGCTGACGAAGTAGCCGCGTTCGCGCGCGGCCCGGTTGACGCCCAGCATGATCGCGGCGGGGGCGTACTGGTCGGACTCGTGGGTGAGCACGCCCAGGGTCATGCTGCGTCCCGTGACGAGGGCGCGGGCGAGTCCCGTGCGCCGGTAGCCCGTCCGTTCGACGGCGTCCTCGACCTGCAGTCGCGTGACGTCCGAGACGTTCGGGTGTCCGCGGAGCACGCGCGACACGGTCTGCGGAGAGACCCCTGCCACCGAGGCCACGTCGGCCATCGTGGGCGCGCGCATGCGCCTGCCGACGCCCTGCTCCGTGGCCATGTCCCCGGTGATCCCCTCTCTGGCGCGCCCTGCGGCGACCAGAACTCTCATGCTAGCCGCGCGGCGCCTGCGCCCGCGAGAAGACGGGAGGGGGCGAGGAAGGAGAGACGGCTGAGGTGCATGGGCCCGCGCGCGGTGACGAGGCGGATGTGCGCGGCGCGGACCCGCCGGAGCGGGAGCTCGGCGATGCGTCGATACCCCACGGCGCCGATGGTCAGGACGGTACGGGTCGTGCCGTCCACGTCCTCGAGGTCGACCTGGAGACGGTCGATGAGCTGGCCGCGCGCGATGTCCTCGTCGAGGATCACCCCGTCGATCTCGACGGGCTCGTCCCAGCGCACCGAGACGGTGTCGCCCTCGCGCAGATCCAGCGTCGCGTCCGGCGTGGGCAGATCGACCCGGCGTCCCGCCACGGTCACCGTCGCTCGAGCGGCGCGGTCGCGATCCGCGAGTTCGGCGACGAGAGCGCCCAGCCCCCGGAGCGCCTCGACGTCGGGCGCGGAGATCAGCCCGCTCGCATCGGGCGGGACGTTCAGCAGGAAGCCGCTGTTCCCCCCGACGCTGCGCCGGTAGATGTCGAACAGCTCCGTCGCCGACCGCACCTGCTCATCCTCGGCGGGGTGGTGGAACCACCCGGGGCGGATCGAGGTGTTCACTTCGGCGGGGTACCAGACGAGGTCGTCGTCGGTGGCCTCGAGAGCGGCGCGCGAGCCGAGGTCGTCCTCGTCGGAGCGCACGAGGCGGGCGAACGCCGCATCGTCCTGCTGCTGGGAACGGGATGCCACCCGCTCGGCGTCACGGAGCGAGGCGGGCACCACGCTCCACTCGTCGGCACGGGTGTGCCCGGCCTCGTTGCCGCACCAGCGGACGTCGGGCCCGCAGACGCTGAGGACGGCATCGGGCTGGAGCCGGCGGACGACCTCGTAGTACCGATCCCAGTCGTACGTCTGCACCCGGCCGTCGGGGCCCTCGCCGTTGGCGCCGTCGAGCCAGACGGTCGAGATGGGGCCGTATCCCGTCAGCAGCTCGGTGAGCTGACCGACGAAGAAGTCGTCGTAGGGGGTGCCGCTGCCGTACCGCGCGTCGGTGCGGTCCCAGGGCGACAGGTAGATCCCGAACGCGAGCCCGTGGCGGGCGGCCGCCTCGGCGCTCTCCCGCACGAGATCGCCGCGACCGTCACGCCACGGACTGGTGGCGACGGAGTGGGCGGTGAGCGCGCTCGGCCACAGACAGAAGCCGTCGTGATGCTTGGCCGTGAGGATCACGCCGCGCGCGCCCGAGGCGGCGATGCTCCGCATCCACTGATCCGTGTCGACGCCCGACGGGTCGAACAGAGCGGGGTCCTCGTGGCCGAGGCCCCATTCCCGGTCGGTCACGGTGTTCATCCCGACGTGCAGGAAGGCGGTGAACTCCCGCCGCTGCCACGCCAGTTGGCGCGCGGAGGGGAAGACGCCGGCGGCGGTGCGGACACGGGGCGAGAGGGGTGCGGTCACCGATATCTCCGGTTGTACAGGGCGAGCAGCACGATCAGGCCGAGCAGTGCGGCCATCATCGCGAAGAAGTGGGGCCAGCCGACCGTCTGCTGGTTGACGATGACGATCAGAACGCAGGCGACGGCGACGACGAGGGCGAGGACGCCGGTGACGACCTCGCGGACGTCGATGCTCCGGCGGCGGGGCTCGGGAGCGGTCATTTGATTCCTCCTCCTCCCACCGACTGCAGCAGTCGGCGCTGGATGATCGCGTAGAAGACGATGACCGGCACCATCACGATGACCATTCCGGCGTAGAGCACGCCGTAGTCGGCCGCGGCGCGCTGCGCCTGGAACAGGTTCAGCAGACCCACCTGCAGCGTCTTGGAATCACCGGGCACGAGCGTCAGCGAGATGATGAAGTCGTTCCAGTACGCCAAGAAGTTGAACAGCAGCGCGGTGCTGATCGCCGGCAGCGCCAGGGGCAGCATCACCGACACCATCGTGCGAAAGCGTGAGCTGCCGTCCAGCATCGCGGCCTCTTCGTACTCGACCGGGATGGTGCGGAAGAAGGTCGACAGCAGATAGATCGTGAACGGCAGCGACGTGGCCGCGTAGACCAGCGCCAGCACGGCCAGGTTGTCGATGAAGACACCCTCGGGGAAGAGTCCGCGCAGGGCGCGGTCCCATCCCAACAGCTGCAGGAAGATCGGAACGACGATGTAGTTCACGTTGATGAACAGCCCGGCGAGGATGGCGACCTCGAGCACGGACTTGCCGCGGAACTCGAATCGCGCGAGCACGTAGGCCGCCGGCACCGCCACGACGAGCGAGATGGCCAGGGCCAGCACGGTGACGAAGATCGAGTTGACGAAGTAGTCGCCCATGCGCGCGTTGACGAAGGCGTCGACGAAGTTCTGCACGTGCACGCCCAGGGGGAGGGCCCACGGGTCGCCGTAGAACTCCGGTCGGGTCTTGACGGATGCCATGAACACCCACGCGGTGGGCACGATGATCGCCGCGCACAGGGCGATCATCACCACGTTGACGATCGTCCGGTTCAGGCGACCGCCGGCCCGGGCGGAGCCGGGGCGGACGGGGACGAGTCGTCGTCGCGGTGTCGACGCCGCAGCGTCGGGGCGGACGGGGGTGAGGTTCAGAGCCATCAGAACTGGTAGACCTCTCGCTTGGTGGCGCGGTTGATGATCAGCGCGAGCACGAACGAGAACACGAAGATCACCACGCCGATCGCCATGCCGTAGCCGTAGCTGGAGTTGGTGTACGCCTGCCGGTACATGTAGTTGAGCAGCACGTCGGACGAGCCGTTCGGTCCGCCGTCGGTCAGGGCCCGCACGAGGACGAAGGCCAGGTTGATCGACGAGATGATGAAGAACGTCAGCGTCGTACGCAGCGTGCTCCACACCAACGGCAGGGTGATCGTGAAGAAGGTGCGCACGGGACCGGAACCGTCGATCGCCGCGGCCTCGTAGACCTCGGCCGGGATCGAGCTCATCCCCGCGAGGTAGAGCAGGACGTAGTAGCCGATGGACTGCCACAGCATCGCGATGGCGATGCTGTACATGATGATGCCCTCGTTCCCCAGCCACACCTGCGTGAGGTGGCCGAGACCGATCGCGGACAGGAAGTTGTTCAGCAGGCCGCTCTGCTGGTCGTAGACCGCCGAGAAGATGGCCGCGACCACGACGATCGAGAGCACGCTCGGCAGGTACAGCACGAAGCGGTAGAAGTTGCGCGCCTTCAGACGCGGGTTCATGAGCAGCGCGGCGAGGGTGAGCGCGCCGGCCATGGTGACGATCGTCACGACGACCAGCAGCAGCAGGGTGTTCTGCAGCGACCGGAGGAACTGGGTGTCACCGGCCAGCGCGACGAAGTTGTCGAAGCCGATGAATCGGGCGGTGCCGGTGAAGCCGGTCCATTGGAAGAGCGACATGCGGAAGACGTCGACGGTGGGGATCACCATGAACACGACATAGAGGAGGAACGCCGGGGTCAGGCACAGGAAGACGAAGCGACCTCGACCGCGCGTGAGTGCGGAGGAACGACGGGACATGGGGGCCTCTCGGGGAGCGAACACCGGTCGCCCGCCGGCGGAGTGCGGCGGGCGACCGGTGGGGGGAGACTACTTCGCGGCGGCGCCGAGGCGGTTGCTCGCCTCGTTCACCTGGTCCTGCCACTGGTCGAGAGTGACTGTTCCGTTGATGATGCTGTTCGCGGTGTCGAAGAGCGTGGCCTTCAGGTCGACGCCGGGCACCGGCTCGGTGGCGGCGAAACCGCCGACGAGTGCCGTCACATCCGGTTCGCTGTAGGCCGCGTAGAACTCGGCCGAGTCGCCCGACAGGGTGTCGGCCAGGCCGGTGATCGGCTGGACGGCGCCGGTCTCGGCGAAGATCGCGGCCGCCTTGTCGGAGTACAGGAACGCGATGAAGTCCTTCGCCGCGTCCTTGTTGCTCGCGCCGCTGGGAACCCAGGCGTTCTCGACGAACGTCGTCAGGTAACGGTCGCCGCCGGTCGTCACGGCCGGCACGGGTGCCAGGCCCCAGGCGAAGCCGTCGGCGCGGGGCGCGTCCTTCATCTCGTTCGCGATCCAGGTGCCGTTGGGCATGAACAGCGCGGTGTCGTCGAGGATCGTCTGCTGGTTCTTCGTGAAGTCCTGGCCATTGGCGTAGCCGACGGTCGACGGGGCGGTGTAGTCGGTGAGCAGCTTCGTGGTCAGCTCGAGGGCTTCTCGAGCCTCGGGCTGCTCCCACACGTTCTCTTTGTAGGTGACGACGTCGCGGTAGAAGTCGTCGCCGCCGATCGAGGACAGCAGGGCGAAGAAGTAGGAGTCCAGGTAACCCGCGGTCGGGTACGTGAACAGCGAGATCCCCTCGGCCTTGGCCGTGTCGCCCAGCGCGAACAGGTCGTCCCACGTGGTCGGCACCTCCCAGCCCTTCTGCTCGAACAGGCCCTTGTTGTAGACCAGGCCGGTCGGCGAGGCGTACATCGGCATCAGGTAGACCTGGTCGTCGCCGTAGGGGTTGGTGTTGAGGTTTCCGACGATGCCCTCGGTGAGCTTCGAGCCGACGGTCACGTCTTCGCCCGGGACGGTCTCGTCGAGGACGCTCGTGAGGTCCTCGAGACCGCGGTCGCGGATGAAGCCCTCGGTGAAGCCCTCCTTGGCGCCCTGGCCGAGGATGACCACGTCGGGGAAGTCGCCGGCGGCGACCTGGGGCGTGAGCTCCTGGGCGAGGGTCTTGCTCGTCGTCAGTTCGATGGTCACGTCGGGAGCGACCTCTTTGTAGGCGTCGACGACCTGCTGGTACATCTCGGAGCCGTAGCCGCCCTCGAACGCCGCAACCTTCAGCGTGCCCGCGGAGCCGCTGCCGGACGCGTCGGTCTGTCCGCCGGCGCAGCCGGCGAGGAGGCCGATCGTGGTGAGCATCGCCACCGCTCCGGCGAGTGTGGTCTTCTTCACGAGATTCCTTTCGGGTGGTGCGCCGACCGGTTCGGGTTCGAGCCGGCGCAGATGCTGCGTCGCAGCGATGAACTTCTTCGTTTCATGCCCAGTGGTGCTCGGGTGTGACCATGATGGCAGCAATTGGCATCGATGACAACTGCCATCAATCCGTTGTGTTCCGACCGTTACGAAACGGAAATGACGGCCGAAGTTCTCGTCATGACCCACGTTGCGCGGGCGGGTGCCGGGGTCGGCGGCGGGGTGCCCGGCGACATCGACGGCGCAAGGGAAAGCGGCGTCACGTCGACATCGACGAAGACGGCGCTGCGGCCCGTGGACGCCAGGGGGGGTGAGGCACCGCTCACGACGATGCCACCGGCTACCGCGGCGATGACGAGCACCGCGAGCCCCGCGTTCGTCATCGAGCCCTGACGCCGACCTTCTTCACGCGCCTCGTCGACCATCCGGGCAACGGTCTTCCTCCGTGTGGTGCCTCGCCATCTCAGCAGCACGACCGCCAGAGCGAGCGTCGCGAGCAGCAGCAGATGGCTCCACGGGATCGTTGCGACGGTCGTCTGCGCGCTGCCGGTGGCCTCGCGAAGCGGTTCGGTGCCGCCGACGGCGAGGGATGCCGCCGTCGTGCGCACCTGCGTCGAGAAAGCGGGCCACACCTCGGGCATGACGGTGGTGATCGTGCGCGACTCGCCCGGGGCGAACTCCGCGATCTGCGCGGGCGTCGTGTCGGTGGCGAAAAGTCCGAGGGGGCCGGATGAGGTGACGCGGGGGAGCGCCCCGATCCGGGTGTTGCCGGAGTTCACGATCGTGGCCGTGACGGTGAGCGAGCCCGGAAGGAACGGGTTCCACGACGGGCTGTACACCGCCTGCTGGTCGGCCACCGACAGTGCCGGCGCGAGGTCGCCGCGCACCCGTGTCATCACACGGAAGCCGACCCGCGATTCCACGCCGATCGTGCTGTCACCCGTGAGGATTCCTGCGGCGACGCCGGCGGGGTGGTCGCCGGGAGTCGCGTTCGCCGGCACGTCCACCGTGAAGGGCACGATGACGCTGTCCCCGGCTCCGACCTCGACGGACTCGGCGATCGTGATCCAGGTCCCGGCGTCGACGGACGCCTCGTCGGCGGGGAGCATGGTGAATCGACCCGAGTCGGTGAAGTAGCCGTCCGCGGCGCTCAGGCGGAAGACGACATCGCTCCCGCCTCGGTTGGTGATCATCATGTGCTCGGTGACGGACTGACCGGCATCCAGGGTCAGCTCCGTCCACGCCTCTCCCGTGGCCGAGCTCGCGTCGGCCGGCTCCACCGACCAGGTGACGGTGTCGGAGGCGTCCGCCGGAGCCTGAGCGCGGGCGGGGCCCGCGGCGCCGACCGGCGAGACGGCGAGCAGAGTCGCGCCGAGCACGATCGCGGCCGCGCGGGACAAGAGGGGGGAGATCATGACGGTTCCAGAGCGTCCGACCCGGTCCCTTCGTCGACCGGGCCGGACACGAGAGGTCACTCGAAGAGCGACAGGGTGATGGTGGACGAGTACTGACCGGCGGCGACGGTCGCGGGCACACGAAGGGTCAGATCCGCCGTGGCCGTCGAGCTGACGCCGCCCTCGGGAAGGGCGTCGGCGTCGCTGAGGTAGAGCAGCTCCTGGTCCTTCAGGCCGCGGCTCTGCTCGCTACCGACGTCGCCCTGCAGCGCTCCGTCGACGTCGCCGCCGACCGAGATCGCATCTTCGTCTCCGCTGACCAGGCGCGGGCTCCACCCGAGGTACTTCGCGTCGATGACGCCGCCGTCGGCGGTGGTGAACTCGCTGGCCGACCCGAGCACCGACCACTGCGCGCCGTCTGCCGTCTGCTCCGCGTCGCGGGTGTCGGTCACCGTCACCTGCGGCAGGACGCCGGTGAACTGGCGGACGTCTCCCGTCGACCCCTGTTCGGTGAGCGTCGCGCGACCGGGCGTGACGGTCAGCACGAGGTCGCCGGGGCCTTCCTGCGGCGTGATCTCGACGTCGATGCCGACCTGACCGTCGTCCACCGGATCCGCGGCGACCGCCGCGATCGCGGCGCCACCGGTCGTCATGAGCGTGGCCGCCAGCACGGCGAGTCCCACGCGTGTGGTGTTCTTCATGTTCTCTCCTGGGATGTTCGGGTGCCGGACGCGCACGGGCGAGCCGTCCGGAAGGTCGGGCGGGGGCGTCGCCGCCCCCGCCCGACCCGTCAGTTCTGTGCGCCGTAGGAGGCCTGGACGCTCGTGGTGACCTTCTTGCCGTCCACGGTCGCGGTGGCCGTCACCGTGGCCGCGCCCGCCGGGATCGACGACTTCGCCGAGTTGACCGACACGCTCACCTTCTGGCCCGGCTGCACCGTCGCGAACGACTTCTTGCCGTACGTCGTGACGACGTCGATGCGCACGGGCACCGTCGAACGGTTCACCGCGGCGACCGTGACGTACGCCTTGCCGCCCAGTTTCCGGGTGGATGCCGTCGCCTCGACCGAAAGCGGGTTCACTGCCGCGATGGCCGCCTTCAGGGTGGTCGTCGCGTTCGTGATGGCCGTTTGGGTGACGGTGTCGTTGCCCGAACCGGCGCGCGTGCGGTTCGCGGCGTCGAGGACGCTCTGAGCCGCCTGCTTCTCCTTCTGAAGGGCGACGTGCGCGGCGGAGGTGCCCGGCGCGATGGAGGACGCCGTCGCCAATGCCTTCTCGAGTTCGGTGGTGTCGCCGATCTCGATCGACACTCGCGACGTCTTGTTCGAGGCGAAGTCGAACACGATGCCGGAGCTGCCCAGGGCCTTGTCGGCGAAGAACGCGGGGGTGAGGGTGTAGACCTTCACGCCGGCGTCATCGGTGACGGTGTAGTCCGCGGCATCCAGGCTGCCCACCAAGGCACCGGAGGTCGTGACGTATCCGAGCGATCGCACCGTGTCTCCGCCGAGCTCGACTCGGTACGACACGGTGTTGCGCGCGGACGATGCCTGCGAGGCGTTGCGATCGTAGAAGCCCGCCGCGGGGGTCACCACGGGGTTGGTCTGCACGGTGCCGTTGTCGTAGACCGCGATCTCGCGCAGGGTCGGTGCGTAGATCTGGCCGGTCTTGATGCCCGCGATCGACAGGCGCAGCTTGCTGCTGGTCTGCGGATCGAAGCGCACGACCTTGTCGGAGCCGACACCGTCGCCCGACGCGAACGTGACCCACGAACCGGTCGATGTGTCCCAGCGCTGGAGCGAGAAGGCGGCGATGCGCGCGTCGGTGCCCGAGTCGGTGAACTCCGACAGGTCGACCTCGTCGAAGCGTGTGGCTGCGCCGAAGTCGATGTCGATCGTGAGGGGGTAGGTGGCGTCGTCCGCCGCCGCCCACCGCGTGCTCGGGTCGCCGTCGACGAGGTTCGCGGCCTTGAGCGCGAAGTTGTTGTGCGGGTGGGTGGAGCTGGCGACCGCCGGCTTTCCGAGCGCGAGGTTCGTGCGCGTGTCGACGCCCTCGTTCTCGATCGGGTCGGTGTCGACCGGCGCCGTGACGACGGTGCCGCGCGCAGCTTCGAAGAGGCCGATGTCGGGTGCCGAGCCGCGGTAGTTGGGGCTTCCGAAGAAGTCCGTCGTGCCGATGCGCTCGTTGTAGCGGCCCGTGTCGATGAGGGGCGAGGTGTCTCTCAGCGCGAACAGGCCGGCCGACTGGCGGATGTTCTCCACTCCCGCGTTGCGCGCGTAGTCGGCGACGTTCCCCGTGAACTGCGGGTCGGCGGTGATGGCCGCGTCGTCCTTCGGCTGCTTCGGCGAGGGGGTGCCGCCGGTCTCGAAGTAGGCGTTGTTCGAGAACACGCCGAGGTCGAGCGCACCGTCCTTGCGGTACCAGTTCGTCGGTGTCGTGGAGGTGTTGTAGAAGACGTTGTTGAAGAAGTACACCCGGCTCTTCAAGACCTCGTCGTGGAACGACTGCAGTTTGCTGCCGTCGTAGACGAAGACGTTGTTCGACACGTACGTCGGCGAGTAGTTCGTCGACAGCATGTTCTTCCAGATCACGCCGTTGTCGTTGACCGAAAGGTTGTAGCGCGCGATGGCGTTGCTGCTGTTGCCCATGTAGGCCATCCAGCCGCCCTCGTTGTCGTGCGAGTAGTTGTACTCGTACGTGACGTTGAAGTTGGTGAACTCGAGGTCCCACGGGGTGGCGTCGTACTCGTTCGCCGGGCCGCCGTAGATCTCGTTGAAGCGCATGACCGAGTCGGCACCGGCCCAGAGGTACAGGCCGGCCGACACCTGGTTGTACCGCTCCAGCCAACCGTTGGCCTCGTTGTACTCCGCCAGCAGCCGCTGCGTGTTCGCGAACTGGAAGGGGCCCTGGCCGATGCTCTCGGCGTAGTTGTGCCCGATGTAGACGTCACGGCTGTAGAGGTCCTGGTCGCGGACCCACAGCTGCTCCCACCCCTCGTGGAACTTGCCGGTCGCGTCGGTGGTGCCCTGGGCGTCGCCGAACCAGTTGAAGGCGAACTGCACCGCGTGCAGCTCCACGTCGGTGAAGGTGTTGTTCTCGATCCGAATGTCCTGGAAGTGGTAGCCGCCCTTGCCGTACGCGGTCCACTGCTGTGATCCGAAGACCTGGAAGTTGACGCCGCCGTAGTGGATGCGCTGCCAGCTGCTGGGGCCGTCGATGTTGTGCACGTCGAGGTTCGAGATGCGGATGCCGTCCATCACGGTGTCGGCGCCGGGAGCCAGTTTGTCGGCGTTGATCGACACCGAGACGCCGTCGCGCACGAAACTGCCGCTCGTGATGTCGGTGGCGAAGTCATCGTCATTGGACAACTCGAGGTTGGCGATGTGCACGTACTCCTGGTTGCGCAGGTTCACCGCGCCGGTCAGGCCCACCGTGTCGGGGTTCTTCAGGCCGTTCGATGAGAAGGGGGACGTGACCTTGCCGTTCGTGCGGATGTACGGCAGTCCCGCCGCTTGGTCGCCGTACGCGTCAATGACGATCGGCTTCCCCGCGGTGCCCGACCCCTTGGGCCAGAGCTGCTGGTCGGCCCACGTCTCGCCGCCCTTGAGCAGGATGCGGTCTCCGGGCTGGAAGGTGGTCGAGTTGACCCGGGCGAGGCTCTTCCACGCTCGATCGCGGGCGGTGCCCGAGGCGGTGTCGACGCCGGTGGTGGCGTCGACGAAATAGTCGGTGCCGCCGTAGGGGTTGGCGGCGTTGCCGGCCCATGCGGCGGCGTCGTCTCGCCCGACGGCGCTGGCCGCGGGGACGACAGCCCCCCAGACCAGGGCCGAGGCGGCGGCGGTGGCGACGGCGTAACGGAACCAGTGGCTCCGTCGTCGTGCGTGTGTCACGGGACTTCTCCTTCGGTAGGGGTGGTGCAGATGGGGGAGCGGGTCAGGGGCCGGCGACGACCTGGGCGGACCGGGCGTCGGCGATGAGGGCGTCGAGGTGTTCGCCCACGAGCACCGTGCGGATGCGCGTGGCGTAGTGCGCGTACGCGGCTTCGGTGTCGAACGTCCGCCCGTCGAGCCGGTAGGCGACCCAGGTGCCGCGTTCGGAGAACGGGCCGAGGAGGGCTCCGTCGGGGGCGGCGACGATGGCGGCGGTGGCCTCGGGGCTGAGCGTCGCAGCCGCCAGCTCCTCGGGGGTCACGGTCACTGCCTCGCCCGGGGATGCGCCGAACACCCGCGCCGCGTCGCCGATGCGGATCGCTTCGGAGGCGGCGGCGTCGGGGCCGCCGTCGGCGGCCGGGGGCACCTCGACGCGGGTCAGAGAATAGCTCGTGGCGGCGTCGGCCCACTGCCCGGGGTCGGCGTCGAACCGGGCGCGGACTTCGGCGTCGCTCACGGCGACGGCGGCCGCGCCCGATTCGAGCCGCGAGAGCGTCGCCTGGCGGATGTCGCTGAGGGACTTGCCGTAGAACGATGCGGCCTCGTACGTCACCGGTCCGTACAGCACGCCGCCCGCGGTCGCCGTCGATTCACGCTGTCCGTTGACGTCGTCGAGAAGGCCGAGGATGTCGTCGGGTCGAGTCACGTCGCTCGCGCCGACCGAGCGCGCGACGGTGAAGAGCGCGAAGTCGTCTCGGAGCTCGTCGAGACCTGCGTCGGGGTCGGTGCCGTCGGCGCCGGCGCGCTCGGCGCGCACGGCACCGAGTGCGAGCTCTGCGTCGGACACCTGTACGTCGTCGATCCGAGGCGCAGCGACGGACGCCGCGCTGCCGACGCCGACGCCGACGACGACGGCGACGACGGCTGCCACGACGAGAGCGACTCCCAGACCTGTGCGGGACGGGCGGCGAACGCGGAGAGGGCGCGAGGTGAGGTGGGGCATCTTCGTCCTTCCAACGGTGGCATGATGATGACACAGAATGATATGGATAACAATGACTGAACAAAGAGCGTGAGGGGGAGCTCGTGACAGACCGAGGATCCGGGCGGGGCGTGTACGCCGGCGTCGACGTCGGGGGGACCAAGACCGCCGCGGTCGTCATGAACGAGGAGGGAGAGGTGCTCGGTCGCGCACGGCGCCCCACCCGACCCGGGGACTCGGGGGTCGTGGAGTCGGTGGTCGCGGCGATCGCCGATGCGCGACGGCTCGCCGGCATCACGGCCCCGCTGCGCGCGGCGGGAGTGGGCGTACCGGGGGCGGTGGACCCCGTTCGCGGCTTCGTCGGTCGCGCCGTCAACATCGGCCTCGACGGCTTCGCGCTCGCCGATGCCGCGGCAGCTGCGCTCGGTGTTCCCGTGCGCGTCGACAACGACGTCACCCTGGCCGCACAGGGCCTCGCGCACCGTCTGGGAGAGACGTCGTTGGCACTGATCAACCTCGGAACGGGCTTCGGAGTGGGCGTCGTGCTCGACGGCGCCGCCTTGCGCGGGCATCGGGGTGCAGCCGGGGAGATCGGTCACCTCCCCTTCGACCCGCGGGGGAGCCGGTGCGGGTGCGGCCTCGTCGGGTGCCTGGAGCTCTCGGCGTCCGGAGGTGCGCTCGCCCGCGCCGCGGGAGGTCGCAGCGTCCCCCGGCTCTTCTCCGACGCCGCGGCGGGGGAGGCGTCCAGCGCGACCGCCGTCGAGGCGTTCTGCGCGGCGCTCGCGCTGGGTCTTCGCATCGTCGTGCAGGCGTACGACGTCGACACGGTGGCTCTGGGCGGCGGCGTCTTCGCCTCGCAGGCGATGTTCATGCCGCGGGTGCGCGCCATCATCGACGACCAGGCCGCGTCGTCATCCTTCCTCCGCGACCTTCGCATCACGGAGCGCCTTCGCGTCGTGGACGACACGTCGTCGTCCGCCGCCGAGGGCGCCGCGAACTGGGTGCGAGAGTCGTCGACGATCACCTGAGCGTCGGTCGGCGACCGCGCGCGACGCCACCGGGACGTCGGGTCACACCACCAGCCGGTACCCCATCCCCTGCTCCGTCAGCAGGTGCACGGGCGCCGAGGGATCGGCCTCGAGCTTCTTGCGCAGCTGCGACATGTACAGCCGCAGGTAGCCGCTGTCGGCGACCTGCTCGCTGGCCCAGATCTCTTTCAGCAGCGTCTGCCGGGTGACGAGCGAGCCGGGGTTGCGGGCGAGGAACTCCAGCATGCGCCACTCGGTCGGGGTCAGGTGCACGCGGGTGCCGTTACGCAGCACGGCCTTCGCGGCCAGGTCGACCTCGACCGCGCCGAAGCGCACGATCGCCTCGCCCGAGGCCGGCGTGACCCGCCGGGCGTGCACCCGCAGTCGGGCGAGCAGCTCGTCGATCTGGAACGGTTTGGTCACGTAGTCGTCGGCGCCGGCGTCGAGCGCATCGACCTTGTCGGCCGAACCGGTGCGGCCCGACACGACGATGATCGGCACGCTCGTCCAGCCGCGCAGCGCCTGGATCACCTGCACGCCGTCGAGGTGCGGCATCCCGAGGTCGAGCAGCACGATGTCGGGATGCGATTGAGCGGCGAGCGTGATGGCCGCGGCACCGTCGGCCGCGGCGACGACGTCGTACCCGTGGGCGGCGAGGGTGATGCGCAGGGCGCGCACCAACTGCGGGTCGTCGTCGGCGATGAGCACCTTCACGGCGTCCTCCTTCGGATGGCGGATGCCACCGACACCGCGCTCTGGTCGGCACCGGCCGCGTCGCCGCCCTCGACGGGGAGGGCGATCACCATCGTGAGTCCGCCGCCGGGGGTGTCTTCGGGGGTGAGGGTGCCGCCCATGCCTTCGGCGAAGCCGCGCGAGAGGGCGAGACCGAGGCCCAGCCCCGCGGTGTTGTCGGTGTCACCGAGGCGCTGGAAGGGCGCGAACATGTCGTCGCGCCGTTCGGCCGCGATGCCCGGTCCGTGATCGATCACGCGGATCTCGGCCGTACCGCTGAGGCGGCTGGTGGCGATGCGCACCCGGGTACCCGCGGGCGAGTAGCGATCGGCGTTGGCGAGCACGTTCACGAGCACGCGCTGCAGCAGCACGCCGTCGGCGCGCAGGGCCGGCAGGTCGGGGTCGAGCGCGAGCTCCACCTCGTCGGGACCGAGGCCGAGCTCGTCGAGGGCGGCGATCACGACGTCGGCGGCGTCGACGGGGGCGAGCGACACGGCGAGCACCCCGGCCTGCACGCGGCTGACGTCGAGCAGGTCGGTCACCAGCAGCGACAGCGTCGCCAGGCTCTCGTCGGCGGTCTCGATCAACTCGCGGCGGTCGCTGTCGGAGAGCTGGTCGCCGGCGGCGCGAAGCCCCCCGAGCGCCGCGACGGCCGACGCCAGGGGTCGGCGGAGGTCGTGGCTGACGGCCGACAGCAGGGCCGTGCGCACCTGGTCGGTCTCGGCGAGGGCTCCGGCTTCGGCGGCGGTCTCGGCCAGGTCGGTGCGTTCGAGGGCGGCGGCCAGCTGCGCGACGACCACGTCGAGCAGTCGGCGCTCGCTCGCGTCGAGATCGCGGCCGTGCAGCTCGAGCATCGCCCGGTCGGCACCCACCGGCACGGTGGTCGACCGATCGTCGCGCACCGGCTCGCCGTCGGTGGCGATGACCTGACCGTCGGCGGTGATCAGGCGCACGCCCGCGAGACCGAACGCCTCGCGCGCGCGGCTGATCAGGGCGGGGACCGCGCTCTCGCCCCGCAGCACGCTGCCGGCGACCGTGGCGAGAAGCTCTGCCTCGGCCGAGGCGCGGCGGGCGGCGCGGGCGCGACGGGCGGCCTGGTCGACGACGATGCTCACCAGCATCGCGATGATCACGTAGAGCACGAGGGCGATCGCGTGCACGGGATCGCTGATGGTGACGGTGTAGAGCGGGGCGATGAAGAGGAAGTCGAGGGTCACGCCCGACAGCACCGCGGCGAACACCGCCGGCCAGATGCCGCCGATCAGCGCCACGATCACCACGAGCAGCTGGTACGCCAGCACGTCGGTGGTGATCGAGTCGTCGGAACCGGTCGACAGCAGCAGGAGCGAGATGAGGGGGCCGCCGACGAGCGCGGTGACGAACCCCAGGATGCGACGCTTCGCGCTGAGCGCGGGCCCGGTCAGGCGGGGGAGGGCGAACCGCCCGCCGGCGCGCGCGTGGTTGACGATGTGCACATCGATGTCGCCGGAGGCGCGGATGACGGTGGCGCCGATGCCGGGACCGGTGAGGGCCGCGCCCAGCCGTCCGCGGCGGCTGACGCCGATCACGAGCTGCGAGGCATTGACCGACCGCGCGAAGTCGACGAGGGCGGTGGCGACGTCGTCGCCGACGACCTGGTGGTACGAGCCGCCGAGCTGCTCGACGAGGGCCCGCTGTGCGTCGAGGGCGCCGGGCGTGCTCGCCCGCAGGCCGTCCTGCGTCGACACGTGCACGGCGAGCAGCTCGCCTCCGGCCGAGCGGGCGGCGATCCGCGCGCCGCGCCGCAGCAGGGTCTCGCCCTCGGGGCCGCCGGTGAGGGCCACGACCACGCGCTCGCGCGCCTGCCACGACCCCTCGATGCCCTGCTCGACGCGGTAGCGCTGCAGGGCCGAGTCGACCTCGTCGGCGAGCCACAGCAGGGCCAGTTCGCGGAGCGCCGTGAGATTGCCCAGACGGAAGTAGTTCGACAGGGCGGCGTCGATGCGCTCGGCGGGGTACACCGACCCCGCCGACAGGCGGTCGCGCAGGGACTGCGGCGCCAGGTCGACGACCTCGATCTGGTCGGCGGCGCGCACCACGGCATCCGGGACCGTCTCGCGCTGCACGACCCCGGTGATCTTCTCGACCACGCCGTTGAGCGAAGCGATGTGCTGCACGTTCAGCGTGGTGATGACGTCGATCCCGGCCGACAGCAGCGCGTCGACGTCGAGCCAGCGCTTGTCGTGGCGCGAGCCCGGGGCGTTGGTGTGCGCGAGCTCGTCGACCAAGGCCAGCGCGGGGCGCCGGTCGAGGACGGCATCCAGGTCCATCTCGTCGAGCGCCACCCCGCGGTGCTCGACGGCGCGGCGGGGCAGCATCTCGAGGCCCTCGGCCTGCGCGGCGGTGGCGGCGCGGCCGTGCGTCTCGACGATCGCGATGACGACGTCGCGGCCCTCGGCGGCGAGCCGACGCCCCTCTTCGAGCATCTCGTAGGTCTTGCCGACGCCGGGCGCGGCCCCGAGCAGCACGCGCAGATGCCCGCGCCTCACGAGGCGCTCCCGTGGCGTCGGTCGCTCGAGATGCCCGACCCCGTGGTCGGGACCGCCCGGTCGCGCGGCGCCGATACCCCGTCGAGTGTCCACGGCACGCCGCGTCCGCGCGCGGCCAGCGGCGTGTTCCGGACACTCGACCGGGGTTGCCCCGACGGGCGACGCACGCGAACCCGCCGTCGCGCACGGAGCGCGACGGCGGGGACCACGACGAGAGCCATGTCAGCGATTCTCGTCGCTCATCGGGCGTCGAGCGCGCGATTGAGCTCGACGACGTTGACGCGCGGGTCGCCGAGGTATCCGAGATCGCGGGGCAGGGTGTGCTCCGCGACGAGGGTCGACACCTCCGACGCCGGGATGCCACGGGCTTCGGCGACCCGCGCGACCTGGCGCTCGGCGTTGGCGACCGAGATGTCGGGGTCCAGTCCCGAGCCCGAGGCGGTCACCGCGTCGGCGGGGATCGTGCCGGCACCGTTCAGGTCGTCGAACGCCGCCTGGTGATCCTGGATCGAGGCGATGAGGTCGCTGTTCTCCGGCCCGAGGTTCGACCCCGTCGAGGCCGAGGAGTCGTACCCCGCGGCCGAGGGACGCGACTGGAAGTACTGCGGCAGGGCGGTGCCGTCGGCATCCTGGAACGACTGGCCGACCAGCTGCGAGCCCTGAACGCTCCCGTCGGCCGAGCGGATGAGCGACCCGTTCGCCGCGAACGGCAGGGCGACCTGGCCGATCGCGGTGATGAGCAGCATGTAGCCGACGCCGAGGACGACGGTGAAGACGAGCATCGCGCGGACGGCGACGCCGGTGGTTCGCAGGGTGGTGCGCATGACGGGGCCTTTCAGAAACCGGGGAGCAGGCTCACGACGAGGTCGATGAGCTTGATGCCGACGAAGGGGACGAGGACGCCGCCGAGCCCGTACACGAGCAGGTTGCGGCTGAGGATGCTCGAGGCGCTGGCCGCGCGGTATTTCACTCCGCGCAGCGCCAGGGGGATGAGCACGATGATGACCACGGCGTTGAAGATGATCGCGCTGAGCACGGCCGAGGCCGGCGACGACAGCTGCATGACGTTCAGCACCGCGAGGCCCGGGAACACGCCCATGAACATCGCCGGGATGATCGCGAAGTACTTCGCGATGTCGTTGGCGAGCGAGAACGTCGTCAGCGCGCCGCGCGTGATGAGCAGCTGCTTGCCGATGCGCACGATGTCGATGAGCTTGGTCGGGTCGCTGTCGAGGTCGACCATGTTGCCGGCCTCCTTCGCGGCCGACGTGCCCGTGTTCATCGCGACGCCCACGTCGGCCTGAGCCAGCGCCGGGGCGTCGTTCGTGCCGTCGCCGGTCATCGCGACGAGGTTGCCGCCCTGCTGCTCGCGCTGGATGAGCGCGAGCTTGTCTTCGGGCGTGGCCTCGGCGAGGAAGTCGTCGACCCCGGCCTCGGCGGCGATCGCCTTGGCGGTGAGGGGGTTGTCGCCCGTGATCATCACGGTGCGGATGCCCATGGCCCGCAGCTCGCCGAACCGCTCGCGCAGCCCGTCCTTGACGACGTCCTTGAGGTGGATGACGCCGAGCAGCCGGGCCGAGCCGTGCGAAACTCCTGAGGATTCGGGGGCCAGCGTGGCGACCACCAGCGGAGTTCCGCCGGACTCGGCGATGGCGTTCGCGGATCTCAGGAGTTCGGCACGGGTGGTGTCGGGCACCGCGGCTCCCGAGCCGTCCAGCCAGGCGAGCACGGCGGACGCGGCGCCCTTGCGCACGAGCGTCCCGTCGGCGAGGTCGAGGCCGCTCATGCGGGTCTGCGCCGTGAAGGGCACGGGCTCGGCGCCCCGGGGCACCTCTGCCACGACGCCCTGGGACGCCGCCAACTCGACGACCGACACGCCCTCGGGCGTGGGGTCGGCCTGAGACGACAGCGAGGCGTACTCCGCGAGCTCCGGCCCGCCGACGCCCGTCAGGGCGACGAACGCCGACGCGCGACGGTTGCCGTAGGTGATGGTGCCGGTCTTGTCGAGCAGCAGGGTCGTGACGTCTCCCGCGGCCTCGACGGCGCGGCCCGACATGGCGAGCACGTTGCGCTGCACCAGGCGGTCCATGCCCGCGATGCCGATGGCGCTCAGCAGGGCGCCGATGGTCGTGGGGATGAGGCAGACGAGCAGCGCGACGAGCACGGGGATCGAGACGGGGGATGCCGCGTACGAGGCGATGGGGTTCAGCACCAGCACGACGATCACGAACACGATCGACAGGCTCGCGAGCAGGATGTTCAGCGCGATCTCGTTGGGGGTGCGCTGACGCGAAGCGCCCTCGACGAGCGCGATCATGCGGTCGACGAACGTCTCACCGGGCTTCGAGGTGATCTTCACGACGATGCGGTCGCTGAGCACGCGGGTGCCGCCGGTGACGGCGCTGCGGTCGCCGCCCGACTCGCGCACGACCGGGGCGGATTCGCCGGTGATCGCCGACTCGTCGACCGTGGCGATGCCGTGCACGATGTCGCCGTCGCCGGGGATGAGCTCGCCCGTCTCGACGAGCACGATGTCGCCGAGGCGCAGGTCGCCCGAGGGGACGTCTTCGGTCGCGGCGGCGGATGCCGAGGGGTCTTCGGCGGAGTACGCGACGACGCGGCGGGCCGAGGTGGTCGTGCGGGTCTTGCGCAGCGTCGCCGCCTGCGCCTTGCCGCGGCCCTCGGCGACCGACTCGGCGATGTTCGCGAAGAACACGGTGAGCCAGAGCCAGACGGCGATGCCCCAGGTGAAACCGGCGGGGAGCGTGGTGTCGCCGCCTCCGAGGAACGGCTCGGCGAGAGCGATGAGCGTGGTCAGGGCCGCGCCCACCCAGACGAGGAACATCACGGGGTTGCGCCACTGCGCCGCGGGGTTGAGCTTCTTGGCCGCCCCCGGAAGGGCGGCGACGACCTGGGCGGCGCTGAACGCGCGCCGCGGGGTGGTCTGCGCGGGATCGGCGGCGGGGGCCGGAGCGTGGGTGAGGGTGGACATCAGCGGGCAAGTCCTTCGGCGAGGGGTCCGAGAGTGAGGACCGGGAAGTAGGTGAGCGCCGTGACGATCACGGCGACGCCGGCGAGCAGACCCGCGAACTGCGGGCGATGCGTCGGCAGGGTTCCGGCGGTGGCGGGCACGGCATCCTGTGCCGCGAGGGCACCGGCCAGCGCCAGCACGAACACGATCGGCAGGAAGCGTCCGAGCAGCATCGCCACACCGAGCGCGGTGTTGAACCACGGGGTGTTGGCGGTGAGGCCGGCGAAGGCCGAGCCGTTGTTGTTCGCCGCCGAGGTGAAGGCGTAGAGCACTTCGCTCAGACCGTGCACGCCCGGGTTGAGGATCGAGGTCGACTCCACGTCGTCCCGGATGCCGGGAACCCCGAAGCTCAGCGCGGTCCCGGCCAGCACCAGGGTGGGCGTGACGAGGATGTACAGGCTCGCGAGCTTGATCTCGCGCGGCCCGATCTTCTTGCCCAGGTACTCGGGGGTGCGGCCGATCAGCAGCCCGCCGACGAACACCGCGATCACGGCGAGGATCAGCATTCCGTAGAGCCCCGAGCCGACGCCGCCGGGGGCGACCTCGCCGAGCATCATGTTGATCATCGGCATCATGCCGCCGAGGGCGGTGTTGCTGTCGTGCATCGAGTTGACCGCGCCGGTCGAGGTCAGCGTGCTCGTCGACGAGAAGAGCGTCGAACCGAAGATGCCGAAGCGCACCTCCTTGCCCTCGAGCGAGCCGCCCGCGAGCTGGGGAGCGGTGCCGGCGCCGGCGAGCTCGGCCCACGTCATCAGGGCGGTGGAGGCCACGAAGATCGCCCCCATCACGCCCAGGATCGTGTATCCCTGACGGTTGTCGCCGACGATGCGCCCGAAGGCGCGGGGCAGCGAGAACGGGATCACCAGCATGAGGAAGATCTCGAACAGGTTCGTCCACGGCGTCGGGTTCTCGAACGGGTGGGCGGAGTTGGTGTTGAAGAACCCGCCGCCGTTGGTGCCGAGGAGCTTGATCGCCTCCTGCGAGGCCACCGGCCCACCCGGGATCGACTGGGCGGCTCCCGTGAGGGTCGTGGCATCGGTGAAGCCGTTGAGGTTCTGGATGACGCCGCCCGCGAGCAGCACGACGGCCGCGACGATCGAGAACGGCAGCAGCAGGCGGTACGTGCCGCGCACCAGGTCGACCCAGAAGTTGCCGATCACGCCGCTGCGGCGATACGCGAACCCGCGCACCAGGGCGACGGCGACGGCGATGCCCACGGCGGCGCTCACGAAGTTCTGCACGGTCAACGCCGCGAACTGCACGGTGTAGCCGAGCGTCGTCTCGCCCGAGTAGGACTGCCAGTTGGTGTTCGCGACGAACGACGCCGCGGTGTTGAACGACAGTGCCTCGCCCGGTGCCTCGAGACCCAGCGAGAAGGGCAGCACGGTCTGCAACCGCATGATCGCGTAGACGAGGACGACGCCCACGAACGAGAACAGCAGCACCGAGCGCAGGTAGGCCTGCCAGGTCTGCGCGCTGCGGGGGTCGACGCCGATCAGGCGGTAGGTGCCCCGCTCGACGGCGAGGTCGCGCGCGCCGGTGTAGATGCGGGCGATGTGGTCGCCGAGGGGGCGGTACGCCAGTCCCAGGGCGACGATGAGGGTGAGGCTGGTCAACACGACGGACCAGATCATTCCGGCGTCCACGTCAGAACTTCTCGGGGCGGACGAGGGCGACCACGAGGTACACCACGGCGGCGACCGCGAGCACGGCGGCGAGGATCGTGAAGAACATCACGGCCGGTCCCCGCTGTTCTCGCGGGCTGCTGGGGCAGACGGCGGGGTGGGGCGAGGAGACGAGGCGCGGACCTCGGGGCCCAGCTTCTCGACCCCCTTCGCGACGAGGGCGACCAGCGCGAAGATCGCGACGGTCGCGGCGAGGAAGACGGCATCGAGCACGACGACTCCAGGATCGAGAACAGAACCGCGGGCGGACCGCGGGCGCCGCGGGGCGGCACGTGTTCCGATACAACCGGCGGGAGGTTCGGCATCCGGGCGTCCTCACGGTTTCCCTACGGGTGCGCGGCGGACGCATACGGCGCGCTTACGCGGGGGGCTGCACGACTCCGGCAGAACGGGGTGTCGGGGCTCGCGGCCGCGCGGTGGGGTGGGTAGCGCAGGAGTCGTGCGCGCGCAGCGCAGCAGCCCGGGCGCATGATGGAGTCATGCTCGCGTCCGACGGTCCCGGTGTCGCGGTCACGGCGACGCTCGTGATCCCCGCGTCCGAGCTGTCGTGGCGGTTCTCGCGCTCGTCGGGCCCCGGCGGGCAGGGAGTGAACACCGCCGACTCGCGGGTGGAGGTGATGTGGGATGCCGCGGCCTCGACCGCTCTTTCGCGCGCGCAGCGCGAGCGGGTCCTGGACCGCCTGGGGAACCGCCTCGTCGACGGCGTACTGACCATCGCGGCGTCGGAGCACCGCGCGCAGGCACGCAACCGCGACGCCGCGCGCGACCGGCTCGCCGCGATCCTCGCCGAGGCGGTGCGACCGCCCGCCCCTCCCCGCCGCGCGACGAAGCCGACGCGAGGCTCGAAGGAACGCCGCCTGCAGGCCAAGCAGCGCCGCACCGACGTGAAGCGGATGCGTCGGCGGCCGACCGACTGAGGTCGGAGGGCCGGCCCGGCCCGCTCCGCCGCGTCAGCCGGCGGCGCCCGCGGAGCCGCCCTCGGCGCGGCGGCGGCGCACCTGCTCCTCGAGGTCGGCGAGGTGCATCTCGCGCTCGAGGTCGGCGATCTGCTGCTCCGTGGTGCGAGAGGCGCTCGGCGCCGCCGGGGCGGGCGTGTCCTTCTGCCAGCGGCGCGGGTCGCCGAACGACATCGGTGCGGAGCGCGCCTCGTACTCGCGACCGAGCGCGAACCACAGGATCGAGCCGATCAGCGGCAGCAGCACGATGAAGAAGATCCACGCGAACTTCGGCAGGTGTTTCACCTGGTCGTCGCGCCGGGTGATGACGTCGATCAGGGCGATCACCAGGACGGCGACGGTCAGCAGGGCGAGTACTGGCATGGCATCCACCCTGTCGCAGAGCCGCGGCCGCGTCCACTGACGGGTCGCGCGGGCCGAACTCCTGACTTTTCGGCTGCGCGCGCGGTGCCGAGCGGTCGGAGACGGCCCAACCCCGCATTTCTCAGGAGTTTGGCCCGCGCCCGCGCCCGCCCGAAACGCCGACGCCCCCACCACGAGGGCGGGGGCGTCGGACGGGACTCAGGATGCCGAGGGGGGCGGCGCCTTGCGCGAACGCGGCGTCGGGGTGTTGTCCACCGGCTGGCCGCCGCGCTGCTGGCCCGGCAGGGGGCGGGAGCGGCGACCGTAGATGACCTCCGACGAGTCGAGCAGCCACGGCACGAGGGTGATCGAGACGCCGTGCACGAGCATGAGCTGGTGCGCCAGGCGGCGCGAGCGCCGGTTGTGCAGGATCGACTCCCACCAGTGCCCCACGATGTACTGCGGCAGGTAGACGGTGACGATGGCCGAGCCGTTCTTCTCGCGGTACTTCTTGATGAACGTCGACACCGGCGAGGTGTACGTGCGGTACGGCGAGTCGATGATCACGAGGGGGATGGGCACCTCGTGCTCGGCCCAGTCGCGCTGCAGCCTCGCCGACTCTTCTTCGGTGATCGCGACGTGCACGGCGAGGGTCTTGTCGTGGTTGGCGGCCAGGGCGTAGTCGATCGCCTTCGACGTGGGCTTCTGCAGGCGGTTCACCAGCACGATCGCCACGTCGCCCGACGAGCCGAAGTGCACGGTGTCGTCCATCTGGATCTCGTGCTCGACGTCGCGGTAGTACCGGTTCACGCCGATCATCAGCACGGCGAGGATCGGGATGGCGATGAACACCAGCCAGGCGCCGTGGGTGAACTTCGTGACCGTGACGATCAGCAGCACGAGCACCGTCATCGCGGCGCCGATGGAGTTGATCCACAGGCCCGAGATCGCGGAGCGGCGCTCGATGGCCGCGGACTGCTGCTTCGCCGCCTCGGCGGGCAGGAGCTTGAACTCGCGCAGAGCGCGACGCCAGTGCCGCACCATGCCGATCTGCCCGAGCGAGAACGACACGAACACACCGATGATGTAGAGCTGGATCAGCGTGGTGAGGTTGGCCTGGTACACGATCAGCACGCCGATGGCGACGATGCCGAGGATGATCATGCCGTTCGAGTACACGAGGCGGTCGCCGCGGGTGTTGAGCGCCTTCGGGGCGTAGCCGTCGCGGGCCAGGACTGCGCCGAGCAGCGGGAAGCCGTTGAAGGCCGTGTTGGCGGCCAGCAGCAGCACGCACGCGGTGGCGGCCTGGATGATGAAGAACGGGATGCTGCCCATGCCGAAGGTCGCCGCGGCCACCTGTGCCATGAGGCTCGGCTGCGGGTTGTTGGCGCAGTCGAAGCCGATGAGGTGGCAGGGGTTCTCGGCGTAGTGCACGCCCGAGATCAGCGCCAGAGCGGTGAGACCCGCGAAGAGCACGATGGCGATGCCGCCCATGAGGCTCAACGTCGTCTGCGCGTTGCGGATCTTGGGCTTGCGGAACGCGGGGACGCCGTTCGACACCGCCTCCACCCCGGTCAGCGCCGAGCAGCCGCTCGAGAAGGCGCGCAGCACGAGCAGGATGAGCGCCGCCTGGGTGAGCGACTCGGCCTGCACGGCGTAGTTGGCGCTCGAGGCCTCGGGAGCGTCGCCGAGGAACGTGCGGGCGAGGCCCACGACGATCATCACGCCGACCGACCCGATGAACAGGTAGGTGGGGATGGCGAAGACGCTCGACGCCTCGCGCACGCCGCGGAGGTTCACGATCACGATGAGGATCACGAAGCCGACGGCGATCTCGACGCGGAACGGGTTGAGTTCCGGCAGCGCCGAGATGATGTTGTCGACCCCGGATGCCACCGACACGGCCACCGTGAGCACGTAGTCCACGAGCAGGGCCGCGGCCACGACCACGCCGGGCACTTCGCCCAGGTTCTTGCTGGCGACCTCGTAGTCGCCGCCGCCCGAGGGGTAGGCCTTGATGAGCTGCCGGTAGCTCAGCACCACCACGATGAGGAGCACCACGACGGCGACCGCGACCCACGGGCTGAGGGTCAGCAGGGCCGTTCCGCCGATGAGCAGGATCATCAGGAGCTCCTGCGGGGCGTACGCCACCGAGGAGAGCGCGTCGGAGGCGAAGATAGGCAGCGCCATCTTCTTGGGCAGGAGCTGGTCGTCGAGTTTTTCCGACGTCAAAGGCTCGCCGATAAGGATGCGCTTGGCCATCGGCGTCTCGACGCCGGGCTCGCGACTTTCTTCAGTCACGGCGCGTGACACTACGCGCACTGGACGGGCGGCGCAATCCGACGCGCACGTCGTTCATCGCATGGCAGTCAGACCGTGATCAACGCGACAACCCGATGCCGGGTCTGCTCGGCGCGCGGACAGCGGGTCAGGCCGGGACCGCCGCCTCGGCGATGAATGCCGCGACCGCGTCGGCGCCGGCGTGGTCGTCGGCGCTGATCGTCACGACGGCGTCGCCGGCGAAGACGATCATCTGCCCGTACGCCCCGTGCAGCCGCCACGCGGCGCCGGGTCCGTCCCACCCGGCCAGGGCGTACCGGCGGTACCCGTCGCCCTGGCTGCCGGTGTCGATCCAGGCCGAGTGAAGGGCATCCACCGTCTCGGCCGGGACGAGTCGTTCGCCCTGCCAGACGCCGCGGTCGCGCAGCAGCAGGCCGAGGCGCGCCATCTCGTCGGTGCGCAGGGCGAGGCCCTCGCCGGCGAGGATGCGCCCGTTGGGACAGCGCTTCCAGGCGAGGTCGGCGAGGCCGAGCGGGGCGAACAGCCGGGGGCGCAGGTACTCCTCGACGTCGCCCGTGCGGTGGGCCAGCACGTGCATCGCGGTGTACGTGCTGGCGTTCGAGTACTGGAACACGCGGCCGCGCGACGGGCGCGAGAGGAACTCGGCGGCGAGGTCGGGCCAGTCGGTCATCATCGTCGGCGACCACGGCAGGTCGATGCCGCTCGACATCGACAGCAGGTGGCGCACGGTCACGTCCGGCGCGGCGGTGGGGACGATGCCCGCGACGGGCTCGTCGAGATCGAGCAGCCCGTCGGCGGCGGCGATCCCCGCCGCGAGCACGCACACGGCCTTCGCGACCGAGTGGATCTCTTCGCGCCCGTCGGGCGTCCAGCGGTGCTCGGCGACGTCGTCGCCCACGCGCACGTGCAGCCCGTGGGCGACGAAGCCGGTGTCGTCGATGTGGCGCACGAGCGCCGCGCGCAGGTCGTGGGCCGGGGTCATCCCTCCAGGCTACGGGCGGGCCGTGTCAACCCGCGGGGTCGTCGGGCGGCGACGCCGCACTGGTCTCTAGGATCGCGGGGTGAACGACATCGTGGGCTCGGGGCTGCTCGCCGTCATCGCGGGCGGGGTGGTCGCCGTGCTCGCCCTCGTGCCGTTCGTCGCCGTGAGCTACCGGCGCCGCGGGGGTCTGACGCTCTGGCGCACGCTGCTCTGGGCGGGGGCGGCGGTGTACTTCTGGGCGATCTGGACGTACACGCTCATTCCTCTGCCCGACGACGACCTCTACCGCTGCGCGGGAGTCAACCTGCGGCCGTTCGAGTTCGTCGACGACATCCGCGCCGCCGTCGCCGTGTCGGGGCGCTACCTGACCGATCCGACGGTGCTGCAGGTGGCGTTGAACGTGCTGCTCTTCCTTCCGCTGGGCTTCTTCCTGCGGGTGCTCGGGGGTCGCGGCATCCTGGTCGCCGGTCTCGTGGGACTCGCGACCTCGGCACTCATCGAGACGACGCAGCTGACGGGCGTGTGGGGCCTCTTCCCCTGCGCGTATCGCGTGTTCGACGTCGACGACCTGATCGTGAACACCTCGGGGGCCCTGCTCGGCTCGCTGGTCGCCTTCGCGGTGCCCGCGGCGCATCGAGGGGTGGCGAAGAGCCCGGATGCCGAGGTGCCCCGCCCCGTGACCCGCCGCCGCCGTCTGCTGGGACTGGTCTGCGACGTCGTGGGCATCTCGCTCGTCGGCGTCGCGGTGTCGGTGCTCGTGCAGGCGGTCACGGTGCTGCTGCTCGGCGAGTCGGCCACCCTCGCGACCGACGAGGCGGCCTCGTGGGCCGGGACGGTGGCGGGCGCGGCGCTCTGGCTGGGGGTCGTGCTGGTGACCGGCCGGTCGATCGGCGACCTCGCGACGCGCGTGCGGTTCACGAACGGCATCCTGCCGGTCTGGGTCGCCCGCCCGCTGCGATTCCTCACCGGGGCGGGCGCCTACGCGGTGCTGGCGGCACTGCCGGCGCCGTGGTCGATCGCGGCGTTCCTGCTGGCGCTGGTGACCGGCGCACTGCTCGTGGTCTGGCGCGACGGCCGCGGTCTCACCGGCTGGATCGGTCGCCGGCGCCTGGTCGACGATCGGGCGGGCGTGGTGAGTCCCTCGGTCGACACGAGCGCATCCGGGTGACCCGGCTCGGTCTGCGCGGCGTCGACGACGGCGTGCGCGTGCACCGGGTTCCGCTCCCTCGGCGGGACACGGGCGAGACCGCGCCGACCGCCGCCGCGAACCGCCCGCTACCGTAGGCCGCATGGGGGAGCCGCTGTCGGCCGCGGATGCACGCATCCTGGCGCTGGAGTCCGAGGTCGTGCGCGGGCATGCGCTGAAGCTGCTCGTGCTCGAACCCGGTGAGGCCCTCGATCTCGAGGCGGTGCGTGAAAGCGTCGCCGCCCGACTGTCGGCGTTCCCGCGCGGGCTCCAGGTGGTCGTCGACGACGGCGACGGACCGGCGTGGATCGAGGCGACCGACGTCGATGTCGCGCAGCACGTGCGCCGTCACGCGGCCGATGACCCCGCAGCGCTGCGCGCGGTCGTGGGCCGGCTCATGTCGGAGCCCCTCGACCGCTCCCGCCCGCTGTGGACCATCGACCTCGTCGGCCCCCTCGCCGATGGTCGAGAGGCGGTGGCGGTGCGCCTGCACCACGCCCTCGCCGACGGGCTCACGGCCGTGCGCTTCCTCGAGGCGGTGATCTTCGAGCCGCACGACGCCCCGGCGCACGAGGTCGGCCTGCGTGATCCCGACGCCCGCCCGACGCGGTGGAGCGAATGGGAACGGATGCCGATGACCCTCGCCCGCGAGCTCGCTCACCCCGGCTCGCACTCCCCGTTCGACCGCCCGATCAGCGCGCGCCGCGCCCTCGCCTTCGTCGACGTGCCGCTCGCCGAGGCACGCGCCGTCGGCGCTTCGCGCGCCGACCACGCCACGATCAACGACGTGCTGCTCACGGTCATCGCGGGGGCCCTGCGACGCCGCCTCGTGCACCACGGGCACGTGCCGCGGCTCAACGCCCAGGTTCCCGTGAGCCTGCACGAACGCGGCGAGGACGCCGCGGCATCCGGCAATCGCGACTCGTTCGTCGACGTCGGCCTGCATCTCGACGAGCCCGACGACCTGCGCCGGCTCGACCTGCTCAGCGCCCAGACCCGCGCCCGCAAGCACGCCCACGATGCGCGCGCCCTCGACGAGCTGTTCCACGCGCTCGCCGCGGCCGGGTCGGCCGGCGCGCTGCTGCGCGGTCTCGCCGACGACCCGCGTGAGTTCGCTCTCGCCATCTCGAACGTGCCCGGGCCGCGCGTGGCGGTGTCGGTCGCCGGCCGCCGGGTGGGCCACGTGTACACGTCGTCGGAACCGGGGCCGAGGCACGCCCTGCGCGTCGCCGCGATCTCGAACGACCGCTGGCTCGGGGTGGGGTTCTGCGTCGACCCCGAGGCCGTGCCCGACGTCGAGCTGCTGGCCGAGGCCGCGCACGACACGTGGGACGCCCTGCGCGCGGGCACGCGGTGAGCGGCGCGCGCTGAGACGGTCGCGTATCGCTCGGCGTCGGCGCCGCTGAGCGCGCGGGGCGGCACCCGCCCGGTCGCGGGGCACTTAGGCTTTTCGAGAAGGAGGCGCATGTCGTCGAGAGCGGGGCGGGCCCAGCGCGCAGGACGCGGAGTCGCTGCGGCGACCCTGGCGACCTTCGTCGCGACCGTCTCGCACGCCTCCGTCGCCGCTGAACTGCCGTCGCTGATGAACATCGCGGTGGCGCTGTGCCTGGCCGCGCCCGTGTGCGTGCTCCTGGCCGGCCGCTCCCTGTCGTGGCGGCGGCTCTCGCTCGCCGTCGTGCTCAGCCAGGCGGTGTTCCATGGGCTGCTCGCCCTCGACCTGCGCGGGGGCGGCTCCGCCGCACCGGTGGGGCACCACGGCGCGGTGACCTCTTTCCTCGATGCCGCGGCCTCCGGTTCGCTTCCCCCCGATCACAGCGGGCATTCGCCGTGGATGTGGGTCGCTCACGCGTGCGCCGCGGCGCTCACGATCTTCGCTCTGGGAACGGGCGAGCGCGCGCTGCGCGCCATCGCCGGCTTCCTGCTCGCGACCTTCCGCGCCCTGCGGCCGGTCGCGTCGCCTCCGGTGGCGGTGAGCGTTCCCGCCCCGGCGGCCGAGCCGCCGCTTCGCGCGACGGGTATCGCCGTGCTGTCGGTGATGAGGCATCGGGGTCCGCCGCTCGCGGCGTGATCTCGACCCCTCATCCTTTCGCGCGACGCGACACCGTCGCGCGCGCACCGTCAGAAAGCAGCACCATGTCCCGTACCCCCTTCCTTCGTCGTGCCCTCGTCGGCCTCGCCGCCGGCGCGGCCCTCGCGATCGCGGTCCCCCTCGCGGCATCCGCGCACGTCACCGTCAACCCCGACACCGCCACCCCGGGCAGCTACGCCACGGTCAACTTCCGCGTTCCCACCGAGTCCGAGACGGCGTCCACCGTCAAGCTCGAGGTCACCCTGCCCACCGACACACCGCTGAGCGCCGTGCTCGTGCAGCCCGTCCCGGGCTGGACGGCCACGGTCGAGAGGGGCGCCCTGCCCGCGCCCGTCGAGGTCGACGGCAACACCCTCACCGACGCCGCGCTGAAGATCGTGTGGCAGGCCGACCCCGGCGTCGGCATCGCTCAGGACCAGTTCCAGGTCTTCTCGGCCGTGCTGGGACCCGTGCCCGACACCGGTCACGTGGTGCTGCCCGCCGCGCAGACCTACTCCGACGGATCGGTCGTCGACTGGGCTGCGACGCCCGACGAGGTCGCCGCCGACGACACGCTCGAGCCGGCTCCGGTGCTCTACATCAACGACACCCCTCCCACGGGCGCGCACAGCCACGGCACGGCGTCCGCCGCGCCGTCGCACGAGCACGACGCCGGTGAGGCCTCGTCGGCCTCGGGCCCGGCATTCGACTCGTCGGGTGTCGCGCTGGGACTCAGCATCGCCGCGCTGATCGTCGCCGCCGCCGGAGCGGTGCTCGGCGCCCTCGCCCTGTCGCGTCGCCCGAAGCGCAGCTGACCGTGCGGGCACCGCGCGCCCTCGGGCGCTCCCTGGCGGTCGCGGCGATCGCGCTGGGCGCCGTGCTCGGCGGGGCTCAGGCCGCGTCGGCGCACGACAGCCTGGTCTCGACCTCGCCCGCCTCCGGCGACACGGTGTCGACGGTGTCGGAGGTCACCCTCGACTTCAGCGCCAATCTGCTGGGGTACGACGGCGGCAACATCGTCGTCGTGCTGGGACCCGACGGTCGGCACTACGAGGCCGACTGCGTCGCGCTCGCCGGGCCCACGCTGAGCGTGCCCGTCGAGCTGGGGGCACCCGGCGACTACACGGTCGAGTGGCGCGCGGTGTCGTCCGACGGGCACCCGGTCTCGGGGACCTTCCCGTTCACCTCCACCGCCGCGGGCACGTCCGTGGGGTCGGACGACTCGCCCTGTGCGAGCGCCGTCGGCTCCGCGGCTGCGCCGGCCGAGTCCGCGTCATCCGAGACCGGCGGACCGTCGGGCCTCACGGTGGGGCTCCTGGTCGGCGGCGGCGTCGTGGTGCTCGTCGGGGTGCTGGTCGTCGTCATCGTGCGCACACGTNGGGATGCCGCACCCGGGCGCCGGGGGACGAGAAAGACGCCCAGCTCGGGGCCGTCGGCCGCCATGGTGCCGCGCGCTCCGGTCGCCGCAGGTTCGCACGCACAGCCCACCGGCCGCAGAGGCTGCGACCTACAGGCTCTGCCCCGGCACCGAGAACGTGTCGCAGGCGTTCACGCCGCCCTCTCGCCCGGTGTCGAACCATCGCTGACGTTGCTCGCTCGAGCCGTGCGTCCAGCTCTCGGGGTTGATCGCCCCGCCCGATTCCGCCTGGATGTGGTCGTCGCCGACGGCCGAGGCCGCAGCCAGCGCGTCCGTGATCTGCTGCTGCGTGGGCGGCTCGAGGTACGGGGTGCCGTCCTCGTCGACCTGCTCGCCCGCCGCGGCCACCCAGGCCCCCGCGTAGCAGTCGGCCTGCAGCTCGGTGCGCACGCCGTTGCTGTCGGGACCCGTGCCGTCGTTCGGGTACTGCTCCATCACGCCGGTGAGGTTCTGCACGTGGTGGCCGTATTCGTGGGCGAGCACGTACAGCTGGGCCAGCGGGCCCGCCGTGGTGTCGTACTGCTCGCGCAGAAGGGCGAAGAACGTGGGGTCGACGTAGACCGTCTGCTCCGGCGGGCAGTAGAAGGGCCCGGTGGCGTTCGAGGCCGTGCCGCACTGCGTCGAGGTGGCGCCGTCGACGATGATCAGCTGCGGCGGGGTGTACCCGTCGAGGCGCTCCTGCCAGAACTGGTCGACGCTCAGCGAGGCGGCCGCCAGTCGACAGGAGTCGTCGGTGTTGGCATCCTGGCCCGTCTCACAGCTCGCCAGGGCCTCGCCCCCACCCGCGGGGGCCGCGGGCGCCTGACCGCCGCCGATGAGCCCGGTCAGGTCGGTGCCGGTGAACAGCGAGAAGAGCAGCACCACGATCGCCCCGAGGCCGACCGTTCCGCCGCCCACCGCGGCGATCGTGCCGCCGCGGCGCTTGGCGGTGTTGTTGCCGACGCGGGCGTTGTCGTTGAAGGTCACGTCCGTCACCGTAACCGGGGTGGGGTCCGCGCCGGCAGGGGCTGGACTTCTCGGCCGCCCCTGCTTCCGCGTGCGGGCGTGGCGCGCCGAGGACGTCGAGCCCACGGGAGCCGTCAGAACCCGGGGGCCTCAGACGATGCGTCGCACCGCCGCGTCGGCGGGCGGGGGCGCGGTGCTCTCGCGCACGACGAGCTGGGGCCGCTCCGACGAGAAGCGACGCCCGGTCTCGCCGGCGATCTCGTTGAGCAGCAGTTGCAGGCCGCGGCGGCCGAGGCCGGCGAAGTCCTGATCCACCGTCGTGAGCGGCGGCGTCCACAGCGCGGAGAGCGGGTGGTCGTCGAAACCCGCCACAGAGATGTCGTCGGGAACCCGGCGGCCCGAGGCCACGATCCCGCGGATGACGCCCATGGCGATCTCGTCGTTGCCGCAGAACACGGCGGTGACCGAGGGATCCTCGGCGAGCCGCCGACCGATCTCGATCCCGGACCGCGGGTCCCAGGTCGCGTCGCTGAGCGCGGGGATGACCGCACCGCGACGTTTGAGGGCTCGTCGCCAGCCGGTCGTGCGCCCGTCTTCGCGGCGCGACGGCGGCACGCGCACGTGGTGCACGGTGGCGTGCCCCAGATCGAGCAGGTGGTCGGTGAGCTCTTCGGCCGCGCGCGACTCGTCGAGCACCGCCTGCCGCAGACCCGACTCGCGCACCCCCGACAGCGCGACCAGCGGCAACGACACCGGGATGCGGTGCAGGGCGGCGACACCGGGCGGGTCGAACTTCAGCACGCAGACGCCCGCGAGCGGCTGCGCCAGGGTCGCGGCGATCGCCCGGTCGATCTCGCCCTCGTCGGTGCTCTCGACGACGGTGATCATGACCGTGTAGTCCTCGGCGCGGGCGGCCTCTTCGATACCGCGGATGGTCTCGGCGTAGCCGTACTGCGACGTGTCTCCGGCGATGACCGCGATGACCTGGGCCTTGCGCGACGCCAGCACCCGGGCGGCGGCACTGGGGCGGAAGTCGAGGGCCGCGATGGCCGCCTCGACGGCCTCGCGCTTCGACGTGCTCACCTTCGCCGCGCCCGTGAGCACCCGCGAGACCGTGGGAACGGACACCCCCGCGCGCGCCGCCACGTCGGCGATCGTCGCCGCTTTCGTGCGGGGGGTGTCCATCGTGCTCCGTCGGTGTGGAGCGGCGAAGGTCATTTGACGGCGCCGCTGGTGATGCCCGAGATGATCTTGCGCTGGGCCACCATGAAGGTGATCAGCAGAGGCAGGCTCATCAGAATGATGTAGGCGAAGATCAGATGCCAATTCTGAAGGTACAGACCGGCGCTCGCCACCTGGTACAGATTCAGCGGCAGCGTGTCGAGCCGACCGCCCACCACGAACAGCGCGTAGAAGACGTCGTTCCAGATGTACAGGCAGATCAGGATCGTCGCGGTGGCGAGCACCGGCATGAGCAGCGGCAGGATGATCTTCATGAAGACGCGCACCGGCGAGGCGCCGTCGACGCGGGCCGCCTCTTCGAGCTCGAGCGGGATGGTGCGCACGAATCCGGTGACGAAGAAGATCACCGTCGACATGTACATGCCCATGTACACCCCGATCATTCCGACGGCGGTGCCGGCGAGACCGAGCTGGCGCAGCAGCAGCACGATGGTCACGACCGCCGGGGGCAGCACGATGCCGCTGATGGCGAGGGCGTAGACGAAGGCCAGGCCGCGCGAGCGTCGGCGACCGAGGATCCACGCGGCCATCGACCCGAGGATCAGCACGCCCAGCACCGCGGGCACCATCACCAGGACGCTGCCCCCGAACGCGGCCAGCATGCGGCCGTCGCCGATGACGGTGGCGAAGTTGTCGAACAGCCGCCACTGCGAGGGGAGGGCGAGGGTCGGCACGAACGCCTCTGCCTGCGTCTTGGATGCCGTGACGATGGCCAGGTAGAAGGGCACGCCCAGCAGCGCCACCGCGGCGACGATCGCCGCGACCGGCTGGAGCCAGCGCGCGAGCGGCGTGCGGCGCCGGGGCGGGCGGCCGGCGCGACCGGTGGTGAGGGTCATGGTCTGAGTCACAGCACGTCCTCCCGCTTGCGCAGAATCCGGATGACGGGGAAGGCCAGCACGGCCACGACGAGGAAGAGCACGAGGCTCATGGTCGTGGCTTGGGCGAAGAGCCCCTGGCCGAAGGTGCGGAAGATGAAGATGTTGAGGAGCTCGGTGGTGCCGCCGGGGCCTCCGGCGGTGGTCGCCTGCACGATGTCGAAGCCGTTCATCGAGCCCAGCAGCGCGGTGGCGACGTTGAAGGTGACCGCGGGAGCGATCAGGGGGAAGCGGATGCGGCGGAAGGTGGTCCACCAGCCCGCCCCGTCGAGGCGAGCGGCTTCGAGCACGTCGTCGCTGATCGTCTTGAGGCCGGCGAGGTAGATCAGCATCGACAGTCCCATCCACTTCCACGCGTGGATGAGGGCGACCACGACGATGGTCCAGGTCGTGCTGCCCAGCCACGCGACGTCGATGTTCTGGCCCGAGATCGCACTCAGGATGCCGTTGAGCGCGCCATCGGGCTTGAGCATCGCCTGGAAGATGTAGCCGACCGCGAGGGCCGACATGATCACCGGCACGAAGAAGGCGACCCGCAGAGCGCGGTTGGTCCGTGTGTCCCGTTCGAGCAGCAGCGCGAGGGCCAGGCCGAAGAGGTTCTGGAACACCGCGACGAGCACGGCGTAGACGAGGGTGACCGTCAGGGCGTTCACGAGCGCCCCGTTGGAGAACAGCGAGACGAAGTTGCCCGTGCCGATGAAGTCGATCGAGCTCTTGAAGCTCGACCAGTTGGTGAAGGCGTAGACGAAGTTGAACACCGTCGGCACGGCGAAGAACACCACGAGGACGGCGAGGGCGGGCAGAAGGAACCACAGGGGGTGATCCTTCTTGTGTCGTCCTCGCGAGGGGACGTGCGCCGAACGCGGCGGCGGCGTCACCGCGCGGGGACGCTCGAGGGTCGAAGTCATTCTGTGCTCCTCGCCGAGAAGAAGGGGTGGGGCGCCGGGTCGGGTCCCGGCGCCCCGGGTGGGTGTCAGAAGCCGGGTGTGCCGATGGCCTTGGCGAGCTCTTCGAACTGCGCCTGAGTGGCCTCCGCGACCTCCGTGGGCGTCTTCGTGCCCTGGATCATGTCACCGAGGTTGAGGTAGAGGTCGGGGTTCGCCACGGCCTGGGCCTGCATCGAGGGCACCGCGGAGCCGAGCGAGTCGCTGACCGACAGCAGCGCGTCGGGCACCTCCGACGACGACGACACGCCCGTCTGAAGCGACACCGTCTTCTGCGCGTTCACGAAGTCCTGGTACCCGTCGCCGAGCCAGTACGACAGCAGCTGACGAGCGGCGGCCTCGCGGGTGGCATCCCCGGTCTTGAACGCGACGAGGGCGTTCGCCTGGTCGGGGATGAAGGTGCCGACGTTGCCCGAGGGCGAGATGGGGAAGAAGCCGATCTTCTCGTTCAGCTCGGCGGTGTCGGCGAGCGACTGCAGCTGGCCGAAGTACGAGTTGACCTGCACCGCCATGGCCGCGTCGCCCGAGAGCAGCGCCGGACCCTGGTCCTCGAAGGTCGCGGTCTTGAGGTCGGCGTTGAACAGCCCCTCCTTGATGAGGCCGTCGTACGTGTCGATCGCCCCCTGGATGGTGGGGCCGGTGAACTTCTCCTCGTTCGCGTTCACGCGATCCCACAGGCCGTCCTTGGCGGCGTCGGCCAACTGCACCTGAACCCACCACTGCGTGGCCCAGGGGGTGCCGCCACCGAAGTCGAAGAAGGGCGTGACGCCCGCGGCCTTCAGCTGGCGCGCGGTGGCGAGGAACTCGTCCCAGTTGCCCGGCGTCGTGGTGATGCCCGCCTTCGCGAACACCTCTTTGTTGTAGTAGACGCCTTCGACGGCGGGGGTGCTGATGAGCGCCGCGTAGCGGGTGCCGTCGAGGATGCCGGTGATGTCCTTGAGCGCCGGGGTGTAGGCGTCGACGAACGGTGCCCCCTCGAGCGACTGCAGGTTGGTCGAGGCGTTCAGCGCGGTGAGCTGCGACGCGGTCGGCTGCCAGAAGGCCAGGTCGGGCTTGTCGCCCGTGGCCACCTTGGTCTGCACGCTCTGCTCGTAGGGGTCGGGGATCGTCACGACGTCGACCTTCGCGCCGGTGGCCGCTTCGAATCCCTTCACGACGCTGTCGGGCACCGTGTTCGAGTTCTGCGCGGCCCAGATCGTGAGGGTGGTGCCGTCGAGTTTCGTGTCCTGCGCGGGCCAGTCGGCAGGACCGGCGGCGGCGCCGCCGCCGGCTCCCGGGTCCGAGCAGCCGGCGAGTGCGAGGGCCGCGACGGTGGTGAGCGCCGCGGCGGCGATGAACCGCTTCTTCATTGAATTGCTCCTTGGATGTGATCAGTGTGATCTGGTGCGGGCGTCGGTGTCGAACCGGTGGGCCGTGTCGACAGACGCAGGGTGCGCGCGGCGAGGGGGCCATCGGTGCCGCGCACGTGGAGGGTTCCCGTTCCGGCATCCCATTCGGTGTGCCAGGCGGGGAGGTCCAGGGGGAAGACCGTGGTCACCTCGACGTCGGAGCCGACGAGGTGGGGGAACGAGAGCGTGATCTCATCGGGGCCGCTGCGCCGCCAGACCGAGACGATCTCGCCGTCACCGGTGCGCAGACCGAGGGCGAGCCAGGCGTCGTCCCAGCGGGGGAGGCCGAGCGGCCAGTCGGGGTGCGATGTCGCGATCTCGGCACGCAGGTCCTTCGCCACGGCGATGGCCGACGCCACCCGCTCGCGCTGTGCGGCATCCATGCGGTTGAGGTGGCCCGAGACGTAGAAGCGTCCGAGCAGGCCCGTGACGAGGCAGAACGTCGACTCCTCGGCATCCATCTCGGGCTGAGGGTAGGCCCAGCTCGCCGCCTGCTCGGGGAGGATCGACAGGGGCGCGGCGACCGCGATCGGGGGGTACTTGCGGAAGTCCTGCTGGTCGGACGTCGACTGCATCGCCAACCGCGAGAGCATCGCGTAGTCCATGCGCATCGCGCCCGAGCTGCAGTTCTCGATCACGAGGGTCGGATGCCGATCGAGCACCCCGTCGAGCCAGTCCAGGACCGCCCGGTTGTGTTCGAGCAATCCGTCGCCGACGCTGTCGGAATCGCGGTCGGTGCCCGGGCCGGGGTTGATGTTGTAGTCCATCTTGAAGAACCCCACGCCGAAGTCGGCGACGAGGCGGTCGACGACGGCGTCGAGGTGACCGCGCGCCGCGGGGTGGCGCAGATCGAGGTGGAAGCGGTCGTGCTCGACGACGCGCTCGCCGTTGCGCTGCAGGAACGCATCGCGGGGGAGGGCGTCGGCGAGAGGACTGCGGATGCCGACCACCTCCGGCTCCAGCCAGAGTCCTGCGACCATGCCGGCCGCATGGATGGCGTCGATGACCTCGCCGAGTCCCCCGGGGAACCGCGTCGTCGAGGGTTCCCACGCACCGACCGTGTCCCACCAGAAGCCGGAGTCGTCGTACCACCCGGCGTCGATGCAGAACACCTCGGCGCCCACGTCGGCGGCGGCGCGGATCAGCGGCAGCAGCTTCTCGGTGGTGGGGTCGCCGTCGAGGGTGTTCATGTAGTCGTTGAACACGACCGGCATGGCGACGTTGTCGGGGTGGTCGCGGCGGGTGGCGCGTCGGTGATCGGTCAACGCATCGACGGTCGCACCCGCGGAGTCACCGACCGCGATGGTCACCGGCACGCTGACGAAACCCTCGGCGGGGTCGAGCACGCGCGTCCACCCCGAGTCGGCGTCGGTCGGACCCGACAGGGCGAGGTATCCGCCCGAGGTGTCCTCGCCGATCTCCCAGCGCCAGGCGCCGTTGTGCTCGATCTGCCATGCCAGCGCCAGGCCCGCCGCGGAGGATTCCAGGATGCCGGTGGGCAGGTGCTGCGCGGTGGACCAGGTGCCGGTCGAGACCGCGCTCAACGCTCCCCGGGGGTTGTGCCCGGTGAGGTGCTCGGCGAGGGGCACGAAGTCGGGGCCGCGCAGGGGCGTGCGTGTCCACCGTCCCTCTCCCAGCCAGTCGCTGGTCCCGGTGATGCGATCCCAGCCTGCGAGGGCGTCGTCGACGCCGTCGCGCTCGGTGAACCCCGCGACCCACGAGGCGACCGCGCGCAGGACGATGCGCCCGGTACCGACGTTGACGACGCGCACGCGGCTGGTGATCGCAGCGACGCCGTCGCGCGTCGTGAGCTCGATGGTCGCTTCAAGGTCGGCCGAGCGCTGGCGCAGGGTCAGCGTGCGCGCATCGCCGCTGGCCGTCTCGGTGTGGTCGACGTAGCGGAGACGGGCGCCGTGCTCGGTGTGCGCGAGGCGCCCTGACGCGGGGCGGTGGCCGGCGTCGGCGGTGAGGATCTCGACGAGCGGTACGCGGTGCACGCGGTGGTGGCCGGAACGGGTGACGTAGCCCGCGCACGTCACCGGGTGCTCGTCGTCCCACTGCAGATCCAGCGACAGCGTGTCGGTGCCCCACTGCAGGCGGGCGGGGGTCGCCCCGGTGGTCGGGGGATGCGTCGTCGTCATTCGTCTCTCCGTCGTGTCGAACGAGAGGGACGCTAACCCATTCTGAAAGCGTTATCAACACCAACGTGAAACCGTTATCAAGAATGCGGCGTCACGCCTTGCCTCCGAGCGCGGCGTCACCTTATGATCTCGCCTTGAAAGCGTTATCAGATCTGATCGCGCCCTGCCCTTCCACTCGACGACGAGGAATGATGAGCACGAAGCCCCACCCCTATCCGCTCCGGCGGCAGGCGGTCGCCCTCTGCGCTGCCGCTCCGCTGGTCCTGAGCCTCATCGGCGCGGCTCCCGCGTCGGCCGAGACCACCGCACCCGCACCCATGGTGAAGTACACCTTCGACGGCGGTGCGACGTCATCCACCATCGCCAACTCCGGCACGAAGGGATCCGCCTTCGACGCGCGCGTGCGCAACGCCGCCTCGCTCGCCCGCGGGACCGGCCCCACGGCCTCCTCGGGTGCCTCCGGCCTCTTCCCCGGCGGCGCCCAGAACTCCTCGAGCACGGCGGCGCCCTACCTCGACATCCCCGCCGGTCTCTTCGACGGGGTGGATGCGCTCACCGTGTCGACCTGGATCAAGTGGGACGGCCGCAACTCCGGCAACCTCCCGTGGGCCTACATCGTCGGCAGTGACGCGCTGCCGAGCGACAACTGGGGCCTGTACTACGTCCCCAACGAAGGCGGGCAGTCCAAGGCGGCCGCCAATTCCGGTACCGAGGTCAAGGCCGTCTCGCCGGTCCCACTGACCGCGGGGGCGTGGACGCAGATCACCTCCGTCGCCGACGGCGAGACGCTCTCGTATTACATCAACGGCGAACTCGTCCGCCGCGAGGCGGCAGCGGTCGACTTCAACACGCTGAGTGCGTCGGCGAGCACGCGGTCGGGTCTGATCGGACGCGTGCCGTGGGCACCGCAGTGGGCGGCGCTCTTCGGCGGCGAGTTCGACGACTTCTCGATCTACGATGCCGCCCTCACCCCCGAGCAGGTGGCCGACGGCTTCGCGCAGTCAGCCGGGCCGGTCACCGCTGTGGCGCAGACCTCCTGGCAGATCGCCACGACCGCGGGCCAGGCGCCCGTCCTTCCGGCCCGTGTCGGAGTGACCCGGGAGTCCGGTCTGCAGACCGACGCCGCCATCCGCTGGGACGCCGTCGCGGCATCCCAGTACTCCACCGCGGGAAAGACCTTCACCGTTGCCGGGGTCGTCGCGGGGACCGACCGTGCCGTCACCGCCACGGTCACCGTCGGCGCGCGACCCACCGAAGAGATCGTGGCCGACCTCGGCCGCCGCACCGGCGACTTCCGCGGCGGCGCATCGGGCACCCTGTACGGCCTCGGCGACGAGCAGTCGCCCACGCAGGCGCTCGTCAACGGCGCCGCCATGACGAACGTGTCGCAGAAGCCACCGTTCGGCACGCAGCACCCGGGCGGTGACGCCTTCAACATCGAGGACACCTTCTTCGACAAGCACGGCGAAGACCTCTACATCTACACGCAGGACTACTACCCCGACTGGCCCTACAACCGCGGAGTCCGTCCCGGCGACGACCGCACGTACGTGCGCGACGCGAACGGGAAGCTCACCTCGGAGTGGACGGCCGGCGGCAACGGGCTGTGGGACTACCTCGAGGTGCTCGAGATCGTGACGGAGGCCGTCGCCACCGGTGCGGACGACCCCGAGAAGTACGTCTTCATCCCCTTCAACGAGCTCGATCTGCAGTGGCTGAACTCCGACGACCTCTACTACCGCTACCTGCAGCAGGGCGGGCAGTCCCACAGCTTCACTCCGGGAGGGGCGAGCGATTGGGCCGCGGCCTGGAAGGTCATCACTGACGTCTACGCCAAGCACGGACTGAGTCGGCCTCTCATCGCGGGCCCCGGCGACGCCGCGTGGCGCGGTGAGGGCAATATCAAGGCCTTCCTGCGCTCGGCGATCGCCACCGACACCGTCCCCGACATCTACGTCTGGCACGAGCTGCGGGGCTATCAGTGGATGCCGGAGCGCACGAACGCCTTCCGTCAATACGCGCGGGACCTCGGTATCGCCGAGGACAAGATCCCCCGGGTCAACATCACCGAGTACGGCGCGAGCAACGACATGAGCTCTCCGGCCAACCTGCTGCGCTGGTTCGCCAGCTTCGAGGCGGCCAAGATCGACGCGCAGACGGCGTACTGGACGGCATCCGGAACGCTCTCCGACAACCAGGCGAAGGTCAACGCCGCCAACGGCGGATGGTGGATGTTCAAGTGGTACGGCGACCTGCACGGTTCGCAGACCGCCGAGGTCACGACGAACCGTGAGAAGGCGATCGCGGCCGTCGACGACTCCCACCGTCGCGCCCAGATCATCGTCGGCGGGGTCGAACAGGGCCGCGACGGTCTGCTGACCGTGCGCGGAGTGTCGAAGGACACCTTTGGGGACTCCGTCGACATCGAGGTCCGCGAGGTCCTCGTGTCGGGGACCGACGGTATCGCCGACACCCCGCGCGTCGTCGCCGCCTACGACGACACCGCGGTCGCCGACGGCACCGTTCAGGTGCGCGTGCCCTCCGCCAGCGCGAGCGCCGCGTACCAGGTGGTCATCACCCCGGCGACCGGACGCGATGTCGAGGCCGCAGCTGCTGAGCAAGCGCCGCACCAGTGGTCGGAGGCCGAGGACCTGGCCATCACCGGCGGCGCGGTGCGTTCGCAGCCGGGCGGCGGCTATCGCCTCTCGGGCGACCGCGACGTCACGGGTCTGACCGGAGCCGACGCCCGCCTCGACTGGCAGGTCGAGGTGACCGAGCCCGGCACCTACCGCTACACCGTGCTCGCAGCCACTCCGGGTCGCGCGGCCCAGCACGCCCTGTTCGTCGACGGTTCGAGTGCTGCCACGGTGCAGTACGGCGCCAACGCGGTCAAGCCCGACAACGTGCGCGGCACCGCACGCGGCACCGCCGAGGTGTACGTCACCCTCACCGCGGGCACGCACACCCTGAGCCTGCGCACCAGCCGCGACGGTCAGAGCGTCCTGCCGGGCGCGGGAGCGGACGGCGGCGTCACCGTCGACCGGGTCGAGCTCACGCGCGTGGGCGTCGACACCAACGCACAGCGCGCCGAGTACCCCGCGACGACCCTGCGTCTCGCGGGCGCCGCGACGCTGGCGGGCGGAGTGGCGACGATCGGCGCGGGCGACCGTGTCGACGTGTACCCCTCGGCCGACGAGTCGGGGTACTACGACGTCGTCGTCGATTGGGCGGGCACCGACCTGGGCCTCACGGTCAACGGCCGCCTCGCCACGACGTTCGCGTCCGGTCAGACGAGCGCTCGCATCCACCTGCCCGAGGGCATCAGCGAGATCGAGCTGCGCAGCACCGGCGGAGCACGTGTGAGCGCGCTCACCACGACCCGCGCGGTCGAGGGCGACGCCGCGATCGTGAAGGTCGAGGTCGAGGATGCCGCGAAGGCCACGCTCGGTGGCACCGCTGTCTCCAAGGGCTTCGGGTCGGAACTGACCAACGGCTCCGGCTCCGGGTACGTCACGGGTCTCGGTATCACCGACACCGACGCGGCCAACGAGGGAACCCTGACCATCCCGCGGGGCGCCGGCTTCGATAGTGCGGGCGCGTACAACGCGATCGTGCATTACTCGAACGACGACATCGAGGGTCGTCACGACTACAACCCGCAGGTCGTCGATCTGGGGCTGCAGGCGCAGGAAGCCGGTCACGACGGTCTGGTGGGGCGTTCCACGTTCCGCTACACCTACACCGCGAACAACTTCTGGGAGGCCGTCATGCCGGTCAACCTGGCGAGCGGCGACGGTGCGGTGACCTTCGGGAACACGAAGCAGACGCTCGTGATCGACGAACGCACGAGCCAACAGGACCAGGTGGTGCTCGACGGCTACGCGATCGCCCCCGATGTGGACTGGATCGCATTCGCTCCGCTGGTCCTGGAGACCGATGGAGTGGCCGTCACCGCTCCCGCAGCCCCGGCGGCGCCGACGGCTTCCGTCACGGGCGCGAAAGCCACCGTCGAGTGGGACGCCCCCGCCGCCAACGGGTCCGCGATCAGCTCCTACGTGGTTCAGCTCACCCCTGCCGACGGAGGCGCGGGACGCACCGTCACCGTCACCGAGAACCTGCAGGCGCGCATGTCCGTCGAGGTCGCCGATCTGCGGGTCGGCGCGTGGACGGCTCGCGTCACGGCGGTGAATGGAGCAGGCTCCTCGCCCGCGTCTCCGCCCTCGGCGAGCTTCACCGTCGCGCCGCCTCTGAAGGTGGACGCGGCCGCTTCCACCCGCAAGATCGCCGGCAAGGCGTACGTCGCCGTCGAGGTCGTGAACCGCTCGGCAGTCCCGGTGGATGTCGAGGTGGTCACCGGCTACGGCAAGAAGTCGTTCACCGCGGTCCAGCCGGGCAAGAAGGTCAGCGCCGTCATCAACTCGGGGAAGGCGTCGATCCCCGCCGGGAAAGCCACGGTGACGGCCACCGGCACGATCGACGGCACGCGCGTCACCTCGAGCGTCGAGGCGCCGTACGCCGCGCAGAGCTGAAAGACCGGGTGGGATCGGGCGCGCCCGGCCCCACCCGACCACCGGACGCCGCGAAATCGGCCGCAGCCGTGAACACCAAGAGCAGTGGGCCGGGTCCTCAGGGGGCCCGGCCCCCCGTCATCTCGGTCACCGCACGATCGCCCATCTCGCCGGTCCGATGGACGGGTTCGAGGCCCGCGAACGCGTCGAGGGCTGGCGTGAGAGTCTCGCCGAGGCGGGACTGCCCGAGGGGCCGCTCGTCGTCGGCGACTGGACGTCGGACCTCGGCTACGCGTTCGGGCGCTCATTCGATCTCGGGGAGACTACGGCGGTGTTCGCGGCGAACGACCAGACCGCGCTCGGCGTCCTTCACGGGGTGCACGGTCGCGGCATCCGGGTTCCCGACGACATCAGCCTCGTCGGCTTCGACGACCTCTCGGACGCGCGGCACTTCCTCCCGCCGCTGACCACCGTTCGGCAGGACTTCTCGGCGGTCGGAGCATCGGCGCTGCGACAGATCATCGCCGCCATCGAGGGGGACGCGACGCCCCGTCACGACATGATCCCGCCGGAGCTGATCGTGCGCGGGTCGACGAAGGCTCCGCAGTCGAGGCGTTGATCGCGGTGTCCCTCCGGAGCGAACCGGGATGCTGATCCACTGATCGAGGGGGCGGACGATCGCGCGACGGGCCGGATCGCCCGCGGCGGTGTCACTCCAGAATGAACGCGCGCCCGTTGATGAAGAGGGTGTCGGGCTCGGAGGCATCCATCTGGAAGACGGCGCTGCTCTCGAAATCGGCCTGCTCCCAGGCGACCAGTCCCATCGGCGCGACGGCCGAGGTGACGAGCAGCCCTCTGGCGAGGACGGAGAGAATCTGACGGCGGGTCATCGGGAATCCTTCTCGGAGCCGTCGACATCGACGGCCCTACGCGGGTTCGGGGAACCCTGGTCGGTGGGAGAGGGGGAACTCTCGTACAACGCTAACCCGGTCGTGTTCTCGGTAACAAGTGGTTTTCCTGAGAGAACGACAAGTGGGCCCCGGCCGAAGCCGGGGCCCACCCTCCTCACCCACCGGTGAGGTGCATTACGTCTCAGCCGCAGCTGCGCGCGCCGTGCGCGGCCTTCACCTCGGTCGCTGCGCCACCCGCGTCGGTCGCGGTGACCGTCACGGTGCCGGCCGCCAGAGACGACTGGCGCACCGTGAAGCTCTGCGTCGTCGTCTTGCCTGCGGCGAGAGCGGCGACCGTCTTCGACCCGTGGGCCGAGGTCATCGTCAGCGAGACCGGGGCATCGTCACGGTTGGTGACCGAGACGGCCAGAACGACCTTGCCTGCCACACACCGGCTGCTGACCGCGGCCGTGACCTCGGGGCCCGCTGAGGGAACGGTCTGCGGCTTCACGCTCTCGAGCGTGGGGATGATCTTCTGCATGAGGCCGTCGTCGCCGAACGTCACCTTGTCGATGGTGGTCTCGCGGTTGTTCCCGTTGCCGTTCGGCATCGCGAAGCGGTGATACGCGATGTACCAGTCGTCGGTGCCCGGCACGTTGATGATCGAGCTGTGGCCCGGCCCCTTGATGCCGAGGGACAGGTCCTTCTCGAGGATCACGCCGCGGTACGTCCAGGGCCCGTTCATGCTCGTCGCGGTGGCGTACCCGACGCGGTAGTTCTCCGATCCGGTGTCGTCGATGGCGTAGGTGAGGTGGTACAGGCCCTTCCGGTAGTTGAAGAACACTCCCTCGCGGAAGTCGGTCAGCCCGTTGATCCGCTGGTAGGTGCCCGGCTTGATCGAGGTCATGGTGTCGGACAGCTCCGCCAGGACGGGGGAGCCGTTGCCCCAGCCGAGGTACCACTTGCCGGTCACCGGGTCGTGGAAGGCGGCGGGGTCGATGGCCTGGCCCGACGTGACGGCCTCGTTGTTGAGGATCATCGCGTTCGGCTCCGCTGTGAAGGGCCCCTCGGGGTTGTCGGCCACGGCGACGCCGATCGTCTTGCGGTCCAGGGCGGCGTTGTGGCCGCTGAAGTAGAAGTAGTACTTCCCGTTGCGCTCGATGATGGTGGGCGCCCACGCGTTGCCCGTGGCCCACGGCACGTTGCCGTTGGTGCCGTCGAGCGTGAGGAAGGGCGTTGTCGACCGCGTCCAGTCCGTCAGGTTCTTCGACTTCCAGACGTAGAACTCCTTGCCGCCCCAGCCGGGGAAGCCGTCGGACGTCGCGTAGATGTAGTACGTGTCGCCGAACACCGCGATGTTCGGGTCGGCGTACAGGCCGGGCAGCACGGGGCTGTTGACCACGCGCGCCTCGATCTTCCACTCCGCTTTCGCCCCCGAGGGGGTCGTCACCGTGTAGGTGACGGGGGTGCGCAGGTCGACGATGGTGCCCGAGGCGGGCGACACCGTCGAGCCGGGGACCGTGGTGAAGGTGGGCGCGAGCTGGGACACGTCGGTGCCCTTGACCACCGGCAGGATGGCGGTGCGCGCCGTGCCGTCGGTGATCGGTGCCGTCTTCAGCTTCTCGGGCTGCGCGAGCGACACGTCCAGCAGCTGATCCTCGATGCCCGCGTTCTGCAGGATCTCGGTGTTCGACAGCGCCCGGTTGTACACCCGGACGTTGTCGTACCAGCCCTGGAAGTACCCGTCCGCGCCGTAGAGCGACTTGCCGAGGTATCCCGCGAGGTTGGTGCCGAGCTCGCTCACCGACGCGTTCAGGGCGAGATTCTCACCGACCTTCACCCCGTCGATGTACATGCGCAGTGTCTTGCCGTCGTAGACGAGGTCGTACTTGTGCCACTGACCACTGGAGATGCTGGCGGTGACGTCGGACTCCGCCTGCCACGTCGCCTTCGTGATCGCGGTGCGGGCCTCGCCGCCGCGCACCCGCAGGAACGAGTACTTGTCCTGGCCCTGTCCGAAGGCGAAGGTGAAGAAGTTGCCGCTCGTGCGCTCCGACTTGATGTCCATCGACACCGTCATCGTGTCGCGGCCGTCGAAGAACCCGGTCGGGAACGAGGCGAAGCCGTTCGCCGCGCCGGTCAGCTTCAGAGCCGAGCCCTTCTCGGCATCCGTGGCGATGGATGCCGTGCCGGAGGCGGTGAGGTCGGCGTCGCCCACCGAGTCGGCGAGCGAGCCGTTCTCGAAGGTGTACTCCGCGATGGGCCCTTGTGAGGGCTCTTCCGGATCGACCGGAGCGTCGCCGTATTTGGCGAGTAGGCGCGTCTCCTCGGCCTTCGACAGCCGCAGGACCGATCCGTGGCGGAAGCTCTGATCGAACGAGAACTGGTCGGCGCCGGACCCGCTGCTGAGCTGACGGAACGTCAGGCTCGCCAGCGAGTCGGTGACGTGCGCGTAGTAGTTGAACTCGTCGCCCATGACCGACCAGCGGCCGTCGGGCAGCGGGTAGACGGTGAGGCCCTCCATGCGACCGCGCAGGCCCGCCGCCGCAGCTTGCCCGGGAGCGATCTTCTGCGTCCACGGACCATCGAGCGACGGGGCGGTGTCGACGACCGTGTCCCAGTCGGAGGTCGAGAACCGGTAGTAGGTGTCGCCCTCCTTCGCGATGGTCGAGTCGATGATGTTCCGACCGCCCTGACCATCGCCCTTCGGGTTCATCGTCGTCCAGATCTCGGGCTCGGTGAACGTCGTGAAGTCACGGGTCTTGGTGAGGTACATGCGCAGCGCCCAGTCGGGCGTGTTGTTGTCGGCCTGATCGCGCGCCGCCCAGTAGACGTAGTACTCGCCGGTGGCCTCGTTGTAGATCGCCTCGGGTGCCCACACGCAGCCGGCCGTGTCGAAGCCGGCGAAGACGATGCGCTGATCGCTCCAGTTCACCAGGTCGGTGGATTCCCAGACGACGAGGTTCTGGCTGGCGTTCAGCTGATCCCAGCCGGAGCCGCCGGCGCCGCCGCCTTCGGCGTGCAGGTCGGTGCCGATGATCCAGTACTTGTCGCCCTCGGGGGAGCGCACGAGGTGCGGATCGCGCACGCCGAGGTCGCCGCCCAGGTTGGCGAGGATCGACTTGTTGTCGTTCAGCTTCTCCCAGTGCAGACCGTCGGTGCTGTGCCCCATGAAGATCTTCTCGTAGCCGCCCTCGGTGGCGAAGTGGGTCCACAGGTATCCGGCCGTGTAGTCCTTGTCGAGACCCGCCGGAGCAGCCTTGACGGTGACCTCGATCTGACGGGTGACGGAGGTTCCGGATGCCGCGGCGGTCAGCGTCACCTTCGTGTCGGTCGCGCCGCGCGTGACGACGCCGGCAGCCTTGCCGTCGGCCGTCGACGTCGAGATCACACCCGACGGCGAGGCCGACCACGTGATGGCCGTGCCGTTGACCGATCCGGCGGCCGGGAGGGTGATGTTGCCGCGCACGTCGGTGGCGTTCGGGATGCTGATCTGGTCGAGATCGGCCTTCGCGAGCTCGGCGTCGCCCGGCATCGCCGCCACGGTGACCGCGAAGGCGCGGGTCTCGGTGGCCGAGCCGCGGGTGAGGGTCGCCGTCAGCGTCGCGGTGGCGGGCTGCTGCCCGGCCGCGGGTCGGGTGACCTTGCCGGCCGCGCTCACCGCGGCGGCGTTGCTGGAGGCCCAGCTGATCGCGGCCCCGTTGACGCCCGTCGCGGGAAGACGCAGGTCGGCGGTCACGGCGCTCAGGTCGCCGAGCGAGAGGGCGGCGGCGTCGCGCTGCAGGCGGGTGGCGTCGGTGGGCACGAGGGCGGCGACGTCGGATGCCGTCAGGGCGGTGTTGTAGACGCGGAAGTCGCGCACGCTGCCGGCGAGGCGGCGGTCGTTGTTGTAGACCGAGCGGCCGATGTAGTTCGCGGCGGTCGATCCCCCGCCGATGGCGCTCGGCTTGGTCGTGACGCCCGTTGCCTGACCGACCTGCGCGCCGTCGAGGTAGATGCGCGCCGTGTCGGTGGCGTCGTCGAGGGTGTAGGTGAGGGTCTTCCACACGTCGCGCTGCAGGTTGGCGTTGCTGTTGACCGTCTGCTCGGTGCTCCAGTTGCCGGTGGCGATCGACGACTTGAAGGTGTTGCCGGTCGCGTAGAGGTACCCGTTGCCGGCTCCACCGGCATCGGTGTTGCCGAAGCCGTAGATGAAGTACGGCGTGCCCTGATCGCCGCGCACGAGGACATCGGTGCTGACGGTGATCGAGTCCAGGCCGGCCAGCAGGTTGTCGGGAAGATCGACATAGTCGTCGGTGCCGTCCAACCGCACACCCTCGCCGCCCGTCAGGGCGGCGCCTCCGACGTAGGTGGCGTTTCGACCTTTACCGGATGCATCGACGGCGGTGGTGCCGCTCGCGTCCGTCAGGGGGTAATGGGCGACCAGTCGGTCGTCGGCGGCGGCGGCGGGCTGCGCGGCGACGAGGGCGCCGGTCAGCGCGAGGGCGAGTGTCGCGACGCTGGCGAGCGCGCGACGGGGCAGGGAGTGCTCCATTGCGATCCTTTCGGACAGCCCACGTTGGCTGCCGTCATGCGGGGATGCTGAATGTTATCGCTCACAGGCGCGCGGAACAAGGCTCGCGGCGACGCAGCCCGCGCGGGCTGGGTCGCGGGCGGAGCCGATCGCCACCGAGGTGGAGCGTGCGGATCGCGACGCCCGTGAAGGATTGCCCCGCGTCAGTGGTACCGCTAACGTGAGCACCACAATCGGCATCCGTCGTCTCGTCCCACGGGAGCGCACGAACGTTTTCCGAGGTCGTCCTTCCCGGGGGCGACCCACGCGTCGCCGCGGTGACGCAGCACCCCACCGCTTCGCTTCGGTCCCCACCGTCGAAGCTGCGCGTACAGCGCCGAGAGAAAGGTCTCGAAGATGAGATCACAGGTCACCCGCCCTCCCCGAGCCGCTCGTTCGCGTCGTGTGTCGAAGGCGCTGGTTGCGTCTCTGACCGGCGTGCTCGTCGCCTCGACGATGAGCATGGTCGCGCCCGCCGCTCACGCCGCCGACGTGCCGGCGCCCACCGCGCACTACGACATGTCGCACTCGGGCACGTCGCTGCTCGACGTCTCGGGCAACAACCGCAACGCCTCGCTCACCGGGTTCACCGACGCGTCGTTCGCCGACGCCGAGGGCGATGCCGTGCTGCGCTTCAAGGCCGACGGCTACGCGGCGCTTCCGAAGGGCCTGGTCACCGGCACCGACAACGACTTCACCGTCGAGTACACGGTCGCCGCGCAGTCGGCGGCGAACCACTTCGGCTGGGTCATCGGCGACGGCATCGGACCGTGGAACACCACGCAGCTCGGCAACCACATCTTCCTCAGCCCGCGCTCGGCGCAGGGCGGCTACACCGACCAGGCGCTCGCCGCCATCCGCGTCAAGAGCGGCAGCAGCAACGGCGAGACGCGCATGCCCGCCGGCGGCGGACTCAACCCGGGGTTCACGACCCTGACGATGGTCGGCAGTGGCAACACGTTGACGCTGTACCGCGACGGCAGCGTCATCTCGACCCTCACGCACGCCAATTCGCTCAGCTCGATCATCCCCACGGGCACCGTGCTCGGCTACCTCGGCCGGTCGCTCTACCAGGGCGACTCGCTGCTGCGCGCCGACGTCACCGACGTCAAGTTCTGGGACGCGGCGCTCACCTCCGAGCAGGTCGGGTCGAGTATGCCCACGGCGTCGCAGAAGTCGTCGACCACCTCGGCGCTCCTGCGCGGCGACGTCGCGACGACCATGCTGCGCTCCAACACCTCGCTCGACAGCGTCTCGAGCAACCTCAACCTCGCCGCGTCCGTGAACGGCGTCGCCTTGACCTGGGCGTCGTCCGACCCCGCCGTCGTGTCGACCACCGGTGTCGTCTCGCGATCGATCAGCGCCAACACCCCGGTGACCCTCACGGCGACGAGCTCGCTCGGCACCCTGACCTTCGACGTCACCGTCATCGCCCCCGACGTCGCCACCGATCTGGATGCCATCTCTCTGGCATCCCGCACGACCGAGAACCTGCCGCTGGCGACGAGGGGCTCCGTCAACGGCGCCGCGATCAGCTGGACCTCGTCGAACCCCGCCCTGGTCACCTCGACCTCGGCCGCGTACGTCACTCCGGCCGTCGGCGCCGCCGACCCGTACCGTGGCGGCGGTGTCGTCGCACGTCCCGCGTACGGCGCGGGAGACGCGAAGGTCACGCTGACGGCGACGGCCACCCTGAACGGGCAGTCCGCGCAGAAGACGTTCGACATCACGGTCGCCGAGAAGGGACGCTGGGCTCCGGATGCCGGATACGCAGCGGCGTACTTCAAATCCGACGGCGACGAGAAGATCTACCAGGCGGCGACGTCGGGCAACGACTTCTTCTCGTTCTCGCCGGTGAACTCGGGCCAGCCCGTCATCACCTCGACGACCGACACGAAGGGTCTTCGCGACCCGTACATCCTGCGGTCCAAGGACGGCGACAAGTACTACATGGTCGCCACCGACCTGTGCATCAGCTGCGGCACGGGCTGGGGCCCGGCGCAGTCGAACGGGTCGCTCAAGATCGAGGTCTGGGAATCGACCGACCTGGTCACCTGGGCCCGCACGAACGGCGCCAACGAGGGCATCACCATCAACCAGCCCGAGGCGGGCATGACCTGGGCGCCGGAGGCGTACTGGGACGACGCGCTGCAGTCGTACGTCGTGCACTTCTCGTCGCGTCTGTACAACAGCGCGGCCAAGACGAACACCGACAACCTGCACGCCCGCGTGTTCTCGGTGCTCACGCGCGACTTCACAACCTTCACCTACCCACCCGCCGAGTGGCAGAACACCGGCTTCGCACGCATCGACTCGACCGTGCAGAAGATCGGCGACTACTACTACCGCTTCACCAAGAACGAGGAGGGCGGTGCGGCCGACGGCCTCGAGGCGGGCAAGGACATCTTCCTCGAGCGGTCGAAGGTGCTGACCGCGCCGACGACGAGGTCCGACTGGAACGCTGACCCCGAGACGACGTGGCAACTGACGGACACCAACATGACGCGCCTCGAGACGAACGAGGTGGGTGAGGGTCCGCAGATCGTCAAGCTCAACGAGGGTGACCCGAACAACGCCGGAGGCGACGGATACGCCTTCCTCGTCGACAACTTCGGTGCGGGCGGGTACCGCGCCTTCGTCACCACCGGCGCCGCCATCGCGAGCAGCTCGCAGAACGATCGCTTGTCACGTCGTGCCGACTGGAACGTCCGCCCGGTCGGCGGCCTGCCCGCCAGCCCACGCCACGGTTCGTTCGTGAGCGTGAACCAGTCGGTCCTCGCCGCCATGCGCGACTGGACATCGGTCAAGGCGGTCGCCTCGACCACGACGCTCACGAGTGAGGGGCGAACGGCCACCGCCGTCGTCGCCGCCGCCGACCGGGGCGATGTCGCGGGCACCGTGACCTTCTCGGGCGAAGGGTGGACGCAGACGGTGAAGCTGAACGAGCGATCCGCCTCCGTCGAGGTGCCGGCCACGGTGCGCTCGGTGACGGTTCGCTACGACGGGTACGCCGACGGCCGTGTCACCGCTTCGTCGTCCGAGGCGCTGTCGCTGGGTCTCCACCTGTCCGCCGCCGTGGCGAACCGCTGTGTCGCCGGAAAGGTGACGCAGGTCGTCACGGTGATCAACGCCGACTCCGCCGCCGCCGATGTCACGGTCGCCGGTGCCTTCGGCAGCAAGAAGATGACCGTCGCGGCGGGCAAGACCGCGTCGACGACGTTCTCGACGCGCGCGACATCGGTCGACGCCGGCACGATGTCGATCGACGCGGTCGCCAGCGGCACGAAGGCCCGCGTGACGACGCTCGCTGTGCCGGCCCCCCGGGGCAGCTGCGGCTGATTCTGCGCCGCTGGCGGGTGGCCCGATTCGATCGGGTCGCCCGCCGGCGCGCGAGGCTTCCCGAGCAGTCCCGCGAGTCGGGAGACCACCGCTGTGACCAGAAGAGGGGTCACGGTTCGAACGCGCGCGCTCCGTCACGGGACCCTCGATCTGGATTTTTCGACCGCCATCAAAACACTTGTCTTCGGACAGTGTTCTCGCTAACATTCAGGATGTCGCGGGGCGGAGGATGTCCCGGATCCTTCCCGTGACGACCGGAGCGTCCGGTGAGCTTGCTAGTCGTTCGACGTCGGTGTCGAACGAAGAATCGGAGTACACAATGAAGTTTTCCAAGGGTGCCGCGGCTCGTATCGCCGTGGCTGCTGCCGGTGGCCTGATGCTCGTGGGCACGGCTGGTGCCGCGTTCGCCGCCGAGGTCGGAGACCAGGACGTCGACGTGAACGTGCAGATCGCGCCTGTCGTGGGTCCGGGCAGCCTGAGCCTGACCGTCGCCGGCACGTCGTCCACGCTGACGGAGTCCCCGTCCGGCGATGCCCAGGTGCGCCAGTTCGACGGCGCCCTGCCCACCGTCACCGTCACCGACACCCGCGACGTCGCCGACATCCCGGCGGACCGATTCTGGTACGTGGTCGGTCAGGCCTCGGCCTTCACCGGCCCGGGCGGCGCCACCATCTCCCCCGACCACCTCGGGTGGACCCCCCGCCTCGTCGACGCCGGCGACACCGGTCTCGTGGCCGAGGGTGAGCCCGTCAAAACGTCCGAAGACACCGGCGACGACGCGGTCGGCCTCGTCGACCAGGAGCTGCTGTACACCGCACTCGAGTCGGCCGCCGTCAAGGAGGGCGGAGAGTCGTCGTGGACCGCCGACGCCGCCCTGGTGTTGAAGACCGATGCCGGTGTCACGCCGGGCGCGTACTCCTCGACGCTGACGCTGTCGCTGTTCGAGGACGTGTTCACCCCGGATCAGCAGTAACTCGACGAAGAGAGGGGCCGGGTCCTCCCTGGACTCGGCCCCGAACTTCGTGCACAGCGACACCTGTCGAACGTCTTCAAGGAAACTCCGGGGTGGTGACTCGGCGTCATGTTCTGGAAAAACCCTCTTCTCGTGCGTATGACGGCTGCCCTGGCCGCGCTCGTCGCTCCTGTTCTGCTTCTCCCCCTCGCCGCGCAGGCGGACACGGGTGCCGACATCACCTGGTCGGTCACGCCCGCCGATCAGTCGGGCCCGGACGACCGGGGCGTCATCGAGCAGCAGTTGGATCCCGGCGCTTCGCGCGAGGATTACCTGGCGGTGCGAAACCTGAGCCGAACCGAAGTGGTTTTCGCGCTCTCGGCGGCCGACGGCTACTACACGGCGAACGGACGGTTCACGATGTTGCCCTCCGACCGTGAGTCCGTCGATGCGGGACTGTGGATCGATCTGCCCGACACGGTCACGGTCGGACCGAACGCCACCGTCGTCGTCCCCTTCACGACCACCGTGCCCGAGGGGGCCATCCCGGGCGATCACGCTGCGGGTATCGCCGCGTCCGTCACCTCGGCGGGGACGGACGCGAGTGGCTCCGAGGTGGGCGTGGAGAGTCGCGTGGGCTTCCGGCTGATGACGCGTGTCACCGGAGACATCGTGCCGTCGTTCTCCGTGACGGGCGTTGACTCGGCGTACGACATGACGTGGAATCCGTTCCGTCCAGGCTCGGCCCGCACCACGTTCACGGTTTCGAACACCGGGAACGCCAGTCTGCAGCTGGGCGGGACCGTGGGGGCGGGCACGGGATCGGCGGTCTTCCCCGTCGAAGGAGCACCGCGCCAGGAACTGTTGCCGGGGGAGTCGCGCACGTTCGCGGTGGCAGTCAGCGACGTCTGGCCCACGGTCTTCGTCCCGGGATCCGTCGATCTCGCTCCCACGGCACGCGATCTCGGGGACAACCCCGTCGCCGTCTCGCCCGGGTCGGCATCTGCTCCGCTCTGGGCCATCCCCGTTCCGCAGGCGCTCGTTCTTCTCGGAATCGGGTTCATCGTCGCGGCGCTCTTCTGGAGACGTCGCCGTTTCGCGACCGCTCTCGACCGCGCGCGCGAAGAGGGACGCGCGGCGGCGAGCCACGGCGCAGCGTCGTCAGATCCTCCCGTAGGCGGCGCGGACGACGGGTTCGGCTCTCCGGTGCCGTCGTCCCCGACGCCCGAGGAGGTGTCCCGTCGCGCGCGCCGCCTGGGCTCGGGCGGGTCCTCCACAGGGAGTTCGTCATGATCCTCGCTCCCGCCGCGGCGTCCACGGGCGACGGCGGTGTGAACATCGATGTCGACATCACCCCCCTTCCCACGCCGATGCCGAGTCCTCCGGTTTCACCCACGCCCGTCGACGGCGTGCCGTCTCCGTCCCCCTCGGAGGTGCCCGACGTCGGGTGGCTGGCCCTCACGGGCGTCGAGCCGGTCTGGTGGCTCATCGGCGGTGCCGCGCTCCTCCTGATCGCCGGAGTCGTTCTGCTCGTGGCCCGTCGGCGCGCACGACCGTGATCCCCTCGCCTCGCTCTCTCGTTCCGTCTCGTCACCGTCGCGTCGAGCCGCACCCGAAAAAGCCGGCGCAATTCTGAGGGTCGCACAACAATCCCGGCGCACTCGGCGCGTAATATCTTTGTGATCGCTATCTCTCTCGATGGGCTCCGCGGTGCGCCGCCTTCTTCAGAGTGGTCGGCGGGCGCCATGATCACGACGTCGGGATCGGAAGAACACCATGCCCCAATCCTCGAGTCGCGGGTGGCAGCGGCCCAGCATCTATGACGTCGCCCGCCGCGCCGGTGTGTCGCATATGACGGTGTCCCGCGTCCTGAACGCCCACCCGAACATCCGGGAAACCACCCGCACGCGTGTGCTGCAGGCGATCGACGAGATGAACTACACGCCGAGTTCGATCGCTCGTGCCCTTGCCACTCGGCGTGCACGTCGCATCGGCGTGCTCATCGACGGCCCCGTTCAAAACGGTCCGAACAGCACCTTGCGCGCGCTCGAGATCGCCGCCCGCGAGGTGGGCTACGCCGTGAGTGCCTTCTCGATCGGCGACGACGACGCGTCGCAGATGGACTCCGGTGTCGTGGAACTCGTCACTCAGGGGGTCGATGCCCTCTGCGTCATCGCTCCGCGCGAGTCGTCTCTCGACCTGCTCCGCCAGCAAGCCACGGGACTGCCCACGATCGTCATCAAGGCCGAGGCGGACGAATCGTGGCACACGGTCGGCGTCGACCAGCGCGCGGGTGCCCGTCTCGCCGTCGATCACCTGGTGGGGCTCGGGCATCGCACCATCGCGCACCTGGCCGGCCCGTTGGACTGGCTCGACGCCCGTGAGCGTGTGCAGGGGTGGAGGAAGTCGTTGGCGGAGGCGGGCCTGCCGGAGGGGCCTTACGTCATCGGTGACTGGACCTCGGATTTCGGGTTCGAGTTCGGGCGGTCATTCGATCTGGGAGAGACGACCGCCGTCTTCGCCGCCAACGACCAGATCGCCCTCGGCGTCGTGCACGGGCTGCATAGTCGCGGGCTTCGGGTGCCGGATGACGTCAGCGTCGTCGGCTTCGACGATCTGTCGGATGCGCGCCATTTCCTCCCGCCGCTCACCACGGTGCGGCAGGACTTCGCGGCGCTCGGCAAGCTTGCGCTGCAGCAGATCATCGCTGCAATCGAAGGCGACATCGAGCCCAGCCATGACATGATCCAGCCGAACCTCATCGTCCGCGAATCGACGCAGGCGGTCACGCCGCGCTGAATCGGCGAACCGCGGCGGGGGATACGCGCACCCGTCACGTCGTGATCGATTCGTGATGTTCGGGGGCTGATTTCGCCGAAATCTCACTTGCATTCGCGATTGTTAGCGCACACACTGGACCTTGCAAGAGAGTGCTGCCACACAGCTGCACGACATTCCTCTCCAACCCGAATGCTGGAGAGATCTCAAGGAGGAGAACCTATGTCCATTTCGAAGCGCATGCGAGGCGTCGTCGGTCTGTTCGGTGCGGGTGCGGTTGTGCTCAGCCTGGCTGGCTGTGCCGGCGGTGCGGATGCAGGCAGCGACGCGAGCAGCGAAGGCGACGTCACGACCGTCGGTTTCGTCGCCGTCGGTCCCGAGGGTGGATGGCGCAACGCCAACGAGCAGGCCGTGAAGGACGCCTTCTCGGCGGACGCCGGCTTCGACCTCAAGTACGCCCCGGCCGCCAGCCCGAGCGACCAGAAGTCGCAGCTCGATGCCTTCACGACCTTCGTCAACGACGAGGTCGACGTCATCCTGCTGACGGCCACCGAGGCCTCGGGTTGGGATTCCGCCCTCGAGCTCGCGAAAGAGGCCGAGATCCCCGTCGTGCTCCTCGACCGTGGTGTCGACGCGTCCGACGACCTGTACGTCACGCGTATCGCCCCCGACAACAAGCAGGTCGCGGCATCGGTGGGCTCGTGGGCGGTCTCCGCCTTCCCGACCGGCGCGAACTACTTCGTCCTCGAGGGCGTCCCCGGCCTTTCGGTCGTCAACGAGCGCAACGAGGGCTTCGACTCCGAGGTCTCCAGCGCCACCGGCTTCACCAAGGTCGGCGCTCAGACCGCCAACTGGAAGACCGACGAAGGCAAGTCGGTCGTCGAGACCGTCCTGAAGGCCAACAACAACGACATCCAGTTCATCTTCGCTCAGAACGACGAAATGGGTATCGGTGCAGCTCAGGCCGTCTCCGCCGCGGGTCTGACCCCCGGCACCGACGTGAAGATCGCCACCATCGACGGCACCAAGGGTGCGCTCGAGGCCCTGTCCGCCGGTCAGCTGAGCTTCGTCGCCCAGTACAACCCGTTCTTCGGTGACACCGCCGTCGACGCTGCCAAGAAGGCCCTCGCCGGCGAGACGGTCGAAAAGACCATCATCGTCAAGAGCGCGACCTTCGACTCGCCCGCCGCGGCCGACACCGCGCTGTCCGAGGGCCTGGGCTTCTAAGCCCCGTCCCACCCGCTCGACAGCACCACTTCAGGAGTGGGGGCGGCCCGACGGGCTGCCCCCGCTCCGCATTCCCCACCCGCTCCGTACCAGCGAGGAAGTTCGTCAGCGATGGCAGAATCCCTACCGATCGTCGAAGTCCGCGGCGCATCGATCACATTCCCCGGCGTCAAAGCCCTCGACGAAGTTAACTTCCGACTGCTGCCGGGAGAGGTCCACACCCTCATGGGTGAGAACGGGGCGGGAAAGTCCACCCTGATCAAGGCGCTGACCGGCGTCTACCAGATCGACTCCGGGTCGATCCTGATCTTCGGCGAGGAGCGGCGCCTCACGGGCACCGCCTCGGCGCAGGCGGCCGGCATCTCGACCGTCTACCAAGAGGTCAACCTCTGCACCAACCTCACCATCGGTGAGAACGTCATGCTGGGCCACGAGATCCGCGGGCCGTTCGGCATCAACTGGCGCGCCACGCACGCTCGCGCCAAGGAGGCGCTGACCGGTATGGGTCTCGGCCACCTCGACTCCCGTGCTCCGCTGTCGTCGATCTCGATCGCCCTGCAGCAGCTCGTCGCCATCAGCCGCGCGATGGTCACCGACTCGAAGGTGCTCATCCTCGACGAGCCGACCTCGAGCCTGGATGCCGCCGAGGTCGAGGTGCTCTTCACCGTCATGCGTCGCCTGCGCGACCAGGGCGTGGCCATCCTCTTCGTCTCGCACTTCCTCGATCAGGTGTACGCGATCAGCGACCGCATCACGGTGCTCCGTAACGGCGGTTTCGTGGGCGAGTACCTGACTCGCGACCTCGACCGCACCCAGCTCATCTCGAAGATGATCGGTAAGGACATCGAGACGCTGCGCGCCCTCGGCTCCAACCGGCAGGTCGACGCCCGTGACCGCAGCGAGACCCCCGTGTACGCCGCCGAGGGCATCGGTCGCGCCGGGGCGCTCTCCCCCACCGACATCGAGATCCACAAGGGCGAGGTGGTCGGCTTCGCCGGCCTGCTCGGCTCCGGTCGCACCGAACTCGCCCGCCTCATCGCCGGCGCCGACCGTTCCGACTCCGGCACCGTGCGCCTCAAGGGCAAGAAAGTCAGCGTCAACTCGCCCGTTTCGGGCCTGGGCAACCACATCGCCTACTCGACCGAGAACCGTCGCGACGACGGCATCATCGGCGACCTGAGCATCCGCGAGAACATCATGCTCGCTCTGCAGGCGAAGCGTGGCTGGTTGCGTCGCATCCCCGCCAAAGAGGTCGACCAGCTGGTCTCGACCTACATGGAGCGGTTCAGCGTCCGGCCGAACGACCCCAACCGTCCGATCCGCCTGCTCTCGGGGGGAAACCAGCAGAAGGTCCTCCTCGGCCGCTGGCTGGCGACCGACCCCGAACTCCTGCTGCTCGACGAGCCCACGCGCGGCATCGACGTCGGCGCCAAGGCCGACATCCAAGAGACCGTCGCGGAGCTTGCCGAGGCGGGGATGAGCGTCGTCTTCATCTCGTCCGAGCTCGAAGAGGTCGTTCGCCTGTCCGAGCGCATCGTGATCATGAAGGACCACGAGAAGGTCGGCGAGATCGTCAACGGCCCCGACGTCACCGCGGAGCGCGTCGTGTCGATCATCGCGGCAGAAACCGAAGAAGAGGCGGAGGCCCAGACCGCGGCCCTCACCGAGGGAGAAACCCACTGATGTCCGTTCTCAAGTCGCTGCTGCGCACCCCGTGGTTCTGGGGCGTCATCGGTATCGTCCTGCTGCTGTCGCTCAACGTCATCAAGGATCCGACCTACCTCGCCGTCGGCATCAACCCCACGACCCAGCAGCTCTCGGGCAACCTGCTCGACATCCTGCGGATCTCGGCGCCGATCATCATGATCGCCCTCGGCATGACCTTCGTCATCGCCACCAAGGGCATCGACCTCTCGGTCGGCTCGATCATGGCCGTCGGTGGCGCCGCCGCCATGGAGCTGCTGCGGTCGCTCAACGCGTCGACGTCGATCGGTGCCATGTTCATGGCGATCGGCCTCGCCCTGCTGCTCGGCGCGGTGCTCGGTCTCGTGAACGGCCTGCTGGTCTCGGTCGTGGGTCTGCAGCCGTTCATCAGCACCCTCGTGATGATGCTCGCCGCTCGCGGTATCGCCCGCGTGATCACCGGCGGACAGAACACCAACTCGCAGAACCAGCCGTTCCAGCAGATCTCCAACGGCCAAGTGTTGGGCCTGCCGATCAGCTTCGTCGCGGCGATCGTCATCGTCGTCATCGTGGCCGTGATCATGCGCCGGACCGCCCTGGGACTCATGATCGAGTCGATCGGTGTGAACCCCGACGCGAGCCGCCTCGCCGGCATCCGTCCGCGCCCCATCCTGATCACGGTCTATGTGCTCTCGGGCATCCTCGCCGCCGGCGGTGGTCTGTTCACGGTGTCGGAGGTCATGACCGTCGATGTCTCGGGCACCGGCTACCAGATGGAGCTCGACGCGATCCTCGCCGTCGTCATCGGTGGCACCTCCCTCGCGGGGGGGAAGTTCTCGATCCTCGGTTCCACTGTCGGGGCGTTGCTGATTGCGACCCTCAACAAGACCGTGCTGTTCCTCGGGGTTTCCGCCGCGGCGACCCCGGCCTTCAAGGCCATCGTCATCGTGCTGCTCGTTTTGCTGCAGTCCGAGCGTGTGAGGACCTCCGTCCTCCAGGTCGGACGCCGCCGTACCCGTAAGGAGGTCGTCGCATGAGCACGACCGTCTCACCCCCGTCGCCCTCGCACGGCACCGAGGTTCCGGTGCGGGGTCTCGCGATCTCCCGCATCTGGGGTCGCAGTCAGTCCGCCATCCCGACGCTGGCCGCCGTGGTTCTCCTCGTCGCGATGCTCGTGTACGCCGAACTGGCGTACGGCCGCGTGTTCCACGCCGGCACCATGTCGAGCCTGCTCGTCAGCTTCGCGCCGACGATCATTCTCGCCGTCGGCATGACCATCGTCATCCTGTCGGGCGGTATCGACCTCTCGGTCGGCGCCGTCGTCGCCTTCACCTCGGTGTCGGGTGTCATGCTGATGAACAACGGCGTCAACGGATGGCTCGCCGTCGTCCTGATGATCGTGTTCGGCGCGCTCTTCGGCCTCGTCTCCGGGGTACTGATCCAGTACTTCAACGTGCAGCCGTTCATCGCCACGCTGGCGATGATGTTCCTCGCCCGTGGTCTGGCATCCATTCTTTCGACCGTGCCGGTGCAGGCGCCCGAGGGAGCCCCCATCCTGGTGCTCGCCACCGACTGGAAGCTGTACGACGGCCCGAAGACCAACGACCTCGTGCTGACGCCCGGTTTCGTCGTCGCCGTGCTGGTCGTGATCGCGGCGTTCGTGCTGCTGCACCGCACCCGCACCGGTCGCACGGTGTACGGCATCGGCGGGGCCGAGAACTCGGCCAAGCTGATGGGCCTGCCCGTCGCCCGCACCCGCGTGATCATCTACGTGCTGAGCGGCGCTCTCGCGGGCCTCGCCGCCGTCGTCTACACGGCGGAAGTGGGTGGCAAGGCGCAGAACGTGACGGGCATCGGCTGGGAACTGGATGCCATCGCCGCGGTCGTCATCGGCGGAACGCTGCTGAGCGGCGGGGCCGGATATGTCCTCGGTTCCGTCGTAGGCTCGCTCGTGCTCGCCGCCTTGGCCATGATCATCACCAAAGACGGTGGCATCCGCCCCGAATATCTGACGATCATCACCGGCGGTATCCTGCTGGCCTTCGTCCTGCTGCAGCGCGTGCTCACCGCGCGGCGCCGAAAATGAGCACCGTCGTCGACCCGCACACCCGCAAGGAGAACACCGTGGCAGCCTCCCCTGCTGACTTCACGCCCGAGATCGCGGCATCCATCGAACGCGTCCGTCAGGACGTCGCGACGCTGCATGCCGAGCTCGTGCGCTACAACCTGATCGTCTGGACCGGCGGCAACGTCTCGGGCCGCGTCCCCGGCACCGACCTGTTCGTGATCAAGCCCTCCGGCGTCTCGTACGACGACCTGGCGCCCGAGAACATGATCCTGTGCGACCTCGACGGAAACGCCCTCCCCGGCACTCCCGGCAGCGAGCGCAGCCCCTCCAGCGACACCGCGGCCCACGCCTACGTCTACCGGAACATGCCCGAGGTCGGCGGCGTCGTCCACACGCACTCCACCTACGGCGTGGCCTGGGCTGCGCGGGGCGAAGAGATCCCGTGCGTCATCACGGCGATGGCGGATGAGTTCGGCGGCCCCATTCCGGTCGGTCCGTTCGCGATCATCGGCGACGACTCGATCGGGCGCGGCATCGTCGAGACCCTTCGTGGGCATCGCTCGCGCGGCGTCATCATGCAGAACCACGGTCCCTTCACGATCGGGTCGAACGCGAAGGATGCCGTGAAGGCGGCCGTGATGCTCGAAGACGTCGCCCGCACCGTGCACATCGCGCGCGAAGCGGGCCCGCTCATCCCGATCCCGCAGGACAAGATCGACGCCCTCTACAACCGTTACCAGAACGTCTACGGCCAGAACTCGGACGCGCGCCGGTGAGCGCCGCGACCCTCTCGGCCGCCGCGGTCATCTCATCGGGACGCGCCGCCCTGGGCATCGAGCTCGGCTCGACGCGCATCAAGGCGTGCCTCGTCGACGCCGACGACCCCACCCGCGTTCTGGCCACCGGCTCGTTCGCCTGGGAGAACCGCTACCGCGACGGCAACTGGACGTACGCTCTCGAAGATGTCTGGACGGGCGTGCAGACCGCCTACGCGGCGCTGGCCGCTGAGGTGCAGCGCCTGCACGGCGTCGCGATCGAGACGCTCGCTGCAGCCGGTATCTCCGCGATGATGCACGGCTACCTCGCCTTCAACGCCGGGGGTGAGCTGCTCGTGCCCTTCCGCACCTGGCGGAACACCTCGACCGAGCGGGCGGCCGGCGTGCTCTCGGAGCTGCTGGGGACGAACATCCCGTTGCGCTGGTCGATCGCCCACCTGTATCAGGCGGTGCTCGACGAGGAAGACCACGTCCCCGACGTCGACTCGTTCACCACTCTCGCGGGCTACGTCCACGAGAAGCTGACCGGCCGTCGCGTACTCGGCGTGGGCGATGCCTCTGGCATGTTCCCCATCGATGTCCGGACCCACGACTACGACGCGGTCATGGCGGCCAAGTTCGACCGCCTCGTCGCGGAACGCGCGCCGGGCCTCCGGCTGCGCGCACTGCTGCCCGACGTTCTCGTGGCAGGCGAAGCGGCGGGCGAGCTGACCGCCGCGGGCGCGGCACTGCTCGATCCGTCGGGAACGCTGCGCGCGGGCGTGCTGTTCTGCCCGCCCGAGGGCGATGCCGGCACCGGCATGGTGGCGACCAACTCGGTCGCCCCCCGCACGGGCAACGTCAGCGCCGGCACGAGCATCTTCGCGATGGTCGTGCTCGAGCGTCCACTGCGTCGGGCGCACGATGAGCTCGACCTCGTCACCACCCCCGCGGGTGACCTCGTCGCGATGGTGCATTGCAACAACGGGGCGAGTGAACTCGCCGCGTGGGTGGGCTTGTTCGAGCGCTTCGCCGCGATCGCCGGCGGCACGCTCGATCCCGACGAGGTGTTCGAGGCGCTGTTTCTCGAATCATTGGACGGAGCGCCCGATGCGGGCGGACTGCTGGCCTACAACCACCTCGCCGGTGAGCCCATCGCGGGCCTGCCGGAGGGGCGACCGCTGTTCGTCCGCACGCCCGACAGCCGTCTGACGCTGGCGAACTTCATGCGCGCGCAGCTCTACGGCGTGTTCGGCACTCTCGCGCTCGGTATGCGCGTTCTCGCCGACGAGGGCGTGGAGCTCGACCGCATGTACGCCCACGGTGGAGTCTTCCGCACCGCGGGCGTCGCCCAGCGCTTCCTCGCCGGCGCGTTGAACGCCCCCGTGGCGGTCGCGGCGACGGCGTCCGAGGGCGGAGCCTGGGGCATCGCGGTGCTCGCCGCCTTCGCGGCGGATACCGCGGGCGACTCGATCGACACCTACCTCACCGACCGCGTCTTCGCACAGACGGGGTTCGACTCCATCGACCCCGACCCGGAGGACGTCCCCGGATTCGCCGCCTACCTCAGCCGATACCGCGCGGGGCTCGCCATCGAGCATGCCGCGATCGCGGCGACGCACTGACCGAGGCCTCCGCCTCCATCCCCACCGAAGGAATACCCGCATGACCCGCACCCCCCTCAAGAACGACCTCGACGGCTACGAGGTCTGGTTCGTCACCGGTAGCCAGAACCTCTACGGCGAAGAGACGCTGAAGCAGGTCGCCGAACAGTCGCAGGCCGTCGTCGAGGGTCTTTCCGGCCTGCCGGTGAAGGTCGTCTGGAAGCCCGTGCTCAAGGACTCCGACAGCATCCGCCGCATGGCGCTCGAGATCAACGGCCGCGACGACGTCATCGGCGTGATCGCGTGGATGCACACGTTCAGCCCCGCCAAGATGTGGATCTCGGGGCTCGACGCCCTGCAGAAGCCGCTGCTGCACCTGCACACGCAGGCGAACGTCGAGCTGCCGTGGAACGACATCGACTTCGACTTCATGAACCTCAACCAGGCCGCCCACGGCGACCGCGAGTTCGGGTACATCCAGACGCGTCTGGGAGTCGCGCGCAAGACGGTCGTCGGCCACGTGTCGAACCCCGTCGTGCGTCAGCAGATCGAGGACTGGGAGCGCGCGGCCGCCGGCTGGACCGCGTCGCGCACCCTCAAGCTCGCCCGCTTCGGTGACAACATGCGCTTCGTCGCCGTCACCGAGGGGGACAAGACCGAGGCCGAGCTGCGTTTCGGCGTGCAGGTCAACACCTGGGGCGTCAACGAACTCGTCGAGGCCGTCGAAAGCGCGTCGGATGCCGAGATCGACGCGCTCGTGCAGGAGTACGTCGACAGCTACGACGTCGCCGAAGAGCTTCTCCCCGGCGCCGCGCGTCACCAGTCGCTGCGTGATGGCGCCGCGATCGAGGTGGGCCTGCGCTCGTTCCTCGAGGAGGGCGGCTTCGGCGCCTTCACCACGTCGTTCGAAGACCTCGGTGCGCTGAAACAGCTCCCCGGTCTCGCGGTGCAGCGCCTCATGGCCGAGGGCTACGGCTTCGGCGCCGAGGGCGACTGGAAGACGGCGATCCTCGTGCGCGTCGCGAACGTGATGGGCGCCGGCCTCCCCGGCGGCGCGTCGCTCATGGAGGACTACACCTACGACCTCGTTCCCGGGGCCGAGCGCATCCTCGGTGCGCACATGCTCGAGGTCTCGCCCTCGCTCACCACGGCCAAGCCGCGCCTCGAGATCCACGAGCTGGGCATCGGCGGCAAGGACGACCCGGTGCGCCTGGTCTTCACCGCCGACCCCGGCCCCGCGCTCGTCGTCGCCCTCAGTGACATGCGCGATCGGTTCCGCCTGACCGCCAACGTCGTCGAGAACGTCGAGGCGCCCGACCTGCCGAAGCTCCCCGTGGGTCGCGCCGTGTGGAAGCCCGCGCCCGACTTCGCGACGTCGGCCTCGTGCTGGCTGGCCGCGGGTGCCGCGCACCACACCGTCATGACGACGGCCGTGGGCATCGAGGTTTTCCGCGACTTCGCCGAGATCGCCAAGACCGAGCTCGTCGTCATCGACGAGGACACCACGGTCCGCGGTTTCCAGAGTGAGCTGCGCTGGAACCAGGCGTACTACCGCCTGGCCCAGGGCCTGTAAGACCCGCCGTCCCCGGATCCTTCGAGATCCGGGGACGGTGCTGGATGCACGCGTCCCGTTCGCTCGGGGAGTGTGTCGCGCGCCGGTTCCCTGGCGCCCGGATCGTGCTCCGGACTCGAGGTGGCGGTGGGCTGCCGAAGAGTCCGGGGCACTTCTGTGTTCCGGCGCTTCGGGAGTGGTGGCCGATGTGTATCGCGGGCGAACCGCGTGCTCGTGGCGCCGTGGGCCCGGCGTTCGCTGTGCCAGCACGATGACGCGCCCGATCGGCGTCCGGCCGGACATCCCACCGGCGACGTCGCAGAGACGGGGGATTGCGCAGCCGTGCGTCGGCGGGGCCAGAGCGGCCCGGGCTCGCGAACGACAGGGGCCCCGGTGGAGGGGGACTCCACCGGGGCCTGCACCATCACCCGAGGGGGACGGTGCGGGGGTCAGCTGCAGGACCTCGCGGTGTGGGCGGCCGTGACCGTCCCCGTCGCCGACCCCTGAGTCACGGTCACCTGTGCCTCGCCGGTCGCAACCGACGCCGAGCGGGTGGCGAAGACGGCCGACGTGGTGGCGCCCGCGGCGACCGTCGCGTTCTTCGAACCGTAGGTCGACGACATGGCCAGCGTGGCCGCCGTGTCACCGTTGTTGACCGCCTTCAGGACGAGCTGCACCTTGCCGGCGACGCAGCGCGCCTCGGCCGAGAACTGCACCTTCACGAGGGAGCGGACGGTGACGGTGGCCTCGACCGGCATGCGCGAGTCGTCCTGTGCGACACCCGACACCGTGAAGGTGCCCGCGGCGCCGTACTTCCCGGCATCCACCGCGTCCCACTTCACGTCGACCGTCTGCACCGAACCGTCGGCCTTGGTCAAGCGTGCCTGCGGCAGCACGGGCGCGGTGCCGGCGTCGGTGGCGACGTCGATGGCGTCCACGGTCTTGACCGCGATGTTCGGCGCGTATGCCTCGAGCACCTTCTGGTATTCGGCGCGCGTGACGGGGATGACGGTGCCGTGGCGCGGCTTGCCGCCGTCGGCGTTCTGCGGCAGGCCCTGACGGAGCTTGCCGCCGAGCGACTGCCAGCTGCCGGAGCGGTCGAGGTCGCTCGTGCCGAACGGCACGTAGTGGTTGGGTCCACCGTGGTAGTTCGGCTGGTCGATGAACAGGAACCAGTCGAGGTTGTTCACGTCGCCCTCGTTGGCCGCGAAGATGTTCGCGCCCTCACCGCTGGAGTAGGTGCCGCCCGGCTCGCCGTTGGGCAGGCCGCTTGCGACGCGCTCCTCGACGAGGGTCCACTGGTTCGCCGCGCCCGACGTGCCCGGGAGGGTTCCCGAGATGGTCGCGAGCAGGTCGGTGGACTTCTCGTGGCGGATCGTCATGCTCGCCTCGTCCTTGGTGAAGCGGTGGTAGACGCCGTCCTTCTTCGCCACGGTCGAGTCGATCAGGCCGAGACCGTTGCCGCGACGGACGTCGCTCCAGACCTTGGCGTCCGAGAAGGTGACGAAGTCGTCGGTGGTGGCATACATCATGCGGTTGTACGTCACGCCCGTGCGGTCGGCCACGTTCGTGGTCGGGTACAGGTTCGACGCCCAGAAGACCACGAACGTGTCGAGCTCTTCGTCCCAGTACGCCTCGGGCGCCCAGGTGTTGCCGGCGAAGTCGGACGACACCTTCACGTGACGCTGCTCCGACCAGGTCACCAGATCGTCGGACTCCCACACCTCGATGTACTTCGAGCCGGAGATCTGCGCGGTGGTGAAGCCGCCGGCCAGGCCCGCGACCTTGAGGTCGGTGGCGATCATGTAGAACTTGTCGCCGTGGGGTGCCCGGATGATGAACGGGTCGCGAAGACCCTCGGTGCCGACGGTCGAGGTGAAGACGGGCGTGCCCTGGTTCAGGGTGTTCCAGGTCAGCGCGTCGTTGCCCTTCGAGGCGGCGATGCTGACGCGCTCGGCGCCGTCTCCCTCGCCGGTGAAGAAGGTCCAGAAGTACGCCTCGGTCTGCTGCGTCGCACCCGGCATGGGCTGGATGCGGGCGGTGAAGCTCCGGCTCGACGTCGCGCCGCCGTTCGTGGCGGCGGCGGTGAGCTGCACGTCGATGGCGGGGGAGCCCGCGGCCGGGCGCTTGACCTCGACCGTGCGGGAGTTGTCGCGGACGCCCGCGCGCAGTTCGGCGTTCGTCGCCCCGGCCGCGGCGATCGACCACGAGATGGTCGAGCCCTCGGCGCCGGTGGTGGGCACCGAGAAGTTGCCGCGGACGTTGTCGAGGTTACGGATCGAGATCGCAGCGAGGTCGAGCGAGACCTTCTCGGAGTCGGCGATCTGCTGCGGGACCGTCACGCTGTAGGTCTGCGTGCGCGTCTCAGCGCCGACGGTGAAAGTGGCGGTGAGGGTGACAGCGGCGTCGCCCGAACCGGCGGCCGGACGCGTCACGGTCGCGGTGGTGCCGCTGACGGCGATGGCGGCGTTGTTCGACGCCCACGAGACGGTGGCGCCCGCGCTCGTGGTCGGAACGGTGAAGTTCGACACGGCGGTGGCGGGGACGGCCACCGCGGCCACGGCGCGATCGAGCGCCTGCGCCCCGTAGAGCGCCTGGACGTCGCTGTCGCTGAGGGCGGAGGAGTAGACGGCGAAGTCGTCGACGAGGCCGCTCCAGGCCGGGTCGTTGTAGGTCGAGCGACCGAGGTGGGCGACGAGGCTCGAGCCGAACGACGCCACGTCGCGACCGATCGCGTTCTGCGAGATGCGCGCGCCGTTGACGTAGACGCTCAGCTGACCGGTGGTGCCGTTGATGACGGTGGTGTACAGGCTCAGGCCGGCCGGCGTGCGCGCGCCCGTGGAGGCGGCGTTGGTGGCGCCGAGGCCGACCTCGGTACCCCACGGGGCGCCCGCGTTGACCGTGTTGGTGACGACCGACTTGACGTAGCCGTTGGGGTTGGCGGGATTGAGCAGCCAGTAGCCCGACGAGAACGACGCGCCCGAGGCGACGGGGGCGCCGATGAAGGCCGCGGCGAGATTGCCATTGCCCGAACGCGGCGTCAGCCACGTCGAGATGGTGAGGTCCTTCTTGCCGACCAGCGGAGCGGCGGGGATGTCGAGGTAGGCCGCGGTTCCGCGGGCGCCGCCCGGCAGCGACAGGCTGCCGCCGGAGATGTCGCCGCCGTTCTGGCGGACGGTGGCGGTGTGGTTGTTCCCGCTCGAGTCGGCGACCGTTGCGCCGTTCGCACCGCCGGTCTCATCGAACGAGTAGTGGATGAGGGGCTGCGGCCCGGTGGCCGCGTGGGCGGCCGTCGCGGTGGCGCCCAATCCGGTCATCGAGAGAGCCAGTGCGGCGGTGACGGCCAGGCCCTTTCTCCACTGAGGTGAACGTGTGCGCGTGCGCATTGCGGGCGTCCTTGCTCTTCGGGTGACGCGATGCGCATCTGAGCCCGGGACGTCGACGTCGGGGGCGCCGTGACACGCGTCATCGCGGTCTTCAGGAGACCGCGGAGCGGTCGAGGGCTGTCTTGTTACCGGGAACACCCGGTAATCAAACGCTAGGACCGGCGTCGTGAGGTGTCAAGCGCGAGATGGGCGGGAGGGCCTCGATGCGCCGCGAGCGCGGTGAGGGACTCAACCCGGTACCCGTGACCCCGGGCGCCGCGACATCGGCGCCCACCGTGCCCCGGCCGGTGCCGTGACATCGGGCACGCCCGGACTCCGCCGCGCGCCGGAACGTCGGAACGAGCGACGAGGGTGCGCCCGCCCACGGGCGGACGCACCCTCGTCGCCGAACGGGTCTCAGCCGCAGTTGCGTGCGGCGTAGTCGGCCGTCACCGTGTCCTGCACCCGCGTTCCGTTCACCTCGGTCGACACCGCCGCCGTGAGGGAACCCGCGGCGAGGCTCGTCGACCGGGTGGCGAAGGTGACCGATTTCGACTTCCCCGCCGCGATGCCGTTCGCCTCGGTGACACCGAACGGCGACGTCACGCGGGCATCGGCGGTGGCGGTCCCCGAGTTGGTCAGCGTCGCGAACAGGGTGGCCTTGCCCGCGACGCACCGGCTGCCGGCGACGATCTGCACCGACGGCTTTACGGGGCTGGTGACCGTGACGGTCGCGGTCACCGTGCGGTTACCGGCTGCGAGCCACTCGGCATCCGTCATGTCGAGGATGGGGCTGTCGTCCTGGCGGAAGTAGACCATCCGGATGCCGGAGTCGCGGCTGCCGTTCTGCGTCGCCTTCGCGTGGAAGACGTTGAGCAGGTTGCCGTCGTCGTCATAGGTGTACGAGTTGTGACCCGGACCCCAGTTGTTCGAGAACGCGCCCTCGTAGCTCCAGATGGAGCTGTTGCGCACGTTCCAGACGGCGGGGTCGAGCAGATCGGCACCGGACTCCGCCGTGAGCAGGCCCACGGCATACGTCCAGTCGATGTTCGAACCCGAGAACGTGATCATGACCTTGCCGTCTCGCTGGATGACGAACGGACCTTCGGTCACCGGCGAGGTGTTGTTCGACCAGCCTCGGTCGGGGAAGGCGACCGTCGAGCGCGCGCTGGCCAGCTGCCACGACCCGGACGCCTTCGGCGTGACCTTGGCGATCTTCAGCACGGCCGGGCCCGTCGAGGGTGCGACCACGCGCTCCGACCACATGACGTAGTCGGTGCCGTCGTCTTCGAAGTGGGTCATGTCGAGGGTGATGCCCTGACCGTACGTGGTGAGAGGCTGACCGGCCTGGTCGAGGACGCGCTGCGGCGCCTCCCAGTCGGCGCGCACGAGCGGGCTGCCGCTGGGCTTCAGCCGCATCGTGTACGACTGCACGCCGGCCCACCAGTTGCTGCTCTCGGCGTTGGCGGCGAACAGGATGTACAGGTCGCCGTCGACGACGTGCAGCTCGGGCGCCCACAACTGGGCGTTGACGCTGGTGCCCGAGAGGCCGAAACCGAGGATGCGGTTGTCGGCGGCGCTCGAAAGACCCGCGATCGTGTCGGCCTGGCGGATGAAGAACTCGTCTTGACCGGCGTCGTCCGTCGCGATGTAGAGCCAGGTCTTCTTGCCGTCGGGCAGCGTGTAGCGCAGCACGTGCGGGTCGGCGCGGTTGGCCACGAGCGGGAAGTTCGTGTCGGTGCGCTGCAGCGTCCCGGTGGCCGTGTACGTGCCGGGCGTGGTCGCGTCGACGTTCGAGGTGTCCCACGTGATGCGGAAGTCGTGCGTGCCGCCGTCGGAGTAGTCGGCGGTGACCTTCTCGGGCAGGGTCAGCGCGTCGCCGGCGGTCAGGCTGACCGGTTTCGGTGCCTGCACGCCGGTGTTGCGCACGCGTCCGAGCCGATCGGATGCCGACCGGGCTTCGGCCGCGGTGACGGGGATGACGCTCGCGGTCTCGGCGTGGGGGACGCCGATACTCGCCGTGCGGCCGGCGGGCTGCTGCCCGGCGCCCTGTGCGGTGACCGTCTGGAACGCGGTGGTCGTGCCGGTCAGGGCGGAACCCGCGGGGCTCGTCCACACCACGCGGTAGGCGCTGACGCGGGCGTCCCACTCGGCCGACACGGCTCCGGTGGCGCCCTGCCCGGGCAGCGGCAGGAAGCTGCGCTCGGTCCAGGTGACCAGGTCAGGAGAGGTGAACACGAGCGCGCCGGCGGCATCGGCCGCGCCCGAGGCGTCGGTGCGGCGGGCGATGAGCCCGTAGCCCTGGTCGCCCTCGAGGCGGAACATGTACGGCGAGCCGAGGTAGCGGGTGGTTCCGTTCGCCTGCTCGGTCATGCCGGTGACCTGGGGGAACACGACACCGGCGCCGCTGTTGAGCGGCGTGTACGCGGTGCCGTCGCCGCTCAGTGCGAGGTGGGCGCTGCGCGTGACCTCGGGGTCGTCTCCGCCGCGGGTGTTCTTCGACGTCGTGTACGTCGCGAGCCGCGACGCGCCGGACTCTGCGATGCGCACCGGGATCTGGGTGGTCGCCGCGTCGGCACCTGAGCCGACGACGGCCTCGAGGGTTGCGGCCGCGAGGCCTTCCGCGGGGGCGGTGGCGATGCTGCCGTTCGCGACGGAGCCTGCTCCCGAGACGTGCGACCACGCCACGGGGAGCCCCTGCGCGGTCACCGGGAGCACGTATCCCCTCTCGAGCACCGACGGCAGCACGAGGGTCGCGGCGGCTTTGGCCGCCTGGGCGGCGGCACTCGGGGCGGGCAGCACGGTGACGTCGAAGGTGCGCGCGGCGGCCTTGCCGCGCACGGTGGCCGTGGCGGTGAGGGTGACCGCGGTCGACGAGGACGGCCGGGTGACCTTGCCGTCGGCGGCGACGATGCCCGAGGGCGACGAGGTCCAGGTCACGCCGCCGGTCGTCGGCAGCACGAGATCGGTTTCGACGGCCGACAGGCTCTGGGCGTTGGCGCCGGCCAGGTCGATTCCGGCGACGACCTCGGATGCCGTGGCCGTGGCATCCGTCGCCGACGCCGCGGCGATGTCACCGGCCGACAGGGCCGCGTTGTAGACGCGGAATGACGAGACACCGCCCTGGTAGAGCGAGTCGCCGCCGTATGCACTGCGCCCGATGTAGTTCATCGTGTGCGTGGTGAGGTCGCTCAGCGCCGCTGTCGAGTCGGTCTTCTGCGCGACGAGGGCACCGTCGATGTAGAGAGTGAGCGTCGAGGTGGTGCCCCCGGCGTTCTTCTCGATGGTCGCCGCCACCGACTGCCAGCGGTTCTCGGCGAGCCGGGTCGTCGAGGTGACGCTCTGCTCGTTGCGCCAGTTCGTCGGGCTGATCGCCAGTCGCGGGGCGACCGGCTGGATGAAGAACTGTCCCGTCGCGTTGTCGCCCGAGCCGCCGATGTTCCAGAGGAACTTCGCGCCCGACAGGGCCACGGGGTTCGTCTCGATGATGATCGTGGCGGAGCTCTGCCCGGCGAGCAGGTTGTCGGGCAGATTCACGTGATTCGACCCGGTGAGCTGCAGCGAGCCGCCCCGCCAGGTCGGGCCGCCGACGACGGCGGCGTCGCGGCCGGCCCCCGAGGTGTCGCGCACCACGGTGCCCTCCGTCTCGGAGAAGTCGTACGACGCCACGAGTGATGCGGGCTCGGCGGCGCTCGCAGCGCCCGAGACCCCGACGCCGCTGACGACGAGGGCGAAGCCGAGGGCGGTGGAGATCACCCCCGCACAGCGTCGGCGGAATGCGCCCCGGGCGGGCGCGCTGGTCTTTCGTGTCACGGTGTTTCTCCTCTTCGTCGAGTCGAGTCGGTCGGTCATCGGCAGCTAGTGGCGCGGTAGTCCGCGGTCACCGGGGTGGGGGCGCCCTTCACTGTCACGGTGACGGTGCCCGCGTCGACGGACGCGCTGCGGGTGGACTGCGTCTTGGACACGGACTTGCCCGCGCCCAGATCGGTGAAGGCGGTCCAGCCGTAGGTGCCGGCGATGGTTCCGGACGCGGGCGCCGTGCCGGTGTTGCTGACCGTCGTGACGAGGGTCACCTTGCCCGCGACGCAGCGCGTCGCGACGCTCGCCTGCACGCCGGCCGGGGCCGCGGCCACCACCACCCGCGCGGTGACGGTGCGGTTGGCCGGGGCGACCTCCTGCTGTGCCGTCAGCGACAGGTCGAGCATGCCGTTGGCGCGGACGTTCACCGCCTTGAACCAGCTGTTGCGGTCGGGGTCGAACAGACCGCCCGCGGCACCGCCGGTGTGCGGCTCGGGGTACGGGCGCGCGTGGTAGGCCAGCACCAGGTTGCCGGCCGGGTCGGTCGCGAACGAGTTGTGCCCGGTGCCGCCCTGACCCGCGCCGCCGATGCGGCCGGTGAAGGTGTCGTTGGTGGTGAGCACGGGGGAGGGCACGAGCGTCCAGCTCGCCGGGTTCTTCAGGTCGGCCGTCTTGTCGGCGCGCAGCATGCCGATGTCGTAGTACTTGTCGACCGTGCCGCCCGAGTAGGTGAGGTAGATGTCGTCGCCGTGCTCGACCATGTAGGGCGCTTCCACGACGCCCTGGTCGCCGCCCTCGGTGGTGTCGGAGGGCGTCGGCGACTGCTTGCCGTACTCCCACGGCTGGCTGATCGCGTAGACCTCGCTGAGTCCGCCGTCGATCAGCGGAACGGTGCCCTTCGGGCCCATCTTCGCCTTGCCGATGAGCAGCTTCGCGCTGTTCGGCATGACCCAGTAGCCCTGTGTCACGCCGTTCTCCTCGCGCTCCAGATACGAGACGTCGAACGCGGCCCCTTCGAGGATGGTGGGTTCTCCCCAGTTCGCCTGGTCCACCAGACCGCCGTTGCGCAGCGACTCCTCGGTGCCGGTGTAGGGGATCAGGACGGTGTTGTCGCACCAGCCGTCGGTGGGCGCGTACCCGCGGTTCATGCCGGCGACGATCCACCATTGCCCGTTGATCTTGTGGAACTCCTGCGCCCAGATGTATCCGCCCCAGCCGTAGAAGGTGTTGGGGTACTGAGCCTGCTTGCCGGGGGTGCCCGCATCGGGGTCGATGACGATCTGCTCGGGGGCGTCCTTGAGGCCCGCGATGGTGGTCGCGCGCTTCAGGCCGATCTTGCGATAGGCGTTGGCGTCGATCAGCTGGTCGTTCGGGGCGTTCGACGGGATCGAGTAGTGCGAGCCCGTGAGATACCAGAAGCCGTCGTCCTCGTTGAAGAAGAGGTGCGGATCGGCCCGCGCGTCGTTGACCATCTCTTCGGCGGTCTGCTGCACGAGACCGGACACCTCGTAGGTGCCGGGCGTACGCGAATCGATGGATGCCAGGTCCTCGGCGTCCCACGTCACGGGCAGGTTCTTGGTGGAGCCGTCGTTGTAGTCGAGGGTGACGGTGCCGGGAAGGGCTGCGGCATCCACCTTCTTCCCGTTCTCGATCTGCACGTCGGCGGGGGCCCGGACGCCGGTGTTCTGCAGGTCGACGTAGTTCTTGTAGAAGATGTCGAACTCGGCCTTCGAGAGGGTGAACGAGCTGGCCTGCGCCTGCGCGGTGAAGCCGGGCAGACCCGCGCCGACCACGCCGAGCGTGCGCACGTCGGCCTTCGTCGCCGCGGTCGGGGTGCTGGTGGCGGTGAGCCCGTCGAGTCGCGCGACGCGGCCTTCACCGGTGAGCTCGTCGGTCCAGTACGCCTTGTACTTCTGGCTGGCGGCGTCGAACTCGATGCGCGGGTTGTTCACGACCGATCCGTCGGAGGCGATCTTGACGGTGCGCTGGTTGCGGAAGGTCGCGCCGTCGGGGGCGTCCCAGACGTACACCGAGTCGGTGGCGTTGTTCTGCGCCGCCACCGCGCCGAGGGTGCCGTCGGCGAACCGGATGAGGGTGGGCGAGCCGACCTGGGCGTTCGGGTTGGTGGTCTGCGAGCCGTTCCAGGTGGCGTAGAGGATGGCCTGCGAGCGGTTCAGCGGCTCCCAGGTCGAGGCGCCCGACGGGCGGGCCGAGACGAACAGGGCGTCGGCGCGGCGGTCGTCGTTGTAGGCGAGGGGGTCGTCTTTCACGCCGTTGGTCGTCGTGACCGTCTTGACGTAGGTGGCGATGTCGCCGCCGGCGTCGAGGATCTGCGCCGAGGCTGTGACGGGGGAGGTGACGCCGGCGATCGTCGCTGTCAGCTCGACCGCGACCGGGCCGGAGGCGGGACGGGTGACCTTTCCATCGGCGGCGACGAGCGAGGCGCCCGCACCGGATGCCGACCACGTCACCGCACTGCCGAGCACCGACGAGGGGAGGCCGCCCGTGATGCGTGCCGGAATACTGAGCGCCGCGGCCGGGTCGCTGGCCGCCGTGGCCAGTCCGAGCTCCGACGGGGTGAGCGCGCGGTTGTAGATGCGCAGGTTGTCGAGGAGGCCGGAGAAGTATTCGCCGCCGCCCCAGTTGGCTCTGCCCACCTGCAGCACGCCGCCGGTCGATCCGAGGATTCTCGAGAGCGTGGGGCCGGTCGAGTTGGTCGACACGAGCTTCTTGTCGACGAACAGCCGCGCGGTGGCGCCCGAGATCACGAGGTCGACGTGCTTCCACTCCGTGGTGGCGGCGGTCGAGACCAGGTTGCCCGATGAGTTGCGCGAGCCCGCGTTGTCGTAACGCTCGACGGTGACACCGGTGGTGCGGTCGAGGAAGCCGAGGTAGTGCTCCTGCGCGTACGTCTGCGTCGCGGCGCTGCGAGCGGCGAACACCGACCAACCGGTGTTCCCCGACGCGGCGGGCTTGCTGTCGTACGAGATCGTGACGTCGTCGAGGCCCGCGAGCAGGGGGGAGCCGTTCGTCTTGGCGACGTTCAGCCAGAAGCCGCTGCCCAGCTGCGCGGCGTTGCCGCTGACGCCGGGCACGAGGCGGGCGGTGCCCTGGGTGGTGGCGGTGGCACCCGCCCCGGCGAAGCTGGTCGTGCCGCTGTCGAACGTGAAGTCGGCGATCAGCGCGTCGTCGGCGCCGGCGGGGCTGGCGGCCCCGGACGTCAGCAGGCTCGCGCACAGGGCCGCCGCAGCGGTGGTGCTCACGGCGACCGCTGTCAGCCGGCGCCGCCGCGCGCGGGTGGGCGGGGTTTCGAGGGGGGCGGGGGGCGTCGTCGAACGGGCCGCGAAGGGCAGGTGCATAACCACTCTCCATTAAGTGACTGACCACAAGGTGCTGTGTTATCGCTCACAATAACCGTACGGATGCCATCTGACCATCACTATTCCTGTTCGAGTCGAAGAGTTCGCCTCGCCTACCCGCCGCCGTGGATGCCTGCGCGTGGGCTCGGCGGCGGCGTCGGCTGCGGTCGTAGCGCGTACGCCGGGCTGGGCGGGGGTGGTCTTGCCCCGGCGTGAAGTGAGCGGTAACATCCGGGGAGTTCCTGCTCCTCAGGGGCACCGATCATCCTGGCAAAGGAGCTGGAGTGATGACCGTACACTCGACCGCCCCCACCGCGTCCGCGCGACCGTCGACCCGACGCCGGAGGAGCGCGATCCTCAGCCTCGCCACCGGCGTCGCCCTCCTCGCCACCGGCCTCGTTCCCCTGGCTGCGGCACCGGCCACGGCGGAGACCGGGATCCCCTCGGCGGGTCTGCGCGCGGAGTACGTCTTCGACGAGACGTCCGGATCGAGCGTGCCCAACGGCGCGCCGACCGCTCTGGGCGCTGCGACCGTCGTGAACGGCACCGACGCGCTGTGGAGCGGATCGTCGCTCGTCTTCACCGGCGGCGCCAAGACCGGCCCGACCGCCAGCTGGGTCCGGTTGCCGAACGACGTCCTCGCCGGCGCGCGTTCGGCGACGGTGACCATCGAGACCAAGCTCGACGCCTCGATGAAGAACAACTTCCACTTCCTCTGGAACATCGGCAGCGACTCCCCGACGCGGTCGTACTTCGCATCGGTCCGCGACAATCCCCGCACCGTCATCACCACGAACGGCGGCGGCGGCGAGGTCAACGCCCGCTCCGGCGCCGCCCTGTCAGCCGACCGCTGGTACAGCCTCACCTCGGTCATCGATGGCGCAGCGGGGCGCGTCACCTTCTTCGTCGACGGCGTGCAGGTGGCATCCACCCCCACCATCCTCTCGCCGGCCGACATCACCGATCAGACCCTCAACGCGATCGGCCGCGCGCCGTACCCCGACCCGATGTACAAGGGCGAGGTGTCGACGTTCCGCGTGTACGACCGGGCGCTCTCGGCCGAGGAGGTCACGCGGGTCTCGGCGGTGGATGCCACGATCCACGCCGACGCCCACCGTCAGGCCGCGCAGGCCGTGGTGGATGCCGTGGCTCCGGTATCCGTCGACGAGAGCACGACGACCCTCCCGACCTACGGGGGCCGCGTGAGCTGGGCGGCAACCGAGTCCGGTTCCACGGTCGCCGCCGACGGGAAGACCCTGACGACGACCCTGCCCGCTGCCGGCTCTGCCGCGCGGACGACCACGCTGACGGCGACCGCCGCGGTCCGCGGGGTGGCCGCCTCGCGTGCCGTGACCGCGACGATCCAGCCCGCCCGTACCGCCGACGACGCGTTCGGATACGCCATGGTGCACTTCATCGAGGATGCCAACGGCTACGCCGAGAAGATCTTCCTCGACGTTTCACGGGGCGACGACCCCGAGGCCTGGGACCCGCTGAACGGCGGCGAGCCGATCCTCGCCTCCCAGCTGGGCACCACCGGCGTGCGCGACCCGTACCTGACCTACAACCCCGAGACCCAGACGTACTACATCATCGCCACCGACCTGCGCGTGTTCGGCGGCGACCGTGGCGCGGCCGGCTGCACCGACTGGTGCTACTGGAGCTCGCAGGGGTCTACGAAGCTGAACGTCTGGGAGTCGAAGGACCTCGTCACCTGGGGAGACCTGCGCCAGTTCGACGTCGCCCAGTCGCCCGCCGGCACCGACGTCGCTGAGCTCGGCATGGCCTGGGCTCCCGAGGCGACGTGGGTCGACGGGTACAACGCCGACGGCAGCGGCGCCTTCGTCCTCTACTGGTCATCGACCGTCTACTCCAACGCCGCCCACACCGGGTCGTCGTACTCGCGTGTCCTGTGGGGTGCGACCACCGACTTCACGCAGCAGACGTACCGCTACGGCGGAACGATGATCGACACCGGCGGCGACGCCATCGACACGACCGTCATCCAGAACGACGGCAAGACCTACCGCGTCACGAAGGACAACGCCTTCGGTCGGGGCATCTACATGGAGTCGACCACGGCGGCCGACTGGTGGAAGCAGTCGACGGCATGGACGACCGTGCAGGAGCGGACCGGCGCGAACTACTCCGGCGGGAACGCGGGGGGCGTCGAGGGTCCCGCGGTCTTCCAGCGCCACGGCGAAGACGCGTGGTATCTCTACGTCGACGTCATCCCCTCCACCGGCTACCGCCCGCTGGAGACGACGAACCTCGATGCCGGGTGGACACCGCTCGTGTCCGACACCTTCTCGATGGCGCCGAGCACCAAGCACGGCGGAATCGTCCCGCTGACCTTCGGCCGGTACGACGGGATCCGCAAGGCGGATGCCGCGGCCGTCGTCGCCTCGGATCTCGGCGACGCCACCGTCACGCAGGGCGCCACCGGTGCGGCCATCACGGCGGCGCTACCGCGTGAGGCGCAGGTGACGCTCGCCTACGGTCGCGGCACCGCGTCGCAGCCCGTGACGTGGAACCTCTCCGGGGTCGACGCGTCGCGGCCCGGCTCGTACCCGGTGACCGGGACGGTCCGCACCGTCGGGGCCAACCTGAACCAGTGGGTGGGGGCGAACGGGTCGACCGCGTACAACGCCGCCGACCGCCGTCTGTTCAGCTCGACCGCGCTGACGGTCACCGCGGACGTCGTCGTCACGGCTCCCGCGCTGACCGTGACGGCCACGGCCGAGACGCGGTGCGCCGCGGGCAAGGCGATCGTCGTCACGCGCATCGCGAATGGCGGCGCGGCACCGGTCGCGCTGCAGGTGGACTCGGCGCACGGCTCGAAGGCGATCGCCTCGCTCGGCGCCGGCAAGAGCACGATCGTGACCTTCACGGCACGGACGAGTCCGCTGGCCGCGGGGGAGGTCACCGTCGCCGCCAGCGCGGGCGGCACCACCTCGTCGGTGACGGCGCCGTTCGCGGCGACCACCTGCCGCTGACCCGCGGCCCCGCCCCGCACCGCCCATCGACGTCGACCGACGATCAGGACACCATGCTCTCTCACACCCCTTCTCGCCACGGTTCGCGTCGATCGACCGATGAGAGACGCACCGCCGGCGTCGCCTCCGCGACGCGACGAGCGCTCGCCGTCGCGGTGTGCGCGGCGGTCGCCGTCAGCGGAGTCCTCGGTGCGGGGGCGGCGACCGCGGCGCCCTCCGGCGTGAGCGACGACGGTCTCGTCGCGCGCTACACGTTCGACGAGACCTCCGGCGACGTGGCCCGCAACACGGCCGACGGCTCCGACGCCGCGGGCGACCCGCTCGATGCGACGGTGCGCAACTACACCGCGTCGCAGCGGGCGGAGGCGGGGACCCTGCAGTTCACCGGGGGCGCCAAGACCTCCACGGGCAACTGGGTCGAGTTGCCCGACGACCTGCTGAAGACCGCCACCTCGGCCACGGTGTCGATCGACGTCAAGGCCGATGCCGCAATGCTCACCTCGAACCACTTCCTGTGGAACATCGGCAACGACGCGACCCAGCAGTACTGGTTCGCGAACGTGCGCGCGCCGCGGTCCGGCATCACGACGGGTTCCGCCGCCGGCGAGAAGAACGCCACCGCCTACCCGGTGAAGGCGAACCGGTGGCACAGCCTCACCGCCGTCATCGACGCCGACGCCGACACCCTCACCTTCTATACCGACGGTCAGCTGTCGGGGGTCATCACGACGACGCTCACCCCCGCCGACATTTCGCAGACCCTCAACACGATCGGGCGCGCGCCGTGGCCCGACGCGCTGTTCGCGGGGACGGTCGGCGCGTTCCACGTCTACGACCGCGCGTTGTCGAGCGGTGAGGTCGTCTCGCTGTCCGAGAGCGACGCCACCACCCACCAGGCGGCGCTCCGCGCCGTCGCCGACACCACGGCGGCCGCCGTCGATCTGGGCGACACCTCGGCGGTGACCGGCGACCTCGACCTCGGGTTGTTCGGCATCCGGGAGATCTCCTGGTCGTCGTCGGACCCCGCGGTCGTCTCCGCCGACGGCGCGGTGACGCGCCCGGCAGCGGGGGAGCCCGCGGCCACGGTGACGTTGAGCGCGATGGCCGAGGCCCGTGGAGTCGGGGCGACGGCGCCGCGGACGTTCACGGTGGTGGTGCCGGCGTTGACCGCCGCCGACGTCACGGCAGACCGCGACGCGCTCGGGGTGCCCGCCGTCGTCCGCGGCAACGTGACGCTGCCCACCCGGGGCGAGCGGGGAGCGCCGGTGGCGTGGACGTCGTCGGCCCCCGCCGTGATCTCCGACCGCGGGGTCGGCGCCGCCGACCCCGGCGTCGTGACGCGGCCCGCGTGGGGCGCGGAACCCGCGCCCGTCACTCTGACCGCGACGGTCGGAACGGGGGCCGCCGCCGTCACGCGCAGCTTCGCCGTCACCGTCGAGCCGTCCCCGCGCGCCGCCGTCGACAGTCGCTACATGTTCGCCTACTTCACCGCCGACACCCCGGAGGGGGAGAAGATCTCGCTCGCCGCATCGCAGGGCAACAGCGCGATGACGTGGGACGTCCTGAACAACGGCACGCCGATCCTCTCGTCGACGCAGGGCACGCGCGGGCTCCGCGACCCGTTCGTCATCCGCTCCGCCGAGGGCGACCGGTTCTTCCTCATCGCCACCGATCTGTCGATCGGCGGGGGCACGTCATGGGAGTCGTCGCTGGACGACGGCAGCCGGCACCTGGAGATCTGGGAGTCGACCGACCTGAAGAACTGGTCGGCGCAGCGGCACGTACCCGTGTCGGGGCCGTTCGCCTCGATGACGTGGGCGCCCGAGGCCTTCTACGACGAGGATGCCGGCGAGTACGTCGTGTATTGGTCGTCGCGGGTGTTCCTGGATGCCACGCGCCCCTACGACAAGGTCGGCACCCCCGACTACACCTACTCGAAGGTCATGTACGCCACCACACGGGACTTCGTCACGTTCTCGGACGCCGAGATCTGGCAGGACGCCGGCGACCGGATCGACTCCACGATGATCGAGGACGACGGCACCTTCTACCGGTTCACCAAGGAGATCACCGGCTGCAACGACGTCGTGCAGGAGTCCGCCTCGTCGCTCCACGCCCTGTCGGTCCCCGGCGACTACGCGTGGACGACCGACGCGACGTGCGTCTCCAAGACCGCCCGCGCAACCGGCCGCACCACCGAGGGTCCGACGATCTTCCGCGCGAACGCGGGCGACACCTCGCTCCCGGCCGGCGTGGACGAGGGCTTCTATCTCTTCGTTGACGACTTCACGGGGCAGGGGTATCTGCCGCTGTTCACCGAGTCGCTGGCGGCGCCGGCGTGGCGCACCGTGGCCGGCGCACTGCCGAAGTCGCGTCACGGCAGTGTCATGCCCGTCACCCTCAACCAGTGGGAGTCGGCCAAGGGTGTGGCCGCCACGCGGACGGCGACCACGACATCCCTGGTCGGCGTCACGGGCGGTGCCGTGCTCGAGCCGGGCGCCAGGGTGGAGGCCGCCGTGGCCGCGACCGACGGCGGCGCCGTCGCCGGGACGGTGCGGTTCGCTTTCGGCGACCGGACGGTCGACGCGCGCGTGATGTCGCGCGACGGGGCGTTCGTCGCCGAGGCCGTCATCCCCGAGGCGGCGGGAGATGTGCGCCTCACCGCCGCGTACCAGGGCTTCGACGTACTCTCGGCCTCCGCGTCCGCACCGGTGGACGTTCGCATCGCCGGCGCTGCGGCACCGCGCGTGGAGAGCTCCGTCTCGTCTCGCTGCGTGGCCGGCAAGGTGACCGTGATGCTCAAAGTGACGAACACGGGATCCGCTCCCGTGTCGGTGGTGGCGTCCAGCGCGTACGGGACGAAGACCTTCCCGGCGCTCGCCGCGGGCGGCACCGCGACGGCGGCGTTCTCGACGCGCGCGGCGGCGATCCCGGCGGGGTCGATGTCCCTCCGCGTCGACGACGCCGGGCAGTCGAGCGAGACGACGGTGCCCATCGAGGCGCACCGGTGCTCCTGACGCGCCGCGGTGGCGGGCGCGCGGTCACCGCCGATCCCGGCGTGAGCGCCGCACGCATCCCCCGATAGGACGATCGACCCCATGCCCACTCCACGCAGTTCTTCCGCAGCGCCCCCGCACGCCCGAGGGGCGCCTGCCCCACCGGCTCTCGGCGGCGGCGCGCGCCGAGTGCTCCTCGTCGCAGCGGCCCTGATCGCGGCCGCGGTCGTCGTCCGGTGGCTGACGATCGATGCCGACGGCTCCCTCCCCAGCGCCCTCTCCGACGGCGTCACTCTCGCCGCCAGCGTCGTCATCGAGTCCTTGCCGTTCGTCTTCCTCGGCATCTCGATCTCGATCGCGGTGCAGCTGTGGGTCCCCTCGCGGGTGCTGGATGCCGTCATCCCGCGCACGGGCATCCTCCGACGCGCCGTTCTGTCGCTGCTGGGGGTCGTCCTCCCGGTGTGCGAGTGCGGCAACGTCCCCCTGGCCCGCGGGCTGATGATGCGCGGGTTCTCGGTCGCCGACTCGGTGACGTTCCTGCTTGCCGCACCCATCCTGAACCCGGTGACCCTCGTCACGACGTACCAGGCGTTCGGGTGGAACGACGGCATCCTGGTATCCCGGCTGGTGGGCGGCTTCGTGCTCGCCAACCTCGTGGGCTGGCTCGTCAGCCTGCACCCCGAGCCGCAGCGGCTGCTCACCCCGCAGTGGGCGGCCGCGTGCGCGTCGGCGGCGTCGTCGTCGCGGGAGCCGGCGACCCTTCGGCGCGCGGCGGTGATGTTCCGCGACGAGGTCTCGGCCATGCTGCCGGCGCTCTTCCTCGGAGCGGCCGTCGCGGGCATCATCCAGGTGGCGGTGTCGCGCGACACGTTGACGGGGATCGGCGGGCATCCCGTGCTCGGCATCCTGGCCCTGATGGTGTTGGCGTTCGTGATCGCGATCTGCTCCAACGTCGACGCGTTCTTCGCACTGTCGCTCGCGTCGTCGTTCTCGCCGGGGGCGCTGGTGGCGTTCCTCGTGCTCGGCCCGATGATCGACGTGAAGATGCTCGTGATGCTCTCCACGACGTTCCGTCTGCGCACGCTCGCCGGAATCACCCTCGTCGTGGCGCTCGGCGCCCTCACCCTCGGTCTGGTGGTGAACCTCCTTGTCTGAGCTCCTCTCCCGATGGGCGGGTCTCGCCCTGTGCGGCATCGGCCTCGTCGCCACCCTCGCGCTCGCGGCCGCGGGCGATCTCACGCTGTACATCCACCCCCGTTACGTCGTGTTCACCGTGCTGCTGAGCATCGTGGGGGCGGGACTGTTCGCGGCGGCGGTCTGGGTCACCGCCACGGGGCGCGAGGCGGCGCACGACCATGACCACGACCACGACCAGCCCGTCCGGCGCCGGTCGTACCGGATGCTGTCGACCGCCGTGACGGGCGTGCTCGTCGTCGTCTCTGCGGGGGCGCTGCTGGTCGCACCCCCGACGACGCTGAGCGCCGAGCGCGCGCTGTCGAGCGCGAGCGCCGTCGACGGCGGCGGTGATGTGCCCCGCCCGTCGCTCGTCGGCAGTGACCCGACCCGGTTTTCGGTCCGTGACTGGGCGAGCATCCTCGGCAGCGGCGCCACCGCCGACGATCTCGTCGGGCAGCAGGCCGACGTGACCGGGTTCCTGCTGATCGACGCCGCCGGCGCCGTCCGTGTCGGACGCTACGCCGTCACGTGCTGCACGGTCGACGCGCAGTTGTTCGCCGTGCCCGTCGTCTCCGCGGATCTGCCGACCGATCTGCGATCGGGCGACTGGGTGCACCTGACCGGCACTTTCGCCGACGATCACGGGGAGACCCACCTGAGCCCGGAGACCGTCGATGCCGTGGAGGAACCCGATGATCCGTACCTCTCCTGAAGCGGATGCCGCCCGCCCGCGCTCGTCGCGCCGCTGGGCCGTCGCCGGCATCGCCGTCGTCGTCTGCCTGGCCGCGGTCAGCACGACCCTCGCCGCGGCGGCGCTCGAGCGCGGGCCGCGCATCCGCGGCGTCGACGGCGATCCGTCGCTCGCGGTGCAGCAGGCCGGCGTCACCCTGGTGTTCCGCGCCGATCAGCCCCTCGACCCCCGCTCGGGGGAGGGGGTGCGAATCGAACCGGCGGCGCCCTTCGAGGTCGAGGTGACCGGATCGACGATGCGCCTGCGCTTCACCGGCACCGTCGACCACGCGCGCGACTACCAGGTGAGCATCCCGGCCCTGCGCGGGCGGGCGACGGGGGCGACTGCGGAGGCCGCTTTCGACTTCGTGACGCCGCCGCTGAGCGTCACCACCCTCGAACGCGGCGGAAGTTTCGACCGCACGGGCGGTGCCGACGATCGGATCGTGCGCCACGACCTGTCATCCGGCTCCGATGAGGTGCTCTTCTCGGCGCCGCGCATCCAGGAGTACGCCGACGACGGCGCGGGCGTGGTCGCCGCGGTGCTGGACGAAGACGGGCGCGCCACCCTGACCCGCGCCGGCCAGGGGGTGGATCCGGTGTCCTTGCCCCTTCCCGGCGACGGCACCGTCGGATTGTTGCGGGCCTCGGCCGATGCGGGTCGCGCGGGCTTCGTCTTCACCGGTACGGGAGCGGACGCTCAGCCGTACACCAGCGCCCTGTTCCTCGTCGACCCCGCCGATCCCGACGCCGGGGCGCGCGTCGTGCTCGACATCGACGGCCTCCCTCTGCAAGCCGACGCGTGGTTCTTCGTCCCCGGCAGCTCCTACCTCGTCGCGCAGGCTCCCACGGGCTCCCTCATCCTTCTGGATGCCACGGGCTCAGCGCCCCCGCGTCTGCTCGGTGAGGTCGGAGCGCTGCGAGCAGTACTCCCGGCCTCGACGTCGCTCGTGGTCGACGGTGACACGGGTCCCGCCGTGCTGGACCTGACGAACGGCACGCTGAGCGACATCGTCGGTGCCGCCGTCGGTGAGGTGTCGACGGGCACGGTGTTCCTCTCCGACTCCTCGTCGGTGCAGTGGACGGCCGACGAGGTCGTGCGTCGGACCGCCTCGGAACCGCCGGCCGAGGTCTTCGAGGCCGGCGCCGGCAGCCGGATCGAAGAGGTCTGCGTCTCGCCGAGCGGGCGGTTCGCGGCGGTCGGCGTGGTTCGAACCGGCGACGAGATCGACGACTACCCCACCCGCGCGGAGTGGCGGGGCCGCACCTCCACCGTGATCGACGTGTCCTCGGGCGCCGCGCTCGCCGAGGTCTCCGGGACGCGACCGGACTGGTGCGCCTGAGGCTCGTACCCGCGCGGGGTGCTGCGGCGCCGCGCGCACGGTCGCGCTACGCCGGGATGCCTGCAGCGCGCCCGCGCTGAGCCCGGGATGCCGGGAGCGCCGGCGGACTGAGCCGGGATGCCGGGGCTCGGTCGAGCAGTGTCGGGGGCCGTCGTGCGACCGCGCAGGACTCGGGTGCCGATGGTGCTCACCCGTCTCCGCTGACGGCGCTGTCGTGCGCGAGACGGACACGTCCGGGAGCGCGGTAACCCTGAGCGAGGATGCCTGGCGTGGCAGGACAGTGACGGGGGTTTCCGCTGAAACGCCCCGGGGCGACCTGTGAAGGTGCCCCGGGGCGTTCCCGGTGGGGTCTTCGGGCGCCTGCGCATCAACGCATCAGTCGCCCGGTGACGATTCAGCCGCAGCTACGAGCGCTGTACCCCGCCTTCTGCGTCGCGGTCGCCGACGTGCCGTCGACCTGACCGGCAGCGGTGATCGTGACCTCTCCCGCGGCGATCTGTGCCTGACGGGTCGTGAACGCCTGGCTGACGCTCTTGCCCGGCGCGATGCTCGCGATGCTCTTCTTGCCGAACGCGGTGGTCAGCTCGATCGACACCGGCACGGCGCTGGTGTTCTTCATCGTGGCGGTGAGGGTCACCTTGCCCGCGATGCACCGCGTCGCGGCCGAGAGCTCGGTCGTGATCACGGGGGCGGCGGCGGCCCGCACGATCTGCACGCGGTACGTCTTCGCCGTCGTGTGATCCTGCGCCAGCGAGCGCACCGTCACCGTCGTCGGCGCGCCGTCCGCGGCCAGGCTGACCGTGCGCTTCTGCGTGTCGTCGATGAGGATGTCACCGAGGTAGACCAGGCCGCTGGGGGTGGCCGGATCGGCGTCGAACGTCGCCGTCGTCGCGTCGCGCGGAACCGTGACGGTGTAATCGTAGGTTCCGTCGGTCAGCTTCGGGCTGATGGTGCCACCGTCGAAGGAGAGCGCGTTCAGGTCGGCGTCGGTGGCGTACGTCGTGGTCGTGGTCGTGTAGACCCCGAACACACCGCCGACGTTGCTGGTGGTGCCGGTGCCCTGGAATCGCACGGTGATGATGGGGATCTTGTTCCCCTTCTCATCGAGCACATAGGCGCCGGCCTGATCGCGCTTGTAACGGTCCTTGGCAGCGATGTCCGCCAGCGCGGAGGCAGGGATCTCGTCGTACTGGATGTAGAACGAGTTGGCCCCGTTGGCGTTGGTGATGCGCTCGGTCTTCAGCTTGACGTCGTTGATGTAGACGTCGAACGTGCGACCGTTGTCCCCACCGAAGTACCGGACGCCGAGGTAGTTCTTCGGCGCGGACGGATCGACGGCCATGTCGTACTGGAAGAACGCCTCGGCCGACCGTTCGCCGTCGCGGTACTGCTGTCCGAGGTGCGCACCGACCGACGAGCGGTTGAACTTGTAGTTCTTTCCGGCCTCGCTGTTGTTGTTGTCGAACGAGGTGAGGGAGTCCGTGGTCATCTCGTCGATGCGGAGCTTCTCTTTCTCGCTCTTGATGAGCGCCTGCGCCGCGGCGGAATCCGGCTGGATGAGGTTCATGTACAGCGCGTAACGAGCGTTGTACATGCTGTAGTACGGCTCGAAGGTCAGCCCGGCGGAGGCGGCGTCGACGTTCTGCAGCTGGAACTTCATCACGGTGCGACCGTTGTTGTCCGTGCCGTTGTCGCGGCGGACGAGGTTCTTCTCGATGTCGTTCTTGAAGGCCTCGACGTCGCCGACGCGGACGCTGTTGGTGACGGACTTGTCGGCGGTGCCCATGCGCACGAGGATGCCCGCCTGCGTGGTCGCCTCGACGTTGGTGCGGTTGAGCTCGGCCGACAGCACGACCGGGCCGTAACGGAACGCGACCCAGTTGGGGTCTTCGGTACCAGCCTCGACCTGCACCTTGGCGGGCAGCTTGTACGAGAGCTGGTCACCGGCCGAGACCGGCACGACCACGTACCCCTTGTCGGTGGCGGCCGCGACGTCGCGCGTCTGACCGTTCACCGTGAGGGTGGGGTTCGGCGACCACGACGGCACCCGCAGGCGCACGGTGGTGCCCTCGGCGAGCGTGCCTCCGTCGAGAGCCTCGACGGTGAAGGTGGCCGTGTCGGAGTTGGGAATGTCGGCCGTCTGAGTCAGTTTCAGGTTCTGCGGCTCCGACGAGAACTCCGTCGAGCGGAACATGTTGACGTAGACCGACTCCCCCTTTCGGAAGTAGATCGAGTCACCGAGCTTGGTGAAGCTCTCGGTCGCCGTTCCGTGGTCGCACCAGAACTCGTCTTCCTTCCGACCGAACACCTTGGCGTATCCGGCCGTCTGCGGCTGGAAGTACGTCATCATTCCGGTCTCGGGGTTCTGCGACGCCAGGATCGTATTGATGTAGGTGTTCTCGTACCAGTCGGCGTACTTCACGTCGGGGTTCACGCGGAACAGTTCGTGCGTGAGCTTGAGCATGTTGTACTCGTTGCATCCTTCGACCGTGGACTGCTCGCCGTAGCCGGTCGTGATGCCGTTGGTGGCGAACTCGTGCAGAGTGCCCGGCTGCTGGAAGTGCTCCGAGTAGCTGTTGCCACCACCGATGTAGGAGTGGTCGTTGACGACCATCTGCCAGAAGTTCTCGGCTGCCTGACGGTACATGTCGAGGTCGGACTTCTCTGTCGCCGTCAGACGCGCATACAGGGTGGGGTTGTCGGTGAACACCGTGTAGCGCTTGAGGGCGCCGACGAGCTTGGGGATCGTCGTGTTGGCGTGCTTTCCGGCCAGGACGTCCTGGTTGGCGGCGAGCTGACGGAACAGCGAGACCTCGTCGAAGAGCTCGGCGGCCTTCTTGTGCTGGTCGTTCTCGGTGAGGCTGTACAGCTCGTACAGTGCCTCGTTCATGCCGCCGTACTCGGTGCTGAGCAGCGCGCTCGGGTTGGCCTGGCGCGAACCCCACACGTTCAGCCACGAACCGAAGCCGCTCGCGACCGAGAGGGCCTTGTCGGCGACCTCCTTCGGCGCGTACTGGTGGGCGTCGATGAGGCCGGCCAGCACCTTGTGCAGGTTGTAGAACGGCACGATGAGACCGTCGGCACCGTGCGGCAGGTACGACACCGGGAAGGGTGCGACGTAGCCGGCGTTCGACGGGTCCTTCTGGCCGTAGGCCGCCTGCGCGGCGGCGAGGCCGTCGACGGCGGTGGTGAGCTTGGTCAGCAGCTGGGCTTTCCGGCCGGCGTCGGTCTCGGTCGAGTACGCCTGCGACAGCGCCGACATGTAGTGCCCGAAGAAGTGACCCTGGAATCGTGCCCCGGTGGTGCGCTCCCATCCGCCGTACGGCTCCACGGTCGTGGGGATGCCCGCGAGCTGGTCGAAGGAGTAGAGGAAGCGCTGGGGGTCGAGCGTCAGCAGCCAGTCGACCATCTTGGCGTTGCTGTTCTGCAGGTACGGGTCCAGCAGCAGCACTTCGTTCAGGTCGGTGTCGTCGACGTAGATCGAGGTCGACACGCCCTCCTTCGCGACCTCGACCGAGAAGGTCTTGGTGCGCGGGGCGCTGCCGGCGTAGGTCGCCGTGGCGGTGAGAGTGACCGTGGCGTTGGCGTCCTTCGGACGCGTCACGGTCGCCTGGCCGCCGTTGAGGGCGATCACGCTGGGGGTGGACGAGGTCCAGGTGAAGGCGGTGCCGTTCGAGGAGGAGGTCGTCAGCCCGAAGCTGGCCGAGGCGCTCCCGGGCACCGAGAGCTGCTCGAGCGCGCGTCCGGCGACGTCGGCCGGGTCGAAGGCCGGGTTGTTCGCCTTCGTCAGGGCGACGACATCCGACGCCGACGCGACGCTGTTGTAGAGGGCGTAGTCGTCGAGCGCGCCACGGACGTAGGCGCCGTTGTACTGCGGGCCGTTGAAGCCGATCGACTTGGTCGTGGTGCTCTCCGACGTCAGCGCACCGGTGGCGGCGCCGCCCGTCGCGGACGCGACCGACGAGACCTGCTGCTCGCCGTTGCGGTAGAAGGTGACTGCCTTGGTGGCCTGGTCGTAGGTGACCGCGACGTGCGTCCACTGCCCGGCGGGGAAGAACGTGTCGCGCGGTCCGTTCACCGCGACCTTGTAGGGCTGACCGCCACCGGGGCCGATCGACAGAGCGAGAGGGGTGTTGGCGTTCTCGGCGGTGAGGTACCAGCCCGCCGAGTTGTAGACGCTCTTGTTCCAGGTGAACACCTGCTCACCGGTGCCCATCGACCCGTCGGGCTTGAACCAGAACGAGAGGGTCAGGTTCTCGGGCTGCAGGGCGGCGCTGGTGCCGAGGCTGACCGCGTCGGTGCCGCGCAGGCTCAGTGCACGGTCGTGGATGCCGTCGACGTAGGCGGCTTGACCGCGCAGCATCGAGGTGGGGATCTGGTTGGGACCCGCGTCGGCGAGGGAGTCGTCGAAGTGGAGGTCGAGGACCTTGGCGGACTCGAACGTGGTTGCTGCTGTGGCGGCTGTGGGGGCGATCACCGCCAATCCACTGGCGAACATCAACGCGGTCGCGCCGAGCGCCACCGTCTTTCGGATTCGGGACATCGTAGTTCCTTTCTGCAGCTCTGCAGAAGTACGGTGGTGCGATCTCAGGATTGTCGGACTCGCGTGAAGACGCGTTCGTCGAGGGGTGCTCGTAGGTGGCCGACGGTCATCATGTTAGTGCTAACAACAACGGATGGCCAGCCCATTCTCGGCTTCCGAAAGTCAACTGTGGATCACGGGTCTCGTGTTTACGTGAACACGATGGAGGTCCATGCCGCCGCCCGGTGATGAATCGTCCGTCCGGCGCCCCGGGAAAGAATCTGTCGTTATCCGGCTATCACGAGGCGTACGCGGCGGTGAGGGTTCGCGTCGACGACGTGTCGCCTGCGCGAGTCGACAGCGTCACGGTCGCGTCGCCCGCCGGTGCGGTCGGCTGACGCGTGTTCATGGTGGCCGCCACCTTCTTGCCCGGGGCGACCGAGGTGAAGGTCCTCTTCCCGAACGGCGTGCCGATCTCCATGTCGACGGCGACGGCGGATCTGTTCGTGACGGTGACGGTCACGTACGCCGACCCGGCGATCTTCCGCGTCGAGGCGACCGCGTCGGCCTCGAGGGCCGGCGTCGTGACCGGCGCGCACCTGCGCTCGACGGTCACGCGGGCGCGGTCGGTTCCCGACGCCACGGGCGACCACGAGACCCGCGTGCCGTCGGTGAGGGTCACGGCCTCGTCCGCTCTGACGAGCTGCGCCCAGTCGCTCGCGTCGCCGGGACGCTCGAGCACGGTGGCCCCGAACGGGGTCTCCGGATCGGTGCGCAGGATCTGCAGCCCGGACGAGCCGGGTGTGAATGCCCATTCGCTGACGTGGAGGGAGGCGTATTTGGCGCTGGCGTCGCCGTCGCGGTAATCGACCCAGTAACGCACGCCGGGCTCTGCGGAGCTCTCCCAGGAGATGGCGCCGCGCTCACGCGCCCCGGCCGCGGCCGAGGCGACGGTAGCGACCGCGGTGGTATCGCAACGCGGGACCAGCTGCGTCGGCAGCATGCCGAGGCGATCCAGCGAGGGGCTCGAGAACGGCGTGAGGGTCCAGCTGCCGCCCATGTTGTCGAGTCGGTTGCCGTACTCCTGACGGTCGCACTCTTCGGGGGTCCGACCGTTCTCGGCGCGGAAGTCCCAGCTGCTCCCACACGCCGTCGAGAAGGCGTGGGCTTGAGACATGTTGTGGCCCCACTCGTGCGCCAGGGTCGATGCGTCGGGGCCGGGCTGGAACGTGCGCCCACCGGCATCCACCGACCAGCCCTGCTCCCCGTTGGCCCATCCCGGGCACGGATCGCCCGAGGGCACCATCACGGTCAGGTGACGGCCGTTGCCGCGCTCCCACCCCAGCTGCTGTGCGGCGAAGTCCTGCCAGACGCTCTCCCACGAGCACGGGGCGTCGTTCGGGGCCGGCATCCACTCGGTGACCTGCTCGATCTCGACCGTGAGCTTGCCGTCCGTCTCGCGTTCGAGGAACTCGGCGGACGCGTTCGCCGAGGCCACGGCGTCGTCGCGAGAGAAGTTCGGGTGCGTACCCGGGGGAGCGACCAGCGCGATCGTCACGCGTGCCGTGTGCGGCAGGACATCACGAGCGATGACGTCGAACCCCGCGGGAGGCATCGACGCGTCTGCCACGGCCGGAGGCGAGGCGAGCAGGCCCGCCAGGACGAGGAGCGATCCCGCGATCGCGGATCCGTGCAGCAGTCTTCGCATGTCGCCTCCATCGGCGGGCTGGGTCGGGCACGATGTTATCGCTCACAAAACGAGAACACCAGGGGAAGCGGCTCACCGGGGGAAGCTCATCGGCCGCGCGGCGATACCCGCCGTCGTCGCGGCCGTGCAGACGCTCTTCGATTCCGAGGGCGTGTCGGCCCACAGCGCGACCGGGACGATGCCGTTCACCGCCTATACGAAGGACAGGCGCCCTCGCTCCGGACGGGCGCCGGTGACGCGCGCCACCGGCGGCCAGAGGGGGCTGTCCTGTCGCCCCGATGTGCGCGGCGGCTCAGCCCAGGAACTCCCGCGCCGCCACGACCAGGTTCTCGACGCCCCGGTCGATGGTCGGCTGCATGACGGGGGCGAAGTACGGCGAGTGGTTCGTCGGGATGTCGCGCTCGATGGTGCCGCCGGCCAGGGCGTCGGCGAAGGCCTGCGGGTCGACGCCGCCCCAGAACCAGAACACCAGCGGAGCGTCCGATTCGCGCGCGAACCACGACACGTCCTCGCTGCCGGTGAACATGCCCGGGTCGACGACGCCGGCCCCGCCGAACGCGCGGTGGAATGCTCCGGTGAGCCGGGCCGTGGCATCCGGATCGTTGATCGTGGGGGGAAGGGTGTGGTCGGTCGAGATGGTGGGGGTCTGCTCGGCTCCGGATGCCTCGGCCTCGGCGCGGATGATGCGCTCGACCTTGCTCATCACGCGCGCGCGGGCGGCGTCGTCGGGGTAGCGCAGGCTGAGTTCGAGCTTCGCCTCGGCCGGGATGATGTTGTTCTTCAGCCCCGCGTGGATCGAGCCGACGGTGACGACGGCGACGTCGCGCGGGTCGACCTCGCGCGAGACGACGGTCTGCAGGCGCATGACGGTGGCCGCAGCCATGACGACGGGGTCGATCGTGGAGTGCGGGCGCGAGCCGTGGCCGCCGCGCCCGTGCAGCACCACGGTGAGACCGTCCGAGGCCGCCATCTGCGTGCCCGGACGCACGCCGATGACGCCGGCGGGCAGGGGGGTGACGTGCTGACCGAGCACGATGTCGGGCTTCGGGTACCGCTCGAGCACGCCGTCGGCGATCATCGCCTGCGAGCCGGCACCGTACTCCTCGGCCGGCTGGAACACGGCGACGACGGTGCCCGACCACTCGTCGGTCGTGGCGACGAGGCGTTCGAGGGCGCCGATGAGCGCGGTGACGTGCATATCGTGCCCGCACGCGTGCATGACGGGAACGGCGTTGCCGGCCGGGTCGGTGCCGCGCGCGGTGCTGGCGTAGGCGAGGCCCGTCTGCTCCTCGACGGGCAGGCCGTCCATGTCGGCGCGGAGCCACACGACGGGGCCGTCGCCGTTGCGGATCGTCGTGACCACGCCCGTGCGCCCCACGCCCTCTTCGACCTCGAGGCCGAGGTCGGCGAGGTGGCGCGCGATGACGCCGGCGGTGCGCGTCTCTTGGAACGACAGCTCGGGGTGCGCGTGCAGGTCGGTGTACAGGCTTTCGAGGTCGACGCTCATGGATCGAGCCTAGTTCGCGCCCGCCCGCCCGTGTGGGGCTCCCGCACGGCCTGTGGCCCGGCCCCGCCTGCCCCGCGCCCGCCGTGCCCCGTGCCCCGTGCCCCGCGCCGGGCACAGGTCCGGTGCCCCCCCCCCCCCCGACCGTCGAGTGTCCAAGACACGCCGCGTGTGCGGGGACGGGTGCGGCGTGTCTTGGACACTCGACGCAGCGTGATCGCCGGGGGATGCGGCGCTTCCCCCCTGTTGAGTGTCCGGGACACGCCGTGTGTGTGGGCGCCGATGCGGCTTGTCATGGACACTCGACGCAGCGTGATCGCCGGGGGACGCGGCGCTACCCCCCCCTGCTGAGTGTCCAGGACACGCCGCGTGTGCGGGGACGGATGCGGCGCGTCTTGGACACTCGACATAGGTTCACGCGGGCGGCGATACCGGATGCCGTGGGGCCCCGCAAGCCGTCCGGTTCGGCCGGGTGCGACGGCGAGGCTGATCGCATGACCACCACACACTTCGACTACCTCATCGTCGGCGGCGGAATGGTCGCCGACACCGCCGCCCGCGGCATCCGCGAGATCGACCGCGACGGGTCGATCGGCATCCTGAGCGACGACGTCGACGAGCCGTACACGCGCCCGGCCCTGAGCAAGAAGCTGTGGACCGACGACGAGTTCACGTGGGACAAGGTGCCGCTGGGCACCGCCGACGACACCGGCGCCGACATCCGTCTGCGCACGCGCGCGACGGCGATCCGCCCCGACGCGCACGAAGTGGATGCCGACGGCGAGACCTTCGCGTACGGCAAGCTGCTCGTCGCGACCGGCGGAAAGCCGGTGCCCCTCCCCGTCGAGGATCGTTCGAACGGCGAGCGGGTGCTGTCGTTCCGCACCGCCGAGGACTACCGCCGCCTGCGGTCTCTAGCGCAGGACGTCGAGCGCATCGCCGTCGTCGGCGGCGGGTACATCGGCTCCGAGCTGGCCGCGGCCCTCGTGCAGAACGGCGTCGACACCGTGCTCGTCCACACCGGGGCCGTGCTGGGCGACGCGGTCTTCCCCGTCGCGCTGGCGGAGCGCTTCGAGAAGCTCTTCCGCGACGCGGGGGTCGAGATCGTCGCCGGCTCCAAGGTCGAGGGCGGAGAGGCGGATGCCGCGGGCGTGCGGCTCTCGCTCGAGAACGGCGACGAGGTGCGCGCCGACGCCGTGGTGAGCGGCCTGGGCATCGATGTCGCGACCGACCTCGCCGAAGGCGCGGGGCTCAAGATCGACGACGGTGTCGTGGTCGACGCGCAGCTGCGGTCGTCGGCCGACGACATCTGGGCCGCGGGCGACGTGGCCAGCTACCCCGATCGTCTGCTCGGGCGCCGCCGTGTCGAGCACGTCGACAACGCCAACGCGCAGGGCACGGCTGCGGGTCGCAACCTCGCGGGCGCCGCCGAGTCCTACACGCACACGCCCTACTATTACTCGGCCGTCTTCGGCATCCGGTACGAAGCGGTCGGAACCCTGGATGCCGAACTCGAGACCGTCGAGGACTGGATCGACACCGAACGGGGCGTCGTCTACTACCTCGACGACGGCCGTGTCGTGGGCGTTCTGCTGTGGAACGTCGAAGAGGCCCGCGACGCCGCTCGAGCGGTGCTCGCCGACGCCGACACCCTCAGGCGCGACGACCTCGTGGGGCGCATCCGCTGACGGTGGCGCGGGCCACGGGGCTTTCGGCCCGTGGTCTGCTCGGCGGCGGCGTATCCGCGCGGCGCGGGTCGTCGCTAATGTGAACGCGTGCCGTGAGCCTGATCGCGACGCCACTCACCCGGGAGCTCTCTATGTCGTCTGCCCTGATCCATCTCTCCGTTCCCGTCGACGCGGCGCGCGACGCGGTCGCCGCCGCCCTCGGTGAGCAGGGCTTCCGCGTGCAGCCCACCGCGTCGGGCTCGCTCGACGTGTCGCGGGGGAGCCTCGGCACCACTCTCGTCGCCGGGGCGTTCGCCGGGCAGGACATGCACGTGCGGTTCGATGTGCACTTCGCGCCGGAGCAGGGCGGGGCGACGGCCGCGTTCGAGCACTCCGCCGCCGGCGGCTTCTTCAAGGGCGGGGCGATCGGCGCGGCGAAGTCGGGTGACGTCGTGAGCGAAGCGGCGCACGCCGTCGGTGTGCGCCTCGCGCAGCAGGGCCTCGTCGTCGGTGCCGTGCCCGCCCCGTCCGACGTGGCGGGCGACCCCGCCGCCGCCGACCCCGCTTCCGCCGACCCGGCGCTCGCCACCGCCTCCGGGTACCCGGGCTATCCCGGTGCCGCGGCGCCGTCGGCCGGATACACGGCCGGCGGGTACCCGGCCGGAGCGATCCCGCCGCCCGTCGATTACGCGAACCGCACCAACGTCGTCTCGATCGTGGCGATCGTCCTTGGCTTCGTCGTTCCCCTCGGCGGCATCATCGCCGGAGCCGTCGGCCTCGCGCAGATCAAGCGCACCGGCGAGAAAGGACGTGGCCTCGCCATCACCGGCATCATCGCCGGCTCCGTCCTCACCGTGCTGACGACCCTCGGCGTGATCGCCCTGATCGTCTTCGCCGTCTTCGCCGAGAGCCAGTCCTCCGCCGACCCGTTCGTGCCGCCGTCGACGTCGGAAGACGGCGGAGTCACCATCGCCCCCGGCGAGCCGACGCCCGACGACGTCTACGTCCTCGCCGTCGGGGAGTGCCTCGACGCCCTGCCGAGCGGGTACGTCAGCGACGACAGCTTCGTCGACTGCGCGACGCCGCACAGCTACGAGGTGTTCGCCGCGTCCTCGCTCGCCGACGGACCCTTCCCTGGAGATGACGCCATCACCGCCCAGGCGGAAGCCGTCTGCGACGCGGAGTTCGCCAGCTTCATCGGACTCTCGTTCGCCGACTCGACCCTCAACGTCGACTACTTCGCGCCCGTGGGCGAGACCTGGGCCGAAGGAGACCGCGCCGTGTCGTGCCTGGTGTCCGACCCGGCCGGCGAGGTCTCGGGCAGCCTGGCGGGTTCCGCGCGCTGATCGCGGGGCGGGGGTTCCGCACGGCAGAAGGCCGCGCGGGCCACCTGCGCGGCAGGACTCCGGCACAGCGGCCGTTTTCCGGGCCGCGGAGCCCCGCGCGCCCGGTTCTGCAGGAGGTGCGCGTTGCACAGGCGCGGCGGGTGTCGCGGACCTCCGGGAACCTCCCTCCGGTCCTCGTGCGCGGCCACGCCCCGCAGAAAGCTACCGCCCCCGCCCGTACCTCCGGGGCGGCGCGTGGGCCCGGCGACCTGACCGGCCGCGGGGCTCAGTGCCCCGACTGAGCCGACGACGGTGGCCCCGTCGAACCGCGGTCGACGAGTTCGAACGGCAACGTGCCGCGGCCCGGAGCGGGGTCGGCTCCCTCGAGCGCGGCGAGCACCGCTTCGGCGGCGCGCGCGCCCTGCCCCCGCGCGAACTGATCGACCGTGGTCAGGCTGAACCAGCGCCCCAGCTCGTGACCGTCGACGCCGATGACCGACACGTCCTCGGGCACGCGCAGGCCGAGCTCGCGCGCCGCGAGGATCGCCCCGATCGCCATCTCGTCCGAGGCCGCGAACACGGCGGTCGGTCGCTCCGCCGTCGCCAATACCCGTGTCGCCGCCGCCGACCCGCCCTCGATGGTGAAGTCGGCCGGTTCGACCCGCGGTGCCGACAGGCCCACGTCGGCGAGAGCGGATTCGAAACCCCGCCGACGCAGCCCCGGCACCGACGACGCGGCGTCGGTGGTCACGTCCGCGCCGATGTGCACGAGCCGGCGATGCCCGAGCTCGAGCAGGTGCGTCGTGGCCAGGCGCCCGACCGCGAGGTCGTCGACGGTCAGGGTGGTCAGCTGCGGGTGGGGCCCGGCGATGGCGACGATCGGAACGCCGAGGCCGCGAAGAGACGCCGACTCCTCGGCATCCACCTCGATCGCGATCGTGATCACGGCGTCGATGCGCCGGCGGCGCAGGTGATCGTCGAACACGCGGCGACGTTCGGTCGGGTCGGCGCTCACGCTGTACAGCGTGATGTCGTAGCCCTCGCGCACGAGGGCGTCGGAGATGCCGGCGAGTACCGTGCTGAAGAACCAGCGGTCGAGGAACGGCACGACCACCCCGACCGCCCGCGCCCGTCCCGTGGCGAGGCTCGACGCCGCGGCCGACACGACGTAGCCCAGTCGCTCGGCCGCGGCGAGCACGCGGTCGCGGGTCGATGTCGAGACGGGGCCGCGTCCGCTCAACGCACGCGAAACCGTGGCCGTCGACACCCCCGCCGCGCGGGCGACGTCGTCGATTCCGGCCACGGTCTCGCGTTGTTTCGTCGGATCGGTGCGGATGCGGGCGGCTCAGGCCGCCGCGATCCACACGGTCGTGTCGGTGGGCAGGCGCTCGCCGTCGAGGGGACCGCTCGCGATGAGCACCCCGCCCGCGGGCAGCTCGACCGGGGAGTCACCGAGGTTGGCGATCACGGTGAGCGTGCCGTTGCGCAGCGCCACGACGTCGTCGCCGTAGCCGTCGAGCCACTCGATGTCGCCCGCACCCAGGCCGCGCGCGCGGCGCTCGGCGAGCAGCGCGCGGTAGAGCGTGAGGGTGGAGGAGGGGTCGTCGACCTGCACGTCATGCGCGAGCTCGGCCCACTCGGCGGGCTGCGGCAGCCAGGCCTCGCCGGTGGTGTTGAAGCCGTACGCGGGGGCGTCGGCGGTCCACGGGATCGGCACGCGGCATCCGTCGCGTCCGTAGCGCTCGCCATTCGTGCGGAACCAGGTCGGGTCCTGACGTGCGTCGTCGGGCAGGTCGATGACCTCGGGCAGGCCCAGCTCTTCGCCCTGGTAGAGGTACGACGAGCCCGGCAGGGCCAGCATGAGCGAGGTGGCGGCGCGGGCGCGGCGCAGGCCCTTCACCGGGTCGGGCTTGCCGGGGGACTTCGGGCCGATGCCGGCGCCCTGCGGGTTCTCGGCCGTCAGCGCCAGGCGCGAGGCGTGGCGCACGACGTCGTGGTTCGAGAGCACCCAGGTGCTCGGGGCGCCGACGGCGGTGTACTCCGCGATCGACTCCGTGACCACGTCGCGCAGGGCCGCGGCATCCCACTTCGTTTCGAGGTAGTGGAAGTTGAACGCCTGATGCATCTCGTCGGGACGCACCCACAGCGCCGTCTGCTTCACCGTCGGCAGCCACGCCTCGGCACAGAGGGCGCGGTCGCCGTCGTATTCGGCGAGCACCTCGTGCCAGTCGCGCCACACGTCGTGCACGCCCGGCTGGCCCCAGTACGGAACCTCGGCGGCGTCGCCGCCCATCGAGCCGCCCTCGGGGTCGGGCGTGAAGTCGGGAAGACCCTCGGCCTTGATGAGACCGTGCGCCACGTCGACGCGGAAACCGTCGACGCCGCGGTCGAGCCAGAAGCGCAGGATGTCGCGGAACTCCGCGCGCACCTCATCGTTGGTCCAGTCGAAGTCGGGCTGCGACTCGTCGAAGATGTGGAGGTACCACTGGCCCGGCGTGCCGTCGGCCTCGGTCACGCGCTTCCACATGCCGCCGCCGAAGACGGACTCCCAGTTGTTCGGCGGCAGGTCGCCGTTCTCGCCCTTGCCCTCGCGGAAGATGTAGCGCGCCCGCTCGGGGCTGCCCGGCGCGGCCTTCAGCGCCTCTTGGAACCACACGTGCTGATCGCTGGAGTGGTTGGGCACGAGGTCGACGATGACCCGGATGCCGCGCTCGTGCGCACCCGCGAGCATCGCGTCGAAGTCGGCGAGGGTTCCGAAGATCGGGTCGACGTCGCGGTAGTCGGCGACGTCGTAGCCCGCGTCCTTCTGCGGTGACCGCTGGAAGGGGCTGAGCCAGATGGCATCCACCCCCAGGTCGTGCAGGTCGTCGAGGTGCGCGGTGACGCCGGGCAGGTCGCCCAGGCCGTCGCCCGACGCATCCGCGAACGAGCGCGGGTAGATCTGGTAGATGACGGCGGTGCGCCACCACTCCGCGCCGGGCGCCGAGGCGAGGTCGGAGCGCGCGTCTTCCTGCGTGAAAGTCATGCGACCACGTTAGTGCAAGCGCTTGCAGTCGTGTGTCTCGACGGTGTCCCCGCGCCCCTTGCTCGTTGAGTGTCCGGAACACGCCGCACTCCCGGGCCCGTGCGCGGCGTGTCTTGGACACTCAATAGGGGGTGCGGCGCGGGGCGGCCGGCGGGCGTCATGCGGGCCGGGGGTGGGCGTCGTGCGGGCGGCGCTCGGCGCCGCGCCCAGCGCCCGGCGCCCCGCGCCCGGCGTTGAGTGTCCGAGACATGCCGCTCGCGGTGGGGAGAGCGCGGCGTGTCCTGGACACTCAACGAGGGGAAGGGCGGGGGTGGAGCGCCGCGATTAGGCTGGGGCGGTGCCCGACGCCTCTGCTCTCGCCCGCGCTGAATCGCTCATCACGAGCATCCCCGACTACCCGAAGCCGGGGATCGTGTTCCGCGACATCACGCCGCTGCTGACGGATGCCGCGGCCCTGCGCACCGTCGTCGAGGCGTTGATCGAACCCTTCGCCGGCCGCTTCGACGCCGTCGCGGGGGTCGAGGCGCGCGGCTTCTTGCTGGCCGGCGCCGCGGCGATCGTCGCGAACGTGGGGCTCATGCCGATCCGCAAGGCCGGGAAGCTCCCCCGACCGGCCGCCGCGGTCGAGTACGACCTCGAGTACGGCTCGGCGACCATCGAGATGCACGACGACAATGCCGCGGGTGCCCGCGTGCTGCTTCTCGACGACGTGCTCGCCACCGGCGGAACGCTCGCCGCCGGCCGGGAGCTGCTGCAGACGGTGGGCAGCGAGGTCATCGGCATCGCGACGCTGCTCGAGATCGACGGCCTCGGCGGCCGCGAGGTGCTCGGCGGCGACGTGCACGCGGTCTTCCACGTCTGACGCCCGACCGAACGCTCGGCCGACGGGGAGACGGCCGGATGCCGAGAGCTTCGGATCCCGCGTCACCAGCGCCCGCGGCCGGTGTCAGGCCGCCCTCTCGCGGAGTGTCGGCAGTTCCTGATCGGTGTCCGCGACCTGGCCGAATCGCGCTGTCAGGTGAGAGAGCGGCGGCGCGGTCATGGCCTTCATGAGCACACCGCGCGCGGCCAGGCCGAGCCGGGTGTGCGGGTACGCCAGGCGCAGCATCCCGCGGGGGATGCCCTGGATCTGATCGACCAGGGGACGCATCCAGCCGTCGAACGACGAGAGCGCCTCGTCCAGTCGGTCGCGGTCGACGGGCCCGTCGACCTGCGACAGGAAGGCCGCGAGCACATATCCGCCGGTCAGCGCGAGCGATGAGCCGCCCCCGCCCATCGGGGTCACGCACCACGCCGCGTCGCCGATCACGCACACGCGGCCACGGTGCCATCCCGGCATCCGGATCTGCGTGAGCTCGTCGATGTACACATCGTCGGACGCGTCGAAGCCGTCGAGCACGCGCGGGGCCTGCCACCCGGCGTCGGCGTAGCGCTCGCGCAGCACGCGCAGGGCGTCGTCGCGGCCGCGCTGGGCGAGGCCGTCGTCACCCGCGTACGACAGGATCGCGCGGGTCGTGCCGTAGGGGTCGGGGCGCAGATGCACCTGGCGTCCGCCGACCGCGTTGTACCAGCGCCAGCGTTCGTCGTCGTCGGCGGTGCGCGGGATGGTGCCGAAGGCCATGGTGATGCCGAGGGGGTCGGCATCGACCTCCGACGTGGCGAAGAGCAGGTCGCGCGTGCGCGAGCGCACGCCCTCGGCCACGATCAGGAGGGAGGCGTCGAGGCGCTCGCCGCTCTCGGTGACGATCGAGACGCGGTCTTCTCGCGACTCGTCGACCTCCGCGACGGCATCGCCGTAGACGAAGCGGACGCCCTCGGGGAGGGATTCGAGGATCGCGCGCGCGAAGTCGCCGCGGAGCACCTCGAGCTCGGCCGTCGCCCCGTCGGGTCCGTCGGAGGGGAGCTCGGCGATGACCTTGTCGTGCGCGTCGACGATGACCGTGCCGGTCTCGGTGGTGTTCTTCGCGCGGATCGCGTCGGTCAGGGCCATGCGATCGAGCACCTCGCGGGCGATCCCGCGCACATCGACGTTCTGCCCGCCGTCGCGGAAGGCGGGTGCTCTCTCGACGACGGTGACGTCCCACCCGATCCGTCGCAGCCACCAGGCGGCGGAGAGCCCGGCGATGCTGGCGCCGGTGATGAGGGCGTGCGGTGCGGTCATGGCGACTCCTCGTGATCGATGCGAATAGCTTTACAGCAAAGTCACTTGACTGTAAAGTCATTGCATGGCCGCATTGAACTCGCTCTCGATGACCTGGTCCGACCTCGAGATCGCGGTCATGCACCGCCTCCGCGACTGGACGATGGCGTCCGACGAGCTCAACAGGCACCTCTCGGCGTGGATGAGCCTGCCGGTGTCGGATGCCGAGGCGCTCGGGCAGATCGTCTGGGCCGCGCAGTCGGGAGAGCCGGTGGCGCCCGCGCAGCTCGCGCGTCAGATCGGGATGACGTCGGGGGCGGTGTCGGTCCTGATCGACCGACTCGAGCGCGCCGGGTACGTCACCCGTCGTCGCGATGACGCCGACCGCCGACGGGTCACCCTGCACCCGACCGCGACGGCGCTGGAGGGGATGGAACGGTTCCTCGGGTTCGCCGGTGCCGAGGTGGCCGCGGCGACCCGGGAGACGACGGCCGAGGAGCTGCGCATCATCCGGGCGTTCCTCGATCGCATGACCGACGCCGCGTCCGCGGCGAACGCGCGGCTGCGCGAGACGCCCGCGCCGCACCCTCCGCGCGCCCCCCAGCGTTGAGCGTCCACAACACGCCGAGCTGCCCACCCCGGGCGCGGCGTGTCGTGGACACTCAACGAGAGGGGGCCGTCGCTCGTCGCGGTGCGCGCACCGACGCCACGGCATCCGCCACCGCTCCCGCGACCCGGTCGGTCTGGCGCAGGGGCAGGGCGTTCGAGTGGGGCCGCGTGAACGCCCCGGCCTCCATGGCCGAGGTGAAGGGGCCGAGGGCGAACAGCGTCGCGTGGGCGGAGCCGTCGCGGGCGATCACCCGGCCATCGGCGTCGACGTCGATGCGGCCGAGCGAGCCGGTGAACGTCGCGTCGCTGACCTGCACCTCGCGGCCGTGGCGGGTGGCCAGCTCGCGCAGCGCCGGATTCTCGCTCGCGGCGGCCCCGCTGCCGGGGAGCCAAGCATCGACGAGGGTGGTGGTGACCAGTTCGCCGGGAACGCGGGGAGAGGATGCCACGAAGCGGCCGTCCGCGATCCGAACGGCGACCTCGGGGCCGAGGAAGCGCACGACCCCGGCGTCGGCGAGGGCGCCGATCTCTTCCAGGCGGTGCGCGGGCGGGCCCGAGGCGACGTAGCTGAAGAACGTGTGCCAGGTCACGGGGAGGTCGACGGCCCGCGACCTGGCGCTCCACCGCTCGGTGGGGATGTCGGCCAGGGCCAGGAACGACAGCAGGATCGTGAGGAACAGCGCCTGCGCGGTGCTGCGTTCCTGCGTCGTGCGCAGCTGCAGGTCGTCGGCGATGTGGCGGCGCACGCGCCGGTGCACGTCGGCGGCGTCGACGAACGCCTCGTCGCCGAGCGGCACGTCGAGCGCGGGCACGTCGAAGCGGTCGAGCGGGTCGGGCACGACGGCGGCGACCGCGCGGCGGAGGGCGGCCGTGTTCCCGTCGACTTCGCGCAGGGTCACGCGGAAGGCCGCCCACGTCGTCGTCACCCGCTCGGGGTGGCCGGTGAACAGCTCGCGGTAGTGCCCCCACACGAGCTCCCGCGCGACGAGGGGCCACACGTCGTCGAGGAAGTCGATCGTGCCCGGACGGGCGAGAAGGTCGGCGATCGCGGCCGGGGTCAGCACCTCGCGCGTCGGCGGTTCGCCCTGCACCTGGGACGACACCTTCGAGCGGTACGGCACCCCGCGGCGGGAGCCGAGGTGCAGCCGCGGCTCCCGACCCGACGGCTCGTACCGCAGCCGGCCGTCGGCGGTGCGCGCGAAGCGGCCGCCGCGTCCTTCGGCCAGCAGCACGACGGCATCCACCGCCGCCAGGCCCATTCCGCGCACGATGACGTCGGCGCCGGGGCCGAGCACCGAGAGGTCGGCGTCGGCGGTGAACGACGGCGGCACGTAGGTCAGTCCGGCGTCGGCGGCCGCGACGAGCAGGTCGCGGGTCTGACCCTCGGGCTCGCGTCCGTTGTGGCCGAGGGCGTACACGACGATGTCGGCGGGCAGGCGGATGCCGTCGGCCAACGCCACCTCGTACCCGTCGACCGTGTCGTCGACCCACTGCACGGCGCCGCGGTGCCACCGCACCTCGACGCCCGGGGGCGCGATGGCGACCGTGCGCCGCCAGAACCAGTCGAGGTACACGCTCTGCAGCCGGCGCGTGGGGAAGCTGTCGCCGCGGAGCGCGTGCAGCTCGGCCGCGAGGTCGGGATCGTCGATCTCGACGTCGGGTAGCGAGCCCGCGCGGACGCGCTCGGCCCACTCGATGAGCGACGGTCCCGAACGCACCGGACCCGCGATCGTGCACGACTCGTCGGTGAACACCGTGACGTCGCGCGCCATCGAGTTGAGCTTGAGCAGCGGCGACTGCTCCCGCCGCCAGATGCGGCCGGCACCGGGCGGATGGGGGTCGACGAGGGTGACGTGCAGGGCCGGCGTCGCGGCCTTCGTGCGCCGGGCGAGCAGGCGCTCGACGAGCATCACCGCGCGGGGCCCCGCGCCGACGATGACGAGCCGCGCCGCCCGGTCGCTCATCGCGCGGCGGCCGTCGCGGTGTCGTGCGGCCCGGGGGTGTCCGGAGCGCCCGCGACCACCGGCGGCAGTCCCAGCAGGTCGTGCAGGGTCGCGCCCTCGTCGTACGAGCGGCGGTACGACCCGCGCTCCTGCAGCAGGGGAACGACCTTCTCGGTGAAGGCGTCGAGGCCGTGCGGGGTGACGTGCCCGACGACCGTGAAGCCGTCGGTCGCGCGCTCCTGCACGTACCGGTCGATCTCGGATGCCACGTGCTCGGGCGTTCCGACGAAGGTGTGGTTCGCGGTCAGGCGGATCACGAGCTCGCGGATGCTGAGGTTCTCGGCCGTCGCCTGCGCGCGCAACTGACCCACCCGGGCGCGGATCGCCGCGTGGCGCCCGGCGAAGCCCTGCGCGGTCTCGACGCCCGTGTCGGGTTCGACGTCGGGCAGGGGGCCGTCGGCGTCGTACCCGCTGAGGTCGCGGTTCCAGATCTGCTCGAGATAGGTGATCGCGGTCTGCGGCCGCACCTGGGCGAGCGCGATCTCGCGCGAGCGCTCGCGGGCCTCGGCCTCGGTGTCGCCGAGCACGAAGGTCGCCGCGGGCAGGATCTTCAGCGAGTCCTCGTCGCGGCCGTGGGCGGCGAGGCGACCCTTCACATCGCGGTAGAACTGCTGCGCGTCGTCGAACGCGGTGTGCAGCGAGAAGATCACGTCGGCGTGGGCGGTGGCGAAGTCGCGGCCGTCGGGGGAGTCGCCGGCCTGCACGATCACGGGCCGGCCCTGCGGGGAGCGGGGGACGTCGAACACCGCGTCGACATCGAACAACCGCGTCTCGTGCCGTACCCGCGCGATGGCGTCGTCGCGCAGGAACGCCCCGGTCTCGGCATCCGCCACGATCGCGTCGTCGCGCCACGACGACCACAGCGCCTTCGAGAGCTCGGCGAACTCGGAGGCCCGCACGTACCGGTCGGCGTGGTCGAGGTAGCCGCCGCGGCGGAAGTTCGCGCCGTGGAACGCGTCGGAGCTGGTCACGGCGTTCCACCCCGCGCGACCGCCCGAGAGCAGGTCGAGGGTGCCGAGCTGGCGCGCGAGCTCGTACGGCTCGTTGAACGTCGTGTTGAGCGTGCCGACCAGGCCGATGTGCTCGGTGACGGCGGCCAGGGCGGTGAGGATCGCGAGGGTGTTCGGGCGTCCCGCCACGTCGAGGTCGTGCAGCTGCCCGCGGTGCTCGCGCAGCCGCAGCCCCTCGGCGAGGAACAGGTAGTCGAAGAAGCCGCGCTCGGCGGTGCGGGCGAAGTGCTCGAACGACGAGAAGTCGATCTGGCTGCCCGCGGCCGGGTCGGTCCAGACGGTCGTGTTGTTCACCCCGGGGAAGTGGGCGGCGAGATGGATCCGGCGGCGGGTCATGCGCCGACCTCCTGACGGGCGTAGCGGCTGGCGAGACGGGGGAGTCCGACGCGCTCGCGCAGAGTGGGCGCGCCGTCGTCGGGGAGCAGGATGCCGGCGCTCGCCGCCCGCGGGATCACCCGGTCGGCGATGGCCTCGAGGTCGGCCGGGAGGCGGGCGGGGCGCAGGCGCACACCGTCGACCCCGGCGTCGGCGAGGGCGCGGATCTCGTCCACGACGTCGTCGGCGGTGCCCACGACCACGCGGGCGTCGGTGGTGAGCGGCGCACTCTCCTGCAGGCGGTTCCAGACCGCGGCGGCCGCGGCGGGGGTCTCTTCGACGAGCACGAGCAGGTCGGCGAAGACGCGCAGGGGCTCGTCGAGCGCGCGCGCCGCGTCGGCGGCCTCGGCCAGCTCGCTCCGGATGCCGTCGACCGCGGCCGCATCGGCGGGCGTGACGAACACGAGGTCGGCGTGCTCGGCGGCGAAGCGGTAGGGCACGCTCTGGTGGGCGAGGGCGGTGACGAGAGGTTGCCCCTGGGGGGAGCGCGGCACGATCGAGGCGCCCGTGATGGAAAAGAACTCGCCCTCGAACGCGACGTTGTGCACGCGGTCGCGGTCGAGGAACTTCCCCGACGCGAGGTCGCGCACGATCGCGTCGTCTTCCCACGAGTCGGCGAGACGGCGGATGACGTCGGCCACCTCGCCGGCCTCGCGGAAGGCCGCGAGGAGCGCCGGGTCGTCTTCGACGCGACCGGATGCCGGCAGCCCCGTGGGTCCGTCGGCGCGGCGCCCGAAGTTCGCGCGCTCCTGCGCGGTGGAACCCGCGACCAGTCGCACGCCCCCGCGGCCCCGGCTGACGTGGTCGAGGGTCTGCAGCCCCGTGGCCAGGTGGAACGGCTCGGGGTGCGCGGTCGTCGCCGTCGGCACGAGGCCGATGCGGCGCGTGACCGGTGCCAGGAACGACGCCACCAGCACCGCGTCGAGGCGCCCCCGCACGCGGTCGCGCCGGCTCTCGGCATCCGGCTCGAAGGAACGGCCGCCGAGGCTCAGCGCATCTTCGATCGTCGCGAGCAGCAGGCCCGCGTCGTCGGCCGTGCGGGCGAGCGCGCGCCAGTACGCCGGCGACGTCAGCTCGGCGGGTCGTGCCGTGGGCTCGCGCCAGGCGGCCGGGTGCCAGCCGGGGCCGTCCAGGGCGACGGCGAGGTGGATGCGGTCCGACATCGGGGGCTCCTTCTGTGAGGCGGGGTGCTGATCACTGTCGCCGGGCGCGGGGCGAGCCTCAATGCGTGTCGTCACATATCGCCTCGCGGCGTCATGAACGGGCACGAGCTCAGAACCCCGCCCGGCAGCAGGGCGTCGGAGCCCCGTTTTCTTCCGATGCTCGGGGTCGTGACCTGATTCCTGGGTGAGGTGCGGCCCAGCCCAGGAATCAGGTCGACGACGAAGGGCGTCAGGGCGCGCTCAGGAAGAGGAACCCGTGTCGTGCGCTTCCGGTGAACGTCGACGCGCCAGGTTGCGGCGGACGAGCGGCCAGAAGAGCACGAGGACGCCGGTGGCAACGAGGCTGGTCCACACCTGGGTGCGGCCGGCTTCGGTCGTCAGCATGACGACGATCACTGCGGCGATGCACAGGATCAGGAGGATGTTCAGCCACGGGTGTACCCACACCTTGAGCTTCAGACCGGCCTTCTCCTCCGACGTCATCTTCTGGCGGAGTCGCCACTGCGTGAGTGCGATGAAGACGTAGACGAACAGTGCGACGAGTCCCGCGGAGTTCATGATGAAGTCGAAGATCCCCGACCCGGGAGCCACGAAGTTGACGAGAGTCGCGATGAGCCCGCCGATGGTCGATGCGAGCAGGGCCATGATCGGCACGCCGTTCCTCGACTTCTTCGCGACGAACCTCGGCGCGAACCCCTGCTCGGCGAGGGCCGCGAACATGCGCGATGCGGAGTACAGGCCGGAGTTGAGCACGGAGATGACAGCCGTGAAGATGACGAGCTGCATGATGATGCTCGCGCCGGGGATGCCGATTCGCTCGAGCGCGTAGGTGAACGGGGCGCTCGCCACGTCTGTCGGCGCGGGCAGTTCGTTCCACGGGACGACGGTCACAATGACGAGCACCGAGCCGACGAAGAACAACAGGATCCGCCAGATGATCGTGCTCGACGCGTGACGGATGCCTTTCGCAGGATCCTCGGATTCGGCCGACGCCATCACCGCGATCTCCGTGCCGAAGTAGGAGAAGATCACCAGAGCGATGCCCGTGAACGCGATGCCGAGTCCGTTCGGCGCGAAACCGCCGTGCTCCCAGAGATTCGACACCGACGCCTCGGAATCCGGCCAGAGACCGAACGCGAACAACAGGCCCGCGCCGAGGAACACGATGATCGCGAGCACCTTGATGCTGGCGAGCCAGAACTCCACCTCGCCGAACATGCGGACGGAGATGACGTTCGAGATCACGAACAGCGCGATCAGGAAGAGTGACCAGGCCCACGAGGGGACGGCGGGGAACCAGCCGGCCATGGTCTCGCCACCCAACACTGCTTCGTACGCGAGGACGCCGACCCAGAAATACCAGTAGAGCCATCCCACCAGGTAGGCGGCCCAGTTGCCGAGCCCCACCCGCGCGTATTCCATGAACGAGCCGATTGCGGGCCGAGATGCCGCCATCTCGCCCAGCATTCGCATTGCGAGGAAGACGAGCAGGCCTCCGACGAGGTACGACAGGATTGCAGCGGGCCCCACGGTGCGGATGACATTCCCGGAACCCACGAAAAGGCTTGCGCCGATGATGCCGCCCAGTGTTATCATCGTCACGTGTCGAGAACGCAGTTGTTTTGCTTTCGGGTTGACGCCGACGAAACCAGCTGAGGTCTCAGGCGACACGGGTTTGTTCCAGTTCTGACTGTTCGAGTTGCTCATATCATTTCTCCGTAATGGTTGAATGGTGAGTCAATGTCGGCGCCGACCGTTTTGCGGCCGATGGCCGACCCTCTCGGTCGGCAAAATCGGTGGATCTGGTGAGGTCTGCCCTACAAGTGGTTGACTTGCGGCGAGCGTAGAAGCTCCGTCGCGAGCTCCACAGTCACCGCTACGTACAGTCCACTCGACTTTTTCGCCGAGATGTCTGTTGCTTCTCGAGACCGCTCTCGTCGTCGATCCGTCGGCCACGATCGAGCCGCTGCCCCGGGTCGGAGTGGGCGCGTCACTCTGCGACACCGGACCGGTGGATGCCGACCGTGCGTTCGTCGGCCAGGGCCGCGCATCGATCGCATCGCGGTCGGCGCCTCTCTCATTCGCGCCCGCGCACGCCGTCTCGGGTGAGCATGACGTCGCACGACGCTTCGCGGCGCGATGACCATCGCGGACGGCGGGGCAAAGTAGCGTCCGCTCCCGCGCAGCGCACGACTGTGACGCTGCGCGACAGCGCGTGTCGGTCGGTGACGCATCGCGACGGCCCGTGTCCTCCGAGATGAACGCGACGCCGTCGCGCCCTACGTTCGGCTGAACTCCGTCCCCTACTGCGAGAGGTCCGCCGATGAGCGCTGCCACCGCGACCGCCCCGTTCACGGGCCTGTCCACCCTGCTCGACGACGTCCGTCGCGATGCCGCCGACATCGACGTGCGGCCTCCCTCGACCGACACGGCGACCTTCGGGCACGACGCCGGAACGGCGCCGCGCAACGGATCGCTCGCGCAGGACGGGCCGGCGGTCGCGTTCCCGGCCACCGTCGCCGAGGTGCAGCAGCTCGTGCACCTCGCCGGCCGCCACGGCGTCAGCGTCGTGCCGCGCGGCGCGGGGACCGGCCTGTCGGGCGGTGCCGCGGCGGGCGCCGACCAGCTCGTGATCTCGACCGACCGACTCACCCGGATCGTCGAGGTGTCGCCCGCCGACGAGGTCGCCGTCGTGGAGCCGGGCGTGCTCAACTCCGCCCTCAACGAGCGCCTCGCCCCGCTCGGCCTGTTCTACGCCCCCGACCCCGCGAGCTGGCGCATCTCGACCATCGGCGGCAACATCGCCACCAACGCCGGGGGCCTGCGGTGCGCGAAGTACGGCGTCACGCGCGAGTCGGTGCTGGCCCTCGACGTCGTGCTCGCCGACGGCAGCCTCGTCTCGATCGGGCACCGCTCGATCAAGGGCGTCACCGGTCTCGACCTCGTCTCGCTGTTCGTGGGCTCCGAGGGCGTGCTCGGCATCGTCGTCGGCGCCACCGTGCGCATCCGTCCGCTCCCCGTCGCGCGGCGCACGGTGACGGCGTTCTTCGGCTCCACGGCCGCGGGGGCTGCGGCGATCGGGGCGATCACGGCCTCGCGCGTGCGCCCCAGCGTCATCGAGTTCCTCGACCAGCCCACCCTCGAGGGCATCGACGCGGCGAACGACTCCGGGCTCCGCTCCCGCGGTGCTGCCCTGCTGCTCATCGAGCTCGACGGGTTCGGCATCGACGAGCAGACGGCCGAGCTGACCGCGGCGCTCGAGGCCGTCGGCGCCCGCGTGCGGGTCGAGGCCGCCGCCGATGCCGAGGTGCTCTGGGAGCTGCGCCGCTCGGGTCGACGCTTCGACGACGGCTCCTGGTTCGCCGGCGGCGACGTCGCCGTGCCGAAGTCGCGCATCGCCGAGATCTTCGACGGCTTCCCCGAGATCGAAGCCCGCCACGGTGTGACCGTCAGTGCCGTCGCCCACGCCGGAGACGGCAACCTGCACCCGGTCGTCACCCTGCCCATCCCCGCCGACGCCGACCCGGCGGTCGTTCCCGCGGCGGTGCACGACGCCGCCGACGATCTGGTGCGTGCCGCCCTCGCCGTGGGCGGCACGGTCAGCGGTGAGCACGGCATCGGCACGGTCAAGCGCGCGCTCGCCGCCGAAGAGCTCGCCGCGCGCGTGCGGGCGGCGCAGCTCGCGATCAAGGACGCGCTCGACCCGGCCGGCCTGTTCAACCCCGGAAAAGCCCTGTAACCCGTTCCCCACAGCTCGAGGATTCTCATGACCATTCGCACCCGCCCACGTCGACGCCTGCTCGGAGTCGCCTCCGCCCTCACCGTCGGAGCCATCCTGCTCAGCGGCTGCGGCGCGGCCTCGACCGCCGCCCCGTCCGCCGACGCCACCCCGAGGTCGGGCGGCGACCTGGTGTTCCTCATCGACTCGCTCGGTGCCACCTGGATCCCCAACAACAGCTCGATCTCGAGCTATCAGGGCAACATCTGGGGTCACCTGACCGACAAGCTCGTCTACGTCGACGCCGAGGGCACACTCAGCCCGTGGATCGCCGAGAGCTGGGACGAGAACGCCGACAAGACCCAGTTCACCCTCCACCTCAAAGAGGGCGTGACCTTCTCGGATGGCACGCCGCTGGATGCCGCCGCGGTCGTGGCGAACATCGACATCTGGGCGAAGGGCCGCCCCGACGAGGGCATCAACCGCATCGGCCTGTTCCCCTCGGCCAACTACCAGGGCGCAGAAGCCGTGGACGCCAGCACGGTGACGGTGTCGTTCTCGGCGCCCACGCTCAGCTTCATCCCGACGCTGGCGTACCACGGCTCGATCTTGCTGTCGCCGACAACGCTCGCTCTCCCCGCCGACCAGCAGGCCGACCTCACGAACGACATCGGCAGCGGCCCCTTCACCGTCGAGAAGGTCGCTGACGGCGACAGCGTCGTGCTGAAGAAGCGCGACGACTACGACTGGGGCCCCGAGGCGATCGGACACGACGGCCCGGCCTACCTCGACACCATCACCTACAAGCAGGTGGCCGAGCCCTCGCTGCGCACCGCCTCGGTCGAGTCGGGCCAGGCGCAGGTCGCGTACAACGCCAGCCCGCAGGACCTCGACGCGCTGAAGGGCGAGGGCCTGACGGTCGAGACGCCGCGCTACCTCGGCTTCGTCAACGGCTACGCGCTGAACACCACGGTGGCGCCGTTCGACGACGTGCGCGTGCGCCAGGCGGTGCAGCACGGCATCGACCGCGACGAGATCCTCTCGACCGTCTACACCGAGGACTGGCTCGGGGCCGAGTCCTTCATCCAGAGCACGGTTCCCGAGGCGACCGATCGCAGCGCCGACTTCGCCTACGACCCCGACGAGGCGGCATCCCTGCTGGACGCGGCGGGATGGGTGAAGGGCGCCGACGGCGTGCGCACGAAGGGCGGACAGAAGCTCGCCTTCACGCTGTACCCGAACCCCTACCTCCAGGCCTCGCAGTCGGTCGACGAACTCGTCGACCAGCAGCTGACGACCCTCGGCTTCGAGGTGAACCTCGAGACGTACGACGTGCCGACCTACGGCCAGAAGGTCATCGGCAACGCCGCCGTGCCGGCGACCGAGATCACCCGCAGCTTCGTCGACGTCGGAACCGTCGCCGGGGTGCTCACCTCGCAGAAGAAGGGCGACGAGGACTGGTTCAAGGTCGGCACCTCGGATGCCACGCTCAACGACCTCGCCACGCGCATCGCCACGGCCACCGACCGCGACGCCCGTGCCGCGGTGGCCGACGAGCTGCAGGGCTACGTGCTCGACCAGGGCTACTTCGTGCCGCTCACCCAGATCGTGCAGCGCGTCTACGTGCAGGCCCCCGATGTCAGCGGCGTCACCTACAACGGCCTCGCCTACGCGTACTACCTGGACGCCTGGCTGAACGACTGACCTCGGCCGCGGGGGCGGGTGCACGGCATCCGTCCCCTGCGGCGTCAGACAGAGAGGAAGAGAACATGCTGCGCATCTACGGCCGTTTCGCCCTGCGGCGCACCGGTCAGGCGATCGTCGTCGTCGTGCTGGCGTACCTGTTCACGTTCGTCGTGATCAGCATCCTGCCCGGCGACCCCGTGACGAGCACGCTGAGAAACCCCGACAACGGGTTCACCGAGGACGACATCGCGCGCATCGTCGCCTACTACGGGCTCGATCAGCCCTGGTACGTGCAGCTCGGCTCGTCTCTCGGCCGATTCGTGGTGGGTGATCTCGGCGTCTCGCTGCGGTCGAACCTGCCCGTCGGCACCTTGGTGTTCGACGCCCTGGGCTCCACGCTGAGCCTCGCGGCGGCCGCGCTCCTCGTCGCGATCGTGCTGGCCGTCGTCATCGCGTACGGGACGCAGTTCCTGCCCCCGCGCTTCGGTCAGGGCGTGCTCCGCTCGCTGCCGTCGCTGTTCCTATCGGTGCCGAACTTCGTCATCGGCCTTCTGCTCATCCACGTCTTCGCGTTCGGCCTCGGACTGTTCAGCATGATCGACACCGAGACGCCGTGGGGCACCTTCTTCGCGGCGGTGGCGCTCGGCATCCCCGTGTCGGCGCAACTGGCGGAGGTGCTCATCGCCTCGCTCGATCACGAGTCGCGTCAGGAGTACGTCGCCGTCGCGCGATCGCGGGGGCTGCGGTCGGGGGCGCTGTTCCTGCGCCACCTCGCCAAGCCGTCGGCGTTGCCGACGGTGACGGTGCTGGCGTTGATCGTCGGCGAGCTGCTCGGCGGCGCCCTCATCACCGAGGCGATCTTCGGCCGCGTCGGCATCGGCACCCTCGTCGAGTCGGCCGTCGCCAGCCAGGACCTGCCGGTGCTGCAGGCGGTGGTGTCGCTCGCGGCCGTGGTGTTCGTCGTGGTGAACCTCGTCGCCGACCTCGCGTACCCCCTGCTCGATCCCCGCGTCTCGGTGGGTCCGTCCGGGCGCCCGGCCGTCAGCGCTTCGCGCGAGGACCCGGCGCCGCTGCTCCGCGAGGAGGTGGGAATCGTATGACCGCCGCATCGCTCCTCGCGCCGCGGGCAACGATCGCCCGGGTGCGCGGCATCCGTCTCTCCGTCCCGATCGGCGTGATCGTGTCGTTCGTCGTCGTGGCCGTCGTGCTCGCCTGGTCGCTCGCGCCCACGCTGTTCACGACCCAGAACCCCGCGCAGGGAGTCCCCGCCGACAAGCTGCAGGGCCCCAGCGCCGCGCACGTGCTCGGCACCGACCACCTCGGTCGCGACCTGTTCGCGCGCATCGTCTTCGGCGCGCAGTCGTCGGTGACCAGTGCCCTCGTCGCCGTGACGATCGGGGTGGTCGTCGGCGGACTGATCGGTCTGCTCGCCGGCTTCCTCGGATCGTGGACCGACGTCGTGCTGGCGCGCTTCGTCGACGTGCTGCTGGCGATCCCCGCCTTCCTGCTCGCCGTCGTGATCGTCAGCTCGCTCGGCTTCCAGACCATCAACGCCGCGATCGCCACGGGGGTGTCGGCCGTCGCGGTGTTCGCGCGCGTCATGCGGGCGGAGGTGCTGCGGGTACGCTCCTCGGTCTTCGTCGAGGCCGCGCGTCTGCAGGGCGGCTCGAACCTGCACGTGCTGTTCCGGCACGTGCTGCCCAACGCCTCCCGCTCGCTCGTCCCTCTCGCGGTGCTGCAGTTCGGCCTGTCGATCCTCGTCATCGCGGGACTCGCCTTCCTCGGCTACGGCGATCCGCCCCCGGCATCCGACTGGGGTCTGCTCATCTCGGCCGGCAAGGACTACCCCCGGGCGCCGTGGCTGGTCGTCTGGCCCGCCCTGGTGACCGTGGCGACCGTGCTGTCGATCAACCGCATCAGCCGCTGGCTCCGGAGGACGTCATGACCACCACCCTCGCGCTTCACCCCGAGACGGTCGTGGCGACTCCGCCGCTGCTGCGCGTGCAGGATCTCTCGGTCTCGTACGGCCGCACCCCCGTGGTGCACGACGTGTCGTTCTCGATCCCGCGCGGCGGCAGCCTCGCCCTCATCGGTGAGTCGGGCTCGGGCAAGTCGACCATCGCGCGCTCGGTGCTCCGGCTCCTCCCGCGCGGCACGGGCCGGGCACGGGGACGGGTGGCCTTCGCCGGCGACGACCTGCTCGATCTCTCCGAGGCGCGGTTCCGGCCGTACCGCGGGCGCCGGATCGGCTTCGTGCCGCAAGACCCCGCCCACGCGCTCAACCCCGTGCGCACGGTGGGGTCGCAAGCGCGCGAGGCGGCCGCCCTGGCCGGTCTCGCCGACGCCCGCGCGCAGCGCGCGGCGAGCCTCGACGTGTTCGCCCGCGTCGGCCTGCCCGATCCCGCCCGCGTCTACGACTCGTACCCGCACCAGTTGTCGGGCGGCATGCTGCAGCGCGTGCTCATCGGGCTCGCCGTGCTGCCGCGGCCCGAGCTGCTCGTCGCCGACGAGCCCACCAGCGCGCTCGACGTGACGATCCAGAAGCGCATCCTCGACCTGCTCGACGACCTGCGCACCGAGGACGGCATCGGTCTGCTGCTCATCACGCACGACCTGGCGATCGCCGCCGAGCGCACCGACGAGATCGTCGTGCTCAAAGACGGACGCGTGCAGGAGGCCGGCTCGACCCGCACCGTCTTCGCCGCGCCGACCTCGCCGTACACAGTGCAGCTGCAGGCCGATGCGCCCGCGCTGAACCCCGACCGCTACCGCGGCGACGTCGTCGACCGCGGGGTCGACGAGTGGACCACCGACACCGCGTCGGCCCGCATCCACGTCCGCGACGTGTCGAAGAGCTTCGTCGTCGACGGGACGCCGCGCCCCGCGGTGTCGGGGGTCTCGTTCCGCGTTCCGGCCGGGACGACCCATGCCCTCGTCGGAGAGTCCGGCTCCGGCAAGACCACGACGGTCCGCCTGCTCCTGGGGCTGGAGAGCCCCGACGCCGGAGAGATCCTCGTCGACGGGCAGGCGGTGACGGGCCGCACGGAGCAGGAACTGCGCGGCATCCGTCGCCACCTGCAGCTGGTGTACCAGAACCCCTTCACCTCGCTCGACCCCACCTGGAGCGTCGCGCGCATCGTGCGCGAACCGCTCGATCGCTACCGCGTCGGCACGCGCGCGGAGCGTTCGACCAGGGTGGCCGAGGCACTGGATGCCGTGGGCCTGCCGCCCGAGCTCGCTCGCCGTCGCCCCGACGCGCTGTCGGGCGGACAACGCCAGCGCGTGGCCATCGCCCGTGCCCTGGTGCTCGAGCCCGACGTCATCGTGCTCGACGAGCCGACCTCGGCCCTCGACGTGACCGTGCAGGCCGGGGTGTTCGAGGTGCTCCGCCGCCTGCAGCGCGAGCGCGGTCTCACGTACCTCTTCGTCTCGCACGACCTCGCGCTGGTCCGGCAGATCGCCGACACCGTCTCGGTGCTCAAGGACGGTCGGGTCGTCGAGGCCGGCCGCGTCGCCGACGTGCTCTCGCACCCACGCGAGCAGTACACGCGGGCGCTCGTCGAGGCCATCCCCCGTCCCCTGGCCGCCCTGGCCCGACCCTCGGAGTCGTCATGACCCTCCTCGTCTCATCCCGTCCCGCGCTCATCGAGGCGTTCACCGTCCCGAAGGGTTTCGGTGACCAGACCCTGCGCGACCGTCGGCCCGATGCGATCGAGCTGCTCGGCGGCATCCCGGATCCGTCGGTGCTGCCGACCGCCGAGCTCGCCGAGGCGACGGCCCGCGTGCTCGCCGCCCCCGGGGCGCCGTCGCTGCAGTACTCCCGCACCGAGGGCATCCCGGCGCTGCGGGAGTGGATCGCCGCGCGCGAGGGCGTCGCCGTGGAGCGGGTGCTCGTGACCAACGGCGGTTTCCACGGCCTCGCGCTCGCGGTGCAGACCGTGCTCGAGCGCGGCGACCTCGTGGCCGTCGACAACCCGGTGTTCCCTCTGTTCCTGCGCGGCCTCGAGCTGGCCGACGCGCGGGTGCTGCCCATCCGCGTCGGGGCCGAGGGGCTCGACGTCGACGAGCTCGCCGCGCACCTGCGCGCCGGTGCGCGCCCCGCCGCGGTGTACACGGTGCCGGAGTTCCACAACCCGTCGCAGTCGTCCTTGCCGACCGAGCGCCGTCGCGAGCTCGTGGCCCTGGCCGAGAGGTACGGCTTCGTGGTCTTCGCCGACGACCCCTACCGCGAGCTGCGGTTCCACGGGGAGCCCGAGTCGGTCGCGCCCTTCCACGACTCCGAACACGTCATCCACGTCAACACCTTCACAAAGACGCTTGGCCCGGGCCTGCGCCTGGGGTGGGTCGTGCTGCCGGAGCGGTTGATCCCGGATGCCGTGGCCCTGCGCAGCCGCCAGGACTCGCACTCGTCGACCTTCGTGCAGGCGGTGATCGCCGAGCTGCTCACCGGCGACGCGGGACTGTTCGACCGCGTGCTCGGGCGGGCGCGGTCGCTGTACCGCTCGCGCGCCCGGGCGCTCGCCGGCGCGCTGGAGGCCGAGGCCCCGGGGGTGTTCGACGTCACGGTGCCCGACGGCGGGCTGTTCCTCTGGCCGCGGCTGAACGATGAGGCGATCGACGCCGACCGGCTCGCGGCCGACGCGAGCGCCGAGGGGGTGGAGTATCAGCGCGGGTCGTTCTTCCCCTCCGGCCCCGGAACCGACGCCGACCGGCACCTGCGTCTGGCCTACGGCGACACCGACGAAGACGACCTGCGCACGGCCGCGGCCCGTCTCGCGCGGGCGGTGGCGCGGCAGCGATGACGCGGGGCGCTCCGGTGCGCGCAGGGTCGGTGCCGGCGTCGCGCGAGGTGGCGCGGGCGGCGCCGGCGGGTGTGCGCAGGGTCGGCGATGTGCACAACCTCCGTTCGGTTCGGCGGATGCCGGCTGAGGTTGTGCGTATCGCTGAGGTTATGCCCGCGGCGCGGCGGGGCTCACGGCGTCGGGCTCCACCCCAGCAGCGGCCCCAACCGCCCCGCGATGTCCTCGAGGATCTGCACGTAGTCGTCGGGTGCGAGGTCGAACGGCAGGGCGAAGGCCACCTCGTCGATCTCGGCGAACGACGCCGTCGCCTGCAGCTGCTCGGCGATCTGCTCCGAGGTGCCGACGAGGTCGGCGGCGAACAGCAGCCCGCGGGGACCCTGGGGGATGCCGACGCGCCCGCGCCGCGACTCGGCGTAGGCCTCGTATCGCCGACGCTGGTCGGGTGTTGCCGTGTCGGTGGGGACCACCACGAGACCCTGTGACACGCGGGCGTTCTCGCCGTCGGCGTGCGTGTCGCGGTACAGGCGGATCTGCGCGTACTGCTCGGTGTCGAAGTCGGTCGACGTCGTCGACTGGATGACGCTGCTGGTCAGTAGGTGGAAGCCGTTCTCGGCCGCCCAGGTCGTCGAGGTGGGGCTTCCTGCGCCGTACCAGAGCCGGTCGGCGAGGCCCGCGGAGTGCGGTTCGATGCGCTCGGAATACTCCTCGATGCCCTCGGTGCCCGCGAACGGGCTGACGGCCTCGCCCGCGAGGAAGCGGCGGAGCCGCGTGAGGCGCCCGTATCCGAAGTCCTCGTGGTCGGACGTGTCGGGGTACAGCGCGGCGGCGATCTCGTCGAGCCGGCGCGGCGGACCCACCGAGAAGCCCGGCTCCAGGCGTCCACCGCTGAGCACGTCGACGGTGGCCAGGTCTTCGGCGAGGCGGAACGGGTTCTCGTAGCCGAGCGGGATGACCGCGGTTCCGAGCCGGATGCGACTCGTGCGCTGGGATGCCGCGGCGAGCACCGCGACGGGGGAGGACAGGCCGTACTGCAGGTGCCGATCACGCAGCCACGCGCTGTCGAAGCCGAGGCGCTCGCCGCGCTCGATGATCGACAGGGTGGTCTCGTGCCCGGCGCGCGGGTCGTCGCGGTCGAAGAGGCCGATGGTGAGGAAGCCGAGGGAGCGGAGCGCGCGGGTCACACCGGCCACGGTAGCCGGGGCAGCGGAGGGGTGGGCCGCGCGTCGTCATGCGCAGTCACGCCGCCGGGGGTGAGTTCTCGGCCAGCGTTTTTCACCCGCTTCGCCGGACCGGGACCCGGTGAAGAGGGCGGCATCCGGCGTGGTCTACTGCGGAGGCTCACGCACCGGGCTCCGTGAAGCAGATGCCCGTTGCGCCTGGGCGTCACAGCCGGCGTCGACACCTGCTTCACGATGTCTCGCCCCGATTCCTCGAAAGGGAACCCGCATGTCGAATCTGTCATCTCCTCCTCGCGCGATGCTGAGGCGCTCGGCCGCTCTCCTGGCGACCACCCTCGTCGTCGCGTCTGTCGCACTGGGTAGCGCCGTGTCCGCACAGGCCGCGTCGGCGACCCTGACGTCGAGTTCGTCGACCGTGACGGAGGAGGGGCTCCTCACGTTGACCGCCGATGGCCTGACCCCGGGAGACGGTCTGACCTTCGTTCTCGACGGTGCGACTCCGCTGCCGACCGCCCCCCTCGACGGCGGCGCGGAATCGGCCGACGCCAACGGCACCTACGTCGGCGAAGCCTCCATTCCTCTCGGCCTGGGCCTCGGCGTCCACACCGTCGAGGTGACGGGTGCAGGCGGGTCCGCACTCGCCTCGACGACGGTGACGGTCGTCCCTCGACCCACCTCATCGGTGAGTTCGCCCTCGATCTCGCTCTCCGACTACCTGGCGGGTGGCGTCTCTGTCAGCTTCACGGGGTTCGCCCCGGGCGCGTCCGTCTCGCTCTTCGTCTTCAACGCGGCAACCGGCGACCTGGTCGGACCGGATGCCGTTGCGGGGCCGGATGGCGTCGTGTCGTTCGTCTACATCCCTCAGCCGGACAGCACCTACGCGGTGGTGGACCGGTACGCCTTGATCGCGGCCGCGAGCGACCTCAGCATCGTCTCGGAGCCCGCCAGCTTCGAGGTGACCGCCGACGCCGCCCCCAGCGGCATCGCCCCGGTCACTGCTCCCGCGGCGACGCCCGTCAAGCGCGCGGCGACCTTCACGGGCTGAGCGCAGACACTCGCCCCCGCGCCGGGCAGGTACGCACGTCCCGGCCCGGCGCGTCCGTGTTCCTGATCCTCCGGAGAAGCCCGTGATCCGCCGTACGACCGCTCGCGCCCTGGTGGGAGCATCGACCCTGCTGGTGGCCCTGCTCTTCACCGGGTGCGTCGCGGCGAGCCCGCCCGCGGCGACGCCGGCCGCCTCCCGCTCCGCCGCCACCCCCGTACCGAAGTTCCGCAGTCCCGAATCCACCGCACCACCCGCCGTCGGAACCTCGGCGACCGCCGTCGCGGAGCAGCTCGTGATCCACGCGGAGCCCGGCGGCGACGTGACCCAGACGCTCCCGAACCCCCAGGAGTCCGGTGCGCCGCTGACGCTCCTCGTCGTCGCGCGCCGAGACGGGTGGCTGCAGGTCGCCCTCGCTCAACGGCCGAACGGGACTACGGGATGGGTCGCCGCCGAGGCCGTCACCCTGCACACCCTCGTCTACAGCCTCGACGTCTCCACCGAGCAGAACACCCTGACGCTGAGCGAGAGCGGCCGAGCGGTGAAGACCTACGCCGCGGCCACGGGCACGGGCGGAACCCCCACCCCCCACGGTGCGTTCTACCTCACCGAGCTCTTGGAGCCCACGAACGAGGGGTACGGACCCTACGCCTTCGGCTTGTCGGCGTTCTCCGACGTGCTCTCCAGCTTCGGCGGCGGCCCCGGGCAGATCGGCCTGCACGGCACCGATGACGAGGCGAGCATCGGGCAGTCCGCCAGTCACGGGTGCATCCGCCTGTCCAACGTCGACATCACCGAGCTCGCCCAGATCCTCCCTCTCGGCACTCCCGTCACCGTCGGCCCGTGAGGGTTCGCAGAGGGTGAGTTCTCGGCCCGAACCGGGCGAGATGTGGGAGCGTTCGATCGCGCGACGCTCGCGGCGAAGTCCCGCGTTCAGAGCACGGTTGCGCCGAGGGCCCGCCGTCGGCTCAGGCCGGCGTCCGCACCGAGACGAACCGGTTCCGCCGCCGCAGCGCGAAACCCAGGCGCTCGTACGCCGCGATCGCACCGACGTTCGTCGCCGCCGCGTGCAGCAGTGCGCGGTCACCTCGCTGCTGGATGTGGAACGCCACGTCGAGCACGAGGCGCGAGGCGAGGCCCTGGCGCCGGTGGTCGGCATCCACCGCGACAGCACTGATCTCGGTCCACCCCGTGGGGTGGAGGCGCTCGCCGGCCATGGCCACCAGACGGCCTTCGCGACGGATGCCGATGTATCGACCGAGCTCGTAGGTGCGGGGCCGGAAGGGGCCGGGCTGATTGCGGTCGACGATCGCGATCATGTCGGCCGCGTCCGCGGCATCCAGTTCGATCGCTTCGTCATCGGGACGCGTCCGCAGGGCGTCGGTCTCGACGAGCTGCACCCCCTCGCCCCCGCCGAGGTACTCCCACCCCTCGGGGAAGCCGCCCTCGTAGCCCGACAGGCCGACGTCGGCGCCCGGTCCGACGAGGTCGCGCAGGGCGTCCCAGACCCCGGGTTCGTCCCACGTGCGCACGGCGACGAACGGCGCGACGCCCTCGGGATACCGGCGGACGAGGTCGCCGCCGATGGCGAACGAGGAGTGCGGGCCGGCCAGGGAGTGCCAGGCGGCGTTGTCGAGGACGGTGGCGTCGGCGTGGGGGATGTCGAGGAGCGATGCGGAGGTCACCGGGACACTCTGCGCCGGTCGCGGCGGCCGTGCAAGCCGGGGGTCACGAGACGCAACCGGACCACCCCACGATGACGGCGTGTGAAGACGTTCGACGCCCGGTGACGGTCGCCGACTCCGCGTTGCGAGTGGCGCCCGCCGAAGTGTTACCCGCGGTTTCCGGTGCCGGGGAGAGTCACGAGGAGCGGGGAGATACTGACGGGATGACGGCGGTGGACAGCACGTGGACGATCGAGCGGGTCGACTGGCACGACGAGCGGGCGGTGGTGTTGCGCACCGCGATGGACGACGAGATCGGCCCGCGGTACGCCGATGCGTTCGCGGCGTTCGATGACGAGACGCGCGCCCTGCTGGCCGAGGACTTCGCGGTCGATCCCGCCACGATCGTCGACGTGCTGCTCGTGCACGACGGGTCCGGCGAGCCGGTCGGCCACGCGGCGCTCCGCGCCCTCGGCGGCGAGCTCGAGGTCAAGCGCGTCTTCGTCGATCGCCGCGCCCGCGGGCAGGGGGCGAGTCGCGCGCTCATGGCCGAGCTCGAGCGCATCGCCCGGCACCGGGGCGCGTCCCGGCTCATCCTGCAGACCGGCGACCGGCAGCCCGAGGCCATCGCGCTGTACGAGCGCATCGGGTACCACGCCATCGACACGTTCGCGCCGTACGTGCGGTTCCCCGCCTCGCGGTGCTTCGCGAAGCCGCTGGCCGCGGGATCGCCGGCCGCGTGACCGACGACATCCTCGACGTCGCCGTCATCGGCGCGAGCGCGAGCGCGGCCCGCCCGAGCGCGGGGGTTCGGGGCGCGAAACGTGCAGTGGGGCGGACAATGACCGCCCCGCTGCACGAACCCCGCCCCGAACGGTGCGGGGCGGGTCGCACCAGCGCCGTCAGAGGTCGTACGCGAATGCCCGCAGGTCGAGGAAGCGACCGGGCTCGACCTCGACCGGATGCTCGCGCTCGGTCAGCCGGCGGAAGCCGAGCTTGAGGTACAGCGCGTGGGCGCCGAGCATCTCGGGGCCGCTGTTCATCACGACGCGCACCGCCCCGCGCGCCCGGGCCAGCCCGATCACGTGACGGGTGAGGGCCTCGCCCACGCCGCGCCCCCGGGCCGTCGGCGCAACAGCGAGCTGACGGAAGTCGAGCTCGCCCTCGGCCGCGAGTGGCGACAGGCGCTCGCCGGGCCGGGGTGTCCACACGGTGCCCACGATCTCGTCGCCGTCGAGGGCGACCCACACCTCGCCCTGCGCGACCCGGGTCGCGACGTCGGCGAGCGACGCGAGGTAGCCCGCGGTGAGCCCTTCGTAGCTGTGGCGGTAGGCGTCGGCGGTGAGGCGCCCGGCATCCGCGTGCTCGTCGGGCGCGACGAGGCGGATCGTGAGGGGGCGGGCGTCGCCGGCGCCCGCGGCGCGGTCGGCGGGGAGCGAGGTGGTCATGGCATCCCTTCGATGGAGCAGGAGCGCGGCCCGGTCTCGAAGAAGACCGGGCCGCGCTCGAGGTCAGGATTTCGGGAGTCCCGGCGGGTTGATCTGCGAGGTCTCGATGCCCTCGGACTCGAGGTTCCACACCTTCAACACGTCGGCGTACTTTCCATTCCGGATGAGCTCCTCGAGCGCGACGTTGACCGGCTCGACGAGCCCGTTGCCCTTCCTCGTGCCCGCGGCGATGTCGGCCTGCAGCGGCCAGCCGCCGGGGACGATCCCGACGATCTTGGTCTCGCCGGTCTCTTTCGCCGCCCACGCGGCGGTGGCGTTCGGACCGAAGGTCGCGTCGACACGGCCCGACTGCAGGGCGAGGGTCGCCGCGGCATTGTCGTCGTAGTAGTTCAGCTCGGCGGGGGCCTTGCCGGCGGCCGTCAGCTCGGCGTTCCAGCTCAGCAGCACCTTCTCTTGGTTCGTGCCCGAGCCCACGACGACCTTGAGGCCCGAGATGTCGTCGGCCTTCTCGATCTTCTCGATCGCGCTGTCGGAGCGCACGGCGAAGCCGAGCAGGTCCTGCCGGTAGCTGGCGAAGTCGTACAGCTCCTTGCGCTCCTCGGTCACGGTGACGTTCGAGGTGATGAGGTCGTACTTGCCCGATTGGATGCCGAGGGGCCAATCCGCCCACGCCACCACGACGGGGTTGTACTCGAGGCCGAGGCTCTCGGCGATGAGCAAGCCGATGTTGGGCTCGGTGCCGGCGGGCAGCGTCTCGCCGTCGGGCACGTAGCTCAGCGGCGGCACGAAGGCTCCGACCGCGACGGTGAGCTTGCCCGGCTCGATAGGCGCGAAGCCGCTGGCTTCGAGCGCGGCGACGGCGTCGGGGATCGGATCGGTGTGCACCCACTCGACGGCGGGGGCGGATGCCGAGGGCTCCGGCGCCGCGACCGCTTCGGCCGGGCGGTTGATGCCGAGGGCGACGCCGCCGGCGACGACGGCGACGACCGCCGCGGCGATCACGCCGATCGCGATGCTCTGCTTCTTGCTGAGGGCCATGCTGTGTCTCCTTGTGAGGGGTGGATGCCGTGGCGCCGGTGTCGCGTCACGGACGGCGGTGTGATGCCTCCGGCGGGCGCCGGACGGCGTTTCGGGTACGGGTCGGAGCGAGCGCGCGGGCGGCGCGACTCGGGGGGCGGGGCCCGGGTTCAGCCGAGGACATTGGCCAGGAACTCGCGTGTCCGCGGGTGCCGCGGGTGTTCCAGCACCTCGTCGGGCGTGCCCTGTTCGACGATGCGTCCCTGATCGAGGAACACGACGCGATCGGCCACCTCGCGGGCGAAGCCGATCTCGTGCGTGACGATCACCAGCGTGGTGCCGAGCTTCGCGAGGTCGCGGATGACGTCGAGCACCTCGCCGACGAGTTCCGGATCGAGCGCGCTCGTGGGTTCGTCGAAGAGCAGCACCTGCGGTGTGAGGGCCAGCGCTCGAGCGATGGCGACGCGCTGCTGCTGGCCGCCCGAGAGCTGCCTCGGGTAGGCGTCGGCCTTGTCGGCGAGACCGACCCGGTCGAGCAGGCTCCGGCCGAGCCCGCGCGCCTCGTCTCTCCCCAGCCGTTTCAGGGCCAGGGGCGCCTCGGTGATGTTCTCGAGAGCGGTGAGGTGGGGGAAGAGGTGGAAGTTCTGGAACACGATCCCCACCCGCGTCCGCCGCTGCAGTACCTCGCGCTCGTGCAACTCGTGCAGCCTGCCGTGGCGCAGCTCGTAGCCGATGAACTCGCCGTCGACCGTGATCGAGCCGGCATCCACCGTCTCGAGGTGGTTGATCGTGCGCAGCAGCGTCGACTTGCCGGAACCGCTGGGTCCGAGCAGCGCCACGACCTCGCCGGGCTCGACGGTGAGGTCGATGCCCTTCAGTACCTCGACGCCGAGGAAGCTCTTGTGCACGTTGTGGATCTCGACGAGCCCGCGGGTCGCGGTGGCGGCGGTCATGCGCGGCCGCCCGTCGACGTCGCGGCGGGTTCGGTGGCATCCGTTCGTCCCGGCGGCGCCGGGGTGTCGCCGAGGCGCGCCCACTGGACGCCGGCCCAGGTGCGCGCCCGCTGCACCGGGGTCGGCGGCAGGGCCCGAGCCGCGCCCCGGGCGTAGTGGCGCTCGATGTAGTACTGGGCGACGCTGAGGATCGTCGTGATGAGCGTGTACCAGACCACCGCCACCAGCAGCAGCGGGATCACCCGGCTGTTGCGGTTGTAGATGACCTGCACCGCGTAGAAGAGTTCGGGGATGGCGATCACGAAGACCACCGACGCGCCCTTCACCAGACCGATCACTTCGTTCGTGGCGTTGGGCACGATCGAGCGCATGGCCTGCGGGAGGATGATGCGGAACAGCCGACGGGATGCCGGGATGCCCAACGCCGCCGCAGCCTCGTGCTGACCGGGGTCGACCGAGACGAGACCGCCGCGGATGATCTCGGCCGAGTAGGCCGCCTGATGAAGACCCAGCCCCAGGATCGCCGCCGCGAACGCGCTGACCAGCTGCACCGTCGGGAACTCCACGATCCAGAAGTCGGTGGTGAACGGGGTACCCAGGCCCAGTGTCGGGTACAGGTAGCCGAGGTTGTACCAGACGATGATCTGCACCACGAGGGGCACCGAGCGGAAGAACCAGATGTAGCCCCACGCCGCGGCGTTGAGCAGCGGCGACGCCGACAGGCGGCCGAGGGCGAGGACCGTGCCGAGCGTGAACCCCACGACCGTCGAGATGGCGGTGAGCGAGAGCGTGTAACCGATGCCGATGAGCACGGGCTCCGAGAAGAAGTACTGCGCGAAGGTGTCCCACATGTAGCGGTCGTTCGTGACGAGGCTCCACGCGAACTGTGCGACGACGAACACCAGCAGCGCGCTGAAGATCCAGCGCCACCAGTGACGCGTGTGGACGACGGCGATGGTGCCGAGGTCGATTCGGGTGGCGGCGGGCGTGCCGGTGGGTTCGGCGTTCGGGCGGGCGGCGGACGCCGGCGCGGTGGTGGTCATGGGTGCTCCTCGGACTCCGGACCGGCGGGGACGCCGGTGGGTGACCGAAACGCTATGACGGGGTCGGAGGGCGCGTGCGGCGCGGTTTCACACGCCGCAATGCCCCGATACGCACCGCAACCCCGCGCCACGCGGGGTAACAGGCCGGCGCGTGACGGCTCGTCGAGATACGGCCGGGGCCGGGCGGGGGTTACCGGGCCGGTGCGGGCCGAACTCCTGAGGATCGCGACGGCGGCGCGGCGCGCGGCGCGTCGTTTCGAGGCAGAGTCGGCCTCGGCATCCGGTTCCTCAGGAGTTCGGCACGCCGCAGCGGGGGCCCTGCGGCGACCTCGCCGCCGCCCGGCCGGCCTCACGCCTCCCGCAGGATCCGCGCCGTCACTCGCGTGCCGAAGTGCAGCGCGTCGACGGGCACGCACTCGTCGGCGGCGTGGAACTGCCCGAACACGTCGAAGCCGGCGGGCACCCGCAACGGCACGAAACCGTAGCCCCGGATGCCGAGGTGCGCGAGGTGCTTGTTGTCGGTGCTGGCCGGCAGCAGGTACGGCACGACCGTGCCCTCGGGGTCCTCCGCGGTCACGGCGTCCTGCAGCACGTCGACGAGCCGCGCGTCGACGGGCGACTCGATCGCGTGCACCGCGCGTCCCCACGCGATCTCGACGTCGGGTCCGACGAGCGCCGTGAGCTCGTCGCGCAGGGCGTCGTCCTGCCCGGGCAGCACGCGGATGTCGAGGCGCGCCGAGGCCGACGAGGGGATGACGTTCGTCTTCGTGCCCGCCTCGAGCACGGTGGGCGAGGCCGTCGAGCGGGTGCTCGCGCCGATCAGCGAGGCGGCGAAGCCCAGTCGCTCGAGATCGTCGTCGAGGTCGGCGCCGTCGAAGGGACGACCGCTGGCGCGTCCGTAGACCTCGAGGAAACGCTCGAGGGTGGCCGTGCGCACGAGGGGGAAGCGGTGCGCGCCGACGGCGGCGACCGCCCGCGACAGCCGCACGATGGCGTTGTCGGCGGTGGGCCGCGAGCCGTGGGCCGCGTGGCCGCGCGCGGTGAGGGTTGCCCAGGTGACGCCCTTCTCGGCGGTGGCGACGAGGTAGGCGCGGCGGTCGTCGGGCAGCGGCAGCGAGAAGCCGCCCACTTCGCTGAGCGCTTCGGTCGCTCCGGCGAACAGCTCGGGGCGGTTGTCGACGATCCACCGTGCGCCCCAGACGCCCCCGGCCTCTTCGTCGGCGAAGAACGCGAAGATCAGGTCGCGCCGCGGCACGATGCCGTCGCGGCGGAAGGCGCGGGCGATCGCGAGCAGCATCCCGGCGAAGTTCTTCATGTCGACGGCCCCTCGGCCGTACAGGACGCCGTCGTGGATCTCGGCCCCGAAGGGCGGGTGCGTCCAGTTCTCGGCCTCGACGGGCACGACGTCGAGATGGGCGTGGGCGACGAGTGCTCCGGCATCCGGATCCGACCCCGCCAACCGCGCGATCACGCTGGCGCGTCCCGGCACCGGCTCGACCAGCGTCGTGTCGTACCCGGCGTCGCGCAGCTGCTCCTGCACGAACAGCGCGGCCCGGGTCTCGCCGTCGCCGATGGTCGCGGCCTCGCCCGTGTTGACGCTGTCGATGCGGATCAGGGCGCGGATGAACTCGAGCGCTTCGGCCTCGAGGGGGGAGACGTCGGCCACGGCGCGGGTCAGTGCTGGTGGTCGGGACGGGCGTCGTCGGCGAGTTTGAACGCCAGGCGTCCGTGCGCGTAGCCGCCGCCGGCGCGGATGGCGGTGGCGACCCACGCCGCCTCGGCGAGCTCGGCCTCTGTCGCGCCGGCCTTCACGGCGTTCTGCGAGTGCCCGTCGATGCAGTACACGCACTGCGTCGTGATGCCCACCGCCAGCGCGATCAGCTCGCGGTACTTCAGCGGGATCGCGCGCCCCTCGGGAGCGAAGACGGCCTGGTCGAAGGCGGCGAACGCGGCGAGGATGTCGGGGGTCTCGGCCTTGTAGACCTTGGTGTAGGTCTTGTCGGCGGTGCGGTCGAAGTACTCGGACATGGTGCCTCCCGAAGGCAGTGCGGGGTCGGTGTGCGTCGGTCCCACGGTGCCACGGCCCTCCGCGCTCGTCCCCGTCCCGCCGTCACGCGAGGTCACACGCCCGGCTCGGCTTCGCGTCGCGTCCGCGCGGCCCGCGTCCCGCTTTCGGTGGACGGTGTCCCCGAAACGGCTGCCTGCGCGGCTCCCAGGCCGCCGAAAGTGGAACGAGGGTGCGGGCGTCGGCGGCGGATCGACGTCCCGCTTTCGGTGGATCGTGTCCCAGAAACGGCTGCCTGCGCGCCTCCCAGGCCGCCGAAAGTGGGACGAGGTTCGTGGCGAGGCTCAGCCCAGCACGCTCGCCCCGAGTTCCACCGGGCTGCCCTCGATGTTGCCGACGATGCCGCGGATGACGCCCGTGCCGTCCTCACGGCGCAGTCCGTCATACCAGGCCTGGGTCGCGTCGACGTCGAAGGCGTGCGTCTCGTGCGCGCGCTTGCGGGCGCGCAGCACCAGGTCGCCCGCCCGCTCGGTGCGGATGCGCTCGTACCGCTTCAACGCGTCTTCGACGCCGAGGGTCGAGGTCGCGAACACGATGCCCAGGGCGAAGCTGTCTTCCAGGGCCGAGCAGGCGCCCTGACCGATGTCGGGGGCGGTGTTGTGCGCCGCGTCGCCGAGGATGGCAACGCGACCGCGCACCCAGGTGTCGAACGGGTCGATGTCCCAGATCTCCACGCGGTTCAGGGACTCGTCGGGGTCGATGCCGTCGAGAAGCGCGCGCACCCCGGGGGCGCCCCACGAGCCGAACGCGGCCTCGAGAGCCGACATGCGGTCTTCGACCACGCCCGAAGGCCCGGGCACATCGACGAAGAAGTAGAAGCGGTCGCCCGCGACGGGCATGACGGCACACCGTTTGCCGTCGCCGACGTAGGTCGTCCACTGGTCGAGGGGCCCGATGCGCTCGTCGGCGGCGACGAGGCCGTTGTAGTTGACGTAGCCGGAGTACGTGCGTTCGGGGCGGATGCCGGTGGGCTCGGTGACGTAGTCCCGCACGAGCGAGCGTGCTCCGTCGGCGCCGATGAGCAGGTCGGCGGTGTCGGTCGTCCCGTCGGCGAACGTGGCCGTCACCGTCTCGCCGTCGTCGGACACCCCGACCAGCTGACGGCCGAGATGGATGTTCGCGGGTCCGACGGCATCCATCATCAGCTGCTGCAGGTCGGCGCGCGCGACCGGGTACGGACGCTGACCGGTCTGGGTGGTGACGGGGGCGAGGCTGAAGCGGCAGAGCTCGTCTCCGGTGTGGCCGTCGTAGTAGGCCATGTCGTCCATCTGCCCGCCGAGGGCGGCGACCTGGGGTCCGAGGCCGAGCCAGTTGAGCACCTTGACGCCGTTGGACCACAGCGACAGGGCTGCTCCGACCGGGCGGTTCTCGCGCATCCGGTCGTAGACGACGACGTCGTGGCCGAGCTTCTGCAGGGCGAGGGCGGCCGAGGTGCCGCCGACGCCCGCGCCGATGACGATGACTCTCATGGTGCTCCTCAGCTGCCGCGGTAGGTCGAGTAGGCGAACGGGCTCAACAGCAGCGGCACGTGCAGGTGCGCGTCGCCCGCGACGGTGAACGCGACGCTCGCCACGGGGTGGAACGACGCGACACCCCGGGCGCGGAAGTACGCGCCGGTGGCGAAGGTCAGGCTGTAGTCGCCGTCGTCGAGGCGGTCGGGCCCGAGGGCGAGGCGGCCGTCGGCGTCGGTCTCGGCCGCGTCGATCGTCGCGCCGTCGAGATGGGCCAGCGTCACGGCGACGCCCGCGGCGGGGGTGCCCGCCGTGGCATCCAGGATGTGGGTGGTGAGGTGGCTCATTCGGCGGCCTCCGGTTCGGCGGGGGCGTCGTCGGCGAAGGTCGTGCGCAGGCGCAGCAGGGCGATCTCGGCGAGTTGGCGCGTGGCTTCGATGGTCTCGCCATCGGGGTCGTTGCCGAGGCGGCGTTCGAGTTCGGCCCGCAGCTCGCCCGGGGTGCGGCCGGCGGCGCGGATGAGGAAGACGCGGCCGAAGCGCTGCTCGTACGCAGTGTTGCCGGCGGCGATCGCGGCGACGTCGTCATCGGCGGCGGCGGCCATCGAGCCCTGTTCGCGCCGGGATGCCGCGGCCTCGGCGCCGTCGCCCGAGACGTTCGCGCCGATGCGGGGGTGGGCGTGCAGGGCGGCCTCGAGGTCGGCGGGCGACCAGGCGGCGGCGAGGTCCGCGGCGTAGGCGGCGAGGGCGTCGACGCTCGCGTACGGGCGGCCGTCGACGACGGCGTCGACCCAGCCGGGCACGTCGGCCCAGACGCGGACGACCGCCGTGGCATCCGCGTCGTCGAGGGCATGGAAGTCGTGCAGGTGCATGTCGGCCAGGTTAGGGGTGCTGCGTTACGGGGCTGTGGCGCGATGTGTCGGCGATGTTGCTGTGGGGAACATTCCGGTGGCGGAGGCGCGGGCCGGACGCCCCACTGCGGGGCGCGTTCCGTGCACCGGGGCGCGCAACGACCGCCCCGGTGCACGCATCGCGCCCCGAACCCGACCCGGCCGCGCGGCGGACTCAGCCGTGCACGATCAGCCAGTGCGCCACGGCATCCGCGTCGCCGGTGTTGTGCAGGCGGTGGGGGACCGAGCAGGGGTAGCTGATCGCGTCGCCGGCGCGCAGGATCACGCGCTCGGCTTCGAAGTCGATGGTGAGCTCGCCCGCCACGACCGTGCCGACCTCGTACCCCTCGTGATGGAAGAGGCCGTCGGCGCCGTGGGCGGCGGCTCCCGGCGGGTAAATGGATTCGAAGTAGTCGATGCCCGGTGACGAACCGGGGGTGAGGCGGCGGAACGACACCCCGCTGTCGAGCACGATGTCGGGCGTCTGCCCCGCGCGCTGCAGCGTGAATCCCGAGGGGCCGGCGGGTTCGACGGGCCGGTCGGATGCCGGGTCGAAGGCCGCCACGAGCGGAACCCCGAGGGCGTCGGTGATGGCGATGAGGCGCGAGACGCTCGGCTGCATCACTCCCCGCTCGATCTGCGAGACGGCGCTGGGGGAGATGCCGAGGGTCTTCGCGAGGGCGCGTGCGGAGATGCCGCGGGACTGGCGCAGGTCGCGGATGCGTCCGCCGACGGATGCCTCGGCGGGTACTCTCGCGTCCGTCGTGGTCGCGACGTCGGTGCGGGCGGCGGTGGGCGTGGCGCGGGCGTCGTCAATGGCGGCGGGCTGCGTCATGCCCCGAGTCTAAGGACGCCTCGCTCGTGAAGACCTGACTTCACATGTCTGTTACACGAGTGAAACCCAGCGCACGATGTGAACCCATAACTTCACATCAGAGCTCCACTCCGGCCGCGGACTCCACGTCGTGGCATCCATCGTCCTGAGAGGAATGACATGACCACGACGCCGCTCACCGGTCCCCACGATCTCGTGGAGGCCGCTGGCCACCCCCACGGCGGGGGCAACATGAAGCCGCACTACGACGACCGACTCGCCAACGAGGATCTCGCCCCGCTGCGAAAGCAGAAGTGGTCGAGCTACAACATCTTCGCTTTCTGGATGAGCGACGTGCACTCCGTCGGCGGCTACGTCACCGCGGGCTCGCTCTTCGCGCTCGGGCTGCAGTCGTGGCAGGTGCTGGTGGCGCTGATCGCCGGCATCGTCATCGTGCAGATCTTCGCCAACCTGGTCGCCAAGCCCAGCCAGAAGACGGGCGTGCCCTACCCCGTGATCAACCGCGTGGTGTTCGGCATCCGGGGCGCGAACATCCCCGCGATCATCCGCGGCCTCATCGCCATCGCCTGGTACGGCGTGCAGACGTTCCTCGCGGCCGAGTCGCTGAACATCGTGTTCCTGAAGTTCATCCCCGGCTCCGCGGCCCTGCTCGACGTGTCGTTCGCGGGTCTGTCTGCCCTGGGCTGGATCTCGTACGGCATTCTGTGGACGGCGCAGTTCCTGCTGTTCTGGAACGGCATGGAGGTCATCCGCCGCTTCATCGACTGGGCGGGACCGGCGGTCTACCTCGTGATGATCGTGCTCGCCGTGTATCTCGTGTCGCAGGCCGGCATCCAGAACATCTCGTTCACCCTCTCGACGACCCAGCTCGACTTCTGGGCCTCGATCCCCGTGATGTTCGCCGCGGTCGCGCTCGTGGTGTCGTACTTCTCGGGCCCGATGCTGAACTTCGGCGACTTCGCCCGCTACGGCAAGAGCTTCGCCGCGGTGAAGAAGGGCAACTTCTGGGGTCTGCCGATCAACTTCCTCTTCTTCTCGCTGCTGACCGTCATCACCGCCTCGGCGACCGTGCCGGTGTTCGGCTCGCTCATCACCGACCCGATCGCGACGGTCGAGCGCATCGACACCCCCTTCGCGATCCTCCTCGGCGGCCTGACCTTCGTCACCGCCACGGTGGGCATCAACATCGTCGCCAACTTCATCTCGCCCGCGTTCGACTTCTCCAACGTCGCCCCGAAGAAGATCTCGTGGCGCGCGGGTGGCATGATCGCCGCCGTCGGTTCGACGTTCCTCATGCCCTGGAACTGGTACTCCAACGCCGACGCCATCCACTACTCGCTCGGCGTGCTGGGCGCGCTGATCGGCCCGCTCTTCGGCATCCTGATCGCCGGGTACTACATCGCCGCCCGCCAGCGCGTGAAGGTCGACGCGATGTTCACGATGGACACCGCCGGCCCCTATTGGTACCGCAACGGCTTCAACCCGAACGCGGTCAAGGCGGTCATCGCCGCGGGTGTCCCGACGGTCGCGATCGCGATCTTCCCGAAGCTGTTCGCCGATCTGGCCCTCTTCAACGTCTCGTGGATCAGCGACTACAGCTGGTTCATCGGCTGCGGCCTGGGCTACGTGCTGTTCCTGCTGTTCGAGCGCCGCGACCCCCGCATCCCGACGTTCGAGGGCGAGACGGAGGGCATCTCCGACGGCACCGTCGACGCGGTCGCCGAGGTCGCGGCATCCGAGGCTCCGGTGCTCGCGCAGACGGTTCCGGATGCCGGGACCGCAGCGTCGGCGTCGGGTGTGGTGCTCGCGCAGAACGCTGCGGCCGCGCCGGACTCGGCGCCGGTGCTCGCGAACGAGGTTCCGGATGCCGCGACCCCCGCGTCAGCGCTCCGGCGACCGACCGCCGGCCCCTCCCGCGAGGCGCTCGCGTGAGGATCCTGCTGATCAACCCCAACACCTCCCGGGCGATGACCGAGAAGATCGCCGACGCCGCCCGGGAGGTGGCGGGACCCGACGTGCTCATCGAGGCCGTGTGCCCCGCCACCGGAGCCGAGGCGATCGAGAGCCACATCGACGAGATCGCGGCGGCGGCGGCCGTCGTCGAGGCGATCGCGGCCGATCGCGACGGCCACGACCCGGCCGACGCGTACGTCATCGCGTGCTTCGGCGACCCGGGCCTCGACGCGGCGCGCGAGATCGTAGAAGTCCCGGTGGTCGGCATCGCCGAGGCGGCGATGCACCTGGCGGCGGTGTCGGGTCGGCATTTCGGGGTCGTGACCACACTCAGCCGCACGCTGGGCCGTGCCGAAGACCTCGTCGCCCGGTACGGCATGGAGCGCGCCTGCGTGTCCCTGGCGGCGACCGGCATCCCAGTGCTCGACCTCGAGGACACGGGATCCGAGGCGGTCACGACCATCGAGCGGTACGGGGCGCGCGCCGCGGCCGCCGGCGCCGACGTCATCGTGCTCGGCTGCGCCGGCATGGCCGATCTCTGCGCCGAGCTCACGGCGCGCATCGGGGTGCCGGTCGTCGACGGCGTCGCGGCGGCGGTGGGCATGGCATCCGGGATGGTGCGCATGGGGCTGGGAACCAGCAAGCGCGATGAGTACGCGCGGCCGCCGCGGGAGCCCCGCCCCGCGGGGGTGTCGGGTGGCGCGGGCGGCCGCGAACGGGGCGCGTTCCATGCACCGGGGCGGTCCGTGGAGGCCCCGGTGCACGGCGAGCGCCCCGGTATGGCGGCGGACGGCGCGGCGGGGTCGGTCCGCGCCCCTTCTCCCCACGCGGGCGATTTCGCGGTTTTCGCATGAATGTTGATGACGGTTACATTCAGGAAATGCGGGGCGCCTAGCGTGAACGACATGAGCACACGGATCGCCGCCCGACGGATCTACCTCGACGGCGCCTTCAGCCCCGCCACCGTCGTGATCGACGACGGTCTGATCACCGCCGTCGAGGCCTTCGACGCCGCCGCCGTCACCGTGCTGCCCGGCGACGCGGTGCTGCTGCCCGGGCTCGTCGACTCGCACGTGCATCTCGACGAACCGGGCCGCACCGAGTGGGAGGGGTTCGCGACGGGCACCGCCGCCGCGGCGGCCGGTGGGGTCACGACGGTGGTCGACATGCCGCTGAACAGCCTGCCCGTCACCACCACCCCCAAGGCTTTGGATGCCAAGCGCGCGGCCGCGGCGGGAAAGCTCGCCGTCGATGTGGCGTACTGGGGCGGCGCCGTCCCCGAGAATCTCGGATCGCTGCGCACGCTCTCCGAGGCCGGCGTCGTCGGGTTCAAGTGCTTCCTGTCGCCGAGCGGCATCGACGAGTTCGGACACCTCGACACCGACCAGCTCGAGCGGTGCCTCGCCGAACTCGCCGAGTTCGACGGCCTGCTCATCGTGCACGCCGAAGACCCCGCGCACCTGCACCCCGATGGCGCACTCGGGCCCCGCTACAGCGACTTCGAGGCCAGTCGCCCCCCGCTCAGCGAACGGGCCGCGATCCGCCGGGTGATCGACGCCGCACGCCGCACGGGCGCCCGCGCGCACATCGTGCACGTCTCCGACGGCGGCGCGCTCGACGACGTGCGGGCGGCGAAGGCCGAGGGCGTGCGCCTCACGGTCGAGACGTGTCCGCACTACCTGACCCTCGAGGCCGAAGACGTGCCCGACGGTGCGGGGGCGTTCAAGTGCTGCCCGCCGATCCGCGGCGGCGCCAATCGCGACCTGCTGTGGGCGGGGGTCATCGACGGCACCATCGACGCGATCGTCAGCGACCATTCGCCGTCCACCGTCGAGCTGAAGGGCAATCCCGACTTCGGCCTCGCCTGGGGCGGCATCGCGGGGCTGCAGACCGGCCTGTCGGCCGTGCACACCACCGCCCGCGAGCGCGGGCTGGCCTTCGAGAGCCTTCTGCCATTGCTCACGACGGGCCCCGCGCGCATCGCGGGCCTCGAAGGGCTCGGCGTCATCGAACCGGGAGCGCCGGCTCACCTCGTCGCCTTCGCTCCCGACGAGACCTTCGTGGTCGATGCCGCGGCGCTGGAGTACCGCAACCCCGTGACGCCGTGGCACGGCAAGACCCTCACCGGCGTCGTACGCGAGACCTGGCTGCGCGGCGAGTCGGTGTACCGCCGCGGTGCCGCCGTGACCGAGCGTGAGGGCCGCGAGATCCTGCACACCCCCGCGGCGGTGGAGGCGTGAGCGCCCCCGCGGCCGGGGTCCCCGCCGCGACCCGTGCTGCGGCCGGGGCCTACGCCGGGGCCAGGGTTCAGGCCGAAGTCCCTGAGCCTGTCGAGGCGACCGTGCCCGGTGCCGCGTCGCCGGTGCCCATCCTCCAGCCCGGCGTCGGCGCCGTCCCCGGCGACCACTACCTCCGCGCCACCCCCGACACCGTGCTGTGGGGGCGCCTGCCGTGCGCGGGCGACACCGCCGTGCTCGAGATCGCGTCGGGTGCCAGCGTCACGTTCGACACCGTCAGCCACGAGGGCATCCTCGACGACCAGGGCAAAGACCCGGCCGCCTACTTCGCGGCACACGGTGTTCCGCGGGAGCAGGTGCTCGACGACGCCGTCGAGATCGCGGCATCCGTCTCGCGCGATGCGATGGCCGACGGACCCCACGTCGTCGTCGGTCCCGTGCACGTGCGCGATGCCCATCCCGGCGACCTGCTCAAGATCACCGTCGAGACGCTCGTTCCGCGGGTGCCCTACGGCGTCATCTCGAACCGCCACGGCAAGGGTGCGCTCGTGGGCGAGCTGCCGCGCGGCGAGCACAACGTCAGCGTCTTCGCCGCCGTCGCCGAACGCGACGGCATCCTGCACGGCACGCTCCCCGTCGTCGAGGGCGGCGACCCGGTCGTCGCGTTCCCCCTCGCGCCGTTCCTCGGAACGATGGGGGTCGCCGTCGCCGGTTCGGACCGACCCCACTCGGTGCCGCCGGGCACGCACGGCGGCAACATCGACATCAACCTCCTCGTCGAGGGGACGATCCTCTACCTCCCCGTGCAGGTCGAGGGGGCGCTCGCGTACGTCGGCGACCCGCACTTCGCCCAGGGCGACGGCGAGGTCGCGCTCACCGCGCTCGAAGCATCGCTGCGTGCCACGCTGCGCTTCGAGGTGATTCCCGCGGTCGCGGCCCGCGCAGCGTTCGGCGAGGTCGCAGGTCCCCTCGTGCGCACGCCCGACTACCTCGTGCCGACGGGGATGGATCCCGACCTCGATGCGGCCATGCGCGCCTGCGTGCGCTCGTCGCTCGCGCTCCTGCGCGGCCGCTGGGGCATGGACGAGCACCTGGGCTACGCCTACCTGAGCGCGGCAACCGACTTCGACATCTCGCAGGTGGTCGACATCGTCTCGGGCGTGCACGCGCGCATCCGCGAGGCCGACTTCGCGGGTGTCCCGGCCGTCGAGCCCGAGCCCCTGGCATCCCGCCCCATCCCCGACGGAGGCACCGCATGACCCCCGCACTGGCCGCCGCACTCGCTCGCGTCGAGTCCGCCCTCGACCCCACCCTCGAGCCCGCGGAGGGTCGAGTGTCCATCACACGCCGTGAGGCGCCGCCCCGGAACGGCGTGTCTCGGACACTCGACGGGCGCGACAACAGAGGGCGCGGGGTCGCACGATGACGGATGCCAGCAACCCGGCCACCGGAACCGGCGACGCCGGCACCGCGCCCGCCGCCCGGACGGCCGAGATCGCGCCCGGAGCCGCCGTGCCGGCCACTCGCCCGACCGAGACCGCGCCCGGAGCCGACGGCGCCCCGCCCCTCCCCGCCGACCTCCGTGCGGCCTTCGACGCGTACGAGCGCGCGATCGTCGCGAACGACCTCGACGCCCTCGACGCGTTCTTCGCGTCCGGCCCCGACACCCTCCGCGGTGATACGGCGGGGCTCCTGATCGGTCACGACGCGATCAGCGGTTTCCGCTCGCTTCGCGGCGGCGTCCCTCCGCGCGACATCGCCGAGATCCACTACCGGCCGCTCTCGTCCGCGACCGAGGGGGAGAGCACCGATGGCGACGCCGCCCTGCTGATGTCGGTCTCGCGCTTCGTCGGCGGTGGGCGCGGCCTGCAGACGCAGGTGTGGCAGCGGATCGACGGACGCTGGCTCATCACCGCCGCGCATGTCACCCCGCGTACCCCGGCGCTCGACCGCACGATCTGGCGCAGCGTCGGCGATCCGTTCTTGCAGGGCGCGTGGGAGGGGCCGCTGGCGGGGCTCACGGTCGCGGTCAAAGACCTCTTCGCGATCGCCGGGTTCCGCATCGGTGCCGGAAACCCGACCTTCCTCGAAGAGGCGCGCCCCGAGAAGGCCACGGCTCCCGCGGTCGCGGACCTGCTGCGGGGTGGTGCGTCGCTTCGCGGGATCGCCCGCACCGACGAGTTCGCCTACTCGATCGCCGGAGACAACGCGCACTACGGCACCCCGCCCAACGGTGCCGTCGTCGGCGCGCTCCCGGGGGGATCGTCGAGCGGACCGGCGTCGGCGGTCGCCTCGGGACACGCCGACATCGGCCTCGCCACCGACACCGCGGGTTCCATCCGTGTGCCGGCGTCGTACCAGGGCCTGTGGGGTCTGCGCACGACCCACGACCTCGTTCCCCGCCAGGGGATGCTGCCGCTCGCGCAGTCCTTCGACACCGTCGGGTGGCTCACCCGCGACGGTGCGACGCTGCAGAAGGTGGCCGACTGGTGCCTCAGCTACGACGGCTCCGACTCGACCGAGAACGTCTACGGAGCTTCGGGTGCCGACCTGCCGTGGCGCTTCCTCGTGCCCGAAGAGATCCTCGACCACGTCGAACCCGCCACCCGCGCGGCGTTCTCCCGCCTGTTGGCCGCGCTCGCGGCATCCGATGATCCGCCCCCGTTCCGGGCCGTGCACACGGGCGATCTCGATGCCACGTTCACGGCGTTCCGCACGGTGCAGGGCGCCGAGGCATGGCGCAATGACGGCGACTGGCTGCGCGCGCATCCCGGCGCCGTCGGCCCGGCCGTGGCCGAACGTTTCGAGATCGCGTCGCGCATCACGCCCCAGGCCGAGGCGGGGGCGCGCGCCGACCTCGAGCCCCTCGCCGAGCACCTCGCCGAGCTGGTCGGCGACGCCGTGCTGATCTTCCCCACGGTGCCGGGCCCCGCCCCGCTGCGCACGGCCGACGTCGAGGCCGTCCGCGCCGCGACGCTGCGCATGACGGCCCCGGCGGCGGTGGCGGGGCTGCCCGCCGTCTCGGTGCCGTTGCTGACGCTGCCGACATCGGCCGGTCCGGCGCCGGTCGGTGTCTGCCTGGTCTCGCGCGCCGGCACCGACATCGCCCTCGTGCGCCTCGCGCGTCGGCTCGCCGCCCTGGTGGGCGTGGGCACGTCGTGAGGGTGCGGATGCGGTTCCGGGACGGCGAGCCCTCCCGTGCGAAACTCCTGAGAAAACGCGTCGCGTTCAGCACCCGACCCCATGACGACGGGGCGCGAACCGCGGGCGCCGTCGGAAACTCAGGAGTTCTGCGCGGCGCGTCCCTCCGCTCCAGCCCCTCCCGCTCCCATCGCCCCCGTCCCTCCCGCTCCCGCACCATGGAGACCTCGTGAACACCCAGATCCCCGGCCCGATCGACCCGCCCGCGCGTCTGCTGATGGGCCCCGGGCCCATCTCGGCCTACCCCAGCGTGCTGCGCGCGATGGGTGCGCCGCTCGTGGGCCAGTACGACCCCTTCATGACAGCGACCATGACCGAGACGCAGGATCTGTATCGGCAGGTCTGGGGCACCGACAACGACGCCACCGTGCTCATCGACGGCACGAGCCGCGCGGGCATCGAGGCCGCGATGATCTCGCTGATCCGTCCCGGGGACCGGGTGCTGGTGCCCGTGTTCGGGCGCTTCGGCCACCTGCTCGCCGAGATCGCCGAGCGCGCGCTGGCCGAGGTGCACACGATCGAGGTGCCGTGGGGGCAGGTGTTCCCGGTCTCGACCATCCGCGAGGCGATCGAGCGGGTGAAGCCGCACCTGGTGGCCTGCGTGCAGGGCGACACCTCGACGACCATGCTGCAGCCCCTCGACGAGATCGGCGAGATCTGCCGCGCCCACGGCGCCCTCTTCTACACCGACGCGACCGCCTCGCTCGGCGGCAACGCCTTCGAGATGGATGCCTGGGGGCTGGATGCCGCCACCGCCGGGCTGCAGAAATGCCTCGGGGGCCCCTCGGGGTCGGCACCGCTCAGCCTGTCCGATCGCGCGGTCGAGATCGTGCGGTCCCGCGCGCGCGTCGAAGCCGGGATCCGCGAGGAGGGCGATGCCGTGGCCTCCGACTTCATCCGCTCGAACTACTTCGACCTGGCGATGATCCTCGACTACTGGGGCCCGCGGCGCCTCAACCACCACACCGAGGCCACGACCATGCTCTACGGGGCGCGGGAGTGCGCGCGCGTGCTGCTGCTCGAGGGCCGGGACGCCGTGATCGAGCGGCACGCCCTGCACGGCGCCGCGATGCTCGCCGGTGTCGAGGGCCTCGGGCTCACCGTGTTCGGTGACGTTGCCCACAAGATGACCAACGTCGTGGCGGTCGAGATTCCCGATGCCGTCGTCGGCGACGCCGTGCGCAGCGAGCTGCTGAGCGACTTCGGCATCGAGATCGGCACGTCGTTCGGCCCGCTGCACGGGCGCGTCTGGCGCATCGGCACGATGGGCTACAACGCCCGTACCGATGCGGTGCTCACCACCCTCGCCGCCCTCGAGGCGGTGCTGCGTCGACACGGGGCAGCGGTGCCCGCGGGCGGCGGTGTCGAGGCGGCGCAGGGCGTGTACGCGGGGGCGGTGGCGTGAGCCGCGCTCTCGTCCCCGGTGCGGCCGTCGTGCTCGGCCGCGGTCGCCGCGGCCCTCGTTCGCGCGGAGAGCGATCGTGACCGCCGCCACGCGCCTCGCCGTCGATCCCGCGCACATCGACGCGGCCGCCCGGCGCGTCATGGGGCGGTGCGAAGAACTGGCGCGCATCACCGCAACGCCCGGCAGCATCACGCGCGTCTACCTCTCGCCCGAGCACGCTCGCGTCAACCGCCTCGCGGCCGAGTGGATGCGCGAGCTCGGCATGACGACGCGACAGGACGCGGTGGGCAACCAGGTCGGCCGACTCGCCCCCGCGGGGGCGCCCGACGCCCCGGCGCTGTTGATGGGCTCGCACCTCGACACCGTGCCCGACGCCGGCCGTTTCGACGGCATCGTCGGCGTGCTGATGGCCCTCGAGGTCGTGCGGCTCGTGCGACGCATCGACGACGACGGCGTGGCATCCAGTCCCTTCCCGTTCGCTCTCGAGGTCGTCGCGTTCTCCGACGAGGAGGGCACGCGCTTCGGCAAGGCGCTGCTGGGGTCGTCGGCGGTGGCCGGCCAGTGGGATGCCTCGTGGTGGGAGCTGACCGACGCCGACGGAGTCACCCTGCGCGACGCGTTCCGCGACTTCGGTCTCGACCCCGGCCGTATCGGCGAGGCCGCCCGCGAGCCCGACCACCTCGTCGCCTACCTCGAAGCCCACATCGAGCAGGGACCCGAACTCCACCGCGCCGGACAGGCGCTCGCGGCGGTGTCGTCGATCGCGTCGGCGCGGCGCTTCCAGCTCGTCGTCGAGGGCGAGGCCCGGCACGCCGGCGGCACGCCCTACGACCTGCGTCGCGACGCGCTGCTCGGCGCGAGCGAAGCCGCCCTGGCGGTCGAGCGCATCTGCCGCGGCGAGCACCACATCGTCGGCACCGTCGGACAGCTCGAGGCGTTCCCCGGCGCGGTGAACGTCGTGCCCGGTGAGGCGCACCTCTCGCTCGACCTGCGCGGTGAGTTCGACACCACCCGCGACAACACGTGGAACGCGATCTCGGCCGAATTGGATGCCATCATGGGCCGCCGCGGCCTGCGGTGGAGCGCCCGCGAGGTGCACAGTGCGCCCGCGGTGTTCTGTGCCCCGCTGCTGCAGGACGTCGTGCGCGCGGGCATCGGCGGTGAGGCCCCCACCCTCTTCAGCCGCGCGGGGCACGACGCCATGGCGATCGGCGCCATCACCGACGTCGGCATGCTGTTCCTGCGCAATCCCGACGGCATCAGCCACCACCCCGACGAGGCGGTCGCGGGCGGCGATGTGGCGGTGGGGATCCGCGCGCTCGCCGAGGCGGTGCTGCACCTGGGGGCGGAGCCCCGCTGAGGCGGTACGGCGATCGCGTGCGCGGCAAACGTCACCCGACGTGCGGCGTCCCCGGAGTGCGGCGACCGATCCACTCACCCTGGATTGGCTGTCAGACGATCGCCGGTCCTGCACGAGAATCGTGGCATGACCGACACCCCCGGCATCCTGCAGTTGCTCGCCTTCGCGGCCGAACCCGGGGGCGGCAACCCCGCGGGTGTGGTCCTGGACGCGACCTCCCTCGACGACGCGCAGATGCAGCGCATCGCGGCTGATCTCGGCCACCCCGAGACGGCGTTCGTGACCGCGCGCGAGGGCGACCGCGTCGCCGTGCGGTACTTCTCGCCCGACGACGAAGTGCCCTTCTGCGGACACGCCACCATTGCGACGGCGGTCGCGCTCGCCGAGATCGAGGGCGCCGGCAGCTACGTCTTCGACACCGCCGCGGGCGCGGTCGACGTGGTCACCGAGCGCGACGCCGAGGGCGCCCTGGTCGCCGGTTTCACCAGCGTCGAGCCGCGGGTCATCGACCTGGAACCCGAGGTGGCCGACCGCCTGCTCGGCCTGATGGGCCTGACCCACGACGACCTGGACGAGCGGATGCCGCTGGCGCAGTCCTTCGCCGGCAACCTGCACCCGGTCGTCGCGGTGACCGCGCGCGAGGTGTTCGACACGTTCACCTTCGACCCCGGTGCGATGCGGGAACTCCTCGACGAACGCGGATGGAAGGGCACCGCCATCGTGGTGCACGTCGCGGGCGGTCTCGCCGACGGCCTCGTCGCCGAGGCCCGCAACCTCTTCCCCGTCGGCGACATCACCGAAGACCCCGCCACCGGCTCCGCCGCCGCCTCGCTGGGGGCGTATCTGCGCGACCGCGTCGGCGTTCCCGCTCCGTTCGGCTTCACGGTGCGGCAGGGGCGGCACATCGGCCGGCCGAGCGTGCTGAGCGTCGACGTCCCGGCATCCGGCGGCATCGTCGTGCGGGGCGGAGCGACGCCGCTCTGACCGCCGGACGCGGCCGCGGCGGTCGCGGGCGGCGGCCGAGGAGCGACGCCTCAAATTGGGGCGGCAACGGTGCAGCGGGGCGGGTCAAGGACGCCCCACTGCACAATGCGCGCCCCGAACCCCGCAAGCGCGCGCCACGCTGACCCTGCCCCGACGGCGAGCCCCCGTGTCCCACTTCGTGCAGGTTCCGGGGGCGTGAGTCGCACGAAGTGGGACACGCCGCATTCGGCCCCGCTCAGGCCCCGCCCGCCAACCTCCACACCCGGTCACGCGAGAACGGCAGCTCGTACCCCCGGCGTCCCAGGGCGCGCGAGACCGCGTTGCCGATGGCGGCGCCGACCGGGTTGTAGGGCGATTCGCTCATCGACTTGGCCCCGAACGGCCCCAGACTGTCGTCGGTTTCGGCGAAGTACACCTCGGTGTCGGGCACGTCGGCGAACTGCGGTACGCGGTACGTGCGGAACGCCGGGTTCTGCACGACGCCGTCCTTGAGCATCACCTCTTCGTACAGCGCGCCGCCCAGCGCTTGAGCGGCGCCGCCCTCAATCTGCCCGCGGCACTGCGCCGGGTTGATGACCACGCCCGCGTCGGCGGTCTGGATCGACTGCAGCACGGCCACCGTGCCCGTCTCGGGGTCGACGGCCACCCGCACGGCGTGCACGTTGAACGCGAGCGAGCGCAGGTCGCCGAACTCCGCGCCGTCGGCCGTGAGGCCCGCGGCGTCGACGTGGTCGGCGGGGGCGGCCGCGATGATCCGCTCCCACGTGACGACCTCGTTCGCGACGCGGACCCCGGATGCCGTGAACTCCACGTCGTCGACCGTCTCGGCCGCGGCGGACTCCCCGCCCGCGAGCTCGGTCGCGAGGGCGATCATGCGGCGGCGGAGCGCGGTGCACGCGCCGTGCAGGGCCTTGCCGGCCACGACGGTTCCGGCCGAGGCGAAGGCGCCCGTGTCGTGGCGCACCGCGTCGGTGTCGGCGGCCCACAGCTCGAGACGCTCGGGAGCCGCGTCGAGCACGGTCGCGGCGATCTGCCGGTGCACCGTGGAGGTGCCGTTGCCGAACTCGGCGGTACCGACGCGCAGCAGGTAGGTGCCGTCGGGCCGCAGCGTCGCCGTGGTGTGGGCGATGTGTCCGCGCGGGGCCATCGTCGCGATCATCGCGGCGGCCATGCCCTCGCCGACGACCCAGCCCGCGGGGGCCTCGACGCCGTTGCCGCGACGCAGGGCGTTCTGCGCGAGGTCGAGACACTGGTCGAGGCCGTAACTGCCCCAGATCAGGTCTTCCTCGTACTTCTCATCGTCGTCGGGGTGCAGCCGGTCGCCCTCCTTCACCGCGTTGATACGGCGCAGGTCGAACGGGTCGATGTCGAGCCGCTCCGCGAGCGCGTCGAGCGCCGACTCGACGGCGAAGACCACCTGCCCGAGGCCGTATCCGCGGAACGCCCCCGACGGCGGGTTGTTCGTGTACACGGCCTCGGCGTCGATCCACTTCACCGGGACGCGGTACAGCGTCGTCGACTCGGCGCACGAGTGGAACAGCACGCCGATCGCGTGGTTGCCGTACGCGCCGGTGTCGCTCAGCACGTCGAGCTTCATCGCGGTGAGTGTGCCCCCGGCATCCGCCCCCAAGCTCACGCGGACGCGCATCGGATGCCGGAGGGACGCCCGCACGAACTGGTCGGTGCGCGAGAACTCGTACGCGACGGGCCGGCCGAGTCTCAGCACGGCGAGGGCCGTGAGGTCTTCGGTGAACAGCTCCTGCTTGCCGCCGAAGCCGCCGCCGACACGGGTGGCGTAGACGCGCACGCGGTGCGGCTCGAGGCCGAAGATGTGCGCGAGCTCGTTGCGGGCGAGGAACGGCACCTGGGTCGACGAGCGCACGACGAGGCGCCCCTCGTCGTCGAGCCATCCGACTGAGCCGTGCGTCTCGAGCGCGGCGTGCGTGACGCGCGACGAGCTCCATTCGCCGGTCACGGTCGTGTGGCTCGCGGCGAGGGCGGCGTCGATGTCGCCGCCGTGCCCGGTGTGGAAGCCCGCGACGACGTTGCGTTCGGCCGCCATCACGCGCTCCGCGGGCGTGCGGTCGGGGTGCAGCAGCGGAGCGCCGGGGCTCCGCGCCTCGTCGGGGTCGAAGACGGCGGGCAAGACGTCGTAGTCGATGCGGACGGCCCGGCACCCGGCATCCGCCGCTTCCGCCGTCTCGGCGACGACCGCGACGACGCGCTGGCCGACGTGGCGCACGACGTCGTCGAGCATGCGGGTGTCGTCGGGGTCATCGGTGCGGTGCTCGTGGCGTCCGGTGGAGTAGCGCACCTCGGGGACGTCGGCGTGGGTGAACACGGCGACGACGCCGGGCACGGCGAGGGCGGCGGCGGTGTCGATGGAACGCACGCGCGCGTGGGCGTGGGGCGAGGTGACGACGCGCAGGATCAACGGCGGGCCGCCCGGCACGGGCTCGTCGAACGTGAAGGGTTCGCGGCCCTGCACGATCCGACGCGCCGCTTCGGGGACGACCGAGGTGCCGATGCGTCCCGCTGCCGCGGCGTCGACCCCCGGCTCGGCGTGGGCGTCACGCGGCGAGGTCGCGCCGTGTCCCGCGCACGGTCCGGCACCGGTCGCGGGGGCGCACGAGTCCTGCGCATGCGGCTGCGCCAGCGATCCCGGCACGGTCGGCGACGGTACAGCCGGAGTCGTGCACGTCGACCGCGGCGCACGCGTCTCGGCGACCCCACCCGTCTCGCGCACGGGACCCAGCACCGACGCCCGGATCGCTTCGCGGATCGGACGGTACCCCGTGCACCGGCACAGGTTGCCCTTCATCCGGCGGTCGAGGTCGGGGAGGTCGTCGGGGGTGAGCGTGGATGCCGTGACACTCATCCCCGGAGTGCAGAACCCGCACTGGAAACCGAAGCCGGCGGCCAGTGCCTCTTGCACCGGGTGGAGCTCGTCGCCGGGGGCGAGCCCCGCCGCCGTCGTGATCGCCCGGCCCTCCAACCGCACGGCCGGCACGATGCACGAGTGCGTGGGTGTGCCGTCGAGCAGCACCGAACAGGCGCCGCAGTCACCCGCGTCGCAGCCCTTCTTCACCTCGACGTGGCCCGTCTCGCGCAGCAGCGTGCGCGCGCTCTGCCCCGGGCGGGGATCGGCCTCGACCGTCGCCCCGTTGACTTCGAATCTCACGCGCGGCCCCTCCGTCGAGCGATCGAAACCGTGACGGTCGTGCGACGCGCGGGCAACGCCCGGGCCCTCACGCGGCACCCGCCTGCAGATCCCGCGACAACGCCGTCCGCAGACGCTCGGCGAGCACGACGCTGACCCCGCGCCGCCAGTCGGCGCTGCCGAGCGGGTCGGTGTAGAAATCGGGGGCGGAGGCCACGGCATCCCGCAGCTCTCCGGCGCCGGGCAGGCGGCCGAAGCGCAGCACGCGCGGTCGACGCACCGCGGCGGTCACGACGAACACGGCCGCCCCGTCGGGGTCGACGCGGGCCGTGACGACGGCGCCCGAGCGCCCGAGCTCGGCCAGGGCGATCTTCTGCAGCCCGACCCGCGAGCGCAGTGCGTGCGCGGGAACGTCGAGGGCGCGCACGACCTCGCCCGGTGCGAGCGAGGTGGCGGCGTTGTCGATGACGAGGTCGGCCACGGCGATCACGCGCTCGCCGCCGTCGGGCGTCCACACCAGGGCCGTGGCATCCAGGGTCGAGAGCAGGGCGATCATGGCCCCCGCCGCGAACGCCTGGCACACGTTGCCGCCGACGGTCGCGGTGTTCCAGATCTTGAACGAGGCGAGAAGTGCGTCGGCGGACGGGCGGGCGAGGGCGAGCGAGGTCCACTCGAGCGGAGCCTCGTGCTCGGCCCACGCGAGCAAGCGCGCGATCGTGCAGGTCGCGCCGATGCGCAGGCCCTCGGCGGTGATCTCGAGGTCGGGCCAGTCGAGGGTCGTGAGGTCGACGAAGCCGGTGGTGCCGGGCTGCGGCTCACTCATGATCCAGGTGCCGCCCGCGATGACGGCCTCGCCGGGGGCGAGGGCGAGGTCGGCGCGCGTGCGGGCGGGGCGGTACGAGGTGACGGTGGTGATGTCCATGTCAGCCCGCCAGGATCCGGCCCGACCAACGGCCGTCGTCGAGCGTGTAGTGCTGCCGGGTGCTCTGGCCGAGGGGATCGCCGCGCCAGAACGTGAGGGTGAGGGGACGCAGACGGAATCCCACCCAGCGCGCAGGCGGCTCGAGCTGGGGGTGCGCCTCGTCGAACTCGGCCCAGAGATGCCGGCGGGCATCCGCGGGGAGGTGGGCGTTCTCGCGCGTGTTCACCCAGGCCAGCAGCTGCAGGTACCGCGAGCGCTGGGCGTACACCGTGGCGGCCTCGGCGGGCGTCACGCGCTCGACGATCCCGCGCACGACGAGCTGTCGACCGAGCTCGGGCCACGCGACCGCCATCGCGGCGACGGGGTTCGCGCCGATCTCGGCGACCTTCGCGCTGGCGGCGTCGGTGTGGAACGTCAGCCCCGCGGCATCCCGGTCGCTGATGAGCACGTGCCGCAGCGACGGGAGGCCGTCGAGGCCGAGGGTCGAGAGGGCGGCGAGTGGACGCAGCTCGCTGTCGTGGGGAGGAAGCCACTGCACCATCAACGCGAGCGGATCCTCGACGAGCGCGTCGGTGTCGTCGACGTCGAAACCGAACGTGGTGCCGGCCGTGATCATGGGTCCTCCGGGAGGCTGCGGGTATCGCCGAGCGTAGGCATCGCGCATTTCGGCGATGTTGCCGCCATGAACATTCGTGGAAACACGCGCTCCGTACACTCCCCGCCATGACCTCGCTGCCCCTCATCGACGCGTGTCCCAAGCGCATGGAGTACGGCCCGTGCGGCGGTGTCGGCTTTCACGGTTCGTGCGAGATCGACGCGGATCACCGCTGCGCGTTCCTGCACCGCCCGACCGTCCCCTGGACCGGCATCGACCGATCGACGGTGCCCGCTCCCGCCCCGCGCACCGCCGGAGCCCTCGCGACGCTGGACGCTCTCGGCACGCGGCCGTGGGTCGTGGCCGATCTTCCCGCGCGGGCGTTGAGCGTGGCATCCATCGACGCGTGTGCCGCCGTGCTCGCCGGAGAAGTGGATGCCGTCCTCGCCGGCGACGCGGGGAGCGCCCGCGTGCAGTTCCCACCCGCGTACCGCGCGTCGCTGGTGCAGCGCCGGGGGCTGCGCGTCTGGACCGGGCTGAACATGCGCGACCGCAACCGCGTCGCGATCGAGGGGGAGCTGGCGGCGCTGGCCGTCGAAGGGGTGGCCGGGGTGCACTGCGTCACCGGCGACCACACCGAGACCGGGCATCGACCCGATGCCGCGCCCGTGTTCGACCTCGACTCGACCGAGGCGACGGCCCTCGCGCGTGCCGCCGGGCACGTGGTGTCGGTCGCCGCGTCTCCGGCCGCGCCGCCCGTCGAACGCCGGGCCGCCCGGCTGCACGAGAAGCTCCGGGCGGGTGCCGACGTGTGCTTCGTGAACCACGCCGGTGGGGCGGCGCCCGTGCGCCGGTTCATCGACGAGGTCTCCGCCGAGGCGATGTACATCCCGTGCGTGCCGGTGGTGGTCGATCACGCGTCCGCCGCCCTGCTGGAGTCGTTCACCACGCTCGTGCTACCCGAGGACTTCCTCTCACGGGTGCGAGACGCCCACGACCCGCGGGCCGAGGGCATCGCCCTGGCCGTGGCGCTCGCGGAGGAGATGCTGGCGCTCCCCGGCGTCGTGGGGGTCAATCTCTCGGGCGGTCGCGAGGGTGCCGAGGAGTCGTTCGCCGAGGCGATGGCCGAGGTGTCCCGGCGGCTGCGCTGACGCGCTCGTCCGCCGGCGGCACGTCGTCGCGCGCGTCGCCGCGCCCGCGCCGCCGCGCCCGCGCCGCCGCTTCGCCGCCGAGCGCGCTTCGCCGCTGCGCCCCGGGCGACACATCTCTGTTGAGTGTCCAGGACACGCCGCGCCGACGCGCAGCGATGCGGCGTGTTCTGGACACTCAACGCCTGGGGGCGGGGCGCGGCGCCGTCGCGCGGTCCGGTGGCACTTCGTCGTCGAGCGTGCCGGCGCGGCCGCGCCGCCGTGCCGAGCGCATCGCCCCGGCGACACCCCTCTGTCGAGTGTCCAGGACACGCCGCGCCGACGCGCTGCGATGCGGCGTGTCCCGGACACTCAACAAGGGGGTCGGCGCGGGGGAGACGCGGGGGAGGGGCTAGGCCGCGAGCGACAGCAACCAGGCGTAGAGCGCCATCGATGCGCCGTAGACGACGATCAGGATGCCGAACCCGAGGAGTTGCGCGCGCCAGCCCGGCTTCGGCTTCAGCCACCAGGCGAACATCTTGAACACCCGGGGCATCACGAACCAGCCGAGAAGCTGCGTGCTGACGAAGTTGCCGACGAACAGCGACAACCAGAACGGGATGGCGTGGGGTCCGTCGAAGAGGGGGGTGCTGACGAAGTAGCCCCACCCGAACACGATCGGATACAGCGCCGCCAGCACGAGCAGGTTGTTCTTCATGACCGACTCGCGCGCGGTCTCGCCCCTGGGCGTCCAGAAGTCGAAGCCGAAGCTCGACGTGGCGACAGCGAGGTCGGCGTTGAACCGTTCACCCTCGCGGAGCAGACGTTTCCGCTCGGGCGAGTCGATCCAGACCGCGAGATTGTCGGCCGAGTCGAACGTGAGGATGACGACCCACTCGTCTTGGACACCCGGCACGGGTCGCTGGATGCGGTGCCCTCGAAAGCCCCGGAACTGCGCCTCGGTGTCGGAGATGCGTTTCTGCCACGCCAGGTAGTCCTGCTCGAGCGCCGCGGGAACGGTGGACGAGATGAGCACCGAGACCTCGTCGCCGTGCGTCGGGTCCTCCCGGAACAGCGTCACTTCCTCGTCGAGCACCTGCACGTCGGCGATCTGCGCGTAGAGCGAACGCCGAGCGGGGCCGTCGAGCCAGGCGCGCGCCGAGGCGGCATCGGTGAAGCGCTGCACGAGCGTCCAGTCGCCTCGCGCGTCGGTCGGCGTGATCACGGTGCTGCCGAGGTACCCGGGCGTGCCCGCGAGCGACCGACCCGATTGCTCGACCCACCCCTCGAAGGCCTCGACGTCGTGCGCCGCGACCTTCCGGTGGGTCACCAGCGTGACGGCGGTGTCGTCGGCGCCCGACACCTCCCCGGCGACCGGTCGGCCGTCGGTGACGGCGAGGCGCTCCACCCCTAGCTCTTCTTGTAGCGGCGGATGCCGGAGACCCAGGTCTCGTCGACGTTGCGGTCGTCGCCGACCATCATCACCGCGAACAGTGCGTGCGCGGCCTGTTCCATCGTGGTCGGGCCCTCGTCGCCGAAGAACAGCGACTGGTGCCACGGCATCGCGGATGGACCGGCGTTCCAGTCGAGCGCCACGAAGTCCGCGGACTTTCCGACTTCGAAGTTGCCGACCTGGTCGTCGATGTACAGACCCTCGGCGCCGCCGAGGGTGACCGACCAGAACGCGCGGTAGGGCGAGAGCTTGCTGCGCTCGGCCGCGGCCAGATCCTGGGTGATGCGGTTCGTGGTGCCGTCGAGCAACGTGTTGCCCAGCATCCCGACCTTGTAGGCCTCGTCGAGCACCTGGATCATGCTGAACCGGTTTCCGCCACCCATGTCGGTGCCGAACGACATCTTGACGCGCTTGTCGGGGTCGGTCGCTTTCGCCAGGCGGAAGATGCCACTGCCGAGGAAAAGGTTCGAGCACGGGCAGAACACCACCGCGCCGCCGCTGTCGGAAAGACGCCCGAATTCGTTGTCGGAAAGCCAGACCGCGTGCCCTCCCGAGAATTTCGGGCCGACCAGATCGTATTTCTCATAGACGCCGAGATAATCCGTGCAGTCCGGGTGCGCCAGAAGAAGGTTGGAGATCTCCAACGGATTCTCTGAGATGTGGGTGTTCACCCAGAGGTCGGGGTGCTCTTGCTTGAGCCGCTGGCACGCCTTCAGCAGGTCCTTGCTCGCGCCGAGGGCGAACCGCGGGGTGATCGCATAGCGGTTGCGGCCCACACCGTGGTACTTGGCGATCATCGCCTTGCTGTCGTCGTAGAACTCCTCGGGCGTGCTCGTCGAGCCCTCCGGTGCGAACTGGTCGATACCGGTGACGCCGCTGATCACCAGCATGTCGCGCCGGGCGGCGGCCTCGAAGAACTCCTCGACCGCGACGGTGGAGGTCGTCGTGAACGCCTGCACCGTCGTCGTCCCGCCCGCGAGCATGTTGTCGAGGAAGCGGTCCGATCCGGCGCGCGCGTAGTCGCGGTCGCTGTAGCGGGCCTCTTCGGGGAAGACGGTGTCGAGGAGCCATGGCAGGAGCTGCTGCCCGAAGGCGCCGAGGGCGCGCGTCTGCGGAACGTGCACGTGGCCGTCGATGAAGCCGGGCGTGATGATGCGCCCGCTGATCTCCGTGATGTCGAGGCCGGGGTACTGGGGCGAGATGTCGTCGAAGGGTCCGAAGGCGACGATCAGGCCGTCGTCGACCACGAGCAGGCCGTCACGGAGGAATCGCGCCGATTCCTCTTCTCTGCCCACGTGCTTCCACGGGTCGTCGATGAAATCGAAAAACGTGCCGCGGATTCCAGAACTGACGATGATCGCGCCTTTCATAGAGGGCTGTTCGATGTCCGCGCCCCAGGCATCTATACCGTCGGCGGGTCTTTATCGGACGCCTGACGACATAGTGGCACAAAACAGTTTTGGTCCGAGGAAATTATCTGCGAACAGTCCGGGGCAGGTTATTCGGGGCCGGAAAACCCCCTTTCCTGCCTTCTCGTCCGGAGTCGAACCCGCGTGACTCAGTGCATGACCATTCCGCCGGTGACGTTGATCGCCTGTCCCGTCAGATAGCTGCCCGACGGTGACGCGAGGAAGTGCGTCACCCCCGCGACATCCTCCGGAATGCCGAGTCGCCCCAGCGGAGACTTCGCGCTCCACGCGGCGACGTCGGCCTCGGAGCGGGTGTCGGCACCCATGTCGGTGAGCACGTATCCGGGGCACACGGCGTTGACGGTGACGCCGTGGCATCCCCATTCCTGCGCTCCGGCACGGGTGAGGGCCACGACCGCGGCCTTCGACGCCGCGTAGTGCCCCTCGCCTCCACCGCCCTGCTTGGCCGCCATGCTGGCGATGTTCACGATCGCGCCGCTGCGGGCCTCGAGCATCGTCGGCGCGACCGCTTGCATGGTCACGAGGGTCGCGCGGGCGTTGATGTCGAGCACGCGATCCCAGTCGTCGACGGTGATGTCGAGCAGCGACGCGTGCTGGAAGACCCCCGCGCAGTTGACCAGCACGTCGACGCCGCCGAGGGCTGCGACCGCTTCGCCCACCGCTCGCCGGGTGTCGAGCGGATCGCGCAGGTCGACGGCGAAGAAGCCGGATGCCGCGCCCTCGGCCGGAGCGCGCCGATCGAGCACGACGACCGCGGCGCCGTCGGCGGCGAACCGGGCGACGATGGCGGCACCGATGCCGCCGGAGCCGCCGGTGACGATGACGCGGTAGGACATGGCACTCCTTCTGGCGAGGTTCGGGTCGCCCTCGGGCGTCACCGTACGCGGAGCGTCGCACGCCGTGACGTCGGGGCTGTTTCGTCGGCGTAACGCTCGCGCCCACCCGCGGCGGCGGGCGTCACCTCACGTGAGTCGCGCCCAGACCGCCGCCGCGTCGACCTCCAGTCGCGCGTCGGTTCCGCGCGTGCGCCACGCGTCGCGGTCGAACACGAACACGCGCTCCACCTCGAGCACGTACAGGCGCTTGTCGGGGACCGCCAGCACCGCGGCGGCGTCGTCGTCGGTTCCGGCATCCCTCGGCAACCGCTCGGCCAGCACGGCGCTGATCGCCGAGGCGTCGGCATCCACCTCGCTCGCCCGGAACGACAGCTGCACGCCGTCGGCGTCGGCGATCGCGGCCGACGAGTCGTAGATGACTCCGGATGCCACCCCCGAGGCCGAGATCGCGCGCGCGTGCCGCGAGGCGCGGCCGGACTCCACGTACATGCCGCGCGCGAGCAGACGGTACTGCGCGGCAGCGGTCCACGGCCCGTCGGCGTCGGCCGTGCCGATCACGACGTAGCGCTGCGCGGCGAGGATCGAGGCGGCGCGCTCTTCGGGCCAGGTCATGTCGCCATCGTGGGGGTGGCGCGCGACGTCGGTGTTTCGGCCCCGTAACGCTCTGGCGAACCTGCCCTCGGGGTGCGATCGCGCCCCGTACTCTCGCTCTCGCCCGCACCCCCTCTCGTGAGTGTCCAGGACACGCCGCATCCCGCCGCACGGGCGCGGCGTGTCCTGGACACTCGACATGCCTGGAGACCCCGTGACCGACACCGTGCACCCGGCCATCACCGACCCCGACGTGCGCGCACACCTGGCCCGCCTCGCCGCGAGCGCGGGCACGATCCCCTCAGGAGCGACCGATGCCGACGGCGACGACGCCGCGCGCATCGCCGAGCTGCGCGCCAACCCGTCGTGGGTGCGCCTGCCTGACGACGACGTCGTCGAGTCGATCGACACGGATGCCGACGGCCTCGCGCTCCGCCTCTACCGATCCCGCACCGGCCACCGGGGCACGCTCGTCTTCGCCCACGGCGGCGGCTGGGTCGCGGGCAACCTCGACAACAACGACGCCCTGTGCCGCGCGCTCGCCGCGGCGACCGGCACCCAGGTGCTGAGCGTGGACTACCGACTGGCGCCCGAGCACCCTTTCCCGGCCGGTCTCGACGACCTCGACCGCGCCCTGCGCTTCGCCGCCGAGGGCGCGGACCGTCTGGTCGACCCCGACCTTCTCGGCGTTGCCGGGCACAGCGCCGGGGGCAACCTCGCCGCGGCTCTGGCGCTGCGTTCGCGTGAGGGCCGGGCTCCCGGCATCCGGTGCCAGGTGCTGCTGTGCCCCGTGCTCGACGCGCCCGATCCCGACCGCCCGAGCTACCGCGCACACACTGAGAACCTGCCGCTGACCTCGCGCGGCATGCAGTGGTACTGGGGGCTGTATGTGCAGGATGCCGCGGCCCCGGCCCCGGCCCCGGCCCCGGCCCCGGCCGCGGCGCCGCAGCCCGGCCCGGCGGCAGCGGTGCCCGGGGCAGTCGCCGCGACGACCATGTCCGCGGTCCCGGTCGAGGCCGCGCCGTTGCGCGCCCCCGACCTCACCGGCTCGGCGCCGGCGGTGATCGTCGCGGCGGGCGTCGACCCGCTGTCCGACGAGGCGGAGGAGTACGCGGGTGGGCTCTCGGCATCCGGAGTCCCCGTCGAGTTCCTGCGCCGCGAGGGGGTGCCGCACCTCTTCCTGGTGTTCCCGTCGACGCCCGCGCGCGACGAGGTGCTCGCCGCCATCGCCCCCGCCGTGCGCCGCGCCTTCGCCTGACGCGCGTCCCTCTCGCCCCCCCCGGCCGCCCTTCCCGGCGGTGAGTGTCCACAAAACGCCGCACGAGCTCGCCCCCACACGGCATGTCCTGGACACTCGACGGGGCCGCGCGGCTCCGCGCGGCGCGCACACAACCCGCTACCCGCTCGGAACACCGCGGAAACACGCCATTGTTACCGTCATCAACATGTCGCTTCTGGTCATCAACGCACGGCTCATCACGGTTCCCGCGGGCACCGACGACCCCGGTTACATCGAGCGGGGCTTCCTGCTCGTCACCGACGGCCGCATCGCGGCGATCGGCGCCGGCGACCCCGATCCGGGCGTCACCGCCGACGAGATCCTCGACGTCGACGGCAAGTTCGTCGCTCCCGGGTTCGTCTCGTCGCACAGCCACCTCTTCACGAGCGGCTCGCGCGGACTCGGCGTCGACCAGACGCTCTACGGCTGGTGCACCTCGATGTTCAGCGTGCTGAACAACGCCTCACCCGACCAGATCTACTGGGCGACGCTGCACGGCTCGCTCGACTTCCTCGCGAACGGCGTCACCACGGCGTACAACTTCACCGACCCGCTCCTGCCCTGGGAGCCGATGGTCGAGGGCAAGCGCAGCGACGGGGGCGGACAGCTCCGTGACCAGTCCTGGCACACGCGACAGGCCGATGGATGCCACGACGCCGGCCTCCGCTTCGTCGACTCGATCGCGTTGGATGCCACCGTCGGCACCGACGACGAGATCTTCGCGCGCTTCGAGGCGTCGCTCGACCACGTGCTCGCGATGGACCCCGACCTCGCCCTCGGCGCCTCGATCATGGGCCAGGTGCAGTGGTCGACGCGACCCGACGCCGCCGAGATCGAGGTTGCGGTCATGGACCGCTTCGGCGTCACCAACCAGGCGCACTTCCTCGAGACCTACGAGGCGATCGAGCACCAGCAGACCAAGTTCCAGCTCTACAAGAACGCCGGTGCTCTTCGCCCGGGCATGATGTTCGGCCACTTCATCCAGACCACGCCCGAGATCATCCAGGATGCCGCGGCCGGCGGCGCGAGCATGTCGTGGCAGCCGGCATCCAATGGGCGTCTGGCGTCGGGCATCGCGCACGTGCCCGAGATGCTCGATCTCGGTATGAAGGTCGGCATGGGTCTCGACGACCAGGCCTGCACCGACGTCGCCGACCCCTGGCAGAACATGCGCATGGGGATGTTCATGCAGCGCGCCCGCACCCACGACCCGTTGTCGATGATGCCCGAGCGCGTGCTGCGCCTGCACACCCTCGGGGGAGCCGAGATCATGGGCGTCGACGACCGCGTCGGCAGCCTCGAGGTGGGCAAGTTCGCCGACTTCGTCGTGGTCGACCCGCGCACCCCCGACATCGGACCGCTCTGGAACCCCGTGCGCAGCTACGTGCTCGCCTGCGGGCTGCGCAACCTGCAGCAGGTCTACGTCGGCGGAAAGCTCGTCAACGACCGCGGCGTCTCGACCAACCCGCTCGCCGCCGAGGCATCCCGCGTGCTGCACGAGGAGCTGCCCGCGCTGGCCGACGAGTACGGCGTCATCCTCTGACGCCGTTCCCGTCAGCCGACCACGCGTGCGGATCGGTGTCGCGCGTCAGTGCGCGTCGCCGGGGGGAGGCGCCAGCGGGACGAAGACCCGCATCCGCGAGGGTCCGCGCTGCGCCCAGCGGTGGTACGGAACGAGCGTCACCGTCGCCGAGCGCGTGACGATCCCGGCATCCGGCTGACCTCCGAAGGGCAGAGGGTCGCCGGAGGGTGCCTGCTCGACGATCACCGCCGACGCGCGGGCGCCGTCGGCTTCCGCCTCCGGTGCGCGCGGCACGAGGCGCACGCTCTCCAGGGCGACGCCGTGCGGCAGATCGACCGACTCCAGGCAGAGCACGAGCGGCCCCCGCTGGACCGCCGCGGTGCCTCGGACACCGTCGATGCGTCCATCGGGGAAGACCAGTCGCGGCGATCGCGGCAGGGTCAGCGTCACGACGGCGCCTGGCGAGACGTCCACGACGTCGTACCAGCCGGGGGCGGCCGGGCGAGCCGGGGCGTCCCCGATCGCGACGGACGCCGCATCGGCCCACGAGGGGATGCGCAGGCGCAGCCGTGCCCCATCGGCGGGCACGTCGTCGACGCTGATCCGCACGCGATCCTGGTCGGGGTAGCGGGTCTCGAGACGCAGACGCCACCCTCCCGCGTGCAGCTCTCCCGCGGCGTACTGCAGCAGCACGATCCCGTCGTCGTCGAGGGCGACCGTGTACGCCGCGAGCGACGAGAGCGTCCGGGCGACGTTGGTGGGGCAGCACGACACCTCGAACCACGGCGCCCGCACCCCGCCCTCGGCGCGCGGGTTGACCCCATCGGCGGCGGGCTCGCCGGCCTCGCGCTGGTGCAGCGGGTTGGCGTAGAAGAACGCGCGGCCGTCCGGGCTGGGCGAGGTCGCCACGACGTTGAAGAGCGTGCGCTCGATCAGGTCGGGGTAGCGCACGTCGCCGGTGTGGAGGAAGAGGCGCCACGCGAACATGATCGAGGCGACTCCCGCGCACGTCTCGCAGTAGGCGCGGTCGGCGGGGAGTTCCCAGTCGTCGCCGAACCCCTCGTCCTGGTGGCGCGACCCCATCCCTCCGGTGAGGTAGGTGCGCCGGGCCACCGTGTTCTCCCACTGCCGCTCCAGAGCCGCCAGCAGGTCGGTGTCGCCGGTGTCCACGGCGATGTCCACCGCGCCCGCCGACAGGTAGAGAGCGCGCACGGCGTGCCCTCTGAGCACCGAGGCGTCGCGGACGGGGATGTCGTCCTGGAAGTACTCGGCCGACTGCAGGGGAGGAACGGGCAGGGTGCCGTGTCCCCGGCGCGCCAGGAACACACGGGCCTGCTCGAGGTAGCGACGCTCGCCGAACGCGCGCCCCGCTTCGGCGAGCGCCACCTCGATCTCGGCGTGTCCGCACACGCCGTCGCGTGCGTCCGCGCCGAACTCACGACAGATGTGGTCGGCGGCGCGTCGCGCCACCTCGACGAGGAGGTCGTCGGGATGACCGGCGCGCGCTCGGGCGACCGCCGCCTGCAGCAGGTGGCCCATGTTGTAGAGCTCGTGCCCCATCGACAGGTCGCTGTAGCGCGGTGCCTGCCCGCGGTGGCCGAAGGCCGTCCCGAGGTATCCGTCGGCATCCTGAGCGCGCGCGACCCGGTCCACGAGGGTCGAGAACGTGACCTCGAGCGCCTCGTCGGGCTGGCGGCCGAGCTCCCACGCCATCGCTTCGAGCAGCTTGTAGACCTCGGAGTCCGAGAACACCCACCCGGTGCGTTCCTCGAGCGCCTCGCTCCGGGCGACGCGGTCGAAGTTGGCGAGCCATCCCAGTCGTTCCATCCACTCGAGGCAGTGGGCGAGGGTCGCTGCGGCATTGACCGCTTGCCGGCGTCCCCAGAAGCCGTCGGCATCCATGCGGAGGGCTCCGACGTCGACACCCCGCAGGCGGGAGGTGGCCGGCACGACGGGGACCGCCTGTACTCGTGGTCGTGTGGTGAGGGGATTGTGCAGAACCACGGTTCAGTCCTTCACGGCGCCGGCGGTTACGCCCGCGGCCACGTAACGCTGGGCGACGACGAGCAGGATCGCCGCCGGAATGGATGCCACCGCGGCGGTCGCCATGATGGCGTTCCACTGCGTGGTGTTGTTGCCGATGTAGGCGTAGATGCCGAGCGTGATCGGCTTGAACGCGGAGTTGCGGGCCAGGGTGGAGGCGAAGATGAAGTCCGACCACGCCCACAGGAACGAGAACAGGGCGACGGTCAACACCGAGTTGCGGCTGAGCGGCAGCACGACCGACACGAACGTGCGCCACGATCCGGCGCCGTCGATGCGCGCGGCCTGCAGCAGCTCCCGGGGGAGGCCGCCCATGAACGCGGTGAACAGCAGCACACCGAAGGGCACCGCCACGGTGGAGTCGGCGAGGATGAGCCCGGGCACGCTGTTGAGCAGTCCGGCGCGCGCGTAGATGGCGTAGAAGCCCATCGCCATCACGACCGCGGGGATCATCTGTGCGACGAGGAGCACGAAGTTCAGGGTGCGGCCCCCGCGCAGGTTCAGCAGGGCGAGGGCGTACGCCGCGGGGGCGGCGACGACGACGGTCACGGCGACGCAGCCGAGGCCGATCACCAGGCTCGTGCCGAGGTTGGGAAGCTGCTGGCTGAGGACCGCGGTGTAGCCCTCGATGGTCGGATCGAAGGGGAACACCTGGGGCGGGCTGTCGCGCAGGTTGCTCGTCTTCGTGAACGAGACGTTCAGCATCCAGTAGACGGGGAAGAGCATCAGGGCGGTGAAGATCAGGCCGAGGCCCGTCTTCCACCACGAACGGCGGGCGGTCATGAGTTCTCCTGGCGACGCTGGGCCCGCAGGTACACGAGGCCGAAGACGAGGGCGATGACGATGAGGACATTGCCGACCGCGGCGGCGGGCGACAGGTCGGGCTGGCCCGTGCCGAAAGCCTCTCGGTACGACCAGATGGCGAGGGTCGTGGTCGCGTCGGCGGGGCCGCCCCGGGTCATGATCCAGATGATGTCGACCACCTTGAGGGTGTAGACGAGGCCCAGCAGGAGCGTGATCGCCGACACCGGGCGCAGAAGTGGGAAGGTGATGCTCCAGAACTGCCGCCACGGCCCCGCGCCATCGAGCGAGGCGGCCTCGTAGAGGTCGATCGGGATGTTCTGCAGCCCCGAGTAGAGGATGACGAGGTTGAAGGGGATGCCGAGCCAGATGTTGGCGATGATCACCGCCGTCATGGCGGTGTCGGGCGACGTCAGCCAGTTGATCTGGCCGATCCCGAACGCCCCGAGGACGGAGTTGATGATGCCGTTGTCGCTGTTCAGCATCCACGACCAGGTGGATCCCGAGACGATCAGGGGCAGGAGCCACGGAACGAGGAAGAGCCCGCGCAGGAGGCCGCTCAGGGGGAAGTGGGAGCGGAAGAAGACGGCGAGGCCCAGCCCGATCGCGTACTGGAAGACGAGCGAGACCACGACGAAGATCGCGGTGTTGGCGAGAGCGGGCGCGAACGTGGGGGAGGAGATGACGGCGACGTAGTTGTCCAGGCCCACGAAGGCGGCGTCGCCTTGCACGAAGGCCCGCACGGTGTAGTCGTGGATGCTGAGGTCGATGCTGCGCACGAGCGGCCACAGGTAGAACACGATGAGGTAGATCACGAGCGGGGCGGCGAACGCCGCTGCCACCCAGGGGGATCCCTCGAGACGGGCACGACGACGACGCCCGGCGGCGGGCACGGTCACCGCGACGGTGTCGTCAGACGCGCGGGGGTGCTCGCGCAGGGTCGGGAACGACATGGATTGCTTCTTTCGACGGGGGGTGTTCGGGGGGACGTCGCCGTCCCCCCGAACACCGATGAGTGCCGTTACTTGCCGGTCGCCGACTGCGCCGCGGACTGGGCGGCGTCGAGGGCCTGCTGAGGTGTCTGCGCACCCGAGAGGACGTTCTGCACGGCCGTCCACAGCTGCTCGGAGATGAGCGGGTAGTCGGTGCCGAGGTTGTCGCTCGTGCGGCCCTTCGCCGCCTGCACCGCGGAGACCCACGTCTCGAGGTCGGGGTTCTCGGCCAGGAGGTCATTCTGGCCCTCTGCGGTGGGCGGGATGTAGTACGCGAAGGTGTTGGCGGTGTCGACGAAGCCCTCGGGCGTCGTCATGCACTCGATGATCTTGCGCGTCGTCTCGTAGCGCGCGGTGTCCTTCTGCACCGGAGCGACGATGAACTCGCCGCCGGTGGGAGCGGGAGCGGCGCCGCCGTCCTTGGCGGGCAGCTCGATGACGCCGCTCGCGAAGGGGGCCTTCGCGGCGCTGTCGACCTGCCAGGTGCCGTTCTCGGCGAAGGCGAAGTCACCCGTGAGGAACTCCTCCCACACCGTGTTCTGCGAGTTGGTGATGACCGAGTTGGGGGCGTAGCCCTTGTCGAGCCAGTTCTTCCACAGGGTCACCGCCTCGACGGCTTCGGGCGACGAGAGGTCGGTGAGGTCGGCGCCTGCGCCCCAGAACCACGGCAGGAACTGGAACGAGCCCTCTTCGGTGTTGATGCCCGAGAAGGTGATGCCCTTCTTGCCCGCGGCCGACACCTTCGCCAGGGCGGCGTCGAGTGCATCCCAGTCCGTGATGGAGGCCGGGTCGACTCCGGCCGCCGAGAGGACGTCGGCGTTGTAGTACAGCGCGAGGGTGTTGGCGCCGATGGGGATGCCGTACGTCTTGCCGTCGAGGACGCCGGCGGCCAGCAGGTTCTCGTCGATGGCGGAGGTGTCGAGACCGAGGTCGTCGGTGGTCGAGAGCATTCCGGTGTCGGCGAGGGTGGACACCGCGGGGTTGTCGATGAGGATGACGTCGGGCGAGGTGCCGTCCTGGGCCGAGAGCAGGGCCTGGTTGGTGAGGGCGGTGGTGTCGTAGGCGGTTCGCTGGATGGTGACGCCGGCCTGCGTGCCGCAGTCCTGGACGCGCTTCGCCCAGTCCGAGTTCTCGGCGTGCTGCGGGTACGGATCCCACCAGGTGTAGGTGCCGCTCGCGGCGTCGCCGCCGGTGCCGGCGGTGCCGGCGGTGCCGCCGGAACATCCGGCGAGAGCGCCGACGGCGATGCCGGCCGTGGCGACGGCTGCGGCGATGCGCAGGACCTTGGGGTTCATTGTTCCTCCTCGAACATGCTCGGGTGAGCGCTGTGTGTTCCCGTCTCAGCGACGGGGTGGGGGTGCGGCGATGCTGCCGCGGTCATCGATGACGGGCGCGATCAGTTCGACGACGGTGGGGTTCGCGTCGGCGTCGGAACGCAGGCGCGAGACCAGTTGTTCGACGGCGCGTCGACCGAGCAGGTCGGCGGCGCTGTCGATGGCGCTGAAGGGGAGCGAGAACGTGCGGGCGAACTCGTCGGAGTAGCGGCCGATGACCGAGATGTCGGCGGGCGACGACAGGCCGCGCGCGGCGAGCACCGACGGCAGCGCAGCTGCTGCCGCCTCGTTGTTCAACAGCAGGCCGGTGGCGTGCGGGTACTGCTGCAGCACGGCGTGCAGATCGTGTCCGATCCGGGGCTGGTGCGACGATCCGAAGACGTGGTTCAGCCGGATGCCGTGCTCCTCGGCCCGCGCGCGGGCGCCGTCGGCCAGGCGCCAGACATAGGCGCCGCCGCGCTCGACCACGTGCTCGGACTGCGACACGAGCGTCACCTCGCGGTGCCCCGCCTCGTGCAGTCGGTCCACCATCAGTCGACCGGCCGCGACGAAGTCGAGGTCGAACGTGTCGATGCCGGTGGCGTCGCCGGGGAGTCCGACGAGCGCGCCGGGTTGGTGGGCCGAGCGGAGCGGGTCGAGTCGTTCGTCGAACTCCGCCACGTTCAGCAGTACGAACCCGTCGACCATGCGCGACGCCGCGATTCGCGTCAGCGCTCCCACCCCGTCGCTCTCGGTGACCAGCAGGGTGTCGAATCCGAACTCGCGCGCCCGGTCGGTGATGCCCAGGATGTACTGCAGCATGGCGGGCGCGAACTCGTCGTCGAAGAACTGCCCCAGCAGGGCGAGAACGTTGGTGCGCGAGGTCGCCAGCGCCCGGGCGCCCGCGTTCGGGGTGTACCCCAGCTCGCGTACGGCCCGCTCGACGTTCTCGCGCACGGCCGGCGAGATCGTGCGCTTGCCCGACAGGGCGTACGAGGCTGTGCTGCGAGAGACGCCGGCGGCTCGCGCCACATCGCCGATGTTGACCATGTCGCCGTCCTTTCTGTCGCCGGGTCTCTTGTGCCCGGCGGGATGAATCGGTGGTAGTACCGAGTGTCCCCGTTGGGCAACGAATTCAACGTATCGAACTGGTTCGATTCGAACCGGTTCGAAAGTACAATGGCGACATCCGTTTGGCAAGAAGCAATCCTCACGAACCGAAAGTTCCTCGATGACGAGTCCGATTCCCTCCTTCCCTCTGCGGCACGTCCCGTTCAGTCGACGCGGCTCCTGGCTCGACCTGTCGCCGGTGGTGGCCGCGCACCGCACGGTCGACGACGTCCACCTCGTGTCTCACCGCACCGGGATGCACGCGGTGCTGTCACTCGTGCCCGCGGCCGCGTCGGGCGCGGTCGATGAGTCGTGGGCTGTGGCGGCCGACGCGGCCACCGTGCGCTGGACGACGGGTGCGATGACGGTTCGCGCCGTCTTCGCCTCGACCGACACGCTCCGCCTCCGCGGCGACGCCGGATCGAGCCTGCGTCTGGCGGAAGCCGCCGCCGAGCTGACCCCGTTCACGGGCATCTACCTGTTCCAGGATCCGCGAGACGGCAGCGCCGTCTTCACGTCGTACGAGACAGGATGCCGATACCGTGTCACCGCACTCGAGGGCCGCCTGCGGATCGAGGGCGCCGAGAGTCTGGGGGCCGCCACGCGCGCTGTCACCGTCACCGGGGGCGATGACGCCGGTCCCTGGGAGATCGCGATCGAGGAGTTCGAGAGTTCGCGCCCGCCCTTCGCGGCATCCTCCGCGTTCGAGGACTGCGTCGCCGAGGTCACCGAGGAGTTCGCGGCCTTCGCCGCGCGCGTCGCCCCCTGGGCCGCGCGCGACGACGTGGCGCAGCAGGCCCGGGACGCCTCGCTGCGCGCGGCGTACGTGCTGTGGTCGGCGACCGTCTCACCGGCGGGATTCCTCCGCCGCGAGGCGGTGCTGATGTCGAAGCACTGGATGGACAAGGTGTGGAGCTGGGATCACTGCTTCAACGCGATCGCCCTGGCACCCGGTGAGCCCGGGTTGGCCCTCGATCAGTTCCTCGCGCCGTTCGACCACCAGGATGCGACGGGAGCGCTGCCCGACTCGATCGCTCACTCCGAACGCCTGTACAACTTCGTCAAGCCGCCCATCCACGGGTGGGCGCTCGCTCGACTGCGCGCCGAGGGCCTCGCGCTCACCGACGACGTGCGCGTCGACATCTACGACAGGCTCTCGCGATGGACGCGGTTCTGGCTCGATGAGCGGCGCGTCCCCGGGCGGGCTCTCGCCCACTACCAGCACGGCAATGACAGCGGGTGGGACAACGCCACCGTCTTCGACCGCACGCGCCTGGTCGAGTCCCCCGAGCTCGCGGTCTTCCTGCTGCTGCAGTTCGACGAGCTCGCTCGCCTGGCGGGTGAGACGGGCCACGATCCCGCCCCGTGGCTCGACGAGGCTGCGCGGATGACCGAGGCGTTGTCGGAGCTCTGGCGCGGCGACGGATACGCCGCGCGGGGGGTCGCCGACGGCGGTGACGTCGAACGCACGAGCCTGCTGCCGGTGCTCGCCGTCCTCGCCGGCGACCGGCTCCCGCCCGGGGTGCCCGAGGTGCTCGCCCGCACCGCGAAGACGTTCCTCACCGAGTGGGGCCCGGCCACCGAGCGCCCCGACAGCGATCGCTACGAGGACGACGGCTACTGGCGAGGCCCCATCTGGGCGCCGTCGACCATGCTGCTCGAGGACGGACTTCGCCGCGCGGGCGAAACCGCGCTCGCCGACGACATCAGCGAACGCTTCCGGCGGTTGTGCGAACGCCACGGCTTCGCCGAGAACTTCGACGCGCGCACCGGCCAGGGGCTTCGAGACCGGGCGTACACCTGGACCGCGGCGGTCTATCTGATCCTCGTGCGCGACGCCGTGCGCCGTGGTGATGCCGCGCTGTGATGCGCTCGGGATCCCGGCAGGCGCCGTCGCGACCGGGGTCGAAGGTGATCTGTTGACCGGTGCGTAGGACCCGACGTACTCTTGTCGAACCGGTTCACAGTCGAACCGGTTCGACAACGGAGAAGCGGGAACACGACCCCGGCCGCGACGCACGCCGCGCGACGGGAATGAGTCGCCGCCCTCTCCGGTCACAATGCAGAGGAGCACTTGTGAAAACGAAAGCCACGCTGCCCGGGATCGCCCTGGTCGGTGCCCTGACCGCCGCACTTCTCGTGCCCGGCCCGGCCGCCCAGGCCGTCGGACACACACTCGTCGTCGACGCCGGTGCCGTGCTGCGTCCCGTCACCCACGTCGCGGCGGGCGGTCTCTATGGGATCGCCGACGCGACCACTCCGTCGACGGCGATCCTGCAGCCGCTGAGCCTGCGCCAGCACACCCAGCCCCCGCCCGGGGTGCAGCAACTCGGAAACGGGGCGTCCACCCCGACGGGCGACGCGCTCAAGGTCGCGTCGACGGTCATCGGGACCGGAGGTCAACAGTACATCCGCATGCCCGACGTGTACCCCGACTTCCCGTACAAGTGGGTCGGGTGGGACGACTGGCTGCAGAAGGTGAACAAGATGGTCGACGACCGTCTTGCCGCCACCTCCACGACCAACATCAACGGGTGGGAGATCTGGAACGAGCCCGACGGCACCTGGGACACGCAGAAGGCCGGCCCCTACAACGACGGGTGGACCCGCACCTATCGGGCGATCCGGGCGAAGGACACGGTGACGCCCATCATCGGTCCGGGAACGACCATCTACAACCCGACCTTCATGCGCTCCTTCCTCGAGAACGCCAAGGCCACCAACACGGTGCCCGACGTCATCGTCTGGCACGAGCTGTCGCAGGGGTGGCGCGACATCGACGAGCACGTGGCCGACTACCGCGCCCTCGAGCGCAGCCTCGGCATCTCACCGCGTCCGATCTCGATCAACGAGTACGCCTGGCCCGACCAGGTCGACGTTCCCAGCGCCGCGCTGCACTACATCGCGCAGTTCGAGCGCACCGGGGTGAACGACGCCGAGCGGGCGTACTGGTTCGAATCCGGGACCATGAACGGCCTGCTGCACAACGGCCAGCCGACGGCGTCGTACTGGATGTACAAGTGGTACGGCGAGATGGCCGGGAACATGCTGCCCGTGACGGCGGACGCCGACCTCGACGGCATCGCCTCGCTCGACAGCACGCGCAAGATCGCGAACGTCGTGTTCGGGGGCGACTACGGCGACAACACCGTGCGGGTGGATCGCCTGTCGGGGTTCGGCAATTCGGTCAAGGTGGTGCTCACGACCACTCCCGCCTCGGGACGTGACGTGAACGTGGCCGCGCCGACGACCCTCTCCACGCAGACGCTGCCCGTGGTCAACGGATCCGTCACCATCCCCCTCGCCGGCATGGACGCCCGTCAGAGCTACCAGGCGCTCATCACCCCGGTGAACGGCCCGACCACGTCGTACCAGCAGGTGTACGAGGCCGAGAACGCGACGGTCGTCAACGCGCAGCGCCGCACCGCGTCTTCCGCGTCGAACGGCGGATACGTCGGCGGTATCGACGGAACGGCCGACATGCGGTCGCAGAGCTTCGTCGACTTCACGGTGAACGTGCCGTCGGCGGGCGCGTACACCCTCGGCATCCGCTACGCGAACGGGACCGGCGCCACCGCGACCCAGGGACTGGCGTACAACGGCGGCGCCTGGTCCACGGTCTCGTACCCGGCGACCGGAGCCTGGGGACAGTTCGGCGGGTCCGTTTCGACGACGGTCACTCTGAAGGCCGGGTTCAACGTGATCCGCTTGGCGAAGGGATCGCCCGGGTTCTCGGGCGGGGTGGGTTTCGCGGAGCTCGACTCGATCTCCGTGACCCGCTGAGCACCTCTCACCGCGTCACCGCGACGGCGGCCGTGCCCGATCGGGCCGGCCGCCGTCGTCGGTCGCGGTGGCTCCGATCCCCGGAGCCTCGGCGTCAGCGTCGCCCCACCCGCAGCACCGCCTCGCCCACCGCGGCGATCCCCGCGGCCAGCGCCAGCGACACCGCGATCGTGACGAGGGCTGCGGCCGGGCCCGTGGCATCCAGGGCAGCTCCGGCGATCACACCGCCGATCGGCACACCGAGCGACATCGCGGCGGTCGGGTAGGCGAGGGTTTCGGTGACGCGTCCTTCGGGGGCGCGGGCCGAGGCGACGAGGATCCCCGACACCATCACCGGCGACACCGCCAGCCCGAGCAGCAGGATGACCCCGAACAGCACCGGCACGGAGCCCTGCGCGAACGGCAGGCCGACGGCGACCAGGGCCGCCAGCGCCGCGAAGCCGATGTAGCGCGCGGCGGGCGAGAGACGCCACGTGCGCGCGCCGGTGACGACCGAGCCGATCGCGATCGCGACGGCCAGGGCGCTGAACGCCGGTCCGGCCAGCCACGGGCGCCCACCCACCTCGGCCCAGCCGACCATGCCCACGTCGAACGCGCCGAACACGCCGCCGAGGGCGACACAGGCCAGAGCGATGGGAATCACCCCGGCGGGCGGCAGCACCACACCGCGCCGCTCCGTCCGCGGAGTCGACGCGGGTTGCGTGCCGCGCTGCGAGGCGAGCCACACGCCGCCGATCAGCCCGAGTCCGAGCGAGCCCAGCACCGCGACGGCCGGATCGAGAGCCGCGGCCACCGCCGTGATGGCGGGGGGACCGGCGATGAACACCATCTGGTCGGCGATCGTCTCGAGGGCCAGCGCGGCCGTCCGTTGCGACGGCGGGGCCAGCACCGTCCACCGCGCCCGCACGGCCGAGGTGAGATCCGGCGTCGCCGCCCCCGTCACGAACGCCGCGATCAGCCACGTCCAGAACGGTGACCCCGTCAGTACGAGGGCGAGGAATGCGGATGCCGCGAGCACGAGGCATCCGAGAGACACCAGGATCACGCGCGACTGCCCGTGCCGATCCATGCGCGACGACCACAGCGGGGCCGCGATCGCCATGCCGACCACGAGCGGTGCCACGACGAGCCCGGCCGAGGCGAAGCTGCCGGTCGCGGCCGAGACGAGGAGGATGATGCCGAGCGACAGCGTCGCCCGGGGGAAGCGCGCGAGGATGCCGGCGGCGACGAACGTCCGCGCCCCGGGCAGGCGCAGCACCTGGCCGTAGGCCCGGACGCCCTGGCCGGTTTCGGCGGCGACGCTCATGCGCGTCCCTCGGGCCGCGCACGACTCCTGCAGGCCGGTCGCCCGCCCGCGCGAAGCGAACGTATCCGCCCGTCGTGCAGGAGTCGTGCGCGCCTCGCCCGCATCACGCGGTGTAGTCGAAGCGGCTGATCTCCTCGAGCGCCTCGACGACGAACGACACGCTCTCCTCGAACATCCGCGCGCCGGCCTCGGCGTTCGCGCCGGTCGGGTCGCCGAGCACGCCGGTGGGACCGAAGTCGTTCGACAGCCAGCCGAAGGTCACCGGCTTGGAGTTGAAGCCGATGTGGCGGAACTCGCCGATGTGCGCGGGCACGGTGGCGTGGAATTCGGCCGGGTCGACCAGCTCGGGCCGCAGGTGCATGATCATGCTCGTCTCGCCGTAGCCGGCGTGGATGCCGGTGCCGTGCTCGTCGGGGGTGCCGTCGGTGCCGTCGAACGAGGGCACGCGGGCGGCGGGCATGAAGAAGGTGCGCAGGCCGAAGCGGCGACGCAGCTCGCGGTTGGCGACGTTCAACAGGGCGACGTTGCCGCCGTGCCCGTTGAGGAAGACGAGCGTGCGGGCCCGGGTGGTGAGGATCGAGCGGCCGATGTCGACGACCGTCTGCATCATCGTCTCGGGCGTCAGCCAGAGCGTGCCCGGCGCCCACGAGTGCTCGTCGGACTTCGTGATCGACAGGGTCGGCAGCTGCCAGACGTCGAGGCCCTGGGCGGCGGCCCGGGCGACGGCCGCCGTGGCCGAGGCTTCGGCGACGATGGCATCGGTCGCGAGCGGAAGGTGCGGACCGTGGTGCTCGATGGCGCCGGTGGGCAGCACGAGGATCGAGTCCTCGGTGAGGGCGGCCGCGGCGGCGGGGCCGCTGAGTTCGGCGAGAAGGCGGGTCATGAGATGATCGCTCCCTTTCGGGGTCCGCCGTAGGCGGGGTCGAGCTTGCCGGGGTTCAGCAGGCCGTTCGGGTCGGTGAGGCGGGCGGTGGCGGCGGTCTGCTCGACGTTGAAGTCGACGTTCCACTGGTGCGGGTTGTGCACGCCCACCCCGATCGCGTTGAGGTCGGCGATGCCGCGGTACACGTCGTCCTCGCTGACGTAGGGAGCGGCGAGCATGCCGATGGGGTACTCCTTGGTCGACTCGATGTGCAGCTTCCCGCCCGGGAACACGGCCTCGACGGCGTCGACGTCGTCGGCCAGGGGAGCGCCCGCGACCTCGAGGTGGAACACCTCGTGCGGCTGGCTCTTCTGGTACCACTCGATGGGGTGGTTGTAGCTCAGCATCGACAGGCGGATGCTGGCCTGCGGTCCCTCGCGCACGGCTTCGACGCGGCCGCCGGCGCCCTCGATGATCGCGGTGACGGTCTCGATGAGCGAGGCGTCGATGATGGCCCGCAGGCTCGACCGGCCCTCGGGGATGGCCTCGTCGGCGGGGAGGGATGCCGAGATCTCGGGTCCGTCGCCCGACACCAGGCGCGGGGAGGGGTCGAGGTTGCCGATCGTCTGCAGCACCGACAGCGTGCCGGCGTAGTCGGGGAAGCTCGCCCAGAGCCCCCGCCACTCGCGCAGCGGTTCGAGGCGCACGGTCGCACGCACGATGACGCCGGCGGTGCCGTAGTTGTGCACGTACTTCTGAGCCTCGTCGCCCTCGAAGTGGTGGATCTCGGCGCTGCCGTCGGCGTGCACGACGTCGAGGGCGGCCACGAAACCGCGGTCGTTCGAACCGTGCGCGATCGAGCCGGTGCCGCCGGAGCCGCCCGAGAGGAATCCGCCGATGGTGGACTGCGCCGTCGAGGGGTACATCCACAGGGCTTGGCCCGCGGCCCACGCGGCCTGTTCGAGCAGCACCATCGGGGTGCCGGCCTCGGCCGTGATGTAGCCGTCGCCGACCTCGACGATGGCCTTGGCGCGGGTGGTGTCGATGACCAGGCCGCCCTGCATCGGAATGCCCTGGCCGTAGTTGCCGGTGCCCTTGCCGCGCACGGTCACGGGAACGCCGTGGCGCGAGGCCGCGGCGACGGCGGTGGCGATCTGCTCCGCGTCGGCGGCGAAGACGACCAGGTCGGCGAGGCCGAGGGGGAGCTTGGCGGCGATGATCGGCGACATCGGCGAGCCGTCGATGCTCGCGCGCTCGCGCACGCGCGGTTCGGTGCTGACGGCGGCCGGACCGAGCAGGTCGAGCAGCTCGTCCTCGAGGGAGAGGACGCGGGTGGCGGTGTCGCTCATGGGTGTGTCTCCGGGTGGAACGGGCGGAAGGGATGCCGGGGGTGTGGGGGAGGAAGTGGTCGCGGTCCCGTCGGCGAGCTCGGGGACCGGGGCGACCCGACCGAACGGCCCGGCCCGCGCGAAGCGGACCGGGCCGGGGCGGTCAGAACGAGATCGAGGTGTCGATGAACTCGTTCGTGTACAGGTCCTCCGCGGTCTCACCCGCGGCGGGCGGGGTGCCGAGGTCGGAGTAGACCTTGCTGGCCTTGGTGTAGAAGTCCGCGAAGCGGGTGTCGTCGAAGTTGCCGTAGGTGGAGTCGGGACCGTTGCCCACCAGGCCCAGGTCGACCTGGGTCTTGACGGAGTAGTCGGCGACGCCCTGCGTGTAGGTCCAGCCGGTGGCGTACTCGTCGACGAGCTTCAGCACGAGGTCGTTCGCCGCCGAGGGGTCCTTGTAGTACTCGACGCCGGCCTTCTGCAGCACGGGGACGAGCTTCGACAGGCACGGGGACAGCTCGTCGAACTTGTCGGACTTCACCGACACCGACGACTGGTACGTCTGCCATCCGGCGTCGTGGATGAGGGCGAAGTCGACCGGCTTGCCCCAGGCCGAGACCTCGTTCTGGTAGACGTACGGCTCGGCCGAGGCGAAGCCCTGCTGCATGTCCTTGCCGCCGGCGGCGACGAAGTTCGAGGGCGTCCCGTCGTACGAGCCGTCGAGGATCGAAGCGTCGGCCAGGCCGGCGCTCTTGAGGTACTCGATGTAGGCCGAGCCGTCGAAGTAGCGCCACACGCCGCCGTTCGACGACAGCGCGCCCTTGACGTCGTCGATCGTCTTGACGTCCGGGTAGGTGGCGGGGTCCCACATGACCATGGTGGGGCTGATGTCGAGGGGAGCGAAGACGGCCTTGGTGGGCGTGGTGGCCGACAGCTGGATCGCCTCGTCGGTGCTGATGTAGCCGAGGGTGATCTTGTCGTCCTGGTACATCTGGGCCGAGACCGTCTGGAAGCCGATCGCGGGACCGCCGGCGCGGATCTCGAGGTTGACGCCGGTGTACTCGCCGTCCGACATCAGCGGGCCGGTGACGGCCTTGGTGTTGGCGTCGATCGTGTAGTCGTCCTTGATCATCTCGTAGAGGTGACCGTGCTCGGCTTCGGGGTTCCAGTCGGTCTGCACGACGACGGTCGAGGGGCAGTCGGCCGAGAGGTCGACGGCCCCGATGGGCATGTCGGTGGCGGGGGCGGCCTGCTCCCCGGCGCTACCGGCGCAGGAGGTGAGGGTGAGGGCGATCGCGAAGGCGCCGGTGACGGCGGTGCCGCGAAGAAGGGTGGAGCGCTGCATGCTGGTTCGCTTTCTGTGACGGGTGGAGCTCTCGGGTGCGGGTGTTCGGGTGCGGGTGTTCGAGTGCGGGTTTTCGGGTACGCCGGATGCCGCTCCCCACCCGTTGCGGAGTGGGGAGCCGTGGCATCCGGAATGCGGGGAGTCGGTCAGAGCGTGCTGTCGTACCAGCGGCCGACGGCCGCCTTCGAGAGCCAGCCGAAGAAGACGAAGAGTGCGACTCCGAGCAGGCACGCGGCGAGGATGGCGGCGAACAGCTCGGCGCTCTGCAGACGCGACTGGTAGTTGGCGATGAGCGAGCCGATACCGGGCTCGCCGCGTCGGAAGAAGTAGTCGCCGACGATCGCGCCGACGACCGAGAGGCCGGCCGAGGTGCGCATTCCGACGAACATCGAGGGGAGCGCGGCCGGGAGGGTGAGCTTGGTGAGCACCGTCCACTTGTTGGCCTTCTGCAGGCGGAACAGCTCGCGCTGGGACTTGTCGACCGACTGCAGGCCGAACAGCGTGTTCGAGACCATCGGGAACAGGGCGATCAGCACGCAGACGATGACGCGGGCGAGGAATTCGTAGCCGAACCAGAATCCGACCAGGGGCACGAGCGCGAGGATCGGGATGCACTGCAGCATCACGGCGTACGCGTAGGTGGAGCGCTCGACCCAGCGGGCGAGCGACATCGCGATCGCCCAGCCGATGCCGAGGACCATGGCGACGATCAGTCCGGTGAGGGCGACGCCGGTCGTTCGGAAGAGTGCGATCCAGATGTCGGCGCCCACCTGCGGGTCGAAGAAGCCGAGGGTGAACATCTCGTGGGGCATGGGCATGAGGAAGCCCTTGCCCGAGGCGCTGAGCCCGATCGAGATGGCGTACCAGACGCCGAGCAGCACCACCAGCACCGCGAACGGCGGCGCGATGACGGCGATGCGAGCCCCGAACCCGCGACGGGCGCCGGTCGCGCGCGGACGCGGTGGCGTGGGTGGAGGAGTGGATGCCGTGGGCGCGGGCGACTCGACGGCGACCGGCTCTGCAGAAGTGGTGCTCATGAGTGTCCTTCCCGAAGGGCGTGGGAGACCTCGCCGACGAGCTTCGCGTACTCCGCGGTGTAGCGGATCTCGGGGTCGCGCGGCATGTCGAAGGGGATCTCGAAGGTGTCGACGAGGTGTCCGGGTCGCCCCGACATCACGACGACCTTGGTGGAGAGGTAGATGGCCTCGGAGACCGAGTGGGTGATGAAGAGACCGCCGAACTTCTGCGCGACGAAGATCTTGATGAGCTCGTCGTTCAGGCGTTCGCGGGTGATCTCGTCGAGTGCGCCGAACGGCTCGTCGAACAGGAACAGTTCGGGGTCGAGGGTCAGGGAGCGCGCGAGCGAGGTTCGCATCTTCATACCCCCCGACATCTGCTTCGGCAGGTGCTTCTCGAAGCCGTTCAAGCCGACGAGGTCGATGGCCCACTTGGCCTTCGGCACGCGCACGCGCTTGGGCTGCCAGTTGAGCTCGGCGAGCAGTTCGACGTTCGACTGCACGTCGCGCCAGGGCAGCAGGGTCGCGTCCTGGAAGACGTAGCCGATGCGGTCGGTGTTGACGGTCGCGGTGCCTTCGCTGGCCGTTTCGAGGCCCGAGGCGATGCGCAGCAGAGTCGACTTGCCGCAGCCCGAGGGGCCGACGACGCTGACGAACTCACCGGGATGGACGGTGAGGTCGACGCCGGAGAGGGCGGTCGTGCCGTTGGGGAACGTCAGGGCGACGTTGCGAAAGTCCAGGATCGGCGCGGTGGGATCCGCGACGGATGCCGGGGCGGGAGAGGCCAAGGTCACGGGGGCGCTCACTTTCCGTTGGGGGCGGGTTACGACGCCGTCGCGGGTGCGGCGGAGCGGGTTCGGACGGGCAGGGCGACGGATGCCGCGGTCTCGGTCGAGACGGTGGTGCGGCTGACGAGTCGGCCGCGGTGCAGGACGACGCGGTCGGCCGACGCGAAGGCGACGGCGTCGCCGAGCGAGTCGGCGCGCACGGCGACGAGGTCGGCGCGGGCGCCCGGCACGGGACCGGCGACGGGCAGGCCCATCACGTCGCGGGCACCGGTCGTGACGGCATCCATCGCCGCCTCGGGTGCCAGGTGGCCGGCCGAGACGAGCAGCGAAGCGGTCTCGAGGTGGTCGCAGCGTCCCACGGGGTTGAAGGGGTCGCGCACGTTGTCGGCACCGGCCGCGACGCGCACGCCGGCTGCGCGCAGGCGCCCGAGGGGCGCGATCCCGCGGGGCACCGCGTGCGCGGCATCCCATCCCTGCAGGTACAGGTTGGTGATCGGCAGGGCGATCACGCCGATGTCGGCGGTGCGGATCTCGTCGGCGAGCAGAGCGAGGTCGGCGGCGGGCATCATGCTCAGGCGGACGCAGTGACCGGCCGTGCGGGTGCGGTGCCACCCGGTGACGGCGCGGGCGTACGCGGCGAGGGTGTCGGCTCCGGCGAGGCTCTCGTCGGTGTGCAGGTCGAGGCCCACGTCGCGGCGACGCGCGAGGGCGATGAGGCGCTCGAGGTCGGCGAGGGGGTCGTCGGCGAGGTGGGGCGCTCCGCCGACGAGGTCGACGCCCGCGTCGAGCGCGGCGTCGAACACCGCGTCGGGCACGGTGGGGCCGCCGAGGGCGACGAGCTCGATGTCCATCAGGCCCTCGAGCTCGTCGCGCAGGCGCACCAGGGCCCGCACGCCGATGAGGGGGTCGGAGCCGTGCAGCAGATCGACGTGGGTGCGGATCGACGTGATCCCGGATGCCAGCATCCGCAGCGCCGTCGACCGGGCCCGGCCGAGCGTCTCGTCTTCGTCGAGGGTGACGGCGAAGGCCTGCCAGCTCTCGATGGCGCGCACGAGGTCGCCGAACGGGGGCTGGATGGCGTCCCACGACTGCGACTTGTCGAGGTGGGCGTGCGGCTCGGCGCCCGCCGCGGTGACGAGGTAGCCGGTGAGGTCGAGCGTCTCGCCGTCGGTGTCGGGCAGGGGGCTTCCGGCCGGCACGACCGCGAGCACCTCGTCGCCGTCGAGCGCGATGTCGACGACGGCGCCCGAGGTCAGGCGCACGCCGCGCAGCGCGGCGATCGAGACGGGTGGAACGGCAGACACGGGGTCCTCCGGGGAGTCGGGCAGACAGACTTCGAGACAGGGGCCACGGCATCGGGGCGGGCCACCGGGAGTGGCCGGCCAGTGTTGGTGTGACCAACATCCGGCGATGTTCCGATGCTAGGAACCGCGCGTTTCCGCTGTATTTCCTGGGCGTGACCCTCGTGACAAACCTTGCGCGCAGCCCCGTCGGCCGCGGCGAATGCCCGTCCTGCTCCTACAGCTCCAGCGTGATCCGCCCGCACGCCGCCCGTGACACGCACACCATCATCGACCGGTTGGCATCCTGTTCCTCCGGCGAGAGGACGGAGTCGCGATGCTCCACCTCGCCGTCGACGACGGCGACCTCGCAGGTGCCGCACGTGCCCACCCGACAGCTCGAGGGGACGACCGCGCCGTGCTCCTCCACCACGTCGAGGATCGATCGCTCCGGGGGCACGGTCACGGTGAGGCCCGACATCATCAGGTCGACCTCGAACGGCTCGGCCCACACCGGCGGGCCGAGCACCTTCGCCTCGAACCGCTCGACGTGCAGGCTCCCGCGCGGCCACCCCGCCATCGCGGCATCCAGGGACTCCAGAAGGCGCGCGGGTCCGCACGAGTAGACGACGGTGCGTGAGACGGGGGTGCCGAAGTACTCCGCGAGGTCGAGCCGGCGTCCCTCGTCGGCGGCGTACACCTCGACGCGGTCACCGTACTGCGCGACCAACTCGTCGACGAAGGCCATGGTGCGCCGCGACCGGCCGGCGTACAGCAGCGTCCAGGACGCCCCGGCGGTCTCGGCTGCCTCGATCATCGGGACGATCGGGGTGATGCCGATGCCCCCGGCGACGAACACGTACGCGCGGCCGGCGGTGGGGGCGAACAAGAAGTGGTTGGCGGGACCGCGCACGCGAAGCGGTGCACCGACGTGCGCGTTCTCGTGCAGCCACACCGAGCCCTCGCGTTCGCGGAGCACTCCGATGCGCCAGGTGCCCCGCTCGCTCGGCGATCCGCAGAGCGAGTACTGCCGCTCGATGCCGTCGGGCAGCACGACGTCGATGTGCGCTCCGGGCGACCAGTGCGGCAGCGTGCCACCCGTGCGCTCCAGGTCGAGCACGACCACGCCCTCCGCCGCATCGCGACGGGCGCGGACGACGGCTTCGAAGCTGACGCCTCCGGTCATGACTCTCCTTCTGCGGTGTCGTCGACACCGCCGCCGTGCACGAGTTCCTTCACGATGAGCAACCGATACGGCAGCCCGCCCGGCGAGTGCCACCGGTGCGGGGTCCCCGAGCGGCAGTAGACCGAGTCGCCGACCCACAGGGTGCGCTCGCCGAAGTCCCCGAACGAGATCACCACCGACCCTTCGAGCACGGTGAGGAACTCGTCCTCGTCGTGCACGTAGTGGTCTCCCGGGTCGGGGTTGGCGCCGGTGAACTCGAGGGGTTCGAAGCGTCGGGGGCCCTCCGCGAGCAGACGCGCGGTGCCTTCCGCGTAGGGGCCGATCACGCCCTCGTCGGCGCCGACGAACGAGGGGTGCGCGTCGTGGTCGGGGCGGGGCGGCTCCGAGGCGGCGATGAGTTCGACCCGGCTGGTGCCGAGCGCTCGCGCGAGTCGTTCGAGGCTCGCCATGCTGGGCCGGGCGAGACCGCGTTCGAGCTGGCTGAGGAAGGGGTGCGACAGCGTCGCCGCCTCGGCCAGCTGCGTCAGCGTGAGTCCGCGCGCTTTGCGCAGTCCGCGCAGGTGCGCGCCGAGCCGTTCGTCGCCGGTGGGGGTCTTCTCGGCGGGGATCGCGGGAGCCATGGTCGTCATCGTCCCACCCTCTCGAACAGCCGGGCGACGACCTCGTCCTCGTCGGCGGTGACCAGTCGGCCGCCGGCGACGACGACACGGCCGCCGACGATGACGTCGCGCGGACGCCGGCCGGGTGCGGCCCACAGCAGTCCCGCCACGGCATCCGCGACTCCGGCGTCGGCGACCCCCGAGACGTCCCACAGGCACAGGTCGGCCGCGGATCCCGGGGTGAGCCGCCCGAGCTCGGGGCGGCCGAGCCCGTCGGCCGAGCCGGCCGTGGCCATCGCGAGCACCTCTGCCGCGGGCAGCTGCGGCCCGACGAGCGCCGAGACCTGCATCGCCAGTCGGGCGTCGGCGAGCAGATGCCCCGCGTCGTTGCTCCCGCCGCCGCTCGTGCCGAGCCCGACGGAGATCCCGGCGTCGAGCAGTCGTCGCACGGGGGCGACGCCCCACCCCATCGGCACGTCGCAGCCGGGTGCGTGGGTGGCGGAGGCCCCGGATGCCGCGATCCGGGCGATCTCGTCGTCCGACACGTCGCACAGGTGGGCGAGGGTCACGTCGGTGTCGAGCCAGCCCCACTCCTCGAGAAGGTCGAGCGGGCGGGCACCGTAGCGCTCGAGGGCGATGGCGACGTCGACGACCTCGTTCGCCTGCGTGCGGCGGCGCAGACCGTGCACGCGGGCGACCTCGCCGAGCGCGTCGAACGTCTCACGGGGATCGCTGTGCACTCCGGCCGGGCCCACGGCGACCTGCAGCGCACCGTCGGCGCTGATGCCGCCGGGCGCCCCGGGAACGAGGGCGCGCACGATCGCGTCGGCCGAGGCCGCCGCCTCGGCGGGATCGTCGCGCGCGGCACCGCGCACGAACACGAGTCGGGCGCCGAGGTCGCGGGCCGCGGCGGCCGCCGCGCGCGCCATGCCGACGGTGTCGGCGCCGCTCGGCCAGGTCAGGTGGTGGTCGGCGACCGTGGTCACCCCGCTCAGCAGGGCTTCGGCGAGCCCCGCCCGCGCGGCGAGCCCGGTGAGCTCGGGGTCGACGCCGGCGGCGGAGTACGCCGCGGCCATCGCCGGCAACCAGTCGCGCATGGGGATGCCGCGGGTGCCGGGCAGCGTGCGGAACGCCGTCTGCAGGAGGTGGTGGTGCGCGTTGACCAGCCCGGCGGTCACGACGCACCCGGTGGCGTCGATCACGGTCGCCCCCGACAGGTCGGCCGAAGCGACGATCGTGCCGTCGACGCTCACGACGTCGCCGGTGTGCACGCGCCCCGTCCCGTCGACGACGGCGACCGCGCCGCGCACGACGAGCACGCTCATGCGCTCCTCACCGCGCACGATGCGTCGAGGTCCATCCCGTGCAGGCGGGCGCCGCGCCGGTCGCGCAGCGGACGGGCGTCGGCGGCGTTGCGGGATGCCACGATCTCGGCGATCACCGAGAGCGCCGTCTCTTCGGGGGTGACGCCGCCCAGGTCGAGGCCCAGGGGGGAGTGCAGGCGGGCGAGCTCGGCATCGGTGACCCCCGCCGCGCGCAGGAGCTTCGCGCGGCGCGCGACGGTGGCCCGCGCCCCCATCGCCCCCACGAACCCCACGGGCAGACGCAGCGCCGCGCGAAGAGCGGGCACGTCGAGCCGTTCGTCGTGCGTCAGCACGCAGACCGCCGTGCGCGCGTCGGGATCGTCGAGGGTGGCGAGGTAGTCGTGGGGGGCCGCGACGACCAGCTCGGTCGCGTCGGGGAAGCGTTCGCGCGTCACCAGCAGCGCCCAGTCGTCGCACACGGTCACCGCGAATCCGGCGGCGGCCCCCAGTCGGCAGAGCGCCGCGGCGTGCTCACCCGCGCCCAGCACGATGAGCCGGGGCGGTGCCGGGCGGTGCAGTACGAGGGCCTCGCCGTCGAGGTCGAGGCGCAGGGTCGCCGCGCGGCCGGTGCGGGCGTCGTCGAGGGCGGCGCGCGTGGCGTCCGCGTCGATCCGGTACGCCACGACGTCGACCGCACCCCCGCAGGCGAGCCCCGCCGCGATGGGGGTGACGGTGCCGTCGTCGCCGAAGCCGAACCGCGCGCGGCGCACGGTGCCGGTGCGCAGGGCATCGAGCCCGAGCATCACGGCGTCGCTCTCGACGCAGCCTCCCGAGATCGATCCGATCACGCGGGCGTCGCGGGTCACGGCGAGAGTGGCCCCCACCCCGCGCGGTGCGCTGCGCACGACGGCGGTCACGGTGACCGCCGCGACGGGCACTCCCGCGTCGAGCAGGGGCACCAGGTCGGCGGCCAGTTCGAGCATGGACGCGACGGTAGTCGGGGCGTGTTTCGCGCACGCTACGCTGTCGTGACCATGCCCGCCGACCCCCTCGTGCCCCCGTGCGGACTCGTCCTCGCCGCGGGCGCCGGGCGCCGGTTCGGTGGTCCCAAGGCCCTCGCCCGCACCCCCGCCGGCGTCCCCTGGATCGCGCTCGCCGTGTGGGCTCTGCGCGCGGGCGGGTGCGGCGACGTCCTCGTCGTCCTGGGCGCGGCCGCCGACGAGGCGGCCCTCCTGGTGCCCGCCGAAGCGACGGTGGTGCGCGTCGCCGACTGGCAGACGGGGGTGGCCGCGTCGCTGCGCGCGGGCCTCGAGGCCGCGGCATCCGGACCCGCATCCGCCGTCGTCGTGCTGCCGGTCGACACCCCCGGCGTCGTCCCGGCCGCGATCGCCCGCCTCGTCCGGCGGGCGGCTCCCGATGCCCTCGCCCAGGCGGCGTACACCGGCGAGCCGGGGCATCCCGTGCTCATCGGGCGCGCGCACTGGGCGGCCGTGAGCGCGTCGGTGCGCGGCGATATCGGCGCGCGGCCGTATCTGATCGCCCAAGAGGCGGAGCTCGTCGAATGCGGCGATCTCTGGTCGGGCGCCGACCGCGACGAGCGCTGAGTCACGGTCTGATCACGGGCGGGGGCAATTTTGACGTGCCTATAGACAAATCCCCCCTCGATGGATAATTTTTCGGAGCCGTCATAATTCGACGGACCAGAGTGCCGGGACGACGACGTACCCGATCCGACGCCGGGGAGGGCGCGGGTGCGGACCACGAGGTCCCTGCTGTTCAGAGAGGAACGCAGATCACATGCTGAAGAAAATCCTGACCGGTGCGGCTATCGCCGCACTCGCCGTCGGTCTCGGAGCGTGCAGCTCCACCCGTCCGGCCGACGGAGGCGGCGACGCCGCCGGCGGTGGCTCGACCGAGTGCAACGTCGGCATCGCGATGCCGACCCGCAGCCTCGAGCGCTGGATCAACGACGGTGAGCAGCTGCAGAAGAAGCTCACCGACGCCGGGTGCACCGTCGACCTGCAGTACGCCGACAACAAGACCGACCAGCAGATCAGCCAGATCCAGAACCAGATCTCGGGGGGCGCGAAGATCCTCGTGATCGCCGCGATCGACGGCTCGACCCTCGGCCCGGTGCTGCAGGAGGCCAAGTCGCAGAACGCCACGGTCATCGCCTACGACCGCCTGATCAACGGCAGCGAGAACGTCGACTACTACGCCACCTTCGACAACTACAAGGTCGGCACCCTGCAGGGCCAGTACATCGAAGAGCAGCTGGGCCTGAAGGACGGCAAGGGCCCCTTCAACCTCGAGCCCTTCGCCGGCAGCCCCGACGACAACAACGCCAAGTTCTTCTTCGCCGGCGCGTGGGACGTCCTGCAGCCGTACGTCGAGAAGGGCCAGCTGGTCGTCCCCAGCGGCAAGTCGCCCGCCAACGACGACGCGTGGGCGTCGATCGGCATCCAGGGCTGGGCGTCCGACAAGGCGCAGTCCGAGATGGACAACCGCCTCTCGTCGTTCTACGGCGACGGCAAGAAGGTCAACGTGGTGCTCTCGCCCAACGACAGCCTCGCCATCGGTATCGAGGCGTCGCTGAAGTCGGCCGGCTACACCCCCGGTGCCGACTACCCGATCATCACGGGTCAGGATGCCGACAAGGCCAACGTCAAGGCGATCCTCGACGGCGCGCAGTCGATGACGGTCTGGAAGGACACCCGCGCCCTCGGCGACCGCGTGTTCACGATGGTGCAGGAGATCAAGGACGGCAAGACCGTCGAGGTCAACGACGAGAAGACCTACGACAACGGCAAGAAGGTCGTCCCGTCGTACCTGCTGACCCCCGAGGTCGTCGTCAAGGACGACGTGCAGACGAAGCTCATCGACTCGGGCTTCCTGAAGGCGTCCGACGTCGGACTCTGATCGATCCCGGACGGGGCGGGCTCGCCCGCCCCGTCCTCTTCTCGCGGCGGGGCGGCTCAGCCCGCCCCGCCGCTCGATCCTTCACCGCCCGGTGAAGGGCATTGGTCGCCTCCGGCGACGATCACACGAGTCGCTTCGGCGGCCCACTTTTGCGTCGCCCCCGGCGACGGTGAAGGGACGACACACACCATGACCGAACCGATCCTGCGCATGGCGGGGATCTCGAAGTCCTTCAACGGGGTTCCGGCTCTCGCCGACGTGTCGATCGACGTGCACCGCGGAGAGGTGCACGCCATCTGCGGCGAGAACGGCGCCGGCAAGTCCACCCTCATGAAGGTGCTCAGCGGGGTCTACCCGGCCGGCAGCTTCGAGGGGAGCATCACCCTCGAGGGTGAGCAGATGGCGTTCCGCTCGATCAACGACAGCGAGGCCGCGGGCATCGTCATCATCCACCAGGAGTTGGCGCTCAGCCCCTACCTCTCGATCGCCGAGAACATCTTCCTCGGCAACGAGAAGGCCCGCCGCGGCGTCATCGACTGGAACGCCACGAACACCGCGGCCGCGGAGCTGCTCAAGCGCGTGGGGCTGCGCGAGAACCCCGCCACCAAGATCTACGAGATCGGCGTCGGCAAGCAGCAGCTCGTCGAGATCGCCAAGGCCCTGGCCAAAGAGGTGAAGCTCCTCATCCTCGACGAGCCCACCGCCGCGCTGAACGACGACGACTCCGCCCACCTGCTCGATCTGATCGACCAGCTGCGCGACCAGGGCATCACCTGCATCATCATCAGCCACAAGCTGAAGGAGGTGCTGCGCATCTCGGACCGCATCACGATCATCCGCGACGGCCGCACCATCGAGACGATGCACCGCACCGACGCCGACACCGACGAGGGGCGCATCATCCGCGCCATGGTCGGCCGCGATCTGAACAGCCTGTTCCCGCCGCGCGAACCCGACATCGGCGAAGAACTCTTCCGCGTCGAGAACTGGACCGTGCACCACCCGGTCGACACCGAGCGCGTGGTCATCGACGACGCCTCTTTCATGGTGCGCGCGGGCGAGATCGTCGGTTTCGCGGGCCTCATGGGCGCCGGTCGCACCGAGCTCGCCATGAGCATCTTCGGCCGCATGTACGGCACGGGCATCTCGGGCGAGGTCTACAAGAACGGCCAGCAGATCGACGTGCGCACGGTCGACGCGGCCATCAAGCACGGCATCGCCTACGCCACCGAGGACCGCAAGAAGTACGGTCTCAACCTCATCGGCGACATCCAGGTCAACGTCTCGGCATCCGCCCTCTCGCGCCTCGCCCGCCTGGGCGTGGTCGACCGCTACCGCGAGTACAAGGTCGCCGATTCGTACCGCTACAAGATGAACATCAAGGCCCCCAGCGTCGCGGCGATCACCGGACGGCTGTCCGGCGGGAACCAGCAGAAGGTCGTGCTGTCGAAGTGGATGTTCACCGGTCCCGACGTGCTGATCCTCGACGAGCCGACCCGCGGCATCGACGTCGGGGCGAAGTACGAGATCTACGGCATCATCAACGAACTCGCGGCCCAGGGTAAGGCCGTCATCGTCATCTCGTCGGAGCTGCCCGAGGTCATCGGCCTCTCCGACCGCATCTACACGATCTCCGAGGGACGCATCACGGCAGAGGTCAGCCGCGACGACGCCACGCAGGAGACCCTCATGCGGCACATGACCGCCGGAAGGAACTGAAAGACATGGCCACCGCATCCACCCAGACGGTCGAGGCGCCCACGCAGCCGGGACCGCGCCGCCGCGGCATCCTGTCGCGCATCAACTTCCGGCAGTTCGGCATCCTCGCCGCCCTGGTCATCATCATCGTGCTGTTCCAGGTGTTGACCGGCGGCCGACTGCTCATGCCCGGAAACGTCAACAACCTCATCCAGCAGAACGCCTACGTGCTGATCCTCGCGATCGGCATGGTGATGGTGATCATCGCGGGGCACATCGACCTGTCGGTCGGCTCGGTGGTCGCCATGGTCGGAGCGATCGCGGCGATCTCGATGAACTCGTGGGGGCTGCCCTGGTGGGCCGCCGTCATCCTCTCGCTCGCGGTCGGCTCGGTCGTCGGGGCGTGGCAGGGCTTCTGGGTGGCGTTCGTCGGCATCCCGGCGTTCATCGTCACCCTGGCGGGCATGCTGTTGTTCCGAGGTCTCACCCTGGTGCTGCTCACCGGCGGCACGATCGCGGGTCTGCCCGACGGCTTCACCGCCATCGGTGCCGGCTGGCTGCCCCCGGTGCTCGGCTACGTCGGCAACTGGGACTCGCTGACCGTCGTGCTGGGTCTCGTCGCCGTCGTGGCGCTCATCGCCCAGCAGCTGCGCACCCGCGCGACGCTCCGTCGCCTCGAGCTGCCCCGCGAGGTCGCGTGGTCGTTCTGGCTGAAGAACCTCATCGCCGCGGTCGCGATCATGGCGATCGCCCTGACGCTCGCCACCTACAACGGCACGCCGATCGTTCTGATCATCCTCGCGGTGCTCGTCCTGGCGTACACGTTCGTGCTCAACCGCACGACCTTCGGCCGCCACGTGTACGCGATGGGCGGCAACCTGTTCGCCGCCGTGATGAGCGGTGTGAAGACGAAGTGGGTCAACTTCTTCATCTTCGTCAACATGGGCGTGCTCGCCGGTCTCGCGGCGGTCGTGAGCACCGCGCGCGCCGGCAGCGCCGTGGCGTCCGCCGGTCAGAACTACGAGCTGGATGCCATCGCCGCGGTCTTCATCGGTGGCGCCGCCGTCCAGGGCGGCATCGGCACCGTGGTCGGTGCGGTCGTCGGTGGACTGGTGATGGGCGTGCTGAACATGGGGCTGTCGATCCTCAGTGTCGACGCCGCCTGGCAGATGGCCATCAAGGGCATCGTGCTGCTGCTGGCCGTCGCGTTCGACATCTTCAACAAGCGGCGCAACGGCGGTGTCTGACCGGATGGGGAGCGTGGCCCCGGGGCCCGCTCCCCATCCGCGTCCCGGGGCCGCGGCGTCGGCCGTCGGCCCCGCCCCCGTCCTTCTCGACGGCTGCGCGTACCGTCCGTTCCTGCGCGATGGGATGATGGGGGAGGTGCCCCTCTCATGACCCCTGCCGTGTTCGAGCCCGCAACGCCGCTCGCACCCCCGGTCGGTCGTACCACCAACGACCTGATCCGCCAGCAGAACCTCGCGTCGGTGCTGTCGTTGCTCCATTCTCGGGGAGCGCTCTCACGCGCGCAGCTGGGCGCGACGACGGGACTCAACCGCTCCACCGTGACGGGCCTGGTCATGGAGCTCACCGAGCTGGGCCTCGTGCGCGAGGCGGCCAGCACCGAGCGCACCGGCAAGGTCGGGCGCCCGACCCTCGATCTCGAGCCCGAAGACCACGTCGCCGCCCTCAGCGTGCGGGCCGAACCCCACGCCGTCACCGTCGCCCTGGTCGGGCTGGGCGGGGTGGTGCACGCGCGCCTGCGCCACGACACGGCCAGTCCGCCGTCGCCGCGCCGGTTCGTGCAGATCGTCGCCTCGTCGGTCGAGGCCATGCGCGCCGACATCGATCGGCATTACCGGGTGGTGGGTGCGGGCCTCGCGGTGCCCGGACTCGTCAATGCCAACGGCTCGGTGCTCGTCTCGCCCACCCTGGGATGGAAACGCGACCCCGTGTCGGCCCGCCTGAGCGACGAACTCGGCATGCCGGTGGCCGCCGGCAACGACGCGAGCATCGGCGCTCTCGCCGAGTCGCGCTTCGGTGTCGGCGTCGGTGTCGGCAACCTGCTCTACCTGGGCGGGGCGATGCACAGCATCGGCGGCGGTCTCATCATCGACGGCACCCTTCTGCGCGGCACCTCGGGCTACGCCGGCGAGCTGGGGCACACCGTCGTCGACCCCCGTGGGCGCGCCTGCGTGTGCGGACGCCGGGGATGCCTCGAGGCCGAGGTGAGCCTCGATCTGCTCGAGCCCCTGCTGGGTCGGCGCAAGCTCGACGAAGACGAACTCGACGTCGAGCTGGGCGTGGCCCGCAACCCTCGCGTGATGGCGGAGGTGACGCGCCAGGTCGAGGTGCTCTCGATCGCGCTGACCAACTTCGTCAACGCCTTCAGCCCCGAGACGGTCGTTCTGTCGGGCTACCTCGGCGCCCTGCTCTCGGTCAGCCGCGAACGACTGGCCGATGCCGTGCGCGTGCATCCCCTGGGAGCCGAGGGGCGCACGATCCGCCTCGAACGGGCGCACCTGCGCTCGCGCCTCATGCTCGTCGGCCCCGCCGAGCTCGCCTTCGCCGACCTGCTGTCGAACCCCGGCGGTTTCCGCGGCTGAGGGCGGCGGGCTTCACGGTCCGGATGCCGTGACCCTGGACGCTCCCGCGGTCGCCACCGCCGTTCGGGCTCAGGACTCCAGGGCGTCGCGGTAGGCGTCGAGCGTGCGCGTCGCCATCCACCGCCACGAGAACATCTCGGCGCGCGCGACCCCGCGCTCCCGCAGCGTCTGTGCGAGCGCGGGGTCGGTGAGGACTCGGGCCACGGCGTCCCGCATCCCGGCGGTGCTCGCGGGGTCGAAGTAGATCGCGGCGTCGCCGTAGACCTCGGGCAGGCACGTCGCATCGCTGCTGACCACGGCGCACCCGTGGCGCATCGCCTCGAGCCCCGGTAGTCCGAACCCCTCGAAGAACGACGGGAACGCGTACACCGCCGCCGCCTCGTACAGCCCGCGCAACTGCGCGTCGGTGACGAGACCGGCGAAGTGCACGGCGCCCCGCTCCTGCTCGTCGAGTTCCCGGATCAGGCGCGCCCCGTCGTCGTCGATCTTTCCGGCGACGACGAGGCCGATGTCTTCGCCGGCGTCGCGCAGGTGCACGACCGCGCGGATGAGCCGTTTGAGGTTTTTGTACGGCTCCTGCCGGCCGACGTACAGCACAAAGCGCGGGAACGGCGTCTCGACCGGGGTCGCGGCATCCGCGATCACATCGGCCGCGGGCGAGGTGACGTACAGGCTCGACGCGCGCACGCGGGTGTGGGCGACGAGGTCGCGGCCCCCGTGCGCGCTGATGACGAGGTTCACGCGGGAGCGGTGCGCCGTGAACACGAACGCCCCCGCGCCGATGATGCGCTTCACCGCAGAGACGGCCCAGTGCTTCTTGCGGTTGCGCACCTTCAGCAGCGTCATGTCGAGGAAGGTCGTCACGCGGCGCGCGCCCAGGTAGAGCGGCTGCTGCGGCATCGCGAAGTGCACCAGATCGGGGCGGAGCGCCCGGAGCTCGCGCCCGAACGAGGTCTGCTCGCGCCACGAGAAGTACGGGGTCTCGGTGGCGACCTTCTCGAAGAGCGGACTGGTCGGCGTCCAGTCGTCGAACCGGTCGCGGGGGAGCACGATCGTGTAGCGGTGCGCGGTGTCGATCTGCTCGAGGTGCGCGATGAGGTTGCGCGTGTAGCGCCCGGTGGAGGTGAACATCGAACGGGCGTCGATCACGATGTGCGGCGGGGATGTGGGCACGGAGTCCTCTTCTCGGGCGGGGTCCGCCGCCGAGTATGACCGCCTCCGGCGCCGAGGCTCTCGGCGGTCGGCGCGAGCCGCGAGGAGGCGCTGGGGGTGAGGCGACGGGTGAGGTTCGCGTCCGGAGCCGCCCGTCGCCGCCACCGGCGGGGGATGCCGTCGAGCCGGTTGGTACGTTCCCCGGGACACCCGTCTCTCCCCGCGTCGCCCGTCCGGGCGCCCGAGGTCGCCCGTCGAGAGCGGGACCGGAGGAGAACCGTGCGGATCGTCAGTCTCATGGCCCACGTGCCGTACCCCGGCATCCCCCACGCGGGCGGACAGTACGTGCTGTCGCACCTCCGGGGCCTGCGCGCCCTCGGTCACGAGGTCACCGTGGTCGCGCCCGACTGGCGGGGCAACGACGAGGGAGCCCGGCGCCTGCGGGAGGCGATGGACGTCACGGTCCTGGTCTGCCCGCCGCGTTCCTCCGGCCGTCTCGCGGCGTGGCTCGACACGCAGCAGATCCGGCTGTTCCCCGTGCGGCCGCCGCTGCGGTTCCGGCGGGCGATCCTCCGCGCGGGCACCGTGCGAGACGCGGCGGCGCACGCCGACCTCGTCGAAGCGCACTGGAGCGAGATGGGATGGATCGCCCGGGCGCTTCCCACCGGCCCGCGCGCCCGTCGCGTGGTCGTGGCGCAGGACCTGATCGTCCAGACCTACGAGCGGATCTTCGCCACGACGCGTCGATGGACGGCGGCGCGGCTGCTCGGCCGGTGGCGAAACCAGAGCGTCGCGCGCGACGAGGGGCGGCTGTACCGCGACATGGATGCCGTGGTCGTCTTCAGCGGCAAGGACGCCGGCTACGCGCGGCGCCTGGGGGTCGCGGCCGACGACGTCGTGGTCCTGCGGCCGCCGTTCTCGCCGGACGGCGGCGAGGTGGCGACCGCCGACGGACCGCCGGCCGGGGTTCCGACGGTGCTGTTCGTGGGGGCGTTCTTCCGCGACGTCAACGTCGAGGCGGCCGACTGGCTGATCGACGAGATCATCCCGCGTGTGCGGGCGGCGCGGGCCGATGTGCGATTCGTGCTCGCGGGCGCGGGGCCTACGGCGCGCATGATCGCCGCGGCGCAGACCGACCCGCTGCTCGAGGTGACCGGCGAGGTCGAGTCGCTCGACCCGTCCTATCGGGCGGCCACGGCCGTCGTCGTCCCGCTGCGCATGGGCGCCGGGCTGAAGTTCAAGACCGTGGAGGCGTTGATGCGGGGAATCCCGGTGGTGTCCACGACCGTGGGCGCGGAAGGACTGGTCGGCGAGGGAGAGACGGGTGGTCTCGTGGTCGCCGACGACACCGAGGCGATCGCGCGCGCACTCCTCGCGATCCTCGCCGATCCTCGTCGGGCCTGGAGCGATGCCACCGCGACGAGGGAGTGGGCGCGATCGGTCTTCTCGGCCGAGACTTATCCGTCGCGACTCGAGGACGCCCTGTTCGGACGGGGGGACGAGCGATGACGTCGGCGGTCGTCATCCCGAACTGGAACGGCCGGGAGGATCTCGCCGCGTGCCTCGACTCGCTCGGGGCGCAGACCATGGCGGCGGAGGTGATCGTGGTCGAGAACGGCTCGACGGACGGATCGGTCGAGATGATCCGCTCGTCGTACCCCGGCGTCACCCTGCTCGTGCAGCCCGTGAACCTCGGCTTCGCCGGAGGCGTGAACGTCGGTCTGCGCTACGCCCTGCACCGGGGCCACGAGCACATCGCGCTGCTCAACAACGACGCCGTGGTCGAGAAGACCTGGCTCGCCGAGCTCGTCGCCGTCATGCGCAGCGGGGATGATCTCGGCATGGTGGCGAGCAAGTTCGTGACCCTCGACGGCCGCCGCATCGACAGCACCGGCGAGTGCTACTCGACCTGGGGCCTGCCCTACCCGCGGGGGCGCGACGAAGAGGACCTCGACGCGTACGACGACGCGGTCGACATCTTCGGGGGCAGCGGCGGATCGACCCTCTATCGCGCCGCGATGCTGCGCGACGTCGGACTGTTCGATGAGGACTTCTTCGCCTATTTCGAAGACATCGACCTCAGCTGGCGGGCGCAGCTGCGGGGATGGCGCGTGCAACTCGCGCCCCGGGCCGTCGCCTACCACCGGATCGGAGCGACGAGCGGCCGCATCCCGGGCTTCACCACCCACCAGACGCTCAAGAACCTCTTCTGGGTCATGACCAAGAACGTCCCCTCGCGTTTCCTGCCGGTGGTGTTCCCGCGCCTCGCGCTCTCGTACTCGTTCACGTTCGTGCGCGCCGTGCTGCGCGGGCAGGGGGGCACGGCCGTGAAGGCCGTCGGGATCGCCGCGGTCAAGATGCCCCGCAAGCTGCGCGAGCGTCGGGCGATCCAGCGGGGCCGACGCATCGACGACGCCGCCGTGGCGGCACTTTTCACCTGGGATCTGCCCCCGGCCTCGGCCAACCTGCGGCGGTTGCGCGCCGCGGTGCGGCGCTCCTGACGGCCCTGGTTTCGTTCCCGCGGGTCGTGTGATCAGCGGGCGGGGCGCTCGCCGAAGGACCGCGGGTCCCGCTTACGCCGTCCGGCGGGTGAGCATCGTGAAAGTGGGCGTTTCACCCGTCCGGTCACCCCTTCGGCGGGCGAGGGGCGACAGGTCCCGTGCCTGCACGGCGATCACGAACAGCGGCACCACCATCGCCGCGAACAGGGTGTCGGGCGCCTCGACGCGCCACGCCGTCTCGGTGATCGACACCGCCGTGAGCACGCAGAGGAACACGCTCGCCGCGACCTGGTCGCGGCGGGGAAGACGCTGGGCCGCGCGGGCGGCGGCGGCGAGGACGACGGCGAGAAGCGCGACGAGGACGATGCCGCCCGTGACGACGTACGTCACGAAGACGTTGTGGCCGTGGCTGGCGGCGCTGGAGAGAGCGGCCTTGAGCAGGTCGTAGTGGTCGACGTACCAGCTGTGGCCGAGCCCGACGAGCCACTGATCGCCCGACAGCTGCGACAGGTTGAACTGCCAGATCGCGCCGCGTTTCGTGAACGCCTCGGGGTCGGTCGTGATCAGGGGGAGGGCCACGACGACGACGACCAGGACGAGCAGCAGGGCGCCGAGCACGCGGCCGACGGTCCGGTTGCCCGCGCGGCCCAGCAGCATGCTCACCAGCAGCACCACGGCCCACACCGCGACCCCGAACAACGCCGTGCGCGACGCCGACCACAGGATGGCGACGAGGAGCACGGCGGCCGTCGTCCAGCGCAGATACCAGCGCGAGAAGAGGTGCGTCAGCGGCAGGGCGAGCACCAGGAACAGGCCGTAGCCGTTGGGGTGCCCGAAGAAGCCCGCCAACAGCGGGAGCCCGGTCAACGACTTCTCGGAGTTCACGTCGAACGTCTGCGGCATGTACATGAGGGCGGGGGCGCTGGACGTCAGCACCATCGAGACCACCGCCAACCCCGCGGCGGCGAGGGCGTACGCCCGCAGGTCCGACACACGCGGCTGGATCGCCCACAGGGTCACGGCGACGCCGATCGGCAGCAGCATCTGCTCGGTGACGGCTCCTCCCCGCGCGAACTCGTTGAACACGATCCACACCCACGGCAGGACGACGAGCACCAGGGGCGAGACGTCGTTCTGCACGAAGACGACGCGGAAGATCAGCACGAAGACGGCGGCGGCCGCGGGAAGCAGCAGGGCGATGTGCCCCGCGTCGACGACCGCCTGCGTGTACACGCTCGTCAGACCCTCGGCCGCCTGCGTGCGGCTCATCGTCAGCGTCTGCGCGATGGTGCCGCCGATCGAGGCCGCCCACAGCATCAGCAGCAGGCCGAACGCGACGACGCGGGCCGCGGTGCTGCGCGCCGGTGCCGCGAGCGGCGCGGTCGCCAGACGCTGTCGTCGCGCTGCGCGCCGTGTGCCCGGCTCGGACTCCGGGCGTACCGAGAGGTCGGACGCGGCGACGGCGGGGGAGGTCATCCGCACAGGCTAGGTGCGCGAGAGCGGTGCTCCATCGCGGCGGGGACCGGGGTGCAACGGGCGACCGACCGGGTGAAAACGAGCCCCCGAGGGGCGGCGGAGAGGTGAGCAGCGCGCGGCCGAAAATAGTCTGCTCGAGCGCGGCTCCCGCGGCGCACCCGAGGAGGACGACAGACGTGACGCCCGAACGATCTTCGGGCGCACGGGCCCGGGGTGCGACCCTGCTCCTGTCGACGCAATGGCTGCGGTACGTCCTGCAGATCGCCAACATCGTCGTGCTGGCACGCCTGATCGGGCCGGCGGATTTCGGCGTGGTCAGCCTGGGACTGGCGATCGTCGGCATCGCGTCGGTGCTCGGCGACTTCGGGCTCAGCCTCGCCGCCCTGCGCGAGAAGTCGCTGAGCCAGGCGCAGAAGAGCAACCTGTTCTGGATCAACACCGGCATCGGGGCCGTTCTGGCGCTGCTGGTGGCGGCCGTCGCCGTTCCGATCGGCGCCGCGTTCGGCGACGGTCGCCTGGTCGGGGTCGTGCTCATCGCGGCACCCGCCTACCTCCTCCGTGCCGCGGCGGTCCAGTTCCTGGTCGAGCTGAATCGCCGGGAGAGGTTCTCGCGCCTGGCCGCGTCGGAAGTGGGAGGGGATGCCGCGGGCATCGTCGCCGCGATCCTGCTCGCGCTGCTCGGCTCGGGTTATCTGGCTCTCGCCGTGCAGGGCACGGTGGCGGCCGTCGTGTCCCTCGGGTGGGCCGTCGCCGCGGCGGGCTGGCGTCCCGGACTCCCGCGTCGCGTCGAGATGGGGTCGCTGCTCACCTTCGGCCTGTCGACGCTCGCCACCCACGCGGCGCACTACGTCACGACGAACGTCGACACGATCGTCATGGGGGCCTGGTACCCGTCGGCGATCGTCGGGTTCTACTCGCGGGCGTACCAGCTGGTGATGCTGCCGCTGCTGCAGGTCGCCGCCCCGCTGACGCGCGTGGTGCTGCCGCGATTGGCGCACGTCGCCGACAGCCTTCCCGCCCTCAACGAGGCGCTGGCGCGCGCGCAGCGGCTCGTCAGTCACGTGCTGCTCGCCGTCACGGGCCTGCTCGTGGTGTGCGGTGCGCCGTTGATCGACGTGGTGCTGGGCGTCGACTGGCTCCCCGCGATGCAGTTCCTTCCGATCCTCGCCGTGGGCACGGTCTTCCAGACCACGGCGTACGCCTACTACTGGGGGTTCGCCGCTCTGGGACGCTCCGGGGCTCTCTTCCTGTCGGAGATCGTCGGGCGCGTGCCGATGGTGCTCCTCATCGTGCTGCTGGCGCCCCTGGCTCCCGCGGGGATCGCCTGGGGGGTGGTCGTGGGCCAGGTGCTCATCTGGGCGTCGGGAACCTTCGTGTTCGCCCCCCGCGCGGGCCTCGAGGTCGGGGTCCTCGTGCGCGCGTCCCTCGTGCCCCTGGCGGTGAGCGGCGGGGCGACCCTCGTCGCGTGGGGCCTGGACCTCGCGGTCTTCGGGCCGTGGCCCGCTCTGCTCCGCCTGGTCTGCCTGGCAGCGGCGTGGCTCGTGGCAGCGGCGGCGATCATGGCGGTGGGGGGCCGCGGCGACGCCCGCCTCATCGCGCAGACCCTCCGGTCGATGCGTCCGCGCCGCTCCGCCTGATGCCCGACGGCGGCGGCTCTCAGCCGCCGATGACGACGTTCAGCGGTTCCTCGCCGGCGCGGAGGCGCTCGATCTGACGGCGCACGAGTCGCGCGATGCGCGGGCGCATGGCATCCGTGGCTCCTCCGACGTGCGGGGCGATGAGCACGCCGTCGAGGCCCCAGAGCGGGTGATCCGCGGGAAGGGGCTCGGGGTCGGTCACGTCGAGCGCCGCGCGGAGGCGCCCGCGACGCACGTGGTCGACGAGCGCGTCGGTGTCGATGAGGGGACCGCGGCCGACGTTGACGACGAGGGCGCCGTCGGGCAGGGCCGACAGGGCGGCGTCGTTGAGGATGTGGCGGGTGCGGTCGCCGCCGGGGAGTGAGGCGATGAGGATGTCGGTCTCGGCGAGCACGTCGTCGAGCTTTCCGAGGGGGAAGACCTCGACGTCGTCCTGCAGCCGGCCGTGCGAGGCGACCGCGCGCAGCTCGACCTCGAAGGGCTTGAGGCGCGCGGCAATGGCGCGGCCGACCCCGCCGAATCCGAGGAGCGTGACGCGCTGGTCGGCGAGACCGGTCGCGCCGCCGCCGATCCACTCCGCGCGGTCCTGGGCGCGCACGAACTCCGGCAGACGCCGCTGCGCGGCCAGGGCCAGCGTCACGGCGAGCTCTGCGGTCGCGGTCTCGTGCACGCTGGAGGCGTTCGCGAAGGCGAGGCCCTTCGGCAGGCGTCCCTCGACGTTGTCGTAGCCGATCGACTGGCCCTGCACGAGACCGACCTCGACGCTCGACAACGCCTCGATGACGCCGTCCATCGACATGTACGGGGGCACGACCAGGTCGAACCGCTCACGGGGAGCGGGCCCCGTCATGTCCCACAGCACGAGCTCGACGCCCTCGGGCAGGGGCTGCAGATCGTCGCGCAGCTGTTCGGTGGGCACGGACACGATCAGGGGGGTCTCGGTCGTCACCCCCTCGACGCTACCGCCGTCGGCGCCTCGGCGGCGGCGGGTTGCGCGCGTCGGCCGATCTGCACGCCCACGGGAACGTCGTACGCGAGGTACTCGGCCAGCAGGCTCGCGGAGTCGCGCGCGAACAGGCGGCGGGAGAGCGCGGCGGCCAGCTTCGTCGCCCCGCCCACGAGGCCGGGGATCTGGTGGCTCAGCATGCCCTGGCTGATCCGCGCACCGTGGTTGAACATGTGGATGCGCGACAGCGCCTCCCCGCCCGCGCGGTCGACGAGCCCGAAGTCGTCGTCGAGGTAGGGGAACGCGGCGAGCCCCGGGTTCTGCGCCGCGGCCTCGGGGGTGAGTCGCTCGCTCCAGAGCACGGCGTCGGCGGCCACTCTCGCCAGCTCGGGTCGTCGGGCGAGGTCCGAGGCGATGCCGGTCGCGGCCAGGACGACGTCGTAGTGGTGGATGCCGTGCGGCGTCGTCACCGCGATGTCGCTGCCCGTCCACTCCACGCCCTGCCACGGCGACGAGGTGAGGAAGCGGAACGTGTCGAAGGCGTGCGCGCGCCACAGGGCGTTCTGCGTGGCGGGCTGGTCGACGGCCGACAGGTGCACGTTGAACGCCCATTTCTGCGCGTCGGTGAAGGTGCCGTAGTTCTCGATGAGTCCGGCGAACTCCATCCAGCGGTACGGGCTGACCTGTGGCATCGCGGCGCGGCGCATGTGCACGTCGACGAGGGCGGCTCCGTGCTCGAGGGCGGTGGCGGCGTTGTCGAACGCCCCCGTGCCGGCACCCAGGATGCCGATGCGCAGGCCCGCGAGGGCGGCGAAGTCGATGTCGTCGTGCGTGTGCCGCACCCGATCCGCGGGAAGGTCGTGCAGCAGCGACGGGATGGACCGCCCGCCGGCTCCCTCGATTCCGGTGGCGAGCACGACGTGGTGGGCCGAAAGCGTCCAGGTCCCGTCGGGGCCCTCGAGCGCGAGGTCGAGCGGACCGTCGGTGGGGGTGATCGCCGTGACGTGGGTGGCGGGCACCACGGTGATCGCCGAGACCTCGCGGTACCACTGCAGGAATCCCTGCCACGCCGTGGTGGGGAAGTACTCGATCTGCTCCCACGCCGCCGTGCCGTATACGGCTTCGAACCACGCGCGGGGGCTCACCGCGGGGGTGCCCCACGTCGGCCAGGCGATGTCTTTGGGGGTGCGCAGGGTGTGCATGCGCGCGTAGGTGGTCCAGGGGCCCGCAGCGCCCGCGGGGGCGGCGTCGAGGACCACCACGTCGTCGATCCCGCGGCGCCGCAGGCCCCGCGCGAGCACGAGCCCGGCTTGACCGGCTCCCACGATCACGACGGGGCGCACTCCGTCGCGCGCGCCCACCCAGGGCCGCCCGTCGCCGGCGCTCAGGGCGGACTGGTGCGCCGCCTCGCGTTCGAGGCGCGCGAGACGCGCGGGGGCGTCGGGAAGCGGGGTGAGCACCGTCACTCCGCGTCGATCACGACGCGCACGCCGAAGGCGTCGTCGAGCCGGTGGTTGTGGTGGTCGGTGACGTTGGTGTCGTCGAGCTCGAGGTTGACGAAGTCCATGCTCGGGTCGGCGAAGAACGGTCCCGCGTGCCAGGTGCCCTTGCGCATCGTGATGGCCGTGCGCGGCGGAATGCGGAACGCCCGCAGGTCGTCGAGCGCGGGGGCGTCGAGGCCGGGGGCGGCGACGGCGATCGTCCACTCCACATCGCCGACGGCCATGAGCGTCTGCGTCGTCTCGAGGTGACGGGTGACGCGCACGAACTCGGGCGACTTGTCGTCGAGGTGCATGAGGTAGAAGCGGGGGATGCCGTTCGACACGTCGAGCACGGCTTCCTCGGCGGTGAAGGGCGTGCCGTCTTCCATCGGGGTCAGCACGACGCCGTAGGGCTCGAAGCCCGCGGGGGTGATGGTCTCGGCGGTGAGGTGGTGGGTGGAGAGGGTGTCGGACACGGGGGCTCGCTTTCGTCGGGTAGCCCGACAGTACGCTTGTCCAACAAGCTCATGAGCTACTTGTCCAACAACTTCACCGCTCGTTTACGCGGCAGAAACGCGCGTTCAGGAGCGGACGCGACGGATCAGTGCGTTGCGCAGGCCCGCCGGCGCCGGCAGCTGCACCTCGCGCGACCAGTACCCGATGGCGTCGTCGACCCCGTACCCGCAGTAGGTCATCTCGATGGCCGGGGTGCCGGCATCCGTCGACAAGATCGCGGCGCGCTCGGCATCGAGGGCGATCGCGTCGATCCACAGGGTCTCCCACGCGACCCGGATGCCGTTGGCCGCCTCGGCCAGCTCGAACACCGGCCGGTGCGGGTCGAGATCGACCTCGCGCGAGAGTGGCACGAGGTCTTCGGCCAGTGCATAGGGGGCGGCGTCGACGCGCCACATCTTCACCGTGCGCAGGACCCCGGTGCCGTCGGGCAGCTCGTCGTACCGCGCCGGATCGCCCGCGGAGAGGGTGAGTCGATCGGATGCCACGAGCTCGAGCGTCGGCTCGTACCCCGCCGCGCGGATCGACAGCGAGTGGTCGAACTGCTGGTCGATGCGCCGGCCGACACCGGGGAGCCGCCGGTTCGGCGACGTGCGGGCGCCCTGCGTGCGGTGCACGTAGCCGCGCTCCTCGAGGCGGATGAGCGCCTCGCGCACCGAGTTGCGGCTCGCGCCGGTGAGCTCGGCCAGGCGCGGTTCGGAGGGCAGGGTCTCGGCATCCGCTCGCCACAGGTGCAGGATGCGGTCGATCAGTGCGTCCTGGTCGGGCGCGCGCTTCTCGGTCACGCCCTCACGCTATCGCGGGGGCGCGCCGATGCCCGCCGCGGGCGGGCCTGCGCGCTGCGGTGAGGTGCGGAGCGCGGTGACCAGCGGAGGGCGAGGGGCCGCGGGAGGACGCTGGGCGGCGCAAGGCCCTCCGCTCGTCCCGGGCCCTCCGCACGTCACGGCCGAGGCGGGCATCCGGGACCCGACGGCCCGCCGGGTGTCAGGCTGCGGCGCCCACCACGGCGGCGATGGCCGAGGTGAAGAAGCCGAGTCCGTCGACGCCCGAACGCATCGCGACGTCGGTGCCGGGGCCGAAGCCGGGCTCCACCGCGTGCTCGGGGTGCGGCATGAGGCCCACGACGTTGCCGCGCTCGTTGGTGAGGCCGGCGATGTCGTCGAGCGAGCCGTTGGGGTTCACGCCCACGTAGCGGAAGGCCACCAGGCCCTCGCCGTTCACGCGCGCCAGGGTCTCGGCGTCGGCGATGTAGCCGCCGTCGGCGTTCTTCAGCGGGATGACGATCTCGTCGCCCTCGGTGAAGTCGCTGGTCCACGCGGTCGAGGCGTTCTCGACGCGCAGGCGCTGGTCGCGGCGGATGAACTGCTGGTGGGCGTTGCGGATGAGGCCGCCGGGCAGCAGATGCGCCTCGACGAGCATCTGGAAGCCGTTGCAGATGCCGAGCACCGGCATGCCCTTGGCCGCGGCGTCTTTGACCTCGGCCATGATCGGCGCGAAGGCGGCGATGGCCCCGGCGCGCAGATAGTCGCCGTAGGAGAAGCCGCCGGGCAGCACGAGGGCGTCGACGCCCCGCAGGTCGTGCTCGCCGTGCCAGAGGGCGACGGGCTCGCCGCCCGCGAGGCGGATGGCGCGCTGCGCGTCGCGATCGTCGAGCGAGCCGGGGAACGTGATGACCCCGATGCGAGCCGTCACTCGACGACCTCGATGTTCACGACGTCTTCGATGACCGCGTTCGAGAGCATCTCGTCGGCCAGCTCGCGGGCGCGGGCGAGGGTGGCCTCGTCGACCTCTCCCTCGACGGTGAGTTCGAAGCGCTTTCCGATGCGCACGTCCGAGAAGCGGTTCTCGCCGAGCCGCGACAGGGCGCCGGCGACGGCCTTCCCCTGCGGGTCGAGAAGCTCGGCCTTGGGCATGACGTCGACGACGATGGTGGGCACTGCAGCTCCAGAAGTCGGGTGGCGTTGTGGATGCCAGTCTACGACGCTCGGCTCGGCATCCCCGCCTCGCGCGGAGCGACCGCGCGCGCGGGGATCGCACCGGGTGGACCGAGCTCGGGGTCGTCGGCTCCCGGCCGGACCGCAACGAATTTGGGAGCGCTCCCTTGACGTCGTGGGAGCGATCCCATATCGTCGACCTCGATCGGTTGAGAGCGCTCCCACGTGAGGTTGCGGGGGAACACCAGCGCTACCGGTCAGCACCCACCACAAAGGAGTGATCTGTGAATTCTCGTGCCCTGCGCCGGACCGCGCTCATCGCCGCCGTCGCCTCCACCTCCGCCCTCGTGCTCGCCGGTTGCTCCGGTGGCGGGGGAACCGCCGCGGGCGGTGGTGACGAAGAGGTGACCCTCACCGTCGCCACGTTCAACGACTTCGGCTACACCGACGAGCTGCTCAACGCCTACACGGCCGAGCACCCGAACGTGAAGATCGTGCACAACCGCGCGGCGAAGTCGAACGACGCCCGCGCCAACTACTTCCAGAAGCTCGGCAAGTCGGGCCTGGCGGACATCGAAGCCATCGAGGTCGACTGGCTGCCCGAGGTCATGAAGTACTCCGACCTGCTGGCACCCGTTCCCCAGGACCTGCAGAGCCGCTGGCTGGACTGGAAGGTCAAGGCCGCCACCGATGCCTCGGGCAACCTGATCGGGTACGGCACCGACATCGGCCCCGAGGCGATCTGCTACCGCGCCGACCTGTTCGAAGCGGCCGGGCTCCCCTCCGACCCGGCCGAGGTGGCCGCCGCCCTCGAGGGCGACTGGTCGACCTACTTCGAGATGGGCGACAAGTACGTCGCCGCCACCGGCAAGCCGTTCTTCGACTCGGCCGGCAGCGTGTACCAGGGCATGATCAACCAGGTCGAAGCGGCCTACGAGGACCCCGACTCGGGCGAGATCACCGCCACCACCAACCCCGACGTCAAGAAGATCTACGGCATGACCCTCGACGCCGCCAAGACGCAGTCGGCGCACTTCGAGCAGTGGTCGACCGACTGGTACGCCGGCATGGCGAACGGCGCCTTCGCGACGCTGTCCTGCCCCGGCTGGATGCTGACGCAGATCGAGGGCAACGCCCCCGAGGTGGCGGGCTGGAAGATCGCCGACACGTTCCCCAACGGCGGCGGAAACTGGGGCGGGTCGTACCTGACCGTTCCCGGCAACGGTGCCCACGTCGCCGAGGCGCAGGCCCTCGCCGACTGGCTGACCTCGCCCGAGCAGCAGGTGAAGTTTTTCCAGCAGGCGGGCACCTTCCCGAGCCAGGTCGACGCGCTGAAGGCGCCCGAGCTGCTCGCGAGCACCAACGCCTACTTCGGTGACGCCCCCATCGGCGAGATCTTCACGAAGCGCGCCGAGGCGGTCAGCGTGACGCCGTTCAAGGGCGAGTACTACTTCCAGGTCAACGACGCGATGCAGAAGGCGCTGACCCGCGTCGAGAGCAACACGCAGGACGCACAGACCTCGTGGGACCAGTGGGTCTCGCAGGTGGACGCCATCGGCTGATCTCGCCTCGATCACGGGCCGGACGCTGCGCGTCCGGCCCGTGCTCCCGGAAGGAACCTCGTGACCACGACACTGCAGCCCCCCGTGACCCCCGCGGCCTCCGCCGCCGACGGTCCCCCCGCCCGTTCCCCCCGACGTGTCGGCTTCGGCTCGAAGCTCAGCGCGTGGGACCTCAAGCTCTCGCCCTACCTCTACATCTCGCCCTTCTTCCTGCTCTTCATCGTCACGGGCCTCTTCCCGATCCTGTACACGGGCGTCATCTCGTTCATGGACTGGGACCAGATCCGCGGCTCGGGGACGTTCGTCGGCTTCGACCAGTACGCCTACGTGCTCTCGCAGCCCGCCTTCTGGGACGCCCTGCGCAACACCTTCAGCATCTTCGTGCTCTCGACCGTTCCGCAGCTGCTGCTCGCGGTGTTCATCGCGGCGATGCTCGATCAGAACATCCGGGCGAAGACCCTGTGGCGCATGGGCGTGCTCGTGCCGTACGTCATGGCCCCCGTGGCCGTGGCGCTGATCTTCAGCAACATGTTCGGCGACCAGTACGGCATCATCAACACCCTGCTCGGCCGGATCGGCCTGCCCGGGGTCGGGTGGCACTCCGACGCGTTCGCCAGCCACATCGCCATCGCCACGATGGTCAACTTCCGCTGGACCGGGTACAACACCCTCATCCTGCTGGCCGCCATGCAGGCGGTGCCGCGCGAGTACTACGAGGCGGCGACCGTGGACGGGGCCGGCAAGATCCGCCAGTTCGTCTCGATCACGCTGCCGAGCCTCAAGCCCACCCTGATCTTCGTCATCATCACCTCGACGATCGGTGGCCTGCAGATCTTCGACGAGCCGCGCATGTTCGACCAGTCGGGCACCGGTGGCTCCGACAACCAGTGGCTGACCATCTCGCTGTACCTCTACAACCTCGGGTGGGGCGAGTGGAACTTCGGCCGCGCGGCGGCACTGGCGTGGATCCTCTTCCTCATCATCCTCGCGATCGGTGCGGTCAACCTCTTCATCAGTCGCTCCCTCGTGCGCGACGAGGGCTCGCGCGACGGTCTCAGCCGCGCGCAGCGTCGCGTCGGCGCCCGTGCCGCGAAGCAGCGGCTCGCCGAATCGACCGGAAAGGTCGCCCGCTCATGAGCGTCATCGACACCAGCCCCGTCACCGGGGCAGCCGATCCGAAGCCCGCGCGCCGGCGCCCGCGCGCCGTCCGCGGCTCCCGGCCCGGGTGGTTCGTCTACACCAGCCTCGGCGTCGTGCTGCTCGCCGCCCTCGTGCCCTACTACTGGGCTCTCCTGATCGGTTCGGGCGACTCGGCGACCATCCGCAACCCCGAGCTGTCGTGGATCCCGGGCGGCAACTTCTTCGTCAACGCCGCCGCGGTGCTCGGCAACCCCGCCGTCAACTTCTGGGCGGGGCTGTGGAACTCCATCTTCAGCTCGGCCGTGATCGCGGCATCCGTCGTCTTCTTCTCGACGCTCGCGGGCTGGGCGTTCGCGAAGCTGAAGTTCCGCGGCGGCCCCTGGCTGCTGTTGTTCGTCGTGGCGACGATGGCCGTTCCCACGCAGCTCGGCGTCGTGCCGCTGTACATCCTCTTCAGCGAGATGGGATGGACGGGCCAGATCGGCGCGATCATCGTGCCCGCGCTGACGAGTGCGTTCGGGGTGTTCTGGATGACGCAGTACCTGCGCCAGGCCGTGCCCGACGAACTCATCGAGGCCGCCCGCGTCGACGGCGCGAGCTCGTTCCGCACCTTCCTCACCGTGGGGGTACCGGCCGCACGGCCCGCCGCCGCGATGCTCGCGCTGTTCACCTTCGTCACCGCGTGGAACAACTTCTTCTGGCCGTTCATCGTGCTCGACCGTCAGAACCCCACGCTGCCGGTGGCCCTGTCGCTGCTGCAGTCCAACTACTTCGTCGACTACTCCATCGTGCTTGCGGGAGTGCTGTTGTCGACGATCCCGCTGTTGCTGCTGTTCGTCTTCGCCGGCAAGCAGCTCGTGAGTGGCATCATGCAAGGGGCGGTGAAGGGATGACCCTCGCGCCCACGGAAGGAACCCGAACCATGTCCGATACCCGAGCCTTTCCCGAGGGCTTCCTCTTCGGCGCCGCGACCGCGGCCTACCAGATCGAAGGCGCGGCCTTCGAAGACGGCCGCGCCGCGTCGATCTGGGACGCCTTCAGCCGCGTCCCCGACGCCGTCATCAACGCCGACAACGGCGACGTGGCGTGCGATCACTACCACCGCTACGCCGGTGACGTGCAGATGATGAAGAGCCTCGGACTGCAGACCTACCGCTTCTCGACCTCGTGGGCGCGCGTGCGCCCCGACGGGGGCCCGGTGAACGCGAAGGGCGTCGACTTCTATAAGCGCCTCGTCGACGAACTGCTCGGTGCCGGCATCCTGCCCTGGCTGACGCTGTACCACTGGGACCTCCCGCAGGCGCTGCAGGACCGCGGCGGGTGGACGGTCCGCGAGACCAGCGAACGTTTCACCGAGTACGCGCTCGACATGCACGACGCCCTCGGCGACCGCGTCGACGTCTGGACGACCCTCAACGAGCCGTGGTGCTCGTCGTTCCTCAGCTACACCGCCGGCGCGCACGCTCCCGGCCACTACTCGCAGGCCGAGGGTATGCTCGCCGCGCACCACCTGCTGCTCGCCCACGGGCAGACGGTGCGGGAGCTCCGTGCGCGGGACTCCTCGCTCAACCTCGGCCTCACGCTCAACCTGACGGTGGCGGATGCCGTGGACGCAGCTGATCCCGCCGACCTCGACGCCGCGCGTCGCGTCGACGGACAGTTCAACCGCTGGTTCCTCGACCCCGTGTTCCGGGGCGAGTACCCCGCCGACATCATCCGGGACTTCCGCGACACGGATGCCGCGGCCGTGGCCCGCTGGCAGGAGGCCGTCCGCCCCGGTGACCTCGACATCATCTCGACGCCGATCGACTCGCTCGGTGTGAACTACTACCACGGGGAGTTCGTCGGCGGCACGCCGCCCGAGGTCGACCCGCCCGCCGGGGACGCGCCCACCACGCGCCCCATCGGGAAGCCGTTCCCGGCCCACGAGAACCTGTACTGGCACGACCGCGGCCTCGCGCGCACGAACATGCACTGGGAGGTGCAGCCCGAGGGGCTCACCCGCCTGCTGGAGCGGGTCAGCGACGAGTACTCGGCCGAGGCCGGCGTCGCCCTGTACGTCACCGAGAACGGCGCCTCCTACGACGACGAGCTGGTCACCGACGGCGACGAGGCGCGCGTGCACGACACCGAGCGCGTGGAGTTCGTCGAGGCCCACCTGGGCGCGGTTCTGGATGCCGTGGACAAGGGCGTCGATGTGCGCGGCTACTTCTACTGGTCGCTCATGGACAACTTCGAGTGGGCCTGGGGATACGAGAAGCGCTTCGGCATCGTGTACGTCGACTACCAGACCCAGGAGCGCACGGTGAAGGACTCCGGCCGGCAGTACGCTCGCATCATCGCCGAGCGCGCACTGGTCACCGCACCCGCGGTGTAGGCCGCGCGCGAGGCGGTCGAGGAGGCAACATGGAGCTCGCACCCGTGCGGGGCACCGCCACGATCGAAGAGGTCGCGGCACGGGCCGGTGTGTCACGTTCGACCGTGTCGCGCGTGGTCAACGGTTCCACCGCCGTCTCCCCGGCCGCCCTCGAGGCCGTGCGCCGCGCGATCGACGAACTGCAGTACGTTCCCAATCGCGCGGCGCGCTCCCTCGCCAGTCGGCAGACCCGGGCCATCGCCCTCGTCATCCCCGAGCAGACGGAACGCTTCTTCGGAGACCCGTTCTTCGCCTCGATCGTCGCCGGCATCGGCGAGGTGGTCGGCGAGTCGGACTACATCATGAACATGCTGATCGCCAGCGACGACGCCAGCGCCAAGGCGCTGGCGTACCTGCGCGGCGGCAGCGTCGACGGGGCGATCGTGGCCTCGCACCACACCAGCGACACCTTCCTCGACCGCGTGGCCGACGTCGTGCCCGTGGTCTACGGCGGGCGCCCGGCCCGCGTGCGCGCGGACGACTACTACGTCGACGTCGACAACGTGGAGGGCGGTCGTGTCGCCACCGCCTATCTGCTGGCGCGCGGTCACCGCCGCATCGGCACGATCTCGGGCCCGCTCGACATGCCCGCCGCGATCGACCGCCTGCAGGGCTTTCGCGACGCGCTCGGCGAGGCGGGCGTCGAGCCCGCGGCGATCGAGGACGGCGACTTCACCGAGATGGGCGGCGCGCTGGCGATGAGCCGCATCCTGTCGGCGGGCCCGCTGCCCGACGCGCTCTTCGTCGCCAGCGACCTGATGGCCCGCGGCGTCTACGCGGCGTTGCGCGACAAGGGGCTCGAGGCCGGGCGCGACCTCGCCGTCATCGGGTTCGACGACTCCGCCGTGTCGACGGCGTTGCGCCCGGCGCTGACCACCGTGCGCCAGCCGTCGTTGACGCAGGGGCGGCACATGGCATCCGTTCTGCTCGACATCCTCGCCGGGCGCCCCGCGGCGCACGCGACGATCCTGCCCACCGAGGTCATCGAGCGCGACTCGGCCTGAGCCTCTCGCGATCGCCCGTCACTCCCAGGCCGCCGTGTCGGGATCGATCCCGTGCGCGCGAGCGCTCGCCTCGATGGCGTCGCGGAGCCAGGTCGAGAGGCCCGGCCGCACGGCGTCGTAGTGGTCCGCGAAACGCGGATCGGCGGCGTACATGCGCCCGAGGTGCACCTGCATCTGCCGGGTGATCGGGAAGTACTGCGAGAAGACCTCGCGGTGGCGTTCGACGAGCGCGTTCGCGGTGGCGTCTCCGGGCACCGCTCCCGCATCGACCGCGGCGCCGAGCTCGGCGTCGAACGTCGCGACCGTCTCGGTCACGGCCGCCCAGTCACCGGCCGTGCGCGAGGCGGAACGCTCGGCGTACTGCTGCCACTGCGCCGATGCGCCGTACGCCTCGCGCGCCTGGGCGGGCCACGCGGTGTTCCACCCCGGGCCGAACGTCTCGCGCTGCTCCTCGTCGGAGAGCAGGATGCCGCGTTCCTGCGCCGCGATCATGCGCTGCAGATCCTCGTCGAGGTCGCGCAGCTGCGTGATGCGCCGCGTGAGCTGGGCGCGCTGCACCCGCAGCTGCGCCGCGACGTCGCCGCCCGGCTCGTCGAGCACGGCGCGGATGGCGTCGAGGTCGAGTCCGAGCTCGCGGTAGACGACGATGCGCCGCAGTCTCTCGAGGTCGTCATCGGTGTAGAGGCGGTACCCGGCGGCGGATCGCGCCGCGGGACGCGCGAGGCCGATCTCGTCCCAGTGGTGCAGAGTGCGCACCGTGAGGCCGAGCCGGGTGGCCGTCTCGCCCACCGGCATCCCCTGGTCAGTCATGCGACTCATTGTCGTCGCGCCCGATGCCGACGGCCTGCAGATTGCGCCCCTCCGCGGTGGTCGGGTCGAAGACCTTCGCGGCGGTGAAGAGCACGCGGGCGTTCTCGGGCGTGACGATCTCGACGTCGCGGGTGTTCCACGGGGTGTCCCGCGGCCCGGCGTCGATCCCGACGGTCCGCAGCGACTCGACGAGCGGGCCGATCTGGTCGATCACGCAGGCGAAGCTCACGCTGGCCGCCGGTGCGACGGTGGCCGCATCGCCGACCGTCAGCAGCACGTCCTGGAAAGCCCAGCGGCGCAGGTGCACCATCTGCCCCGGAATGCCGAACAGCTCGAAGAACCCGAGCCCCCGCGTCCAGAAGTCGACGGAGGCCGCGAGATCGGCCGTCGGCACGGTGACGAACATCGGCATCCCGTAGAGGCCGCGAAAAAGCGGGGGCGCGACGGCGGCGGGGCCGGGAGGGGGGACGGGGCTGACGTCGAAGGCGTCGAAGGTGTCGTTCATTCCCCCAGGCTCGGGCCTGACGCCGCGTGAGGGTCAAGCTCGAGCGCGAAGCCGTCGTCGGCACTGCCGGGGCCCGCCTCCCGGCAGCGTCGACGTCAGCGTCGTGCGGTGCCCGCCCCGACCCCGGGTGCGGGTGCGTCGTCGACTTCCTCGCGGTGCAGGGTCTCGGGCAGAGCCGAGATGCCGACGACGCCGATGATGCTGAGTCCCACGAGATAGGCCGCGACCAACCACGGTGCCCCGCCGGCGAGGCCGACGAGCGCGGTGGCGACGAGGGGCGCGGTGCCCCCGACCAGAGCCGCCGGGATCTCACGAGAGATCGCGATACCGCTCCACCGCATGCGGGTGGGGAAGAGTTCCGCGAGCATCGCCGCGCTGACGCCGATCGTCGCCCCCTGCACGATGGCCAAGCCGAGCACGAGGGCGACGCCCACCAGAACGGAGCTCTCGGTCTGGAACAGCAGGAACATCGGGAACGCGAAGATGATCGCGAACACGGCCGCGGCGAGCAGCACCGGCTTTCGCCCGATGCGATCGGCGAGCCGACCGAACCCCAGCGTGGCGGGGATGGTCAGCAGCTCGGCGACGATGAGCGCGATGAGCGCGTGCGTCGGATTCACGGCCAACGTGCCCGTGGTGTACGAGATCGAGAACGTCTGCACGATGTAGACCCACGGCAGCGCGAAGACGAAGAACGCCATGCCCGCCAGCAGGGTGCGCCAGTGCGAGCGCACCGCGGTGGCGAGCGGCGCGCGTGACACCTCGCCGTCTCGCTCGGCCGCCGAGAAGGCCGCGGTCTCGGTCACGCGCAGGCGGAAGTACAGCGCGAAGGCGACGATGACGATGCTGGCCACGAACGGGATGCGCCACCCCCACGCCTGGAACTGCTCGAGCGGGAGCAGGCTGATGAGGGCGAACGTCGCCGTCGCGAGGGCCATGCCGAGGTAGACGGAGGCGCCCGGGAATCCGGCGATGAACGCCCGGTTGCGCGTCTCGGACGACTCGCTCGCCATCGTCATCGCGCCGGCGAACTCGGCCCCCGCGCCGGCCCCCTGGAACAGACGCAGGACGATGAGCAGGATCGGAGCCCAGATCCCGATCGACTCGGCCGTGGGGAGCAGACCGATCAGGGTCGTGGCGATGCCCATCATGAGCAGGGTCGCCAGCAGCGTGCCCTTGCGGCCGATGCGATCGCCGAAGTGCGCGAAGATCAGGCCGCCGATGGGACGAGCGCCGAAGCCCACCGCGAAGGTCGCGAACGCGCCGAGGAGCCCGGCGAACTGACCGCCGCCGGGGAAGAACAGCGGCGCGAAGACCAGAGCGGATGCCAGTCCGTAGAGGGTGAAGTCGTACCACTCGATCACCGTGCCGACGGAGCTTCCGATCACCGCCCGGCGACGCTGCGCCCGCGGGTTGAGCTGCCGATCGTCGATGTCGTTCGCGATGTCCATGTCAGGCACTCCCTCGTGTCTTGCGGTACCTCCCCAGGCTAGGAAGGCGCCACCCGCGGCCCGCTGTGCCCACGACACAGCATCCGAGGAGGGGAATGGATGCATCGCACAGGCCGGCGCGCGGCGAGGCCCGCGGCGAGGCCCGCGGGCGGGGGACTCCCCGTCGCGATGCGGCGGTCGCCGTGCGACGCGCGGTCGGACTCAGCGGTCGCCGTGCGACGCGCGGTCGGACTCAGCGGTCGCCGCTCGACGGCTGCTGGTACACGTCTGCGACGTCGTCGCCGTCGGCATCCACCGCTTCGTCGCGCGCCAGCTGCGCGTACCGGCGATTGCGCACGAGCAGCACACACGACGCCAGCAGCGAGGCGAGGAGCGAGGCGACCATGATGGCGATCTTCGCGTCGTCGGTGTGCGGGGAGCCGTCGGGGAAGCTCAGCTCGGCGATCAGCAGCGAGACGGTGAAGCCGATGCCGGCCAGCAACCCGACCCCGGCGAGATCGATCCACCGCAGCGCCGGGTCGAGGCGCACGCGGGTGACGAGCGTGAGCAGGCGCACGCCGAGCAGGATGCCGAGGGGCTTGCCCAGCACCAGACCCGCCACGACGCCGATGGTCACCGGGTCGCTGAGCGCTCGGACGATGCCGTCGCCCCCGCCCACGGCGACCCCCGCAGCGAAGAACGCGAAGATCGGCACGGCGATGCCGGCCGAGATCGGACGGAACCGGTGCTCGAACTGCTCGGCGAGGTCGGTTCCCGCGTTCGTCCGCCGACGCGAGGGCCCCACGGGGATCGTGAAGGCCAGGGCGACACCGGCGATGGTCGCGTGCACGCCCGACGCGTGCAGGAACGCCCACGCCGCGAAACCGATCGGCAGCAGCACCACCCACGCCGCCCAGCGGGTGCGCGCGAACCACGCGCGTGCGCGATGGGCGATGACGCCGTAGACCACGACGAGTGCGGCGAACACGCCGAGGGGCAGCAGGGCGATGTCGCTCGTGTAGAAGATCGCGATGATGGCGATCGCGATGAGGTCGTCGACCACGGCCAAGGTCAGCAGGAAGATGCGCAGCGGACCCGGGAGGTGCGATCCCACCAGCGCGAGCACGGCGACGGCGAAGGCGATGTCGGTCGCCGTCGGGATGGCCCAGCCGGCGAGCAGGCTCGGCTGGGTGTGCACGACCGCGATGTAGATGAGCGCGGGGACGGCGACACCGGCGACGGCGGCGGTGACCGGCACGATGGCCGTCTGGAACCGGCGGAGACTGCCCACGACGATCTCGCGTTTGAGCTCGAGGCCCACGAGGAAGAAGAAGATGGCGAGCAGGCCGTCGGCCGCCCAGGCGCCCACGCTGAGTTCGAGGTGCCACGGCTCGTAGCCGAAGCGGAAGTCGCGCAGCGCGAAATAGGACTCGGAGGCGGGCGAGTTGGCCCACACGATGGCGACGACGGCCGCGATGACCAGCAGCATGCCGCCGATGGACTCGCGGCGAAGGAGCGTGGTGACGCGGTGCACTTCGGCGTAACCGGGCCAGCGCGGGGCGCGGAGGTCGTTCTGGGTCATCAGGATTCCTCGGGGGTCGGTCGACAGAATGTCGACCAGACTTCCCGACGCACCGTCACCTATTCTATGCGACAGGCACGACGGTGACCGGCGGTCCGCACCACCGGTCACCGAGCGAGGAGCGGTCAGTCGGACTGCTCGTCTTCCTCCGGGTTGAAGTGCGAGGCGGTGGCGGAGTGCCCCGCCGCGACCCCGTCGGGATCGTTGGGGATGGTCCCGTCGGCGCCCAGGCCGCCCGGCTTGGGCGTGCCCTCGTCGTCGGGCGCGTCGTGCAGGTTCTCGTCCGCCGCGGGCTGCGAGGGGTCGGAGGTTCCGGATGCCATGATCGTGCCTTCCTCGTCATCGGTGGCGAGGCGCCGGTCGGGCACCTTCGCCGAGAGGCCCGACGCTATCGACGCCCGTGCGCGGCGTATGCCCGCTTGCGGGACGGCGGCGGGTGTGCTGCGCCCCGCCGCTCGCCGCCGCCGCCCGGTCGACGCGGGCGTCTGCCTCGCCGCCGTGCCGAACTCCTGAATCTCGGGGCGTCGAGGGCCCTTCTGGCCGCGGAGCGTGGCCGGCCGCGTGATGGATCAGGAGTTCGGCCCGCCGCCGCGCCCGTCGGGCGAGCAGGGTCAGGCGGACACCGCCGCGGGCTGCCTCACCACGAGGCGGTCGCCGTCCCAGCCGACGGGCATCGGGTCGGTGATGCCTCCGACGAACCGTCCGTCGGGGCCGACGTTGCGGAATGCGAGCAGCTGCCACGCACCGTCGCGGTCCCGCACGAGACGACCGACGTACAGGTCGTCGTCGGTGATCGGCTGCGCCGAGGCGATGTCGAACGGGCCGAGCACGCTGTCGGCGGGTACCACCCACACCGCACCGCGCGGATGGCGTGCGCGCACGGCATCCGTGGCCTGAGCGGGCATGCACGAGAACAGCAGCACCGCGCGCCCGTCCACCTCCTCGACCTGGGTGACCTCGAGTTGGCCGAACCCGTCGACGGTCGGCGCACTCAGCGGATCCCTCAGCTCCCAGTGCGCGAGATCGGCCGAGACGGCGTGGGCGACGACGCCCCGGCCGTCGAACGGGCCGGCGGTCGCGCGCGCGGTGACGTACATGTGCCATCCGTCGCCCGACGGGTCGCGGAAGACCCACGGATCGCGAAAGGCCTCGTCGTGCCACTCCGTGTCGGCGAGCCGTTCGTACCGGAGGCCGTCGGCTTCGAGCACGGGGTTCGCCGGATTCTTGTGCCAGGTGAAGAGATCGGTGCTCGTGGCGTACCCGACGCGCTGCACGTTGCGGCCGTCGTCGTCCAGACGCGAGCCCGTGTAGAAGAGGAACCACGTTCCGTCCTCGTGGCGCACGACCGAACCGGTCCACGTCGCCAGCGCGTCGAAGTCGTCGGTGCCGCCGCGCACGAGCGCGTCGGCGACGCGCTCCCACGAGACCAGGTCGGTCGAGACGGCGTGGCCCACCGAGGCGCGGTAGTGACGGTCCTCCGGATCGTGCAGGGCACGCGAGGCGTAGAGGAAGAACAGGTGGTGGGTGTCGCCGTCGTCGGCGAACCAGAAATCCCACACGTAGGAATCGGCGAGGTCGAACACGTCAGGCACTCTCTTTCGGGGCAGCGGTGTGCTGCAGGTCTTCTCGGGTCGGGGGGTCCATCCCCTCGCGGCCGACCGTGATCGCGGCGGCGGCGGCCGCGCGACGGAGCAGGGGAGGAAGGGTGGTCTCGTCGAGGGTGCGCACCGCGGCGCGCAGGGTGGCGACGTCGCCGGAGATGTTCAGGATGCCGTCGAGCAGCGTCCCCATGAACGTGTCTCCCGCACCGACGGTGTCGATCACGCGGGTCGGGACCGCGGGGATCTCGACGGTGGCGTGCGCGGTGACGCCGAGGGATTTGGCATCCCCGTCGGTGATGACGGTGAGACCGGCGCCGAGGGCGACCCACTCGCGGGCGACGTCGACGGCGGCGACGCCGGGATACAGCCACTCGGCGTCTTCCGCGCTGGCTTTCACGACGTCGCTCAGGGCCACCAGGGCTTCGACACGTGCCCGGGCGTCGGTCACGCCGCCGGTCAGGGCGGGACGGATGTTCGGGTCGTAGCTGAGGAGCGCCGAAGTGCGGGCGCGCTCGGCGGCAGCGCGCACCTCGTCGGCACCGGGCGCGAGGGTCGTGGCGACCGAACCGGTGTGGAAGATCCGCGCGGCGGGGACCTCGACGGGCGAGGGGAGCGTCCAGTCGATGTCGAAGTCGTAGGTGGCATCGCCGCGTTCGTCGATCGTCGCGCGGGCGGTGGCGGTGCGCTCCGGCATCCCGGCGGTCCGGAGCTCGACCCCGGATGCCGAGAGCCACGCGTGCAACGCCCGCCCGCGGTCATCGTCGGCGATGCGGGCCACGAGCGCTGTGCGCCGACCGAGACGGCCCAGCGCGACGCTGACGTTGGCGGGGCTCCCGCCGGGGCGCTCGGCCGCCCCGGCGGAAGTGGTGACGATGTCGATCAGTGCTTCTCCGAGCACGACGACATCGAGAACGTCGCTCATCCCTTGACCCCGGACGCGGCGATGCTGCTCACGAACGCGCGCTGGAAGACCAGGAACACGATCAGCACGGGAAGGGTGATCAGCGAGGTGTAGGCCATGACCTCGCCCCACGCGGTGTTGAGCTGGAAGAAGTACTGCATGCCGACCATCACGGGGCGCAGCTCCTCTTTCTGGACGACCATGAGGGGCCACAGGTACTGGTTCCACGCCGGAAGGAACGTGAGGATCGCCACGGTGGCGAAGGCCGGACCCGACAGCGGCACGATGATGCGGCGGTAGATGGTGAACCAGCTCGCCCCGTCGATGCGTGCCGCCTCATCGAGCGAGGTCGGGATCGTGGAGAAGTACTGGGCGAACAGGAAGATCGAGAACGCGTTCGCGATGAACGGCACGATCTGCACCTGGTACGTGTTCAGCCAGCCGAAGTCGTACTTCAGCACCCCGCCCTCCATGACGAGCGTCGGCAGCTGGTTGACCCAGTAGACCATCGGGACGGCGATCGTCTCGAAGGGGACGATGAGGGTGGCAATCACCAGGGCCATCACGACGACGCGCCCCTTCCACCGCAGACGCGAGAGGGCGAAGCCGGCGAGGGAGTTCACGATCAGGCCGAGTCCGACGGTGAGGACCGTGACGAAGATCGAGTTGAACAGGAACTGCGCCACCGGCACGCGGTCGAAGACGCCGAAGTAGTTGTCGAGGCTGATGTCGCCCGTCGGGAGGAACGCCGCGGGGGAGTCGATGTCCTGCAGGATCTGCGCGTCGGGTTTGAGGCTCGACACGAACATGAACACGAGCGGGAATAGGAAGAACACCGCGAGGATCGACATCGACACGTAGGTGAGGATGCGGCCGTTCCGGCTCGCCCCCGCCCGCGAGCGCTGCCGGGCACGCGGGGTCGGACGGGCGGGATTCGCGGAGCGCCGGGGGCGCTCGAGGGTGCTGGTCATGTCAGTTCTTCTCTCGGGTCAACCAGCGCTGGATGAGCGCGATGATGAGCACGGCGACGAAGAAGAGCAGCGAGATGGAGGCGGCGTAGCCGATCTCCTGCTGCTCGTAGCCCTTGCGCACGGCGTGGAACACGACGGTCGACGTCGAGTTGAGGGGACCGCCCTGGGTCATCACGTCGACCTGCACGAACAGGCCGAGGGCGGCGATGGTGATCGTCACGAGGACGAACACCATGGTGGGGCGAAGACCCGGCCAGGTGACGTTGGTGAACTGGCGCCAGCGGCTCGCACCGTCCATGCGGGCGGCCTCGTAGAGCTCCTCGGGAATGGTCTGCAGTCCCGCGAGCCAGATGATCATGTGGAACCCGACGGCCTGCCAGATCGACAGGACGATGATGGCTCCGAGCGCCGTGCTCGGGTCGTTCAACCAATCGGCGCCCTTCAGCGCGCCGAAGGTGAGGGTGTCGATCATCGAGTTGATCAGGCCGTCGCTCTGGTACATGAAGCGCCAGAGGATGGACACCACGACGATCGACGTCACCACGGGGATGAAGAACACGACCCGGAAGAACGTCGTGCCGCGCAGACGCTGGTTCACCAGAACCGCGAGCAGCAGGCCGAGACCCGCCTGCACGGGGACCACGACCAGGGCGAACAGGAAGGTGTTCAGCGCCGACTGCAGGAACACGGGGTCGGCGGCGAAGGCCCGGAAGAAGTTGTCGAGGCCGACGAAGCGCGGAGGGTTCGGCGAGATCAGGCGGGCGTTGGTGAACGACAGCGTGAAGGCGAGCAGCACCGGCACGATGAGGAAGAGCAGCAGCAGGAGGGCGGCGGGGGCCATCATCGCCAGACCCGCCCAGGTCTCGCGCCCGCGGCTGGAGCGGAAGCGACGGAGGGATCGACGCGGCTGCTTCGCCGCGGCGACCGGAGGTGACACGGTCATCACATTCTTCTTTCGCAGTTCGCGGTGGGGGCCCGGCGAGGCCCCCACCGCGGGGAACGGCGCTACTTCGCGCCGTAGCCGTCGTTGGACTCGATGTTGGTGTCGATCTCGGTGACCGCGGCATCCAGGGCCGACTGCACGTCGGCACCGTTCATGATGTCCTTGGCCGCCGTCTCGAACGTGGTGGAGATCACCGCGTAGGCGGGGGTCTCGGGGCGGAGCACCGCGTACTCCTTCGAGAACTCGGCGAAGGGATGCAGCGCACCGTCGGTGGAGTTGAAGTACTTCGACGCCTCGGCCGCCGCCTCGGTGGCGGGGATCACCAGCTGCTCGTCGGCGAAGCGGGTGATGTATTCGTCGTCGAAGCTGAACTCGAGATACTGGCGCGCGCCCTCGGCGTCGTTGCACGACGACGAGATGCCCCACTGCCACGAACCGCCACCGACCTTGGGTCCGTCGCCGAGGTTCGGCGGCGGGAGGATCAGCAGGTCCTCGCCGACGGCGTCCACCGCGGCCAGGCCGTTCCACACGCCGGTGTAGCTGAGCGCGACCGTGCCGTCGACGAATTCCTGGTTGCCCACGGTGCCGCCGCTGTTGGCGTAGCCGTTCGTGAAGAGCGACTGGAACCACTGGCCCCACTTCACGGCATCCGGGCCGTTCAGAGCACCATCGGCCGACAGCATCGTGTCGCGGTCGATGAGGTCGCCGCCGAAGCTCTGGAGGAACGGCGAGTAGGCGTAGGGCCACCATTCGCCGGTGTCCTCGGCGCCGATGTCGATCGGGGTGTCGTAGCCCGCGGCCTTGAGGGTCGCGAGGGCGGCGTCGAACTCGGACGCGGTCCAGGGCTGCTCCATCGTCGGGATGCGGATGCCGTTGGCATCGAGCACGGACTTGCGCGCGAAGATGCCCAGGGCGGCGTCCCAGTACCCGGCCGAGTAGATCTCGCCGTCGTACTTCCCGACCGCGGTCGGGAGCAGCTTGTCGGTGATGTCCGTGGAGAGGCCGAGCGGCTGAAGGTAGTTCGCCCACGCCCAGTTGGGCATGATCGGACCATCGAGGTCGAGAAGGCACGGCAGATCGCCGGAGGCTGCGGCCGCGACGATCGCGTCGTTGTACGCGCCCTGGGGGAACGACTCGGTCGTGACCTCGTACTTCTCCTGCGAGGCGTTGAAGTCGCTGATGATCTGCTCGTAGACCGCCAGCTCCGCGGGGTTGCCCGCGGAATGCGTCCACATCGTGAGGACGGTGCGGCCGTCTTCCGTGGTCGTGGATCCCTGGCCTGCCTGACCGCAGCCGGTCAAGACCAGCGCGGCAGCGACGCTCGTCGCGGCGAGCGGGATGAAGGGCTTCTTCATCGTGTTCCTTTCGGTGTGCGGCGACATCGCTGTCGCCGTCGTGAGGGCCGCCGAAGCGGCGTCAGTCCGTGACCCGGGGTTCCCGCGCGCTGCCGAGGAGCGCGGGAGGGCCGACGGAAGCCCGACGAACGATCGGGCAGTCCATGAGGTGGGGGGAATCGGGGGAGGCCTCGCGGAGGCCGAGCGCGACCTCCATCGCCCAGCGGCCCATGGCCGCGTGGGGCAGCGAGACGGTGGTGAGTGGCGGATCCAGCTCGCCGGCGATCAGCTGCTGGTCGTCGTAGCCGACGAGCGAGAGGTCGTCGGGGATCCGGACGCCGGTGCGGTGCGCCCACGACACGACACCGGCGGCGATGCGGTCGTTGAAGGCGAACACGGCGGTGGGACGCCGGTGCTCGGCGAGCGCCATGAGCTCCACGATCGCCCGCCGCCCTCCGGCCGCGGACGTCGAGGCGAAGGCGTGCAGCGCCGGGTCCGGGGTGATCCCCGCCTCGGTCAGCACGTCGAGGTATCCGCGCAGGCGGAGCTCGGCCGCGACCGGCCGGTCGTCGTCGCCGTCGTCGATGTAGGCGATGCGGACGTGGCCGGCGTCGACGAGCTCCTGCGTCGCCGCGCGGCCGCCGGCGTAGTCGTCGGGGACGACGGCGGGGTACCCGCCTTCTTCCGGGCGGCAGTCCAGGAAGACCGTGCCGCCGGGCAGTCCCGCGGGAGCCGGCAGGACGCGGTGGTACATCGAGGCGTAGACCATGGCGTCGACGCGGTGGTTGGACAGTGCCGCGATGGCGTCGGATTCGATCTCGGGGTGTCCGTCGGTGTCGACGAGGATCACGAGCCGGCCGTTCTCGCGTGCGACCTCCTGGGCGCCGGCGAGCATCTGACCGGCGAAGGGGGTCGTGGCGATGCGGTCGGAGACGAGGCCGATGGTGCCGGTGACGCGGGTGCGCAGGCTGCGGGCGATCGGGTTGGGCGAGTAGCCCACCTCGTCGGCGACCCGGCGGACGCGCTCTTTCGTCTCGTCGGAGATGCGGGACTCGGCGCCGTTCAGGACGAGGGAGACCGTGGCGGAGGAGACTCCGGCTGCCTTCGCGACGTCGGCGATGCGCACTCGAGCCATCTGTCTCACCCTTCATTGGATAATCGATTTATCGTCGTGATAAACCGATTTATCTGCGACCGAGATCAGTGTGCTGTGTGCGGCGGCGACGTGTCAAGTAACGGTCAGGCAACGGTGGTCGTTGCGCCGGCGTTCCGGTGCTCGGACCCGCCCGCGCGGCGCGCGCCCGCCGCCCGCGCGGCGCGCGCCCGCCGCGCGCCCGCCGCGCGCACCCGACTCATCGGCCGCCGGTCTGCTCGCCCGGTACGGGCGCTCGCGGGTCTGCGCGCGCGGGGCGGGGCTCTGACGGGCCGAACTCCTGAGTTTCGGGGCGTCGCCGGCGTTTCCGCCCACGAGCGCTCCCGGCCGCGTGACCGATCAGGAGTTCGGCCCGCCGTCGCGCCCCGGACGGCGGGGGTCGGTTCGCCGTGGCGCCCGGGCGGCCTGCGCCGTCGAGACCGCATCCGATTGTCGAGACCGCAGCCTTTCGGCGGCAATCGCGTGCGGTTTCGGCAAACGGATGCGGTCTCGACGAGGAGGGCGCCCGGCGAGGGGCGCGCCCGGCGTCAGCTCGGGTCGCCGCCCAGCGGCCCCACCGCGGGGATCGGGCCGCCGTCGTCGGCGCCGGTCTTGCGCGCTCGGGCGATGGCGTTGCCGAGGTGGTAGATCACGAGCGCAGCGACCGAGCCCAGAACGATGGCCCCGAGCTGGAAGTCGCCGAACTGCATCGTGAAGCCGGCGATGGCCAGCACCAGCGCAACGGCGCCGGTGTACTGGTTGACCGGACGCGAGAAGTCGACGCGGTTGTCGACCCAGATCTTGATGCCGATGATGCCGATCAGGCCGTAGAGCGCCGTGGTGACACCACCGAGCACGCCCGGCGGAATGGTGTTGAACACCGCGCCCACCTTGGGCGACAGGCTCAACACGATCGCTGCGAGACCGGCCACCCAGTAGACGGCCGTGGAGTACACGCGGGTGGCGGCCATCACACCGATGTTCTCGCCGTACGTCGTGGTGCCCGATCCACCGAAGGTGCCCGCGATGGTCGTCGCCACGCCGTCGGCGATGAGGGCGCGGCCGGTGGAGCGGTTGGCGGTGGCATCGGTCATGGCGGCGACGCCGCGCACGTGTCCGACGTTCTCGGCCACGAGCACCAGCACCACGGGAAGGAACATCGCGATGACCGACCACGTCTGCGGCGACGCGAAGTCGGCGAGGTGGAACTCGGGCCAGCCCACCCACGGAGCGGCCTCGACGGCGGCGAAGTCGATGAGCTTCTCGCCCGTGCCGGCCTGGATCAGCACGGTGGCGACGTAGCCGACGATCACGCCGAGGAAGATCGAGATGCGGCCGAGGAAGCCGCGGAACAACACGCTGAACAGGATGACGGCGACCAGCGTGATGGTGCCGGGCAGTGGCTGGAGCTGGAAGTTCGACCACGCCACGGGCGCCAGGTTGAAGCCGATGAGGGCCACGATCGCGCCGGCCACGACCGGCGGCATGACCTTGTCGACCCATCCGAGACCGACGAACTGCACGACGAAGCCGATGGCGGCGAGCAGGATGCCGACGGCCACGATGCCCGCGAGGGCGGAACCCATGCCCGCGGTCGCGGTGGCCGCGGTCACCGGCGCGATGAACGCGAACGACGAGCCGAGGTAGCTGGGGAGGCGGTTGCGTGTGACGAGCAGGAACAGCAGCGTGCCGACGCCCGAGAACAGCAGCGTCGTCGATACCGGGAACCCGGTGAGCACCGGCACCAGGAAGGTGGCGCCGAACATCGCGATGACGTGCTGAAGGCCGATCGCGACCGTGGCGCCCCAGTTGAGGCGCTCGCCGGGTGCGACGACCGCTCCCGGTGCGACGGTGCGCCCGTTTCCGTGCAGCTTCCAGCGGAACATGTGTCTCCTCGTGAGTTCGTGATCGGATGCCGAGATCACACGGCATCGGCGAGGTCACACGCCGTGTCGTGGTGTCTCGGCGACGGCGTGTGATCCCGCGAGGGGGAAGGGGGTCAGGCGGTCAGGAGGCGCAGGAGTTCGGCGTAGCGGTCGCGGGTGCGGGTGACGATCTCGGCCGGGAGCGCGGGGGGCTCGCCCTGCTTGTCCCAGTTGTCGGCGAGCCAGTTGCGCACGATCTGCTTGTCGAAGCTCGCCATGCGCTCGGCCGCGGTGGACCCGGTGCGCCAGGCTTCGGCATCCCAGTAGCGGGAGGAATCCGACGTCAGAACCTCGTCGGCGAGTGTCAGCACGCCGTCGGCGTCGTATCCGAACTCGAACTTGGTGTCGGCGAGGATCAGGCCGTGCGCCTCGGCGGTGGCGGCGGCGCGGCGGTAGATCTCGAGCGACAGCTCGCGCAGCGCCTCGGCGGTGTCGGAGCCGACGAGCTCGACCGACCGCTCGAACGTGATGTTCTCGTCGTGCTCGCCCATGGGCGCTTTGAACGCCGGGGTGTACAGCGGCTCCGGCAGGCGGTCGCCGTCGTTCAGGCCGGCGGGCAGCGGGATGCCGCACACGGTGCCCGAGGCGCGGTACTCCGCCCAGCCCGACCCGGTGAGGTACCCGCGTACGACGCATTCGATCGGCTGCATATCGAGGGAGCGCACGAGCATGGCGCGTCCGCGCACGGCATCCGGGATCAGCTCGACGGCCTCGTCGCCCACGAGGGCGTGGTCGGCCGCGAGGTGGTTCGCGATGCCGCGACCGCCGTCGGCGCCCGCGAGCTGGTCGAACCACCACAGGCTGAGCGTGGTCAGCAGCGTGCCCTTGTCGGGGATGCCGGGTGCGAGCACGTGGTCGAAGGCGCTCACGCGGTCGCTGGCGACCACCAGCAGGTGCGTCGGGGCGGCCTCATCGGCGGTGCCGGCGGGAACGTAGAGATCGCGCACCTTGCCGGAGTAGATGTGGCGCCAGCCGGGGAACTCGAGCGGGGGAGCGGTGGTCACACGCTCATTATTGCGGAGGCGCGGCCTCTTCATCGGCGCGGATTGTGTCATATGCGGCCTCGCGGTGCCCGCCCCCGGGCTCGCGCGCGGCTGTTGACTACCCTCGGAGGAATGACCGAGGCAGCCCCCGACACCGCGGTGAACATCGACCCACACCTGGGTAGTCGCCACAAGACCATTCGCGGCTGGGTCTTCTGGCCCGCCGCCGGCATCGCTCTGGCGTTCATCGCCTTCGCCATGCTCTTCCCCCAAGCGGCCGAAGCCACCTTCGGCGCCGTCCAGACCACCATCGTCTCGGCCTTCAACTGGTACTACGTGCTGATCGCGGCGTTCTTCGTCGTCTTCGCCCTCGCGATGGGCTTCAGCCGCTTCGGCACGATCAAGCTCGGCCAGGACGACGACGAGCCCGAGTTCTCGACCATGTCGTGGTTCTCGCTGCTGTTCGCGGCGGGAATGGGCATCGGCCTGGTGTTCTACGGCGTGAGCGAGCCGCTCAGCCACTTCGCCCAGCCCCGCCCGGGCGTGGAGGGGACCCCGAACCAGCTCGCCCAGCAGGCGATGTCGCAGACGTTCCTGCACTGGGGCGTGCACGCCTGGTCGATCTACGTCGTCATCGGCCTCGCCCTCGCCTACGCGTTCCACCGCCGCAAGCGCCCGCGCACCATCCGCTGGGCGCTGGAGCCGATCCTCGGGGCGCGCCTCGTGCAGGGCGCCTGGGGCAACGCCGTCGACGTGGCGGCCCTGGTCGGCACGCTCTTCGGTGTGGCGACATCGCTGGGTCTGGGCGTCATCCAGATCAGTGCGGGCCTGGACTACCTGGGCATCGTGGCGCCGTCGGCGATCAGCGAGGCCATCATCGTCGGCATCATCACCGGCTTCGTGCTGTTCTCGGTGCTCTCGGGTGTCGGCAAGGGCATGAAGTGGCTGTCGAACATCAACCTCGTGCTCGCCGGCGCGCTCATGCTCTACCTGCTGTTCGCCGGTCCCACCGAGTTCCTGCTGCGCGACGTGGTGCAGTCGATCGGCAACTACATCCAGAACTTCGTCGGGCTGTCGTTCACGACCAGCGCCTATTCGGGTGAAGACGGGGTCGCCTGGCAGGGGACCTGGACCTCGTTCTACTGGGGCTGGTGGATCTCGTGGGCCCCCTTCGTGGGGATCTTCATCGCGCGCATCTCGCGCGGCCGCACGGTGCGCGAGTTCGTCACCGGCGTGATCCTGGTGCCCACGCTCGTCGGCATCCTGTGGTTCACCGTGCTCGGTGGCACCGCGATCTACGGCGAGCTCACCGGCAGCGTGTCGCTGCTCGGTTCCGACGGCTCGGTGAACGTCTCGACGGCGCTGTTCCAGATGCTCGAGGGCATTCCCGGCACCGTGTTCCTGGCCATCGGCTTCCTCGTGCTCATCGGGATCTTCTTCGTCACCTCGGCCGACTCGGGCGCGCTGGTGATGGGCATGATCGCGACGGGCGGCGAAGAGGAGCCCAAGCGGTGGGTGCGCATCTTCTTCACCCTGGCGACCTCGCTCATCGCGTTCGCCCTGCTGCTGGCCGGTGGTCTCACCGCGCTGCAGACGGCGGCGATCAGCATCGCGCTGCCGTTCAGCGTCGTGCTGCTTGCGATCTGCTGGGCCACGGTCGTGGCGTTCCGCCGTGAGATGAAGGCGTACGACAAGGCCGAGCGCGCGCACTTGCGCGACTCGATCGGCGAGCACTACGGCCTCGAGGTCGAGGAGCCCAACCAACGGGGCATCTTCGGCCTGCCGGCGCGCTGGCGTCCGCGCAAGTCGGTCACCGTGTCGGCTCCCGACTCGGGCGCCCCGGCGTCGCCGGAGTCGTAGGGCGCTGTCCCGCTGAATGTCCACGACTCCCGGATGCCGCGCCACGCGGCCCGGGTGTCGTGGACATTCGCGTGTCGCGTCGCGGCATCCTGGCCCGCTCCGCGCTCCGCGCTCCCCGCTCCCCGGCACGCGCTCCGCGCTGCCGGCTCCCCGGCACGCGCTCCCCGCTCCTCGCTCCCCGGCATGCGCGCGGGAGTCGCCGCGCTCGCGAGCCCGTCGAGTGTCCAAGACGCGCCGCATGGAGCGCCCCGACTGCGGCGTGTTCTGGACACTCAACGTTCACCCCCCCGGCTCGCGTCACGCCAAGCGGAGGCGTATAGTCCACGTGGACTAGTCGACACGGACCATGAGGGGGACGGATGCCGGAACAGCCCCGCCTCACCCCGATCGCGGTCATGATCCTCGCCACCCTGCGCGAGGCCGACATGCACCCCTACGAGATGGTGCGCTTGCTCAAGGAGCGGGGCGACGATCGCCTCGTCCCCCTGCAGAAGGGCACGATCTACCACGCGGTCGCCCGCCTCGAACGCGACGGCCTGCTCGCCGAGGTCGGCGTCGATCGCGACGGCAACCGCCCCGAGCGCACCACCTACACGCTGCGGGATGCCGGGCGCCGGGCCGTCGAGCAGTGGGTGCGCGCCGAGCTCCCCCAGATAGACCGGGCCAGTGACTTCCGCGTCGCGCTGTCGGAGGCCCACAACCTCCCGCGCGACGAGGTCATGGCCCTGCTCGACCGACGCCGCGCCCTGCTCCTCGCCTCGGTCGACGAGCATCGCGCCGGTCTCGACAAGGCCGCCACGTCTGAGACCCCCGAACAATTCCTCGTCGAGCTGCAGCGGCAGTCCGCTCTGCTCGACGCAGAACTCGCGTGGCAGGACTCCCTGCGTGCGCGTCTCGCCGACCGCTCCCTCGCCTGGGGCATCGCCGAAATCCCCGAACACATCAAGAAGAAGCACCGCGTCTCAAAGGAGACCACCCCATGACCGACTCCCGCGCCGCCTCCACGGCATCCACCCGTACGGGATCCACCCGCACCGAACGCAGCCCCTGGCCCGCCCTCTGGGCGCTGGTCATCGGGTTCTTCATGATCCTGGTCGACACCACGATCGTCTCGGTGGCGAACCCCGCCATCAAGGCCGCCCTCGACCCCGACACCAACAACCTCGACAACGTCGTGTGGGTCACCTCGGCCTACCTGCTCACCTACGCCGTGCCGCTGCTCATCACCGGCCGCCTCGGCGACCGCTTCGGCCCGAAGAACGTCTATCTCACGGGCCTCGCGATCTTCACCCTCGCCTCGCTCGCGTGCGGACTGGCCCCCTCGCTCGAGATGCTGATCGTCGCTCGCGCCGTGCAGGGTCTGGGTGCCGCCCTCATGACGCCCCAGACGATGGCCGTCATCACCCGTACCTTCCCGGCGCAGAACCGCGGCGCCGCCATGGGTCTGTGGGGAGCCACCGCCGGTGTCGCCACCCTCGTCGGCCCGCTGGCCGGTGGCCTGCTCGTCGACGGCCTCGGGTGGGAGTGGATCTTCTTCATCAACATCCCCGTCGGCATCATCGGCTTCATCGCCGCGGTCATCCTGGTGCCCCAGCTGCCGCGCACCGCGCACAAGTTCGACATCCTCGGCGTCGTGCTGAGCGCCGTCGGTCTCTTCCTCATCGTGTTCGGCCTGCAGGAGGGCGAGCACTACTCGTGGGCGGCGTGGATCTGGGCGATGGTCGTCGCCGGTGTGGTCGTGATGGGCGTGTTCATCTGGACGCAGGCGCGCAGCAAGGGCGAACCCCTCGTGCCGCTCGAACTGTTCCGGGAGCGCAACTTCTCGATCGCGAACCTCGCCATCGCCGCGGTCGGTTTCACCGTGACGAGCATGGCGTTGCCGCAGATGTTCTACCTGCAGCTCGCCCGTGGTCTCACCCCGACCGAGTCGGCGCTGCTGCTCATCCCGCTGGCGATCCTGTCGGGCGTGCTCGCGCCCTTCGCGGGCAAGCTGCTCGACCGGACCGACCCGCGATTCCTGCTCGTCCCCGGTCTGCTGCTCGTCGGGGGCTCGCTCGGGCTCTACGCCGCGCTCATCCTGAACGACGCGCCGATCTGGGCCTTCCTCATCCCCGCGGCGTTCATGGGCATCGGCAACGCCGGCATGTGGGGCCCGCTGGCCACCACCGCGACGCGCAACCTGCCGCCGCGCCAGGCGGGTGCCGGCGCCGGCATCTACAACACCACGCGCACCGTCGGCTCGGTGATCGGCTCGGCATCCATCGCCGCGTTCATGCAGGCGCGTCTCGAGGCGAACCTGCCGGGGGCCGCGGATGCCGGGGCGAGCTTCGGTGGCGGCACGCTTCCGCCGCAGGTGGTCGATGGCTTCTCGGCGGCGATGGGGCAATCGCTGCTGCTGCCGATCATCGTGATCGCGGTCGGCTTGGTCGCCGTGCTGTTCATGCGTCGCCCGTCGATGATCCGCCCGCACGGCGCTCCGCGCGAGGCCGAGCCGGCCACGCAGGCTGCCCCCGTCGCCGCGCGCGAGTAGCGTCCGACGCGCGAACGCCGTCGTCCCCCGTGGGGCGGCGGCGTTCGTCGTTTGCGCTCAGGGGTCAGGCGCTCGCATCGGACGGGTCGCGGCGGTGATGAGGGGAGGAGCTGGGGCGGAGGGAGGCGGATGCCGGGCCGGCGGTCCTCCGCTTGCCACGCGTCCTCCGCTGGGCACGGTTCCGTGCGGCGCCGGCGGGTGCTCGAGCGCTGCGGCGGCGGGTCGCGGCGGTGACGAGGGGAGGAGCTGGGGCGGAGGGAGGACGGATGCCGGGCCGGCGGTCCTCCGCTCGCCACGGGTCCTCCGCTGGGCATGGGGAGCCGAGAAGAGCGGTTCCATATTCAGTTATACGCCGCTATAGTCAAAAAGAGCCGCCGTCCGATCCCGGTCACTCGCAGGAGCATCCATGACCACCTCTGCCCCGCACTCCGCCACCCGCACCGCCGTCGAGAGCGACGCCGCGACGACCGGCACCCGCCCGCGGTGGGCCCGAACCGCCGGCCTCCTGATCGTCGTCGGCGGGGTGCTGCTCACCGCGGCGACCGCCGTCGAGCTCACCGCCGACGTCGCCACCGAATCCGGGCCGGCGACCGCCTTCTGGGTGTTCTTCCTCGCGAGCACGCTCGCCCATGTCGCGGCGATGGTCCCGCTCGCGCTGGGCCGGGGCGACGGAGAGGGCGCCGTCGGCTCGTCTCTCGTGGGCAAGGTCGCGCTTCTCGGGTTCGGGGCGCTGTTCCTCGCGAACCAGAGCATGTACCTCGTCACGGCCTACCTGCTGCCGTCCGCCGTGTTCACCGACGGGGCGATGGCGTTCCTGGGAGCCATGAGCGCCGTGCAGGGCGTCGCCCTGCTGGTCGGCGGCATCGTCATCGTCCGCGCCGGGGTTCTGACGGGCGCGGCACGCTGGGCCGTCCTGGTGCTGGCTCTCGTCGGCTTCGCGCTCGGCGCCGTGCTCACCGTGGGCACCATCGAGGCGCTGTCGAACGCGATGTACTTCGTCTCCACCGGCGCGCAGATCGTCGCGGGGCTCGTGATCCTCCGGTCGACGGTCGCGGCGGCGAAGTAGCGTTCTCCCGTGCCCCGTAGCTACCACTCTCCCCGACGGCAGGCCGACGCCGCCGAGACCCGCGCGACGATCGTCGAGGCGGCGGCCCGGCTGTTCGTGCGCGACGGGTACGTCGCCACCTCGATCACGGCGATTGCGGCCGAGGCGGGGGTGTCGGTTCCCACGGTGCACCTGAACGGACCCAAGCACGGTCTGCTCATCGCGGCGTTCGAGCGCACGTTCGCGGGAGACGAGGGGAGGCACTCGCTCGCCGAGCGCCCCGAGCTCGTCGCCATCATGGGCGAGCCCGACACCGATACCGCGATCGCCCGGTACGTGGACTTCCTCATCGACGCCAATCAGCGCTCGGCGGCGATCGTGCGCGCGATGGTGGCCGCCGCCGACAGTGATCCCGAGGCGCGCGCCGCCTACCTCGACCTCGAGATGCGGCGCCACCGCGACATGACGATCGCCGCGCGCTGGTTCGAGCAGCGCGACCGCATCCGCGTCGACCAGCTCGATGACGCCGCCGACGTCCTGGGGCTCATCACCGGTCCCGACCCGTGGACGCACCTCACCGTGGCCCGCGGGTGGGACGTCGCCGCCTACCGCACCTGGCTGACCGCGCAGCTCGTCCACCTCTCCGACAACCTCGCCTAGACCCCCGCCCCTCGGCGGACAGGGTCATCCTCGAAAGACGCAGACATGACACCCTCCGCCCTGCTGTGCAGCATGCCCGCCACAGGCCACGTGGGCCCGCTCCTCGTCGTCGCGCAGGAACTGCAGCGGCGCGGGTGGCGCGTGCGCCTGCTCACCGGGTCGCGGTACCAGCGGATGGTGGAGCAGGCCGGCATCCTGTTCCTCCCCCTTCCCGCCGAGGCGGACACGCTCGACGGGATCGGCGCCGACGAACGCGACCGCGGACTCGCCACCATCAACCGCGGGGTCGAGCGCGCGTTCGTCGACCCCGCCGCTCCGGCGGCGGCCGCCCTCGACCAGATCCTGAACGACGAACCCGCCGACGTGGTGCTGCACGACATGACCTTCCTCGGAGTGCAGACCTTGTTCGCACGAACGCGCTCTCAACGCCCCCTCACGGTGATGTGCGGCATCGGGCCCGCGGGTTTCTCGAGCCGCGACACGGCCCCGTACGGACTCGGCATCACGCCGCTCCGGCACCCCACGCTGAACCGCCTGCGCAACGGCGTGCTCGGGGTGACGGCCAAGACGGTGCTGCGTCCCGTGCACCGCTCGCTCGATCTCTTCCTCGCGGGCGTCGGCGCGCCGCCCCTGAACGGCGCGTTCTTCATGGACGTCCTCTCGCGCAGCGACCTGCTCGCGCAGTTCACGGTGCAGGAGTTCGAGTACGCCCGACGCGACGCCCCGGAGGCGCTCCGGTTCTACGGCCCCATGGCATCCGCTGCCGCCCATCCCGTTGCGGCACCGGAGTGGTTCGACGACCTCGACCCGACCCGGCCGCTCGTGCACGTCACGCAGGGAACGGTCGCGAACACCGACTACACCGAGGTGATCGAGCCGACGCTCGCGGCGCTGGCCGACCTACCCGTGCAGGTGGCCGTGACCACGGGCGGGCGCGACCTCGAGACCCTGCCCGCTCTCCCCGACAACGCCTTCGCCGCGAGCTACCTGCCCTACGACGACCTGCTCGCCCGCACGAGTGTGCTGGTGACCAACGGCGGCTACGGGGGCCTTCACCACGCGATGCGCTACGGCGTGCCGATCGTGATCGCCGGCGACTCGGAAGACAAGGTCGAGACCTCGGCGCGCGTGCAGCACGCCCGGGTGGGCATCAACCTGCGCACGGGGCGTCCGACTCCGGATGCCGTCCGCACGGCCGTCCAGCGCATCCTCGCCGACGACGGGTACGCGGCCCGCGCCCGCCGTATCGGCGACGCGATCGCGGTCGCGCCCGGCGCCCCCGGGCTCGTCGACGACGTCGAGAAGATGCTCGCGGCGCGCCGCCGCTGATCTCGCTCCGGGCGGGAGCGCCGAGACCCCCGGCGTCAGGCCTCGACGACGCGCGCGGCGATGTCGGTGCGGTACTGCCCGCCCTCGAGGCCGATGCGCTCGAGCCCGGCGTAGGCCGCGGTGCGCGCCTCGCCGAACGTGGAGCCGGTGGCGACGACGCTGAGCACGCGTCCGCCGGTGGCGACGAGCTCGCCGTCGCGGAGCGCCGTCGCCGCGTGGGCCACGTGCACGCCGTCGACCTCTTCGGCTTCGTCGATCCCGGTCAGCACGCGACCGGTCAGCGGCGCCTCGGGGTAGCCCTCGCTCGCGAGCACCACGGTGACGGCGGTCGCGTCGGCGAAGGCCGGGCGGGGCTCGTTGTCGAGCGTGCCCGAGGCTGCGGCCAGCAGCAGTCGCGACAGGGGGTCGACCAGGCGCGGAAGCACGACCTGCGTTTCGGGATCGCCGAAGCGGGCATTGAACTCGATGACCTTCACGCCCTGCTCCGTGAGGATGAGACCGGCGTAGAGCAGGCCGATGAAAGGGGTGCCCTCGGCATCCATCTGCCGGATCACGGGCTCCGCGATCGCGCGCGTCACGTGGTCGACGAACTCGGTCTCGCCGCCGAAGCGCTCAGACAGCCAGGGGAGGGGGGAGTACGCCCCCATGCCGCCGGTGTTCGGACCCTCGTCGCCGTCGCGCAGGCGCTTGAAGTCCTGGGCGGGGCTGAGGGGCGCGACGCGATCGCCGTCGCTGAGGAAGAACAGCGACACCTCGGGGCCGGAAAGGAACTCCTCGATCAGCACCGCACCGGTGGCCAGGTAGGTCTCGGCGTGGGCGAGGGCGGCCTCGCGGTCGGAGGTGACGATGACGCCCTTGCCCGCGGCCAGTCCGTCGGCCTTCACCACGTACGGGGCGCCGTACTCGTCGAGGGCGGTCTCGACGGTGGCGAGGTCGTGCGCGCGCGCCGAGCGTCCGGTGGGCACGCCCGCGGCATCCATGATCCGCTTCGCGTACGTCTTCGACCCCTCGAGCTGGGCCGCGGCCTTGCCCGGACCGAACACGGGGATGCCGTGCGCGCGCAGCGGATCGGCGACACCGGCGACCAGCGGTGCCTCGGGTCCCACGACGACGAGATCGATGGCCTCGGCTTTGGCGAACACCAGCACGGCGGCCGGGTCGAGCGGGTCGAGGTCGACGAGGTGGGCCTCGCGGGCAATGCCGGCGTTGCCGGGCGCGGCGAAGATGGCGTGCGAGGCCTCTTCGGAACGCAGCGCGAGGATGATGGCGTGCTCGCGCGCGCCCGAACCGAGGACCAGGATTCTCACTCGGCCAGCCTACCGAGCGGGGCGTTTCGCCGTTGAGCGTCCACGACATGCCGCATTCGCTCGAGGTGATGCGGCGTGTCCTGGACACTCAACTGGGGGGGGACCCGGGGATGGGCGACCCGGGCCACCCGGGGGTGGCGGCGCGGGTACCGTGGAGGCATGCCTCCCCGCCGAATCGAGACCGGTGACGGCCGCGCGGCGCTCGCGGCCGTGGCCGCGGGTGACGCCCCGCGCACGGCGACGGCCACCGCCGTGCGCTACCTGCTGCAGCTCCTGGTCGAGAAGGCTCCCGGCAACTCCGTCGAGATGCGCGTACCGCCCTTCGGTGCGGTGCAGGTGATCGAGGGCCCCCGCCACACGCGCGGCACCCCGCCCAACGTCGTCGAGACCGACGCCGCCACCTGGATCGCCGTCGCCACCGGTCGGGAGCACTGGGCGGATGCCGTGACCGCCGGCCGCATCGTCGCCTCGGGCGTGCGCGCCGACATCAGCGCGCTGCTGCCGCTGCGGCCGTAGGCCCGCCCGCCCGCCCGCCCGCCCGCCCGCCCGCCGCCCCCCCCCCCCCCCCCCCCCCCGGCTCGCGCCGGGACGCCACCGGTTGGCGCCGAGACCGCATTCGTTCGCCGAGGCCGCACGGTATTGCGGACGAACACGTGCGGTCTCGACGAACGGATGCGTCCTCACGGGGCGCCTCGTCAGCGCCGGACCGGGTCGCCGCCGCCGGCGAGGAACCGCACCAGGTCGCGGCGGGTCGGGGCCGCCTCCCAGTCGCCGGGCACGAGGCACGCCATGGCGCCGCAGGCGTTGGCGCGCACGAGCGTGTCGGCGACGTCGAGTCCCTCGAGGTGGGCGCTGAGGTAGCCGGCGACGAACGCGTCTCCGGCGCCGACGGTGTCGAGGGGGTCGATGACGAAGCCGAGCGCCTCGGTGACGCCCGCGGAGGTGAACACCGCCGCTCCCGCGGGACCGCGCTTGACCACCACCTGCTCGACGCCCGCCGTGAGCAGGGAGTCGGCTGCATCCGGGGTCAGCAGAGCGAACTCCTCGACCCCGCCGAACACGAGCGTCGAATGCTCGGCGATCTCGCGCAGGATCGGCCCGGCGACGTCGGGGGCGGCCAGCGCGGAGCGGTAGTTCACGTCGAAGCTCACCGGCACACCCGCGGCGCGGGCGCGATCGACGGCGGCGAGGACCGTGTCGTGCGCCGTGGCCGACAGCAGCGGGGTGATGCCCGTGACGTGGAGCAGGTCGGCATCCTCGATCCATCCGGCGGGGATGTCGGAGGGCGCGAGGCGCGAGCCGGCCGAACCGCGTCGGTAGTAGTGGACGGCGGTGGATGCCGCGGAGGGACGCTCCTTCAGCATGAGGCCCGTGGGCGCATCGGCGTCGACGAGCGCGTGCACGTCGAGGCCCTCGCCGCGCAACTCGCGCGCGATGCGCTCTCCGAGGGGGTCGTCGCCCACGCGGCCGAGCCAGGAGGTGTCGACCCCGAGGCGCCGCAACCCGACGGCGACGTTGCTCTCGGCCCCGCCGATGCCGAGCGCGAGGCCCGCGGCATGGCGGAGCGACCCGATCTCGGTCGTGCGGGCGAGCGCCATGGTCTCGCCGAGGGTGACGACGCGGGTCACGAGCCGTCCCCCGCGTCGCAGGCCGACCCCGCAGCCGCGCGCGCGATTCCGGAACGGCCGACCGCCGAGGTGGCGGCGCAGGCCCGACCCGCCGGGGAGGCGCCGCTCACGCCGAGACCCCTGCGCAGACTGCGACGAACCGCTCGGCCCTCGCGCGCAGCGCGCCCAGGTCGCCACCGCGGAACGCGTCGCCGAGCAACGGCCCGCCCACGCTGACCGCCACCGCGCCCGCCGCGAGCCACGCGGCTGCGCTGTCGGCATCCACCCCTCCCGAGGGGACGACGGCGATGTCGGGGAACGGTCCGCGCAGATCCTTCAGGTAGCCGGGGCCGACCTGGCCGGCCGGGAACACCTTGACCGCCGAGGCGCCCGCCGACCACGAGGCGAACAGTTCGGTGGGAGTGAGCCCTCCCGGGACGATCGGCATGCCGGCGGCGACCGCGTGCTCGACCAGCCCGGTCGAGGTGATCGGGGTGACGACGTAGTCGGCGCCGACGGCGATCGCGCGCTCGAGCTGGTCGAGGTTCGTGACCGTGCCGATGCCGAGGTCGCCGTCGAACGACCCGCGCAGCTCGGCGAAGGCGTCGAACGTGCCCGGCGTCGTGAGGGTCAGCTCGACGCTCTGCACGCCCGCCTCGGCGAGGGCTGCGAGCACCGGCGCGTAGTCCGAGGCCGCGGACGCGCGGGCGACCACGACGAGCTTCGACGAGACCGTGCGGGTGGGCAGCTCACCAGTCATGGACGGTCCCATCCAGCAGGCGGTTCACGGGCAGGTAGGCCTTCGTGTACTCGAACGCACCGGCGGCCTCCTCGTCGAGCTCCACGCCGAGACCCGGCTGGTCTCCCGGGTGCAAGAAGCCCCGGTCGAAGGTGAAGGAGGTCTGGAACACCTCGAGCGTCTGCTCGTTGTGCGGCATGTACTCCTGGATGCCGAAGTTGTGGATCGCGAGATCCAGGTGCAGCGCCGCCGCCATGCCGACGGGCGAGATGTCGGTGGGACCGTGGATGCCGGAGCGGATGCCGTAGATCGCGGCGAAGTCGAGCAGCTTCTTCATCGCGGTGATGCCGCCGGTGTGGGTGACGGCCGAGCGGACGTAGTCGATCAGGCGCTCGGTGATAAGCGTCTGGTAGTCGTAGACGGTGTTGAACACCTCGCCGATCGCGAGCGGGGTGGTGGAGTGCTGGCGGATGAGGCGCAGCGCCGTCTGGTCCTCGCCGGGGGTGGCGTCCTCGAGCCAGAAGAGGTCGTAGGGCTCGATGTCCTTCGCGAAACGCGCGGCCTCGATCGGCGACATGCGGTGGTGGCCGTCGTGCAGGATCCGCAGGTCGGTGCCGAACTCCTCGCGGATCTGCGAGAAGACCCCGGGCATGTGGTTCAGGTACTGACGGGTGTCCCAGGTCTCCTCGGCCGGACGGTCGCCGGAGCGCTTCGCCGGCTCGTAGTCGTAGCGCACACCGGGGCCGGCGGCCGAGACGCCGTAGATCTGGCCGAGTCCGGGAACGCCGGTCTGCACGCGCACGGCCGTGAAGCCGAGCTCGCGGTAGCCGGTGATGGCGTTCGAGAGGGCCGCGAAGTCGGTGCCCGATGCGTGCGCGTAGACGCGCACGCCGTCGCGGCTCGCCCCTCCGAGCAGCTGGTACAGCGGCATCCCGGCCTTCTTGGCCTTGATGTCCCACAGCGCCATGTCGACCGCGGCGATCGCGGCCATCGTGACGGGGCCGCGGCGCCAGTAGGCACCCCGGTAGAGGTACTGCCAGGTGTCCTCGATGCGGTCCTCGTCGCGGCCGATGAGCATCGACGCGAGGTGGTCCGAGAGGTACGACGCCACCGACAGCTCGCGGCCGTTGAGGGTGGCATCCCCCCATCCGACGACACCGTCGGACGTGGTGACCTTGAGGGTGACGAAGTTGCGGCCGGGGCTCGTGACGATGACGTCGACGGTGGCGATGCTCATGCGGGGTCTTTCTGGTCGAGAGGGGAGGGGGGCGGCGAACGGGCGGGCTCGCCGTCACGAGCCCGCCCGGGAGCGGGCCCGCGACGAGGGCGGGCCCGCGCGGGATCACATCGCGGGGCGGGGATCCCGCAGGTCGCGACCGGTCCACTCGGGTGCCACGAGCGCGGCCACCAGAGCCGAGGCGGTGAAGATGCCCATCAGCACCATGATCGGGATGATGCTGCCCGTCACGGCGGCCACCCAGGCGGCGGCGACGACCGGGCCGATGCCCGTCGCGATGATGGCCGCGATCTCGCGGACGACGGCGGTGAGGGTGTAACGGTTGCGGGCGCCGAAGATCTCGGGGATCGAGATGTTCTCCATGGATGCCAGACCCAGCACCGAGATGTTGTGGATCAGCGCGTAGCCGACGAAGATCCAGCCCACCTCGCGGGAGTTGATCAGCAGCAGGGTCGGGACGATCAGCACGAGCGACAGCGCCGACATGACGATGTACATCCGGCGGCGACCCACCTTGTCGCCGAGCCACCCGACGAGCGGGATCGTGATGAAGCCGATCAGCGACGACACGATCACGATCTCGGGGCCGACCTCTTTCGAGATGGCGAGGGTGATGGTGATGAACGAGATGAGGTAGGTCTGCACGATGCCGGAGTTGCCGGCCTGACCGAACCGCAGGAAGAACGACACGAGGACGGCCTTGATCGGCTTCTTCTGCAGCGACTCGAGCGTGCGGACGTCGTTGGTCTCGGTGGCGACCTTCTGCAGCTCGGCGCGCGAGAGCGCCTTGCCGTCGACGACGTCGGTGCGCTCCTCGAAGACCGGGCTCTCCTTGAGGTTGAAGCGCACCCACAGGGCGAAGAGCATGATGATGGCGCTGCCGATGAAGGGGATGCGCCAGCCCCACGCGATGACGTCGCTCTCCATCATCACGGCGAGCAGGATCGCCCAGATGCCGGAGGCGAACAGGGTGCCGCAGTTGGTGCCGAGGGCGACGAGCGAGGCGACGACGCCGCGGCGGTTGTCGGGGGCGTACTCCGCGAGCATGACGCCCGCACCCGAGATCTCCGCTCCCGCGCCGAAGCCCTGGGCGAGGCGCAGGATCACCAGCAGGATCGGGGCCAGGATGCCGACCTGCTCGTACGTCGGCAGGACGCCGATGAGGGTGGTCGCCGCACCCATGAGCAGGATCGTGTAGAACAGCACCTGCTTGCGGCCGATCTTGTCGCCGATGCGGGCGAAGAAGAACGCGCCGACCGGGCGGGCCACGTAGCCCACGCCGTAGGTCGCCATGGCGAGCACGACCGCCATGGCGGCATCCCCTCCGGCGAAGAAGATCTGGCTGAAGACGAGGGCCGCGGCCAGCGAGTACAGCTGGAAGTCCATGAACTCCAGCGCGGTGCCGAGCCACCCCGAGACGGCGGCGCGGGCGAGATCGCCGGTCGACCTCTTGACGACGGGCGGTGACGTCGAGGCATCGACGCCGGGGGCGGAAGAGTTGCTCATCGGATTACTCCTTTGTAGTGATGACGGGTCGGGTGTCAGAGGGAGAGCAAGACCTTGGCGGATGCCGAGGAGTCGCGCGCCGTGGCGAACGCGGCGACCGCGTCGGTGGCGGGGATGACGTGCGAGACGACGGCGTCGAGGGCATCGGTGGATGCGAGGAGGTCGATGGCGTCGTCGATCTCGGTCGAGAAGCGGAACGCGCCGCGCAGGGTGAGCTCCTTGGCGAGCATCGGCGCGAGGTTCACCCCGATCTCGGCGTCGGGGAGCATGCCGACCTGCACGACGGTGCCCGCCCGGCGGGCCGCGCGGATCGCCTGGGTCAGGGCGACGCCCACGCCGGAGCACTCGAAGACGACGTCGAACGACTCGGGCGCGATCGCGTCGGTGCCGACGAGGAACGTCTCTTCGGCGCCGAGGGCGCGGGCTCGCTCGAGGGGCTCGGGTCGCACGTCGCTGGCGCCCACGACCGCGGCGCCCGCGTTCACGGCGGCGGCGACGACGAGCAGGCCGATGGGGCCGGAGCCGATGACCAGGGCGCGTCGACCGGCGAGGTCGCCGGCCACGCTCACGGCGTGGATCGCGACGGCGAGGGGTTCCGCCAGGGCCGCCCGCTCCAGGGTCAGGCCCTCGGGCAGCACGCGCACCATGTGGTCCTCGACGACGATCAGCTCGGCCGCCCCACCCTGGCGGTGGGGGAAGCCCGCGGCGCTGCCGAGGTAGTCGCCCCCGGCACGCAGGTGGGGGCGGTCCTCCAAGCCCTCGACGGACGGTCCGAATCGCGCGGGGTGCACCGTGACCGGCGTGCCCGGGGCGAGGCGCCCGGAGGGGTCGAGGTCGACCTCGGCCGACAGCTCGTGACCGGGTGTCAGGGGCTCACGGACGGCGTACTCACCGTTCTTGCCGTGGAAGTAGTAGTGCAGGTCCGATCCGCAGATGCCCACGTACCGCACGCGCAGGCGCACTTGCCCCGCACCGGGTTCCGGTGACGGTCGGTCTTCCCAGCGGATGTCTTCTGCGCCGTGGATTGCGAGAAGCTTCATCGCGTCTCCTTCGTGTCGATGCGCTCCGCAGAGCGCCGGGTGGTCAGGGGGTGGTCGGTGCCAGGGCGTCGGATGCCGCGAGGGCGTCGGTGATCGCACTGTCGACGCCCCGCTCGACGATCGTGTCGAGAAGGTCGCCGACGCGGTCGATGAAGGCGGTGCGGTGCGCGAGGTCTTCGCCGAACAGCTGGAGCTCGACGATCGCGCGGGCGGCGAGGTCGCGGCCACCGCGGGTGGCGACGGCGGTGAGGCGCGCGCGCGCCGGGTCGGTCATGGCCGCCGCGTGCGGACCGGGATCGAAGCCGGCGGGCGGGGCGATGCAGGCCAGGTAGGCCGCGACGGTGAGCGCGATCAGGTGCGGGAACCCGCCACCATCGAGCGCGTGCCGCACCGGGCCGGGGATGCGCTGGCCGAGCTTGACCGATCCGTCCGAACCGACCTGGCTCGTGCGGTGCCCCAGCGCGCTGTTGCCCCAGCGGGAGAAGAGCTCGCGCTCGTACTGCTCGATGTCGACGCCCCGGGGCGCGGTCACGGACGGCTCGTACTCGTGCCGCAGGACGGCCGCGGCGGCGGCCTCGACGTCGGGGAGGGCGATGGCATCCGGGATCGTGGGCACGCCGCGCAGCGCGCCGAGGTAGGCGATGAGGGAGTGCGTGCCGTTGAGCAGGCGCACCTTGAGCTGCTCGTAGGCGCCGACCTCGTCGGTGAAGACGGCGCCACCGGCCTCCCACGCGGGTCGGCCGCCGGCGAAGCGGTCTTCGATCGCCCACATCGTGAACGGCTCGGCGGGGACGGGTACGTCGTCGCGGACGCCCAGCAGGCCGGCCACGCGATCGGCGAACTCCGGGGTGGTGGCGGGGACGATCCGGTCGACCATGCTCGAGGGGAAGGTCACCGCGCGGTCGAGGTAGGTCAGTGCGTCGGCGCTTTCGGCATCCGGCAGCTCCTGCAGGAAGGCGCGGACGAGCTTCTCGGTGTGGGAGCCGTTCGAGAGCAGGTTGTCGCAGCTGAGGATCGACATCGGCTCTCCTCCGGCCGCGGCGCGACGTTGAAGGCCGCGGGCGAGCTGCCCGATGCTCGATCGGGGGTCGCCGCCGCGCAGGTCGGCCGCGACGATCGGGTCGTCGACGTCGAGGCGCTGCGTCGAGGGCGAGTAGCTGTACCCGTTCTCGGTCACCGTGAGGGTGGCGATGCGGATGCGGGGGTCGGCGAGGTCGGCGACGACGCGTGCCGGGTCGTCGGCGGCGACGTACGAATCGGTGTGCGCCCCCGGGATCTCGAGCGTGGTGCCGGTGGGCGAGATCGTCGCGACGGTGTACAGGTGGTCTTGAGCGTGCAGGGCGTCGACGACGCGGCGCGAGCGCGAGGCGACGCCGACGATGCCCCAGTCGCCGCCTGCCGCGCGCATTGCTGCGGCGGTGTACACGGCCTGGTGGGCGCGGTGGAAGCTGCCGAGGCCCAGGTGGACGATCCCGGCGGTGGCGGGGGCGTCGGGCAGGGAGGCCGTCGAGGTCGGCGCGTCGCGGCGCAGTCGGGCGGTCACGCGCGGGCTCCCGGCGACGCGGGAAGGCTCGCCATGAGGGGATCGTCGATGATCGGCATGAAAGCAGTGTGCTGTGTTTGTACAAACTTGTCAACCTTTTTCACGACCGCATGCCCGATGATGGAACGACAGAGGTAAGGGGGTGGACATGGCGGCGAACCTCACGGAGGTGGCACGGCACGCGGGCGTGTCGATCGCCACCGCGTCGCGCGCCTTCGGCGAACCCGACCGCCTCGCCCCCGCCACGCTGGACCGTGTCCGGCGCGCCGCGGTCGAGCTGGGCTACGCCACCCCCCAGGTGGCCACGGGCACCCGCACGATCGCGGTGGTCGTCCCCGACGCGGCCAACCCCGTGTACGCCACCCTGCTCAAAGCCATCCAGGGCCAGGCGTGGCACGGTCGTCACCGCATCGTGCTGTTCGATGCCGACGAAGACCTGCGCCGCGAACGGGAATCGATCGAGCTCGCGGGCCGTACGGACGGTCTGCTGCTGTGCTCGCCGCGACTGCCCGAGGCCGAGGTCCTCTCGCTGGTCGGCGACACTCCGCACGTCGTCATCAACCGCGTCCTGGCCGGTGCCCCGTGCGTGGTGATGGATGCCGAGCGAGGACCGACGCAGGCGGTGGAGCACCTGTCGGCCCTCGGCCACGACCATGTCGCGTACGCGTCGGGGCCGCACGGCTCATGGGCCGACGAACAGCGGGCCGGCGCCGTGGCTCGCGCCTGCGAACGCTTCGGCATCCGCCTGTCGAGATTGAGCCACCACGCAGCCTCCATCCAGGGCGGACGCGCGGGCGCTGCCGCCGCCGCGGCCAGCGGCGCCACCGCCGTGATCGCCTACAACGACCTGGTCGCCCTGGGCCTCGAGGCGGGCATGGCCGAGCTCGGCCGTGTGTGCCCCGACGACGTCAGTATCGTCGGCATCGACGACATCGACCTCGCCGGTGCGGTCACGCCCAGCCTCACGACGGTGCGCATGCCCATCGCGCGCTCCGGCGCCCTCGCGGTCGACCTGCTGCTGCAGGCGATGGTGGGCGCGGCGTCGATCGGCGAGACCGTGCTGCCGTCGCAGCTCATCGTGCGCGGCTCGACGGCGCCCCCGCGCGCGCTCGCGCGCTGACGCGGGGCGCGGTCGACCTACTCGTGCACCGCAGGCCGTGCGCCATGCGGTGTCACGTCGGCGAGGCATGCGCGACCCGTCCGACGCGCCGCGGTGGGAGAATAGGGGCATGGCCGAGCAGCCCGCCCCCGAACGACCGTCTCCCGTGCGCGATGACATCGAGACGGTCAGCGTGCGCCGCGCACCCAAGTACGGTGTCTTCCTCGCGGCGGGGGCCTTCATCGGCATCCTGGTCGCGCTCATTTTGACCTTCGCCATCCAGGGCAGCGGCATGAGCCCGTACACGCAGGTGGTGTACTCGGAGCTTCAGGTGTTCGGCTTCACGGCGCTCATCTGCATCGTCGTCGGGTGCACCGTCGGGGCCGTCGTCGCGTTGATCTTCGAGCGCACCGTGGGCAGCCGTACGCGTCAGGTCATCGTCGACCACGAGCGGCACGGGGCCTGATCAGGCCAGTTCCGCGATGATCGGGTGGATCGCGGTGTCGAATGCCGCGACGTCCCCCCGCAGCCCGTCGGTCACCGCCACGGTGAGCGAGCCGATCCACCACACCCCGCGCTGAGTCAGCGGGAGCACCTGCACGTTCAGTTCGAACGAGTGCGCGCGGCGTCCGACGACGCGTTCGTGCGCGGCGATCGCGCTGGCATAGGCCCGGTACGACACCCCCGGACGCGCCGCCGCCTCGCGGGAGTACCGGTCGTGGGCATGACGGGCGTAGTCGACGGCGTCGTCGGCATGGGCGACGATCTCCTGCCGCAGGGCATCGGCACCCTCCACGGGAAGCGCGACGAGCGTCTCGAACCCGTCGACCAGTTCGAGCGGCACGGGGGAGGGGTGCGCCTGCGGCTCGACCGTCATCGCCCAGTACTCGCGCCACTCCCGCTCGAGCTGGGACTGCGCGGCATCCGTGCGTTCCCCGACCGTCGACGGCGGAACGCGCCGCAGAGCGGGCAGTTCCTCGGGGGACCGGATGCCGAGAACCTGGCGCAGGAAGAGCGCGACGAGAACCGGTTGCGCCGCGTCCTCGCGGATCGTCCACTGCGGCTGGCCGCCCGTCATGGCGTCATTGTAGGACGCGAGATCGGGGGTGGACGGGCCTTGCGCGCGGCGCACCCGAGGATCGGGGGCGGGGCCCGTGCGCGCGGTCGCCCGGCGGTGGGGCGAGCCGAGGGCGCCCGCCGCGGGTGAGGTGCTCGGGGCGGGGCGAGGGGAGGGCGAGGGGCGAGCGGAGGGCGGATTCGGCGCTGTCGTCCTCCGCCCGTCCCTCGCCCTCCGCTCACCACCGGTGCGGCGCACTCCCGGGCTCGTTCACCCCTTCTGCACACCGCCCGTTGTCTCGAGGCTCTCCCCAATCGGGCACGAATGCGCCGCCGGCGCGGCGGTGATCGACAACGCTGTGCCCATGGCATCCCTCTCTCGTGATCCGGTCGAGTTCGTCCGCGACCAGGGCGGCGTGGCTCGCAGCGCACGATTGAAGGCAGAAGGGCTGTCCTGGCGCGTCGTCGCCGACGCCGTGGGGGAGGGGCGGCTTCTGCGCATCCGCCGGTCATGGCTCGCTCTTCCCGACGCGGATCCCACCCTGCGCGCGGCCGCGCGTGCGGGCGTCGTCGTCTCGTGTCTCAGCGCCGCCGAGCACCTCGGGCTCTGGGTGGCCAAGCCGCGCGGAGCGCACGTCGCGGCCTCGCCGCACGCCGGTCGAGTGGATGTCCTCGAGGGCACGCGCGTGCACCGGGCGCATCCCGTGGTGCCCCGGCATCCGGATGCGCTGGTGGACGCCCTCGAGAACGCACTCGTCTTCGTCGCGACGTGCGTGCCGCACGAGGAGGCGCTCGTCGTCTGGGAGTCGGCGCTGAACAAGCAGCTCGTGTCCGCCGAAGCGATGTCGCGCCTCGCCCTTCCCGGCCGAGCGCGATCGATCCTCGACGAGGTGCAGCCGTTCGCTGACTCGGGCCTCGAGACGATCGTGATCGCCCGCCTGCGGTGGATGAAGGTCCGGCTCCTGGCGCAGGCCCACCTGCACGGCCACCGGGTCGACCTGCTGATCGAAGAACGGCTCGTCCTGCAGATCGACGGTGCGCATCACGTCGGGGCGCAACGCGCGGAGGACATCCGCCACGACGCGGTGCTGACGCTCAACGGGTTCCACGTCATCCGCGTCGGGTACCGCCAGATCATCGACGACTGGCCGAGCGTGCAGTACCTCGTCTCGCGGGCCGTCGCGCAGGGGCTTCACCTCAGAAGAGGGCGGTGACGAGGTCGTCGCGTCCGTGCGCCGGCGCAGTGCGCGCCACGCGCGGCACGAGCGGGTAGGCCGCGGTGGTGACGAGCGGAGGGTCAGGGGCGAGGGGAGGGCGTAGTGCGCTCGGGCTCCCTCCTTTCGTCCCTAGTCCTCCTTTGGTCACCGCCGAGCGCTGTGCGTCCCGCGCGGCGCGATCGAGCAGGCGCGCGCGGCGCCAGCAGGTAGGCAGGCGGTGATGACGAGCGGAGGGTCAGGGGCGAGGGGAGGGGGCAGTGCGCTCGGGGCTCCTCCTTCCGCCCCTGGTCCTCCTTCGGTCACCGCCGAGCGCTGTGCGCCGAGCGCTGCGCGCCGCGCGGCACGAGCGGGTAGCCTGCGGCGGTGATGGGAGGAGGGTCAGGGGCGAGGGGAGGGCGTAGTGCGCCCGGGGCTCCTCCCTTCGCCCCCGCCTCCGCTCGTCACGAGACCCCACGCCACAGCCCCCACCCACCCGCCCCACACCCCCCGCCGCGCCGCACTGGACACCCGCGCGTGTCCACCCCGGGTAGTCTGTTCCGGTGGCTTCCGCTCCCCACGAAAACCCATACTCCGCCGCAGGCGTCGATACCGCCGCCGGAGACCTCGCCGTCGAACTGATGAAGTCGGCCGTGCGCCGTACGCACGGGCCCGAGGTGCTCGGTGGGGTCGGCGGATTCGCCGGTCTCTTCGACGCTTCCGCGCTGCGCGATTACGCGCGTCCCCTGCTCGCGACCAGCACCGACGGCGTCGGCACGAAGGTCGCGATCGCGCAGGCCATCGACAAGCACGACACGATCGGCGAAGACCTCGTCGGCATGGTCGTCGACGACATCGTCGTGGTCGGTGCCCGCCCGCTCTTCATGACCGACTACATCGCGTGCGGCAAGGTCGTGCCGCAGCGCATCGCCGACATCGTCGCGGGTATCGCGCGCGGCTGCGCCATGACGGGCACCGCGCTCGTCGGCGGCGAGACCGCGGAGCACCCGGGCCTGCTCGGCATCGACGACTACGACGTGGCGGGGGCCGCGACCGGCGTCGTCGAGGCCGACCGCATCCTCGGCGCCGACCGCGTGCGCAGCGGCGACGTCGTGCTGGCCCTCGCCTCGAGCGGTCTGCACTCCAACGGCTACTCGCTCGTCCGCCACATCATCACCGGCGCGGGCATCGCGTACGGCGCGGCGTCGGCCGAGCTCGGCGGCACGTGGGGCGAGGCGCTCCTCGAGCCCACGCGCCTGTACACCTCGCCGCTCCTGCGACTGCTCGACGACGCGGCCACGGGTTCCGGCATCCACTCCCTCAGCCACGTGACCGGCGGCGGCATCGCCGCCAACCTCGCGCGCGTGCTGCCGCAGAACACGTGGGTCGACGTCGACCGCTCGACGTGGAGCCCGTCGCCGGTGTTCCGCGTGCTGGCCGACATGGGCGGGCTCGAGCTGACCGCGACCGAGGGCACGTGGAACCTCGGCATCGGCTTCCTCGCGGTCGTCGCGCCGGAGGCTGCGGATGCCACGATCTCGGCGCTCCAGGCCGACGGCATCGCCACGTGGCAGGTCGGCGTCGTCCGCGACGACGCGCGCCCCGACGGAGAATTCGAACAGGGCGCGAAGGGCGTCGACGGAGGCGCCGTGCGCCTGGTCGGAACCTACGCGGATGCCGGTGCGCCGGCGAACGGAGCGAGCTAACACCCCATGTGCGGCATCGTCGGCATGGCCGGGCAGGGCCCGGTCAATCAAGAGATCTACGACGCGCTTCTGCTCCTGCAGCACCGGGGTCAGGATTCGACGGGCATGGCCACGGCCGAGTCCAGCGGCGTCTTCCACATCTACAAGGCCCGCGGCCAGGTGCGCGAGGCGTTCCGCACGCGCGACATGCGCGCGCTGCTCGGCGACATCGGCCTCGGCCACGTCCGATACGCCACCAAGGGCACCGCGTCGAACGAAGAAGAGGCGCAGCCCTTCTACGTCAACGCGCCCTACGGCATCGTGCTCGTGCACAACGGCAACCTCACGAACACGCGCGAGCTGACCGGCGAGCTCTTCCACAAGGACCGCCGGCACCTCAACACCAGCAGCGACACCGAACTGCTCGTGAACATCCTCGGTTCCGAGCTGCAGTCCGAGATCACCGGACCCGACCTCGACCCCGCGCAGGTGTTCCGCGCGGTGGGGCGCGTGCACGAGCGCGTCGAGGGCTCGTACGCCTCGATCGCCCTCATCGCGGGCTACGGTCTGCTCGCGTTCCGCGACCCGTTCGGCATCCGCCCCCTCATCCTCGGCAAGCGTCCCGCGCCGGAGGTCCCCGGCGGCGAGCCGCGCGACGAGTGGATCGTGGCATCCGAATCCCTCGTGCTCGAGAACGCCGGCTTCGAGGTCGTCCGCGACGTCGAGCCCGGCGAGGCGGTGTTCATCACGCTCGACGGCACGCTGCACGCGCAGCAGTGCGCGACGCAGTCGACGCTCGCCCCGTGCTCGTTCGAGTACGTGTACCTCGCCCGTCCCGACTCGATCATGAACGGCATCTCGGTCTACGAGGCGCGACTGCGCATGGGTGAGCGCCTGGCCGACACGATCGCGAAGTACACCCCCACCGGCACCATCGACGTGGTCATGCCGATCCCCGACTCCTCGCGCCCCGCCGCGATGCAGGTGGCGCGCAAGCTCGGCATCGAGTACCGCGAGGGCTTCTACAAGAACCGCTACGTCGGCCGCACGTTCATCATGCCGGGCCAGGCGGTGCGCAAGAAGAGCGTGCGTCAGAAGCTCAACGCGATGTCGAGCGAGTTCAAGGGCAAGAACGTCCTGCTCATCGACGACTCCATCGTGCGCGGCACGACGAGCCGCGAGATCATCCAGATGGCACGGGATGCCGGGGCCAAGAGCGTGACGTTCGCCTCGGCCGCTCCTCCCGTGCGCTTCCCGCACGTGTACGGCATCAACATGCCCTCGCGGGAAGAGCTCGTGGCGCACAATCGCACGATCCCCGAGATCGCCGAGGAGCTCGGCTGCGACTACCTGGTCTACCAGGAGGTCGAGGACCTCAAGGCCGCGATCATGGAGGGCACCGACCTGGTCGACCTCGACATGAGCTGCTTCGACGGCCGGTACGTCACCGGCACCGTGTCGCCGGAATACCTCGCCTGGGTCGAGGGCAGCCAGGAGTCGTGACCCCGCGCCGGGCGGGGATGGCCGCGCTCGCCGCGGCCGCCATCGTTCTGCTCGCGTTGACGCTGCGCATCGCCGTGGCGTCGCTGTCACCGCTGCTCACGACGATCCAGCGCGACTTCGACGTGCCCGCGGCGATCGTGGGCCTCATCGGCATGGCGCCCCCGGTGGCGTTCGCGCTGGCCGGCACCGTCACCCCGGCGATCGAGCGACGGATCGGTCTGGAGCGCCTGGTGCTGGTGGCCGCGGTGGTCGCCGCCGCGATGCTCGGCCTGCGGGCGGCCGCGATCGACGCGTTCAGCCTGCTGGCGGCGACCGCGGGGGTCTTCGGGGCCGTCGGGATCGCGAACGTGCTGCTGCCGGCGGTGGTCAAGAAGTACTTCCCCACGCGGATCGGCGTGATGACGACGGTGTACTCCACGACCATGGCCGTCGCGACCTTCACGCCCCCGCTCGTCGCGGTGCCCCTGGCCGACGCGGTCGGGTGGCGCGGATCGTTCCTCGTGTGGGCGGTGGTGGCCGTCGCCGCGGTGGTGCCGTGGATCGCGATGAGCCTGCGCGCCCGCGCGTCGCGCGCCGACATCGTCGAGGCCCCGCGTGCGTCGGTGCTCTCGCGCATCGTGCGGGTGCCGCAGACGTGGGCGCTGGTGGCGACGTTCGCGGTGAACTCGTCTGTCGCTTATGGCCTGTTCGCGTGGCTCCCGCCGCTGCTCATCGACGTCGCGGGCGTGGAACCGGCCGAGGCCGGCAGCCTGCTGGCCCTGTTCTCGTTCATGGGCCTGCCCGTATCGCTCGTCGTTCCTCTGCTCGTCGGGCGGATGCGCAGCACGGCACCGTTCTACGTCGTGGCGGTGGGGGCCGGGCTCGCCGGGGTCGCCGGTCTGCTGTTCGCCCCGACGCTCGCCACCACTCTCTGGGTCGTGCTCATCGGGCTACCGCCGCTGATGTTCCCCATGGTGCTGGTGCTGTTCGGCCTGCGCACGCGCTCGCATGACACGGCGGTCGCGCTCAGCGGGCTCGTGCAGAGCGTGGGCTACGGCATCGCCGCGCTCATGCCCCTCGCGATCGGAGTCACCCACGAACTCACCGGAGGCTGGACCGCCGGTCTGCTCCTGTTGGGCGCAGCGGTGATCCTCGTGATTCCGGCGGGCTTCATCGTCTCGCGTGGCGAGACGATCGAGCAGTCCTGGGAGCGCCGTACGGGCGCCACATGGTGACGACGCCCGGGCGTTACGCCTTCTCGTCTTCGTAGGTGCCGCTGTACTCGTCGGCCCACTTGTCGACGTACGCGTCTTCACCCGCTTCGGGTGCACCCAGTTCGCGCTCGAGAGCCGAGTAGTTCACCGAATAGGTGTCGTACTTCAGCTCACGGGCGATCTTGGTGTTCTTCGCCTTCTGACGGCCACGCCCCATGCGAGACCCCCTCACGATCGACGTCGAGGGCCGTGCTTCGGGCCCTGCGTATTGCGGTTCCGGACCGAGCCGGTAAGAGTAACACCCAGGATATCACGGCGCCTTCCTCCCCAGCCGTCGGGCGGGATGCCGGCGACGTGGCCGCACCGACGAAAGGCCCGCGCGCATGACCGACTCCCCTCGCCCGCACACGGCTTCCGGCCCGGTGATCGCCGGCGTCGTGCCCGGTCAGTCCCCCCGAGTCGTGCGGGAAGCGGCGCGGTACGCAGCGCTCGCCCAGGCGGAACTCGTGATCGCCTACGTCGACACCACCCGGTTCGTGGCGTTCGAAGACCCCGACGGCTACGTGCATTCGTCGACCGTCGATGTGGCGGGAGCCGCGGCGAAGGCGGCACTCGACGAGGTGCAGCGGGCAGCGACCGAGATCCTCGCGGGCGATCCGACGCCGTGGCGCGTGCGCCCGGTGATCGGCGACCCGGCTCTGGCGTTGATCGGCCTCGCCGACGAGCTCGGCGCCTCGCTGCTGGTCGTCGGAACGCGGAAGCGGGGGTTGGGCGAGTCGCTGCGCGAGTTCCTCACGGGCTCCGTGGCCGCCCGGCTCACCCACCGGCAGAACCGTCCGGTGCTGGTGGTTCCGGTGAGCGAGGCGGCCGGCCCCGAGGAGCAACTGCCCTGGGAGAGCTGACCGGTCAGCCGCGCATGGCGCGGGTGACCGCGTCGGACGCCTGGCGCAGCGCCGTCTCGATGTCGTCGACTCCGGATGCCGCGAGCTCGCCGCCGCGCGAGACGTGCGCCCGAAGCTCCGAGCGCACGCGCCCGCGGAACTCGTTGATCGCCGCATCGGCGCGAGACAGCTGCTCGCGACTGCGGGAACGGGCGTCGTCGACGGGGGCGGACTGCGCGTGCTCGCGTTCCTCACGGGAGGCGGCGGCGAGGTCGGCGCGCAGGCTCCGCATGGCGTCGCGCACGCTGCCGCGCACCTCGTCGGCGATGAGGCGGACGCTGTCGGCCAACCCCGCCTGGATGCCTTCGAGGTCGCCCGCGCGGGAGGCGACCTCGGCGCGACCGGCGTCGGTGATCTCGTAGACCGTCTTGCGGCCGTCGACGGTCTTGGTGACCAGGCCTTCTTCTTCGAGCTTCGCCAGACGCGGATAGATGGTGCCGGCCGAGGGCGAGTAGGTGCCTCCGGTGCGCTCGCCGAGTGCCTGCATGAGGTCGTATCCGTGCCGGGGCGATTCGTCGAGCAGGCTCAGGATGTAGAGGCGAAGGTCGCCGTGCGAGAAGACGGGGCTCATCACCACTCCTCCTCTCCGGCGAGTTCCTCGGGACGCAGGCCCGAGATGCCGCGGCGTAGCACCGTGATCTCGCCCGAGACGGTGTTCGCGCGCACGTCGACGAACGACCCCGCGAGGGTGCCGGTCGAGCCGGTGTAGTTGGTCGGACCGGAGCCCGAACGCACGTGACCGTCGATCTGCACGCGCCCGCTCACCGAGCGGGAGACGTAGTTGGCGGGCAGCGAGCGATCCAGGCGCACGGTGGCGGTGCCGTTGACGGAGTTGAGGCTGATCGACTGGGTCGCACCCGTGGAGTCGACGAGCATCGCGCCCGAGACGGTGTCGATCGACGCCTTGGTGACGGCGCCGGTGACGGCCACGTCGCCCGAGACGCTGTTGGCGCTGAGGGCGCCCTCGAGCTCGCGCACCTGCACGTCGCCCGAGACGGCGTTGAGGGTGACGTCGCCGACGAGGCCGTCGACGATGATGTCGCCCGAGACCGTGTTGAGGCGGGCGTCGGTGCGCAGGCCCGAGACGAGTGCACTCGCGCTGACGACGCCGAGGGTGAGGGCGACCGTACGGGGAACGGCGACGCTGACCTCGGCCTTGGGGCCGCCGGCGCCGAAGTTGCGGAACACCTCGAGGAAGTTGTCCCACCGCAGCTGCGGGTGGTCGATCTCGAGGCGGCCGTCGATCATCTCGATGCGCAGGTCTTTGACGGTGACGCCGTGCACCTCGATGCGCGCGTCGGGCTCGTCATGCGCGATGACGTCGACCTGTCCGCCGACGAGGCCGATCTTGAGTTCGCGCAGCGACTCGATGTCGATGACGCGGGTCTCGCCGGGATGGACGATCCATTTCTCCATGCTGGTGCTCCTTACTCGCGATATATCGCGTTAGCGACAGTATCGAGATATATCGCGAGTTCGTCAAGACCCCATGCGGTGATGGCGCAGGGGCGCTGCTCGCGCGGCAGCGCCGCCCCGCGAAAACACGGATGCCACGCCCTCACCGAGGACGTGGCATCCGGGGCGGGGGAACCCGCCGGGGGAGAGGGGTGGCGCGCACCCGAAACGCGCCGCTCCTCGGTGAGTCAGACGGGCTTGCGACCGCTGATGAGGCGGAACAACAGCACGATGAGGGCGATGAGGCCGACGATGATCGCGATCCAGAGCAGGAAGCTCGCGGCCTGGCTCAGTCCGCTGACCACGGCGATGACGATCGCGGCGACGATGATGATGATCAGGAAGATGTTCATGGGGGGACTCCTTGCTGTGTCCGCGTCGAGACGCGGATGCTGTGCCCGCGTCGAAACACGGAACCGGCGAGTGGTTGATTCCACCGTGTCACCACCCCTCGGATGACCGCGCGGGGGTTGACGATCCTATGAGTCCGCTGTTAGCCGGGCTCGCGCGCGATAACACGGTCGCTCGGCCGCGCCGTGTCAACCCCGACAGACCCCGTACCCGGCGGGTCGTAGCGTCGGTGCTCCGACGGAGGGAGGCGGCCATGCCGGAAGGGCGAGGATCGCGCAGCGTGAAAGACCCCGATCTCTACGAGGCCCTGCGCGCTCAGGGCGACTTGAAAGAGAAGGCCGCCCGCATCTCCAACGCGGCGGCGGCCCGGGGCCGCGGCTCGGTGGGGGCGACGGGCGGGAAGGCCGAGAACTATGCGGACCGCACCGTCGCCGAGCTGAGAGCGCGGGCGAAGGAGCTCGGACTCACCGGCTACTCGGGCAAGAAGAAGGCGGAGCTGATCGACATGCTCCGCGACCACTGACGCATGCCGCGCCTTCTGCGCGTACGTCCCTACGAGGACCCGGGCTATCGGCGGGTTCGATCGGGCTCGGGCTTCCGGTTCGTCGATCACACGGGTGCCGCCGCGCCCGAGCGTGATTCGGAGCGTGCGCGGGGTCTGGTCATCCCTCCCGCGTGGCGTGAGGTGTGGATCGCGAGAGACGCGAACGCCCACATCCAGGCCGTCGGGACCGACGAGGCCGGACGCCGGCAGTACACGTATCACGCCGACTGGTCGAAGCGACAGGACAAGGGCAAGTTCGCGCGTGCTCTGCAGCTGGCCGAGTCGCTGCCGCGGGCGAGAGCGCGCGTGACGCAATCGCTGCGCCGCAGCGAGGGGGACCGCGAGCGGGTGCTGGCGGTGTCGTTCCGCTTCCTCGACCTGGTCGCCCCGCGCGTCGGCAACGCCCGCTACTTCGTCACGAACGGCAGCCGCGGCCTCACGACCCTGCAGCGCCGCGATGCGACGGTCGAGGGCGACATGATCCGCCTGTCGTTCCCGGCCAAGAGCGGCAAGCGCGCCGATCTGACGCTGCACGACGAAGAGCTTGCCTCGCTCGTCGCTGAGCTGGCGCTCGGTCGCTCGCGCGCGGCTCTGCTCAGCTATACACGCGGGCGCCGCCGCGTTCCGCTCACGCCCGGTGACGTCAACGCGTACGTGCGCTCGCTGACGGGCGGGCCGTTCAGCGCGAAGGACTTCCGCACGCTGCGCGGCACGATCCTCGCCGCGGAATCGCTCGCGAAGGTCGGCGCGGTCGGAGGCAAGAACGAGCGCAAGAAGGCCGAGATCGCCGCGGTGCGCGCGACCGCCGAGGCGCTGGGCAACACTCCCGCCGTGGCCCGGTCGAGCTACATCGACCCCCGCGTCTTCTCGCTGTACCGCAAGGGGCGCACGATGGAACTGGGCGGGTCGAAGGACGCCGCGATCCGGCGTCTCATCCTGGGTGAGTGACCGCCGGGCGCTGCGGCATCCGGCTCGCGGGGCGACCGCGCGGGGCACCCGACCGCTAGCGTGAAGGGGTGCGAGACGACACCCCCGATGACGGTGCGCCGTCCGCCCGCGCATCGACGCCGCGCTCGACCGGGGCCGTCCCCACCATCCACGATGTGGCCGCGGCCGCGGGGGTCTCGAAGTCGGTCGTCTCTCGCGCGCTCTCCGGCGTTCCGGGGGTCGCCGCACAGACCGTCGAGCGCGTGCGTCAGGCGGCCGCCGGCCTCGGGTACGTGCCCAACGCCCACGCGCGGGGGATGTCGGCTCGCCGCAGTCACACGCTCGGGGTGTTCGTCCGCGACGCCGCGACACCGTTCTACGGGCACCTGCTCACCGCGTTCCAGGAGCAGGCGGCGGCGCGCGGATACCGCGTGGTGACGGCGACCGGGGCGGGGTCGTTCTCGATCGACGACGAGCGCCGTGCTCTCGAGACCCTCGTCGCCCTGCGGGTGGAGGGCCTCATCGTCTGCAGTGGCGCCCTCCCGGTCGAAGACATCACGCCTTTCGCCCGGCGCATCCCGACGGTGGTGGCGGGACGCCCCGAAGAGGATCCGACGGTGAGCAGCGTCTACTGCGACGAGGTGAGCGGGGGGCGGGCCCTGGCCGACCACGTGGCCGATCTCGGTCACCGGCGGGTCGCCGTGATGACCTTCACCCCTCGATCGTCGATCACGCAGTCGCGGCGCACCCACGCGATGGCGGAGCGTCTTCGCGAACGCGGTGTCGACGTGGTGACGTTCGGCGGCGACGAGGCCGGACCGGGCTTCGACGGAGCGGGCGGCATCGTCGCCTCCGTCCTCGAGGCGGGCGGGGTCACTGCCTTCATGACCCCCAGCGACGCGTGGGCGGTCGCTGTGCTCGAGGTTCTCCGCCGGCGGGGGATCGCGGTGCCCGGGCAGCTCTCGGTGACCGGGTACGACGGCGTCACTCCGTTCATGACGTCACTTCTCGGCCTCACCTCGTGGCGTCAGCCGCTCCGCACGATCGGGCGCCTGTCGGTGAACGCGGTGGTCGATCAGATCGACGGCATCGCCACGACCGTGGGTCACGTGGCGATCGACGGCACGCTCGTCGCCGGTCGCACGGCCGTCGCCGTGTGACCCGCGTCACCCGTCGTTCATCGACCGGATGCCGTCGCGTCGATCGCGACATGCGTGTTCTGCGCAGAATAGGGAACGTTCCCTATTCCCCTTGATCGAGAGACCGCATGAACGACCACATCGCCCACAAGCTGCCCCGAGACAATAGCGACCCATTCCGCTACGGCATCTACCTGCGCCCCGATGCGAGAACGTGCCGCGCCGTCACCGTCGTCACCGACCAACTGCGCGCGCAGTACGGGCTGCTCTCGTCGGGGGTCTTCCCCCCGCATGCCACGCTCGTGGGCAGTCAGCCCTTCGGTTTCTCGGAGCCCGCCGTCATCGACGCGATCACCGCGCTGCTCGCCGGGCGTCCGGCCTTCGCCGTGCACAATGCGGGCGTCCGACCGCAGGGGCGGGGGTACGTCTACGACGTCAGCGAGAATCCCGACGGTTCCGTGAACGACGACCTGGTGAGTCTCGCCCGCGACATCGAGGCCGCGGTCGCGCCCTTCCGTGTTCCGATGAACAACCCGCTGCCCAACGACTTCGTGCCCGAGTCGTACCGCGGGCACCTCTCTCTCGCCTCGCACGACCTCTACGTGCGCCCCGATCTGTACGAGGAGGTGGGGGCCTTCATCGAAGAACTCGAGGTGCCCGTCCCCGATGGCTTCGCCGGGCGGACCGTCGTGATGTACCGAACCTCCAGCCCCGACTGGTCGGGGCGCTGGTGGCAGACGATGACGTGGGAACACGTGCGTACTTGGTGGCTGGCCGACGCGTAGGTGGGCCCCGGGGATCCGGATGCCGCTCGGTCGCGGCATCCGGATCCGATCAGCGCTCGATCAGCGTCCGATCGCCATTCGCTCCGCCGAGAGCTCACGCACACGCTCGATGAGCGCGCCGTGCTCTCCGCCCGCCCCCTGCGCGACGTAGTCGACGCTCTCTTGCGCACGGTCGACCGAGACGCCCGCGCGAAAACCGGTGTAGGCGCCACCCGCCCGTCGGAGGATGTGGGCGCCCGCCGCCACGTCCCAGGGTTTCGTGTCGAAGCCCATCGTCGCGTCGGACCACCCGGCCGCCACGTGGGCGAGGTTCAGGGCGCCGCTGCCGGTGCTGTGATGGTGCTGGTACGTGCGGGTGATCTCGGCAAGCAGGGTGAACGCCCCCTCGCCGAGCAGGTCGACGTCGTGCTGGTTGGGGAAGCTGGTGAGCAGCGTGGACCGCTCCAGCGAGGCGGACGCCGAGGTCATCGGCATCCCGTTCCGTTCGGCGCTCGAGGCCCCGGCGGCGAACATGTTGTCGGCGACCGGGTCGTAGACGACGCCCGCCACGACCTCGCCGTCGAGCTCGGCGGCGATCGAGATGCACCAGTAGGCCAGCCCCCGCGCGAAGTTCGCGGTGCCGTCGATGGGGTCGATGATCCAGCGGAGCGGTGCGTCTCCGGAGCTTCCCGTCTCTTCGCCGAGGATCTCCGAACCGGGCGCACCGCTGCGCAGGATCGCGGCGATCTCGGCCTCGGCCGCCCTGTCGTGTGCCGTCACGACGTCGTGCACATCGCGCTTGAACGACACGTCCATGTCGGAGCGGAACGCGGCGAGCAGTGCCGTGGCCGCCGTGCGCGCGGCTGTTTCCGCGAGGGCGCGGAGCTCGTCGGGGTCGGGATGGGGGTGGTTCGTCATGGTTCTCCTCGGGGTGTCAGGGGGATTGATTCAGGTGCTCGTGAACGCGGAATGAACGCTCGGCGACCGCTCGCCAGTCGCCTTGACCGGGTCTCGCGAGCTGTCGCAGAGTGAGTCCGTCATCGAAAAGGGAACGTTCCCTATGACGGAAAGGTAACCGATGTCGCTCTCGATCCTCGACCGCCGGCGCACGTTCGCCGAGCGCCGGCGACCGGCCTCGACGCCCGCCTGGCGGCGCGCCGACCGACGCGTGGGGGCGGCTCTCCTGGTCCCCGCTCTCGCGGTCTTCGCCGTGTTCGTGTTCTACCCCCTCGCGAAGGTCGTCTGGCTGAGCGCGCAGGGGACCGACATCTTCGGTCAGGCCGCAGGCTTCGTGGGGGTCAAGAACTTCGCGACGATCTTCAGCGACCCGCAGTTCGGCGACACGCTGTGGCGGACGGGCGTCTTCTGCGTCGCCGTCGTGGTCGGCCGCATCGTCGTCGGATTGCTCATCGTCATCCCGTTGACCGCGAAGCTCCGCGGCATCCGGATTTTCCGGGCCCTCCTCACCTCGCCTCTCGTGGCGTCGGTCTCGGTGGCATCCGTCGCCTTCGCGGCGATGCTCGCGCCGGCCGGCGGCCTGGTCAACTCCGTCATCACCGGCTTCGGCGGGACCGCGGTGCCGTGGCTCACGAGTACCCAATGGGCGATGCCGAGCGTGATCGCCGTCACGGTGTGGGGCTCGCTCGGCTTCACGGTGCTGCTGCTGCTCGGGGCCTTCGGCGCGATCGACCCCGACGTGATCGAGGCGGCGCACCTGGACGGCGCGGGCCCGCTCCGCACGCTCTGGTCGATCTCGCTGCCACTGATCACGCCGACGCTGTTCTTCATCGCCGTGACGGGGGCTGTGGAAGCGCTCACGACTTTCGGGCAGATCCAGATCCTCACCGGGGGTGGACCGGCCGACTCCACGACGACGTTGGTCTACACGATCTACCAGTCGGCGTTCGGTGCGGGCAGCGCGAACTTCGGCATCGCCGCCGCGGTCGGGGTGGTGCTGTTCCTGCTGGTGCTCGGCCTCTCCCTGGTGCAGTTCGGCGTGCTCGAGAAGCGGGTGAACTACTGATGGCGCGGCCCCGGTCCGCTCGCGCACGCGTGCGCAGCGCCCTGCTCTACACCTGGCTCGTCGTCGCGGTGGTCGTGGTCTGCTTCCCGCTCTACTACATCTTCGAAGGCGCCCTCACGCCCACGGCCTGGCTCGACGAAGGGCTCGAGGGTCTCCTGCCGATTCACCTGACCCTCGACAACGTCATCCGCGCCACGCAGGTGATCCCGCTCGGGCACCAGTTCCTCAACAGCCTCATCGTGACGCTCGTGCAGACCTTCTTCCAGATCGCGATCGGAATCGCCAGCGCCTACGCCCTCGTCTTCTGCGGGTTGAGGGGGACGCGCGCACTGTTCCTGTTGATCCTGTCGAGCATGATGGTGCCGGGCGAGACGATCCTCATCGCGAACTACCTGACGATCTCGTCGTGGCGGCTGATCGACACCCTGCCGGCGGTGTTCCTGCCCTTCCTGGCGTCGGCGCTGAGCATCTTCCTCTTCCGCCAGGCATTCCTGAGCTTCCCGGGGGAATTGCGCGAGGCGGCTGTCCTCGACGGCGCGGGGCACGTCCGATTCATCCGGTCGATGCTGCTGCCGATCGTGCAGCCGACCCTCATCTCGGTGACCCTCGTCAGCGCGACCGCCGCATGGAACGGGTTCTTCTGGCCGCTGCTCGTGACGAACTCGCCCGAGAACCGCACGGTGCAGGTCGGCATCGCCCAGCTCTCCAGCGCCGAGGCCGCCGATGTCGGGGTCGTCCTCGCCGGTGCGGCCATGGTCACCCTCCCCGTTCTCGTCCTCGTGCTGCTCGCGCAGCGCTTCCTCGCCGGCGGCATCACCGCCGGCGCCCTCAAGTAGCCCCACAGAAAGAAGCCCGAGCCATGTCCCACCGCCCTCGCGTCCTGACCGCGGCGACCCCCGCCGGCGCCGTCGTCCTCCTCTCCCTCGCCGGATGCGCGACATCCGGATCCGCACCCGGTGCCGACTCCGGACCCGTGACCCTGCAGTTCTGGCACGAGATGAGCGGACCGGCGGCCACCGAGCTCGACGCCCTCGTGTCGCAGTTCAACAGTCAGGAGGACGGCAAGATCACCGTCGAGTCGTCGTTCCAGGGCTCGTACGCCGACGCCCAGACGAAGTACACCGCCGCGGTGCAGTCGGGCACGACGCCCGACGTGCTGATGATGAACGACATCTCGACCGGCTTCATGGTCGATTCGAAGAAGACGGTGCCGCTGTCGACCTTCACCGCCGATGACCCCTCGTTCTCTCTCGACAGCTTCCCCCCTGTCGTCAGCGCGTACTACGCCGACGGCTCGGGCGGGCTGGCTGCCATGCCCTTCGCGGTCTCGCAGCCCGTGCTCTACCTCAGCCGCGACCTCGTGACCCGTGCCGGTCTCGACCCCGAGGTGCCGCCGCAGACCCTCGCGGAGGTCGCGTCGTGGGCCGAGAAGATCCATGCGGCGACGGGGGCGTCGGGTCTCACGATGAACATGTCGGACTCGTGGATGATCGAGCAGATGACGGCCGCGGGTGGCGAGGAGTTCTGCACCCCCGACAACGGTCGTGGATCCGACCGGGTCACCGGCCTCGAACTCACCTCGCCCTCCCAGGTGACGTTCATGCGACAGCTGCAGACGCTGTTCCAGGACGGCACCATGCTCAACCCCGGCACCGACAACAGCGCGATGGTCTCGGCCTTCGCCAGCGGCAAAGTGGGCATGATGCTGACCTCCACCGGTGCGTACACGGCGGCGGATCCGACCAAGACCGCGTCGAAGGTCGCGGCCTTCCCCTCCACCGCCGAGTCTGGCGACGCCGGGGTGGTCGTGGGCGGCAACGCGCTGTGGATCTCGGGGGAGGGGCACTCCGACGCGCAGCAGCGCGCGGCGTACGCCTTCGTCAGCTTCCTGCACTCCGCCGAGGTCCAGGCGGCCTGGTCGAGTGCCACCGGGTATCTCGCGTCGAACACGGAAGCGGCGTCGACGTCGACCGGCATCGCGTCGCTCGCCGATCCGAACGTCACGGCCATGGCCGACCAGCTCGCGAGCACCCCGGCGTCGGACGCGGCTGCGGGATGCCGCACGGGTGCCTTCCCCTCGCTGCGCTCCACCGTGATCGGCGCGTTCACCCAGGTCGCCGAGGGCGCCGACGTGACCTCGACGATGGCGGATGCCGAAGAGAAGGCCGCCGACCAGATCGCCGCCTACAACACCGCCGCGGGCTGATCCGCCGCGCCGACAGGCCTCTGGGCCCGTGACCCCCGAGCCTCGTCGCCCGGGGGTCACGGGCGTAGGGTGGCGCGGTGAGCATGTGGCGTGACGTCGTCCTCGTCGCCGTCGGCGGTGCCATCGGCACGGCGATCCGCGCCGGTGTCACCCTGGCGCTCGGCGACGACCTCGGCCCGGCTCTGGTGCCCATCATCAACGTCGTGGGGGCGTTCGCGATTGGTGTGCTGTTCGGCTGGAGGTCCCGGATGCCGGGATCCGCGCGCGCGCAGCGCGTGCAGCTGTTCGTGGGCACCGGGGTGCTCGGCGGGTTCACGACGTACAGTGCGCTCGCCGTCGAAGCGGCCGGGCCGGCCCTGCTGTGGTGGGGCGTGGGCACGGTGGCGCTGGGGACCGCGGCGGCCTGGGGTGGCCTGATGTGGGGCCGCGGCGGACGGCGGCAGCGATGAATCCCCTCGTCTTCGGGGCCGTGGCCCTCGCCGGTGGGGTCGGTGCGGCCCTGCGGTTCCTCCTCGACACGGCGGTGCGACGCGTGACGGGCGAGCGCTTCCCCTGGGGGATCCTCGTGGTGAACGTCTCGGGCGCGTTCGTGCTCGGCATCCTGAGCATGCTCCCGGCTGACGAGGCGTGGCGCTGGATCGTGGGCACGGGGCTGCTGGGCGGGTACACGACCTTCAGCGCCGTCGCGGTGACGACGGTGCTGCTCGCCGAGGAAGGCCGCGGACGCACCGCGACGAACTACGCCGCGGTCTCGTTCGCGGGGTCGTTGTTCGCGGCGGCGGCGGGTCTCGCGCTCGGCTCGCTCGTCTGAGGGGCCCGGCCCTCACGGGCTCGGCGGCCTCGTCGGGGATCAGCGGCCGGTCACCGCCCGCGTCGCACGCCGCCTTCTGCGCATCGCGGCCATCGGGGCGGATCCCGCGGGGAAGGCCCGTGTGATACTTACTGTCGATACATCTCTGTATCGAAACTCGACCCCCGAAGGGTGCTTCGTGTCGTATCTGGCCGTTCTGAGCCTGAAGAACCGCGCCCTCATCGCCCTGGTCACCATCGTGGCGGCGATCTTCGGCGGGCTCGCGCTGACGAGTCTCAAGCAGGAGCTCATCCCCTCGATCGAGTTCCCCCAGCTCGCGGTCGTGACGACCTATCCCGGTGCCTCGCCCGAGGTCGTCGAGGCCGATGTGTCGACGCCCATCGAGAACGCGATCCGAGGGGTCGAGGGGCTCGAGTCGACCACCGCCACGAGCACGACGAACTCGTCGATCGTGTCGGCGTCGTTCACCTACGGCACCGACCTCGCCGCCGCCCAGCAGAAGATCCTCGCGGCGATCGCGCGCATCAACGACCAGCTGCCCGAGTCGGCCGACACCACCGTCGCCTCGGCGAGCATCGACGACTTCCCCGTCATCCAGCTGGCGGTCACCGGCTTCACCGATGCTCAGGCCACCCAGGCCACCCTCGAGACGAGCGTCGTGCCCGACCTCGAAGACGTCGACGGCGTCAACGGGGCGCAGATCGTCGGCGGCATCGGCCAGCGCGTGACCATCACCCCGGATGCCACCCGGCTCGGCGAGCGGGGATTCAGCCAGCAGTCGATCACCGACGCCCTCGACGCCAACGGCGTGCTGTTCCCCGGTGGTTCGCTCACGCAGAACGACCAGACCCTGACGGTGCAGACAGGTACCAAGCTCACCAGCGTCGACGAGATCACCGCCCTTCCCCTCGTTCCGAGCGACGCGTCGCAGTTCCAGGCGGGTCGCACGACCATCGGCGACGTCGCGACGGTCGCCCTGCAGACCGACCCGGTCACGACGCTCTCTCGCGTCGACGGGCAGCCGGCGCTCACCATCGCCGTCACCAAGCTCCCCGCCGCCAACACCGTCGATGTCTCGCGCGGAGTGCTCGCGGCCCTGCCCGCCCTCGAGAGCTCCCTCGGTGAGGGCGCGACGTTCACCGTCGTCTTCGATCAGGCGCCGTTCGTGCAGCAGTCCATCGAGGCGCTCGCGCAGGAGGGCCTTCTGGGCCTCGTCTTCGCCGTCGTCGTGATCCTGGTGTTCCTCATGTCGGTGCGCTCGACGCTCGTGACGGCGATCTCGATCCCCACGAGCGTGCTCATCACCTTCGTGGGTCTGCAGGCCTTCGGGTACTCCCTGAACATCCTGACCCTCGGCGCCCTCACCATCGCCATCGGCCGCGTCGTCGACGACTCCATCGTCGTGATCGAGAACATCAAACGGCACTACGTCGGAGACGCCGACAAGATCCCCACGATCATCCGCGCGGTGCGCGAGGTGGCGGCCGCGATCACGGCATCCACGATCACCTCCGTCGCGGTGTTCCTGCCCATCGCGTTCGTCGGTGACGTCACCGGTGAGCTGTTCCGCCCGTTCGCGCTGACCGTGACGATCGCGATGGCCGCGTCGCTGCTGGTGTCGCTGACGATCGTGCCCGTGCTGGCGTCGTGGTTCCTGCGGCCCGGCAAGGTGGTCCGCGACGCCGAGGGCAACGCGATCGACCCCGAAGCTCCGGATGCCCCGCCTTCGCGCCTGCAGAAGGCGTACGTGCCGGTGCTGAGCTGGACGCTGAAGCACTCGGGAGTGACTCTTCTGCTGGCCGTGCTCGTGCTCGGCGGCACCCTCGCCACCGTGCCCCTGTTGAAGACCGACTTCCTCGGCGACTCGGGCCAGAACACCTTCACCGTCACCCAGAAGATCGGCTCCGCCCCCAGCCTGGATGCCGAGGACGCGGCCGCGCAGAAAGTCGAGGCCGTGCTGCTCGACACCGACGGGGTCGAGACCGTGCAGACCTCGATCGGCTCGAGCGGATCGGCGCTGCGCGACGCCTTCTCGGGCGGCGGGTCGGGGATCACGTACTCGATCACCTCGCAGTCGGGCGTCGATCAGGTCGACCTGCGCGAACGCGTGCGCACCGAGCTCGAAGCCCTCACCGACGCCGGTGAGATCGAGGTCGCGGCCTCGGGCGGGGGCTTCGGTTCCACCGCCATCACCATCGACGTCACCTCGGCCGACTCGTCATCGCTCCAGCAGGCCAGCGATGCGGTCGTGAACGGTCTGCAGGGACGCGACGGCATCGGTCAGGTCACCAGCAGCCTGTCGGCGTCGCTCCCGTTCGTCTCCGTGCGCGTGAACCGCGACGCGGCGGCCGAGCGCGGCCTGTCGGAGCGCGCCGTGGGCGCCCTCGTGTCGAACACGCAGCAGCCCCGCCAGGCCGGCACCGTCGAGCTCGACGGTCGGGGGGTGACGGTGTACCTCGCCGCCGCGAACCCGCCCGCCACGATCGACGACCTGCGCGCGCTCGAGATCCCCACGGCGAGCGGCCCGGTGCGCCTCGACGAGATCGCGACCGTCGAAGAGAGTCAGACCCCGCCGTCGATCACGACGTCGCGGGGGCTCCGCACCGCCACCATCACCGTCACCCCCACCACCGACGACCTCGGCAGCTCGTCGGCCAGCGTCACCTCGGCCCTCGCCGACGTGCAGCTGCCCGAGGGGTCCACCGCCGAGGTGGGCGGTGCCGTGACCGACCAGCAGGACGCCTTCACCCAGCTCGGCCTCGCCCTGCTCGCGGCGATCCTGATCGTCTACGTCGTCATGGTCGCGACCTTCAAGTCGCTGCGTCAGCCGCTCGAGCTTCTCGTGTCGGTGCCGTTCGCGGCGACCGGCGCCATCCTCATGCTGCTCATCACCGGGGTGCCCCTGGGTGTGGCCGGAATGATCGGTGCGCTCATGCTCGTCGGCATCGTCGTCACCAACGCCATCGTGCTCATCGACCTGGTCAACCAGTACCGGGCACGGGGACTCAGCGTGCGCGACGCGACCATCGTCGGCGGGGCCAGGCGTCTGCGCCCCATCCTCATGACCGCGCTCGCCGCGATCTTCGCGCTCGTGCCGATGGCCCTGGGCATCACGGGCCACGGCGGATTCATCTCGCAGCCGTTGGCGGTCGTGGTGATCGGTGGCCTGGTGTCGTCGACGTTCCTGACGCTGCTCGTGCTGCCGACCCTCTACAACCTCATCGAGGGAGCAAGCGAGCGGCGCCGGGAGCGACGGGCGGCCCGAGGGGAAGAGTCCGACGAGACGCCGACCGACGACGCCCACCCGCTGAGCCGCCGAGAGCTGCGCGGGAGCCGCTGACCCGGCCCGGGCCCGTTACCGTACGCCGGCGTGGCACCGGGCCCCCGCACGTTGCTGTCGACGCGGCGCGGTCGCTCGGCGCGGGCGCGGGCGGGGTGGTGAGCGTGGGCATCATCGGGACCTGAACCACGGATGCCGTGGCGTGCGAGGTGTCGCGGGCTTCGGGGCGGAAAGCCCCGAGGCCTCCCGCCGGGGCGAGAGCACGTGCGACGAGCGGCACCGGCGGTGTCGTGCTCGACGCGCGGCCGACCTCGGTGACCGACACCGCTCCCAGGGCCCCGGGGCGCGGTGCGCGGGCGCTCGACGAGACGGAGCCCGCGCGGCGCGCGATCGACGACCGGTGCGCGCGGCGGCGGGGGGCGAGGTGCGCGACATGGGGGGTCCCGGCATCCGGCGCTCGAACGGCCGTCGCCTGGGCCGAGGCGAGGATGTGCGTGAACATGCCCGCCCACGCGAACATCGCGGCGCACGCGATGGTCTCGAACAGGGCGAGGTTGATCGTCGCCGACACGAACAGTGCGATCGAGATGACCAACCACACCAGAGCGACGCCCGTGCTGATGGCCATGCGCTTGCCGAGGCGGTGGAACAGGACGGGCGAGGTGAGCAGCAGCGCCAGGAAGCCGAGCACCATCGAACCCGCGACCCGGTCGTGCAGGTCTTTGTCGGTGTTGAGAGGAATGCAGCCGACGAGGGCGAGATTCACGCCGATGACATTGAGGCAGAGGAAGGCGATGGTCGCGGCTCCCCGGCGCGCCGGTCCGCGACCGAGGCGGCGGACATCGCGGCGCACGCGGAAGGCGAAATACACGACGATCATTCCGCTGACCTTGAGCGTGTTGTTGAAGAATGCGGCCGAAAGGTCGTGGAACGTCCCCAACTGGCTGAAGTGCAGCTGCCACCACAGCGGGTCGCTCGTCGTCGCGATCGACAGCAGCAGGCCGCCCACCAGGACGATCAACGCCGCAGCGCCGACGTGCATCGTGGGCACGGCGTCGAGGCGTCGGACGACTCCGCGCAGGCGCAGGCGCGGGATCGAGGGCGAGGAAGGGACGGCGGATCGGAGCGCGGTGCTCATGGCGGGGGATCTTTCCTCAGGACGGAACGAGCGTCCCCCCACACCGCGGGACCCTCGGCCCCCGTCGGCTCATTCGGGTATCAACCGAGGGAACCGTGGTCCTCGGCCGCCCCCGGCCTTGACGGAAACCGTCACTCGAATGGTAACGTTCGCGGCGCGTTATTGGGAAAGGGGTTGCCTGAGGATATCCCTGATCATCTGCACATTCCGTGTCCCCCAAATGGGGGACAAGGAATGCTCACGAGTGAAAGACGATGCCCCATTCCCGGGTGAGCGAAGCCCCCGGATCGAGGGTGTCGAGGTCGAGTCCCGAGGCGAAGGCATTCGCCGGGGCGGTCATCGGCTCGATCGCCACGGCGAGGGGCTGGCCGGGGTACCGATCGGTCGTGAACACCTGCGCCCAACGGAACCCATCGTCCTGCCAGAGCTCCACGGCGCGTCCGTCGGGCGCGGTCAGGGTGTGCCGCGCGCGGCCCTCGGCGTCGCGCTCGAGGCCGCGGTAGCCGTTGTCGAGCGAGGCGTCGCCCAGGCGTCGGCCCGCGCGCAGGTCGTTCGTCTCGTCTACCGACACCTCGTCGACCGGGATCTTGCGGTCGTCGAGCACGAGCGTGGTCGTGCCGGTGGACTGTACGACGAGATCGGCGGTGTCGACCCCGCCGATCTGCAGGTAGGGGTGCACGCCGAGCGCGACCGGGGCGACCGTCGCTCCGACGTTCTCGATGACGTGCGTGACCTGCAGGCCATCGGGCTGCAGCGCGAACGTCACCCGGGTGCGCAGGTGGAACGGGTATCCGGTCTGCGGAACGACGTCGGCGCCGAGCACGAGGCGGTCGGTCGTGTGCTCGATGGGCTGGTACGTGCCGAAGCGCAACAACCCGTGGCTGGCGTTGCCGAGGGCGGGCTCACTGATGGCGAGCTGCCGTTCGACCCCGTCGAAGGTGTACCTGCCGTCGCGGATGCGGTTCGGCCAGGGGACCAGCACGACGCCGGATGCCGCGGGCGTGGGTGCGTCGTCGGCGTAACGCGGAACCAGGTCGACGCGGTCGACCGTGAGCGCCCGCAGCGCCGCGCCCACCTGGGCGATCTCGGCGGACGCGTGGTCGGTGCGCAGATGGAAGCGGTGTCCGGTGGGGTCGGCGGTCATGACGAGGCCTTTCTCGGGCGGGGCGGGCGCTGCAGCCAGGGGCGCAGCAGGCGGGTGACCCACGGGAGCACCGCGTAGGTCATGACGGGCGTGAGCATGAGGGTGGTCGCGAGCACGCGCAGCACCAGGGGAACCTCGGTGAAACCGGGCACGAAGCCCAGCAGCCAGGAGGCCAGCAGGTTGGTGGGGAAGAACCCGACCCAGATCGTCACCGCCTGCTTCCACCGCGGGGGAGCGGACGGGACCGGTTGCTGCACCGGTTGGGTCCCGGCATCCGTCGTCGCCTCCATGATCGAGCCGAACGGGGCGTCGAACCACCCCTCGATCCCGGTGCGTCGCTCCACGCGTTCCTCGCGGGCGAACGGGCGCCCCGAATCGAGCCACCATTGACGCTGCGTCGAGGTGTCCCACTGCTCGAGCGTCGTGATGTCGCGGAACCGGTAGAGCATGTACCAGAGGTCGCTGTCTTCGCCAGCGCGCACCCAGCCCGAGCCGAGGAAGCCGGGGAACGCGGTCGCGAGGTCGGTGCCGGCCTGCATCCAGGAGGTCGCTTCGGCGGTGCGCGTCGGGTCGATGCGCCGCTCGATCGCCACCGTGATGGGGTGGGCGTCGGTGTCTGCCATGGGTCCATCTTCGTCCACGCCGGGCGTGCACCGACGTCGGGGGAGGCATGTCCCCCTTCGTGCGGTTCTGAGGGGTCGAACCCGCACGAAGGGGGACATGAGCGCGGGGTGGGGGAGGGGTGTCCCACTTGGTGCGATCGACGGGCCGCGAACCTGCACGGATGGGGACATGGATGCCATTCCCAGCCGCGACCGGTAACGTCGGTGAGTCGGCTCTGGACACCGCGCGTGATGCGCGGATGGGTTTGTAGTCCAAGGGGCCGATGGAGAGCACGCGATCGCGTCCTCCCATCACTAGTGAATGGCCCCCGGCCGACGGATGTCCGGGTTTCGCACCGCTGCGCGCGGTGCCGCTGTCTCGCGCGAAACAGAACCCAGAAGGACATCGTCATGCCCAAGAACAAGAAGCCCGCCGGCGGCCGCCCCGCCAAGAACTTCGAGCCGCGCTACGGTGCGCAGACCTCGTTCCAGGACCGCAAGCGCCGCCCCGAGGGTGCCGCGTCCGCGAAGCCCGGCAGCAAGAGCCCGAGCCACCGCGGTTACCGTCCCGAGGCCGAGGCCGCCCCCGACAAGCGTCGCTGGAGCGCACAGGACCGCGTCGGTCGCGACGAGTCGCGCGGCATCCGCAGCTCCGCCCGCGATGACCGCTCCGGCCGCACCGACCGCCCGGCGCGCTCGTTCGACGATCGCCCCGCGCGTTCGTTCGACGACCGTCCCCGCCGCGATTTCGGTGACCGCCCGGCCCGTTCGTTCGACGACCGCTCCGGTCGCCCCGCTCGCGACGACCGCGCCCCTCGCGTGGATCGCGTCGACCGCGACAGCCGCCGCGCCACCGGCGACGGGCGCCCGTCGTTCCGCGACGAGCGCCCGCGTCGTGATTTCGGCGACCGCCCCGCCCGTTCGTTCGACGAGCGTCCCCGCCGTGACTTCGGTGACCGTCCGGCCCGTTCGTTCGACGAGCGTCCCCGTCGCGACTTCTCGGACCGTCCCGCCCGCGACGAGCGTCCCCGTCGCGATGCCGGCGAGCGTCCCGCCCGGTCGTTCGACCGCCGCGACGAGCGTCCGGCCCGTTCGTCGGATGACCGTCCCGCTCGTTCGTTCGACCGCAGCGACCGTCCCGCACGCTCGTTCGACCGCACTGATCGCCCGGCGCGTTCGTTCGACCGCACTGATCGCCCGGCGCGTTCGTTCGATCGCAGCGATCGTCCGGCCCGTTCGTTCGACCGTAACGACCGCCCCGCGCGCTCGTTCGACCGCAACGACCGCCCCGCCCGTTCGACCGACGACCGTCCCGCCCGGTCGTTCGACCGGAACGAGCGTCCGGCTCGTTCGTTCGACGAGCGCCCGGCCCGTTCGTTCGGTGACCGTCCCGCCCGCGACGAGCGTCCCCGCCGCACCGATGGCCCGAACCGCGCGGACTGGAACGCCACCCCGAAGCGCTCGGCCGAGCACGAGCAGCGCGTCGACGTCGTGCACGAGCGCCTGCAGGCGCAGGCCGTGGACGTCGCGACCGAGACCGGTGTCGGCTTCGCCGAGCTCGGCTTCGGCGACAACATCGTCCGTGCCCTCGCCAGCCTCGGCGCGGCCACGCCGTTCCCCATCCAGGCGGCGACGGTGAAGCCCATCCTCGACGGTCGTGACGTGCTCGCGCGCGGTCGCACCGGCTCGGGCAAGACCATCGCGTTCGGTGCCCCCATGGTCGAGAGCGTCCTGCGTTCGCAGGCGGGCGAGAAGCGTCAGTTCGCTCGCGCGCCCAAGGCCCTTATCCTCGCCCCCACCCGCGAGCTGGCCCTGCAGATCGACCGCACGGTGCAGGTCATCGCCCGCAGCGTCGGCCTGTTCACCACGCAGATCTACGGCGGCGTGCCCCAGGCCCGCCAGGTGGGTGCGCTGAAGAAGGGCGTCGACATCATCATCGGCACCCCCGGCCGCATCGAAGACCTGCTCAACCAGGGCAAGCTCGACCTGTCGCAGGTGCAGGTGGCCGTGCTGGACGAGGGCGACCACATGTGCGAGCTCGGTTTCCTCGAGCCGGTGCAGCGCATCCTGCGCGCCACCGCGAAGGGCAGCCAGAAGCTGCTGTTCTCGGCCACGCTCGACCGTGAGGTCGCCGCCCTCGTCGACGAGTTCCTCGTCGACCCGGCCGTGTACGAGGTCGCCGGTGAGGACCAGGACTCGGGCACCATCGAGCACCGCGTGCTCGTGATCGACCACCGCGACAAGGCCGAGATCCTCGGTTCGCTCGTCGACCGCCCGGGCAAGACCCTCGTCTTCGCCCGTACCCGCGCGTACGCCGAGACGCTCGCCGCGCAGTTCGACGACGCCGGTATCGCCGCGGTCGCGCTGCACGGTGACCTCAACCAGCAGAAGCGCACGCGCAACCTCGAGAAGCTCACCTCGGGTCGCGTCAACGTGCTCGTCGCCACCGACGTCGCCGCCCGCGGCATCCACGTCGACGACATCGACCTGGTGATCCAGGCCGACGCCCCCGACGAGTACAAGACGTACCTGCACCGTTCGGGCCGCACCGGCCGCGCCGGTCGCAGCGGCACCGTGGTGACGCTCATCACGCGGCAGCGTCAGCGCCGCATGACCGAGCTGCTCGACCGCGCCGAGATCCAGGCGCCCTTCGAGCCGGCGCAGCTCGGCGACGACCTGATCGAAGAGATCTCGGGCCGCCAGCTCGCGGACGTCACCTCGTAATCCGCCTCGATCGAGACCCCCGTCGCGTCCGCGGCGGGGGTCTCGTGCGTTCAGAAGAGCCGCGGCTCGCTGGCCGGAGCGACGCGGGGGCGAATGGATGCCGAGGGCCCGGTGCCACGGACCGGACCGAGGCTGCTCGTCGGCGTCGCGCGGGCGGCGAGGCCCGGCTGCGGTCGCCCGCGAGGGTGGTCGTCTTCGTCCCACCCGTCGAGTCGGTGCAGGCGCAGCAGGGGACGCATGCGTGCGCCGAGCCAGGTGCGGTAGGCCTTGGGCGCTTGGGCGGAGACGCCCGGGTAGAGACCGCGGTACGACGACACCAGGTGCGGTTGCTCGCGCCCCAGCCATTCGAGGAACCACTGCTTCGCGCCCGGACGCAGGTGCAGCGCGCCGTAGACGACGCGAGCCGCGCCGGCGGCGCGGATGCGCGCGAGGGCGTCGTCGAGTAGGGCGAGCGAGTCGGTCAGGTGCGGCAGGATCGGCATGAGGAAGACCGTGACGCGGAAGCCGGCGGCGGTGGCGGCGCGGACCGTGTCGAGGCGGGCGTCGGCGCTGGGGGTGCCCGGCTCGATCGCGTTCTGCAGGGCGTCGTCGAAGACGGCGATCGACATCGCCAACGAGACCTTCACCTGCGTGGCGGCGTCGGCGAGCAGGGGGAGGTCTCGGCGCAGGAGCGTGCCCTTGGTGAGGATCGAGAAGGGCGTGCCGTTGTCGGTGAGCGCGCCGACGATGTCGGGCATGAGGCGGTATCGCCCCTCGGCGCGCTGGTAGGGGTCGGTGTTCGTGCCGAGCATGACGGGCTCGCGCGCCCACGATCCCCGACGCACCTCCGTGCGCAGCACGTCGGCGACATTGACCTTGACGACGATCTGGGAGTCGAAGTCGGCGCCGTAGTCGAGGTCGAGGTACTCGTGCGTCTTGCGGGCGAAGCAGTACGAGCACGCGTGCGTGCAGCCCCGGTACGGGTTCACGGTCCAGTCGAACGGCATGGCCGACATGCCGGGCACGCGATTCAGAGCGCTCTTGCACTGCACCTCGTGGAACGTCATTCCGGCGAACTCGGGGGTCGTCACCGATCGGACGAGACCGTCGATGCGCTCCATACCGGGAAGCGCCGACGGGTCGTCGACGCCCAGCTGCTGCCCCTGCCATCTCATGTCGAACATTCGAACACATGTTCTACTTTGCCGCAAGCGCAGCGGTGAACGACGAGCAGGACGAGCACGTGATCGACGGGACCCGTCGGAGCCGGAGCGTCGGCCTCTACGAGTCCGCCGCCCGCGCTCACCCGATGGTGATGATCCCGCCCCCCTCGCCCGAGTCGTAGGGCAGGTCGTAGGAGATGGTCGGCGCCTGCGGGTGGCTGACGGCGACGGTGATGTCGTACGGGGAGAAGTAACCGGTGGTGAACAGGACGTCCGACACCGCCAATCCTGTGGCGTCGGTTGTGCGGGTCTGCACGGTTGGTCCGACGTAGTCCCGCCAGCGTGCGGGGCCGCGAGTGATCATGAGGGTCACTATTTCTCCGGCTCCCGCGGAGGTGCCGTCCACCCGCAGGAGCCGCACGCCGACTCCGCTCTTGGTGATCTTGTTCGTCTGCCCGTCCTGGGGAGCCGCGGGCTGCGTCACCCAGACGAGCTTGCGCACCGACGACGTGATCGTGGCGGAGGCGGGGAACGTTTCCGCAGCCGAGCCGGACAGGGTTCCCGATGCGGTCGTCTCGCCGAGCTCGATGCCGGGAAGGGGGGCCGACCCATCGGCACCGGTCGTCACGAGGATACTTGTGGCGCCCCCGGGGGTGAACGTCATCCCGGCACTCAAAGAAACGGTCACCACGTCTCCGGAGGAAGGTGCGCCGTCTCTCGAGACGCGTACGACCACTCCCGAGAGCAGTCTCGACGAGTCGACGGTGTAGGTCGGCGCGTCGAACGACACCGTCGACGGGGTCACCACGACGACGCCCGACTCGTAGGGCAGGTCGTAAGAGATCGTCGGCGCGTACGGGTGGCTGACGGCGACGGTGATGTCGTACTCGGAGAAGAACCCGGTGGTGAACAGGACGTCCGACACCGCCAATCCCGTGGCGTCGGTGGTGCGGGTCTGCACGGTCGGTCCGACGTAGTCCTTCCACCTCGCGGGGCCGCGCGGGATCATGAAGGTCACGACTTCTCCGGCTCCCGCGGAGGTGTCGTCCACCCGCAGCAGTCGCACGCCCACTCCGCTCTTGGTGATCTTGTTCGACTGTCCGTCCTGGGGAGCTGCGGGCTGAGTCACCCAGACGAGCTTGCGCACCGACGACGTGACCGCGGCCGAGGCGGGGGTCACGCCCACCGACGTGGCGGACAGGGTTCCCGATGCCGTCGTCTCGGCGAGTTCGATGTCGGGCAGTTGGGCCGACCCGTCGGCACCGGTCGTCACGGGCAGGCTCGTCGTGCCCCCGGGGGTGAACGTCATTCCGGCGCTCAACGACACGGTGACCACGGCTCCGGCGAGGGGAGCACCGTCTTTCGTGACGCGCACGACCACCCCCGAGAGCAGCCTCGTGAAGTCGACCGTGTAGGTCGGCGCATCGAACGACGCCGTCGCCATCCCGGACGCGGCGGCGGCTGCCGGGGTGGCGACGGAGAGGGCGATCACGGGCACGGACCACGCCGCTCCCGTGACGAGGGTGCGGCGGGAGATCGGTGGGGGAGTCATGCGTCTCTTCTTCCGTCGTGGGACGTTCGAGGTCGGGGCAGGTGGCTTCAACGACGGCGGTGGTGCGCACCTGTCCGGTCGGGGCCGGAACGGCAGGATCGTCCTCACCGACCTTCTCCTGCGGCTGGCACAGGGCTGGGCGACGGGGCGGATTTTGGTCCGTCCCGGCGCAGTTTTTCGCCCGGTGGGTGATGCGAGTGGCGAAGGATCCGCCTTGCGCCGGGCGTCGCGACTCGACTCCCCTCCCATCCGGGGCGAGAATGGAAGTCGTCATGTCGCACGATCCCGAGCTCTCGCCCCGCCGCGCTGCGCGCGCGGAGGCCGAGCGACTCGCGACGGCGGCCCTCTCGCTCCCGCCCGCCGCGGCCGAGCCCGTGCCCCCGATCCCCGCCGCCGAGCGGCCCGCCACCGACACGGCGGCCCTCGCCACCCGACGCCGGCTGCGCGAGGCCACGGCCGCGACCGCCGCGCCGACGACGGCCTCGATCCCGGTCCTCCGCCGCCGTCGCCTTGTCGCCGTGGGCGGGGCCGTCATCGTGGTGGCCGCCCTCGCCATCGCGATCGGTGCGGCGACCTCGGGATCCCCCGGTGGCGTCGCGGCCGACACCGACGCTCCGCCCGTCGCCGCCGTCGTCGCGGGGCCCCCCACCGTGCCCGACGAGGGTTTGCCCGTCGTGCAGCAGGCGGCCGTCGCCGCCACCTCCACGCCGTGCGACGACCCGGCCTTCACCTCGGCCCTGGCCGCGGGTGACGACGCCGGTGCGATCGCGGCCGCGGGCGGTGGGGGCGCCTTCCGCGCAGCGGTGGCATCCGGGATCGCGCCCTGCGTGTCGTTGTCGGACCCGAACCGCGAGTGGATGGTCGTCAACAAGCAGCGCGCGTACGATCCGGTCGACTACCGCCCGGGCGACCTGGTGATGCCCGACAGCGTGCGCGCGCTCGAGGAGTCGGCGCTGCGCGCGCCCGCGGCCGGGGCGCTGACCCAGCTCGTGCGCGCGGCCTCCGACGCCGGTGCCGGCGAGATCGGCTACCTGAGCGCTTTCCGCTCGTACAGCACGCAGCAGTCGACGTACGCGGGCCGCGTGGCCGTCGGCGGCGTCGAAGCCGCCGACCGCGAGAGCGCCCGCGCCGGGTACAGCGAGCACCAGTCGGGCCTGGCCGTCGACATCGTGCCGTGCAACGGCTCGTGCGCGACGCTCGACGACGTCGCCGCCTCGCCGCAGGGCGCGTGGGTGCGCGATCACGCGTGGGAGTACGGCTTCATCACCCGCTACGTCGAGGGCAGCGAGGGCATCAGCGGGTACGAGCCCGAGGCGTGGCACCTGCGTTACATCGGCCCCGAGCTGGCCCGCGCGTACCACGAGGGCGGTTACGCCACCCTCGAGGAGTTCTTCGGCCTCCCTGGGGCGCCCTCGTACTGAACGTCGAGGCGTCGGAGGGGGCCTCCGGCTCCTCGACTCCGACGGCGGACAAGGCCGCGGTCCGGCCGTACGCGAGGTCGTGCCGCGACGCCGCGCGCCGGCCGGATCGTCCTCCGGCGGGGTCGTCCTCAGGTGGCGCTCGTCCGCGGGCGGCGGCGGGCGAGGCGTGCGACTCCCGCGCGGCGCAGAGCATCGGCGACGGCGATACCGATGGCCATCCCGGCAGCGGATGCCACGAGCGTCAGCAGGTAGAAGAGCACGACGGTGAGGGGCGCGAACGTGTCGAGTCCGAAAGACGCCCAGGCGAGGGTCGGGTAGACGGCTGCCACCACGACGGCTCCGGCGAAGAACTGCCACCGGTGGAAGAACCGGTACAGCACGACGAGGAACGGCAGCTCGACGAAGAAGGCCCACCAGAGGTTGGTCGCGACGCTGCCCCACCCGTACCCGGAGAGCGGCGCGGCCACGAGGCCCGAGATGAGCCCGACCAGCAGCGCGGAACCGGGGCGTTCGAGCAGGCGCATCGCGACGGCCGCGGGCACCAGCCACAGCCCGGCGAGTGCCACCGCCGCGAACGGCGCGGCGGCGAACAGCACCGTCGACACCCAGTTGGCGGCGGTCAGCATGATGCCGCCGGCGACGCCGATGGCGGCGCAGGTGAGCAGGAAGACGGTCGAGATGCGCGACATGGATGCTCCGGATCGGATCAGACGGACAGGCGGGGAACGACGAAGAGGGCGGCGGAGACCGCCCAGAACGCCAGGGTGAAGACGGTGTCGCGCCGGCGCCAGGGCACGCGGTGGCGCTCGGTGCGGTCGGGGTGGGCGCCGAACGCCCGCGCATCCATCGCGAGGGCGACACGTTCGGCGTGGCGGATGGCCCCGGCCAAGAGGGGCACGACGTACCCGATCCCGCGCGCGGGTGCCGAGAGCACGCCGCCCCGCGTTCCCCTCACGCGATGCGCCTGGCGGATCACGTCGAGCTCGTGGCCGAAGCGCGGGACGAAGCGGATCGCTGCGAGAGCGGCGTAGCCGATGCGGTAGGGCACACGCAGGTTCTGCACCAACGCCCTCACCAGGTCGGGGCCCGAGGTGGTCAGTCCGCCGACGAAGGCGAGCGTCATGATGGCGGCCAGCCGCAGCGCGGTCGACAGGCCCGTGGACACCGCCCCGTCGGTGAGCACCCACTCGCCGACGCGGATCAGCGCGGTGGTGGCCTCCACCCGTGCGGGGTCGACCCAGAGCGAGAAGCCCAGGCCGATCACCACGATCGAGAGGGGCACCACCCCGGCGAGGAGGGCGACGAGACGCGGGGTGAGACGCGTTCCGGTCAGGAGCAGGGCGTAGGCGAGACAGAGGAACGCGATCGGAGTGCTCAGGTCGCGCACGAAGACCAGCGCGATCATGGCGGGGGCCGGGCCCGCGATCTTGGCGAGCGGGTTGAGACCCCCGAGCCACCGCGTGCCGCGCCGGCCGCGGGTGACGGCGGTCGTGTCGGCGCGTGTCGGTGCCGCGGCGGGGGCGGTCATGCGGCCCCGCCCGGAAGGTCGCGCAGTCGCAGCACGGACGCGAGCTCGGGATGCCGCTGCAGATCGGCGAAGGCGCGCCGCAGCGCGGGCGTGCGCAGGCCCGCGCGCCCGACGACGTCCTCGTCGTCGAAGATGTCGCCGACCGGTCCGTCGGCGGCGATCCGACCGTCGTCGACGACGATCACACGGTCGGCGTGCTCGGCGACCACCTGCATGTCGTGGGTCACGACGACGATGGTCGTGCCGTCGTCGCGCAGGTCGTCGAGCAGGCGCAGCAGTTCCTCGGCGCGGGCGCGGTCCTGGCCGAACGTGGGTTCGTCGAGCACGAGCAGTCGGGCACCGCCGACGAGCGCGGTTCCCACCGACAGCCGCCGCTTCTGACCGCCCGAGAGCAGGAAGGGGTGCACCGCGGCCTTGTCGGCGAGGCCGAACCGTTGCAGCAGTGCCTCGGTGCGCGCGCGGACCTCGTCGTCGGAGAGTCGCTGTCGGCGCAGGCCGTGGGCGATCTCGTCGAACACGGTCGTCGCGATGAACTGGTGCTCGGGGTTCTGGAACACGAAGCCCACGTGGCGCGAAAGCGTGCGCCGATCGGTGCGGCGAACGTCGAGACCGGCGATCCGTACCGTTCCGCGCGGCGGGCGCAGCACCCCGGCCAGGGCCTGCACGAGGGTCGTCTTTCCCGCGCCGTTGGCGCCGACGACGGCGACGAACTCGCCCGCGCCGACGGACAGGTCGACGCCGTGCAGCACGCGCGTGCGCCCGCGCGAGATCGTCAGCCCCTGTACCTGCACGAGGGGGTCGCCGATGCCACGTCGCGGGGGCGGGGGAGCGGGGGCCGTCGAGGGCGGGGCGATCATCTCGAGCGCCCGTCGCAACTCGTGAGGGGTCAGCGGCAAGGGGGCGATGTCGTATCCCGCCCGTCGCAGGCGCAGGGCCGCGAGGGTGGCCGTGGGTAGCCACACCCCGAGCGCGTGCAACTGCTCCGCGCGGTCGCGCAGCACGTCGTCGACGCCGCCGTCGGCGACCACCCGGCCCGTGGCATCCAGGGCGACGACGCGGTCGACCAGACCCATCGCGGCATCCAGGTTGTGCTCGACGAGCACGATCGCCCGGTCACCCTCGGCGACGACGTCGCGCAGCGCCGCGTACACGTCGTCGACGCCGCGAGGGTCGAGGTTGGCGGTCGGCTCGTCGAGCACGAGCAGGGGCGAGCCCATCGCCAGCGCGCAGGCGATGGCCAGACGCTGACGTCCGCCGCCGGAGAGCACGTCGGGGGCGTCGTGGCGACGCTCCCACAGGCCCACGCGGCGCAGGGCCTCTTCGGTGCGGGCGAGCACGACCTCGACGGGGAGCCGCAGGTTCTCGGGTCCGAACGCCACCTCGTCGAGAACGGTGCCCGTCACGAGCTGTGCATCGGGGTCTTGGAAGACCATGGCCACGGTGGTCGCGAGCTCGGCGACGGGCGTGGTCGCGGCATCCTTTCCCCCGACGCTCACCGTGCCCTCCACCGTGGCGGGCACGGCGTGCGGGATGAGGCCGTTCATGGCGAGCGCCGCCGTGGACTTCCCCGATCCGCTCGGACCGAGCAGCAGCACCACGTCTCCGGGGTTCACGTCCAGACGAAGCGCGGAGGGGGTGGGCGTCGCGGCGTCGAGGTGGGTGATGGCCACGTCGCGCATGCGCAGCAGAGCCCCGGTGTCGGCGCGGGTGGGCGCGGTATCGGGGTGGGGGTGAGCGGTCACGGGCGAGTCCTCGAGGAGTGAGTACGCCCTAACTTAGTGCAGCCTAAGTTGGCCGCGCGCGCTCACTTCGTCGTCGAGAGACCGCGCCCCACTCCGGCGCGACGCAGACCCGAGCCGATGGCGAGCCCCACTGCCGTCCAGGCCACGGGTCCCGCGACGCCGATCACGAGGTAGGCGACGCGGGTGACCGGCGCGAGGCTGGCGATGTCGGCCGCGAACCAGACGACCACGGCGACGAGCGCGCCGATCACGAGCGCCGAGCCGTAGAAGCGCACGGACGCCCACACGCGGTACCGGGTGAGGGCGGCGACGCCTTCTTGGATCCCGCCGAACAGCAGGGCCGTGCCGAGGAAACGGAACGTCCACTGCGGCGCCATGGCACTCGCCACCAGCGCGGCGAGCACGTGCGTCACCAGGGCCACCCCGGCGCGGCGCACCACCTGCTGCGCGATGATTCCGGGCAGCACGTGCGAGCCCAGCACGAGCCCGTAGGCCCAGGGTGCGCCCGCCAGGACGATCAGCGTCAGCCACCCGGCGGCACCGCCCACGATGCCGGTCCCCACCCCGATCGCGGCGCAGACGAGCAGCACGCGCGTGGAGAGACCGGATGCCAGGGACACCCGCTCAGCGTAGCGGCGACGCAGGGATCGCTGGACGCCCCGCCGGTCGAGTCGGGCTGGTCACGGGGGAGGCTGCTGAGCGTGACGAATCCGGCCGGCTCGGGGGACCTCGGCGACGCCGGTCAGTTCACCACGCCGGCGCTGCACGTCTGCTGCGCCGCGCTCGACCCCGTGATCGACTCGGGAAGGGCCACCGCGCCGGTGTTCGGGTCGACGGTTCCGGGCTCGACCGCTTCGCCCTCGGAGGGCGCCTCGCTCGGCACGGCCTCACCGGGAGCGGGTTCTGCGACGACGACGCCCCCGTTCGCGCCGGCGTCGCCGGTCACCTCGATGCCCTGGTTGGCGAGAAGGGCGTCCCACAGCACCTGCGCCGCGTCGTAGTTCGGCTCGACGCGGTTGGCGTCGGCGCTGGCCTGAACGGTCGGGTACTGCACGAACACGATGTCTTGGAACGGCACGTCTTTGACCGCGGACGCGATCTGTACGAGCGTCAGCGGGTTGGTCAGGCTCTGTGTCGGCGTGACGTTGCGCAACCCCGTGGAGGCCAGACGGAACAGCGTCGCCGGGTTCGACAGCACCTCTTCGCTGACGAGCTTGCGGGCCAGACGCGACATATACTGCTGCTGGTTGCTCACGCGCGCGAGGTCGCTGCCGCCCACGCCGTAGCGGGTGCGCAGGAACTGCAGGGCCTCGAGACCCTGGATGGTGCGCGGACCCGCGGCCCAGTCGATGCCGGTGTTCTCGTCGCGCATGTCGCTGGCGAGGCAGATCTCGACGCCGCCGATGGCGTTGGTGATCTCGATCACGCCGCCGAAGGTGACCATCGCGCCGAACTGCACGGGTTGCCCGCTCATGTCGGAGATCGCCGTCATCACGCACGACAGTCCGCCGTAGGTGTAGATCTCGTTGATCTGCACGTAGCCTCCGCCCCAGCGGTCGCCGTCGGCGGTGTCGCAGGCCGGGGCGTCGAAGAGCAGGTCGCGCGGGAACGACACCACCGTCACCCGACGCGGGGCATCGGAGATGTGCACGAGGATGTTGACGTCGTTGAGTTGCCCCTCGGCGTCGGGGCCCTCGCAGCGCTCGCCGAAGACCTCGCGCAGGCTCTCTTCGCACGCGTCGATGCCGACGACCATCATGTTCACGCCGCCCTCGAGCTCGCTGAGGTCGGGCGGGACGGGCGGCTGGTTCTCGACGACGACGGCCTCTTCGGTGAAGCTCGTGGTCAGGTCGTAGGCGGTGTACGCGGCAACGCCCGCGGCCGAGACGAGGACCACCACGACGGCGACGGCGAGAACGGTGAGCAGCTGAGCGATCGGGTGCGGGGACCGCAGGCGCGCGTGCTGTGCGACGGTGCGACGGCGCATGGTTCCTCCTCGAATTCCCCCGAGTCTAGGGGCACCGGATGCCGCGGCTCGGCGGTCTCGGCGAGGCGTTTCACGCCGGGCTCGCTGGTCGGGTCGGACTCGTGCGCCCTGCGCGCTCCGCGGACTGACGCGTCAGTCGCGCCGCCGCCGCGGCGTCAAGCGCACCGCGGGCAGGGGCGGAGCGGGAATGCGCTCGGGGCCGTGATCGATCACCGTGCCGAAGCGGTCGGCCCGGGCCTCCCAGGCGTCGCGCGCCTCGACGATCTCGTCGTGCGAGCGGCCGACGAAGTTCCACCACATCACGATGTCGGCTTCGAACGGCTCTCCGCCCAACAGGAAGACCCGGGCGCCGCCGTCGCTGCGCAGTTCGAGGTGGTCGCGTCCTTTGCCGACGTACACCAGCCGGCTGTCGTCGATCGCCGCGGTGGATCCCGGCTCCAGGCCCGGCGCCGGTCGTCGCGCGGCGTCGGCGTCGACGGCATCCATTCCCGTCACGGCGTCGGCGTGGCCGGTCATTCCGTAGAGGGCATACTCCCATTCGGGGCGAAGGGGCACGCGCACGGTCACGCCGGCGGGCAGCCGGACTTCGGCCCCGACGATCGGGGTGTGCACCGTCGCGGGAGAGGCCACGTCGCCGAGTTCGCCCATCACGACGACCGCGTCGGCGCCGTCGCCGAGGTCGATCGTGGGCAGGTGCTCGTGTCGCTCGAAGGCGGGAGCACCGTGCCGGCGCGCGTCGGGAAGCGCGACCCACAGCTGGAGGGCGTCGAGGGGGATGGGGCCCTCGCCGACGGAGTATTCCGAGTGCGCGATGCCCGCACCACTGGTCATGAGGTTCAGCGCCCCCGGTCGCACCACGACGTCGCTGCCCACCGCGTCGCGGTGTCGCACCTCGCCCACGATCGGCCACGTCACCGTCTGCAGGCCGATGTGCGGGTGCGGTTCGACCCGCATGAGGGTCTCTTGCGGGCCGAACCGGTCGAGGAAGCACCACGCCCCCACCATCGGCAGGGCGCGATGCGGCAGCGTGCGGTGCACCTCCATGCCCCGGACGCCGCCCAACGGCACCTCGCGCGCCTCGATCACGAGGGAACGCGGTCCGTCGCACGCGATCGGACCCTCGGATGCCGGCGGGGCGACGTCGAGTCGGGTCACGAGGGTTCGCCGGGCCCGGCGGCGTCGGCCGCGTCGTCTTCGTTCGGCCACTCCACGACGAGGCCCGGCACGTCGTTCTCGCGCAGGTAGTGCGCCACGAAGGGGCACGACGGGATGATGCTGCCGCCGCGTCGGGCGAGGTCGGCCAGCGCCTCGCTCGCGAGGACCTTGCCGAGGCCGCGACCGGCGAAGGCCGGGTCGACCTCGGTGTGGGGGAGGGTCGTGCGGTCCTCACCCGCGGGGCGGAAGTCGAGGAAGCCACCGAGCTCGTCGCCCACGTGGATCTCGTAGCGGCGCGCCTCGTCGTTTCGGGTCACGGTCAGTTCGTCGGCCATGGGCGTCTCCTGTCGTCGGTGTCCGTCGTCGGTGTCCACGACAACGTACGTGCGTCCCGTGGTGTTCCGCCATCCCCGCCCGGTCGGGGACGGATCTGGTACCCCCGGTCCTGTCGGGGCCTCACTCGCTGAGGGACCCCACGAACCGCGTCGTCTCGGCCGAGATCTCCGCGGCCGCCGTGTGGTGCAGGTAATGACTGCCCGACACCAGGACGACCTCGCCGTTCTGCACGCTCGCCGCCTGGCGCTCGTGCAGCCCGACCCAGTTCTCCCCGTCGGGATCGTCCGCGCGCACGAACAGCAGCACGGGCAGGTCGGGGGCGAACACCTGGGCGCTGACCTCGGCGAAGTTCGCCGCGGTGCGATCCATCTCGTCGAGCATCGTGGATGCCGCCGCGTTGCGCGTCGTCAGGATGCGCATCTGCTCCTTCGCGCTGTCGTCGAAGTCGGCGCGCGCGTAGGGGTCGGGGCCGATCGCCTGCAGGACGCGTGTGATGCCCAGGGCGTTCATCGTCGCCAGGGCATCCGTCGGCAGCGCCTCGGTGCTGCCCGGCTGGTCGGGCACGCTGGAGTCGATGCCGACGAAGGCGTCGACCTCGTCGCGATAGGCGGCGGTGTACGTCAGGGCGTAGATCCCCGAGATCGAATGCCCGGCCAGGATGTAGCGGTCGACGCCGAGGTACTGCAGCGCCTCGTGCACCTCGCGCGTGATGTTCTCCGCCGTGCGCGGCACGTCGGTCTGGTCGCTGAGGCCGGTGCCCAGGGGTTCGACGGCGATCACTCGGAAGGTGTCGTCGAGCTCATCGATGAGGGGCGCGAAGTCACGGCCGGGGGCGCCCGTTCCCAGGCCCGGGAGCAGCACGATCGTCCGGTCGTGATCGCCTTGGACGACCACGTTCATGCGGTGTTCCCCCACCGGGACGAGCTGGCCGTAGGGGACGATCCGCTCCGCCTCGGTGGCCGTGGCGACGGCGTTGACGGTCGAGGTGACGCCGACGGTGAGCAGGGGCACGCCCAGCAGCAGGACGGGCACCAGTACCAGGGCCACTTTCGTGGTTTTCCTCATTCTCGATCTCCTCGGGTGCGACGGCGGGCGCCGTGAGCGTCACCCGTCTTCCAGCACACCCGAGGCGCGCCTCGGCGGGCAGTGTCGTCGGTCACCGCTCTCCGTGACATTCGTCACGCCCCGCCGAGGGGATCAGCGCGGGACGCGCGCGCGATGGCGGCGCACCGCGGCGCGATTCGCGCAGCGCACCGAGCAGTACCGTTGCCGGCCGTTGCGCGTGACGTCGACGACCACGCGATCGCAGGGCTCGGCGGCGCATCGAGCGAGGCGGGTCATTCCCCGGGTGACGAGGTGCAGCGACGTGCCGACCGAGATGACCGCCGCGAGCACGCGGGGGAGCGATTCGTCGCTGTCGCGGTAGTGCAGGTGCCATCCCTCGCCGTCGTGGTTCGTCAGGCGCGGGTAGGCCGTCACGGCGGCCATCTGGGCGTTCAGCCGCGCGGCACGCGCATCGGGATCGGTCTCATCGACGATCCGCAACCACTCGTCGACGACGGTGCGGGTGCGTTCGTGGTCGTCGGGCGCCGCGGGGAAGGTCATCGTCATCCCCCTCTCGCGCGTGCGGCGTTCGATCCCCTCGCGGTCGGCCGGCCAGTCGTTCGCGAGCGAGGCGGCCAACAGGACGGCGTACTCACCGTAAGGGTTGAGATGCATAACGGCATTACATCACGCTGGTTCCATGACCGCCCTCCCGACCGTCCTGCCCGCCGCCCCGGCATCCGTCCACGAACACGCCTGGCTCACCGAATCGGTGCACGCCACGAGCGCCGGTCGCGTGCGTTACGTGCGCTGCACGGGCTGCGCCGCCCGACGCGTGGACCTGGATCCGGTGTCACCGGCGCCGCCCGTTGCGATGACCCGACCGATCGGCTGACCACGCCTCCGCGCGCGCCGCGCGAGACGGTAGCGTCGGAGCAGACCATCGACGGGGGATGCATGAACGCTCTGGGCCTGATCGCCACGACCGCGGGCGCGGTACTCGTGCTCGCCGTGGTGCTGCACGTCTGGTACGCGATGGGCCTGTCGCGCGTCTTCGCGGCGCGCGGCGCGGAGCCCTGGCGCGCGTGGGTGCCGATCGTGAACGACGCCGAGGTCTTCCGGCTGGGGCGGGTCGACCCGGTGCGCGCCGTGCTGCTGCTCGTGCCTTTCGTCAACGTCTACGCCCTCGTGCTCAAGGCGACCGCGGCGCACCGCCTGGGCGCTGCGTCGGGACGCGGTGCCGGTACGACGGCGCTGGCGCTCGTTCTGCCGCCCGTGTGGGCGGGGATCCTCGCCGCACCCGGAGCGACCCCGGATGCCGCGAAGCCCCACGACGCGAACGACCCCGCGGTCGACGAGGCCGCGGTCGACGACGCCGAGGAGCCCTCGTCGGGTCCCCTGACCGCGGTCCCCGGGGCGGGAACGCCGGCCGCGGCCGCCGGAACCCGCCGCGCTTCGCGCTCGGTCGAGGTCCCCGCCGCCGTACCGGTGCTGGCCGGACCCGTCGACGTCCCCCCGCGGGGCGCGTCGGTCCTCACGACGACGCCCGAGGTCGGATCCTCCGTGCCGGTCGCTCCCCCCTCCGGCTCCGCTGTGCACGGCGACGATTCCGGCCCGGCCGAGCACGACGACGTCGCGCCGGTGAGTGCCGCCCCCGTCGCCCCGACCGCCGAGAGCGGCCTCGGGGGGATCGACGCCGCGGACGGACCCGCGGCCGCCGACACCGGCGCGCCGTTCGACCGGGTCGCCGAGACGACCGACGCCACGGCATCCGCCGCCGACCGCGCCGAGATGCCGGTCGCGGCGCCGCTCGACGAATCGACGCAGACCGCTCGGCCCCGCTCCCGCCGCCGGGGGGAGTGGATCCTCGGCCTCCCCGACGGGGAGCAGGTGAGCATCACCGGACGAACCGTCGTGCTCGGACGCAAACCCGCGCAGACCGAGGAATCCGTGCAGTACATCGCGGTCGCCGACGACACGCGCACCATGTCGAAGCAGCATGCGCGGCTCGACTGGACGGTGACGGGCTGGACCATCACCGACCTGGACTCGACGAACGGCGTGACGCTGCTGCACGACGACGGGCGCAGCGAACGGCTGCGCGCGCAGACCCCCGCTCTCGCCTCGGAGCGGCTCCGCCTCGGCGATGCGCAGATCGATCTGCGTCCCGGCGCGATCGCCTAGTCGGCCGGGGCGTCTCCGTAGAGTCCACGGCCCGTGGGAGCGGGGCGGCGGGGCTCGGTCTCTTCGCGGCGTCGGCTCACGAGGACCGCGAGGGCTCCGATCGCGCCCAGCACGATGAGACCCCCGACGCCGATCCCCGTCGCCAGGGTGATGGCCGCGGCATCCGGTCCGGGTCCGACGACCACCGCGACGGCCTCGGGCGTCTGCGTCGGCTGCGGCGTGGACGCGGCACCCGGGAAGGGGCTCTTGGGGCCGCGGAGCCCTGAGCCGGGCACGAGCACGATCGCGTCGTAGGGCTGCACGATGCCCCAGCCCGACGAGTTCGAGCGCGTGTCGGGCTGCGCCCGCACGGCCGTCGCCTCGAGGCGGTAGGCCCACTGCGCGGGTGTCTCGTCGGGATGGGCGGCGGCGACGAGGGCCGCCGCGGCCGAGACGTAGGCGGCGGCGTAGCTGGTGGCGGGGGCGTCGGTGGCGACCGCGCAGTCGCCGCCCTGCGGCCACGCCGACGCGATGTTCTGCCCGGGGGCGGCCAGCGCGACATGGGAGCCGCGGATGCTCGCACTCGTGACGACGCCCGCGTCGTTGGCGGCCGCGACCCCGATGGCGCCGGAGAAACCGGCGGGGTAGCGCGTGCCGTCGGAACCGTTCTCTTCGACCGCGGAGGTGGAGTCGCGGTTGCCGGCGCTGGCGACGACCAGGCTGCCGCGATCGCGCGCGTACGCGACCGCGTCGGCCAGGGCCGCGTTCTTCTCGGTCGTGCTCATCGAGACGTTGATGATCTGCGCGCCACGGTCGGCCGCGATGCGGATGCCCTCGGCCATGCGCGCGGTGTTCGGACCGAACCCGGCCTCGACCTGCTGATCGGAGTCGCCGGCGTACACGCGCACCGGCAGGATCCGCACCTCGGGGGCGAGTCCCTGAACGCCCGACTTCGGGATGAGCCGGGCGGCGATCTGCCCGGCGATCACCGTTCCGTGACCGTAGACGTCGGTGCGCCCGATGCCGTCGGTGCCGTCGGGCACGAGGTTGACGCCGGCGATGATCGCGTCGTCGAGGTGGGGGTTCGGGGCGACGCCGGAATCCACGACGGCCACCGTGATGCCCGCGCCGCGGGTGAGCTCCCACGCCGCCTCGCTCTGCAGCTTGTCGAGGGCGGGCGGGGTCTGGCTGATCCGCGTCGCCGCGAGGCACTGGTCGCGCGACGACGACACGACACCGGATGCCGGGCCCGAGGCCTGAGCGGCGGCGGGCGAGGCCGACAGCAGCAGACCCGCGACGAGGATCGCCGCACCGAACCCGCCGGTCCGCCGGCGAAGGGTCACTTCGACCCCGTGGTCGGGGACTGCTGCGCGGCGCTCTCGCTCAACGACGGGCCCGTGCGCAGCAGCGCCGTCCACCCGTCGGTCACGGCGGCGACGTCGGAGGGGGAGTAACCGAGGCGGGCGATGGTCTCATCGGTGGCGCTCGGCAGCGGGTAGGCCGTGCCCGTGGCATCCACCAGGGTCAGCACGCTCGAGCTCTGGTCGCCGCGGCCTCCGGCGCGCACGAGGGCACCGTGGCTCGGGTCGACCCGTACGCCGGCCGTGACGGGCGCCGAGGCCGGCTGGGTGGCGAGAGCGGTCGTCGCCTGGCCTTCGCCGCTCGTGAGGATCGCGCAGGGGCGCTCGCCGGCGGCGACGGTCTCGAAGCCGGTGCGCGGCCACTCGTCGCCGAGGCCGGTGGGCGCCGTCGAGAGCGTGCGGATCTCGTCGGCGGTGACCTCGGTCACGGAGCCGTTCAGCGCGCTGCCGCTGCCCAGTTGGTAGAGCTGCCAGGCAAGGGGGGTCAGCGCCTCGAGCACCCCGCCGGTCTGCACGAGGAACCGCTCGTCGTCGGCCGACCCGGCCTGTCGGATCACCTGGCCCACCTTGAGGTTGGTCCCGGGCACCGAGGCGCCGTAGTTCTGTAGCGTCAGGGGGGTGAGGGGCGTGCTGGCGGTGAACAGATCGAGCCACGCCGCGGGCACCGTCACCGGCGACAGCGCCGAGATGCCGGCCGCGCGCAGCACGGCGTCGGCGTCGCTGCTCGACACCGCGAAGCTGCGACCCCCCAGCACCACGTGCAGGATGCCGTCGACCGAGACGACGACCGCGCGGTCGGTCGCGGTGGCCGGACCGCTCGCCGTGGACAGGCGCACGTCGAGGCCGGCGACGTCGGAGACGCACGCGCTCCACCCGGTGTTGATGAGCCCCGACGCGGGTGGGATCTCGTCGGGCGCTCCCGTGATGCCGAGGGTGTCTCCCACGGGCGTGCCGGCCAGGGTCGCCTGGTCGGTGGAGATCACGCCGAAATCGCTCGCGGGCAGCAGCAGGCGGGCGCTGGCCGTGTTGATGACGGGGTGCAGGACGCCCTCGACGGTGACGAAACGCGCCCCGGTGTCGGAGACGAGCACGAGCTTGCCGTTCTCCCATCCCGTCGGAAGGCCGGGGCGGATCAGGCCGTAGAACACGCCGACCAGCACGACGATGACCGTGAGGGCGATGGCCGCGATGACCGCGCGCAGCGGAGACGTCGGCTGCAGTTCCTTGCCGCCCGGAGCGCCGCTGACGAACGCGGTGAGCAGGCGTCGGCGCGAGAAGTTCTGCGCCTCGATCAGGTCGCCCTTGGTGGCCACGACGTCAGGCCAGACCGGAGGCGATGACCGACAGCGGAAGCAGCGACGCCAGCACCAGCAGTTCGGCGGTGTCGGCGATCCGGATCAGCCGCAGGCGCGTCTTGGGGGCCAGCAGGGTGACGGTGACCACGCTGACGGTGGCGATCGCGAGCACGACCAGGATGCCGACACGCAGATCGGGCTGCGTCAGCGAGGCGACCACGCCCGAGACGACGAGACCCAGGATGCCGGTCGTCATCACCGTCAGCACGCCCGCTCGCGCGAACGTCTGCCGGGAGGGGAACATCATGCCGGCGAAGGCCAGGGCGCCCAGGAGCGCCCCCGCGGCGTTCTGCGCGGCGACGAGGGGGACGGCGAGGAGCACGGACGCGGCGAGGGCGAGCCGCAGGGCCATGAGGATGCGCTTGCCCTGCGCCACCCGCTCCGCGACGTCGTCGGCGTCGATGGGCTCCGGTTCGGCGAACATCTCGGCGTCGCTCTGCGGCGAGACGATGCGCAGTCGAGTGGTTCCGAGGGCGAGCCACGGGAGTGCGCCGCCGAGGGTCGCGATGATGCCGACCATGAGCGTCCACACGGTCGCGGCGGGGAAGAAGGCGGCGAAGGTGCCCGTGACGCCGATGACCCCGCCGGCGATGAGGGGCGCCAGCTGAAGTTCGGCGCGGTCGCGGGTGAGGGCCAGAGCGACGCCGGCGATGACGAAGGCTCCGCCCCCCGCGGCGGCGAGCGGCCAGCCCCAGATGTCGAACGCCGGCGGGACGGAGAGGAACCCCGCGACCGCCGCGAACACGGCGGCCGCCATTCCCAGGCCCTGGCCGGCCTCGCGTTGGCCGAGCCGCGCGACGACGGCCGCGACGACGAGCAGCACGACCGCGCCGCCGCCGGCGACCAGGGCGCCGAAGGGGAGGGCACGGCCGGCGGCGAGGAGCAGCACCGCGCAGACGCCGAGCAGGGCCAGGCTGACCGCGAGGGCCGTGCGGGCGTTGTCGCGCGTCGTCCAGGGCCGGTTCTGCTGCGACGTGGCGTCGATGACGGCCTCGACGATGTCGTCGTAGACGCGCGGCTGAGCGACGAGCCCGCCACGCACGAGGGTGAGCACCTCTCCGTCGACGATGCCCTGGGCCGAGGCCCCGCGCGACGGGTCGACGGTGGTGCCGTCGGCTCGCTGCAGGGCGTAGCCGGCGGAGGTCATCGACGGGTCGAGCACCCCGAGCGATCGTGCGAAGCCCGGCAGGAACTCGATGACGGGCACCTGAGCGGGAATCGCGATGTCGAGCCGGCGGCCCTCGCTCTGCACGGACAGGCGCAGCAGCGCCCGTGTGGCGTTCATGACGTCAGCCATCCGCGGCCCCCTCTTTCCGGACCGAAGCCCCCTGCGGTCAGACCCCGAAATCCTATCGTCGGGGCACGGCGTTCCGCGCGCCGAGCACGGGACCGCGCGTCCGATCGGAGCGCCCGGTCACGTGCTCGGTCGACGCGTTCAGCCGAAGCGCGCCGCGGACGCGCGGTCGGCCGTGACGTAGTCGTCGGCGATGTTGTCGGTGGCGGTCGAGATGCGGTGCAGGGCGTCCCTCATCTGCTCGAGGGTGGCGCTCCACTGCTGCTGCGCGTTGTTGTAGGCGACCTGGGCGGTGCCCTCCCATTCGCCGCGCAGTCGGGACACCTCGGCATCGAGGCCGCTCAGAGCGGCGTCGATGCGGGCACTCTCGGCGCGCAAGCGGCCGGCCGCAGCGTGCAGGGATTCGGGTGTGACGCGGAGATCACTCATCTCATTCGCCTCCCAGCAGTGAGCCCAGCCCGTGGATCGTCGTGCTGTGCGCCTCTTCGACGGCTTCCTGGTCGCGCGCCGTCGCGGTCAGGGCGGCGCTGAGGGTGACCAGCACGTCGTTGAGACGGTTCGCCCCGGCCGTCCACTCGTTCACCAGCACCCCGTACGACGTGGCGGCGTCGCCCGTCCAGTTGGCGCGCAGCTCGTCGAGCTCGGCGAGGACCCGGCGGGCGCTGTCGGCGATGTCGGCGTGCGTGCCCGCCACCACTTCAGCGCCTCGGACGAGGGCGCCCTCGCCCGCGGAGATGCGATCAGACATTGTCCTCACTCCTGTCGGACCCGTCGCGACCGCCCGCCTGGGCGTTCTCGGAACGGGGACCGATCTCTTCGTCGTCTTCCATGCGGGGAGCGATGGGGCCACCGAGGCCGCGTGCCGCCTCGTCCTTGCGGTCGGACCGCGAACCAGGTCCGCCCATCCCACCGACGCCCCGGTTACCGCCCGCTGCGCCGCGCGTCGCGCCGGCCGCGGCGCCCGCGCCGCGCGCTCCGCCCGCGGCGGTCGCCGCTCCACCGGCACCGCGGCGTCCTCCACCGGCGGCTGTGCCGCCGCCGGCCGTACCGCCGCCGGCCGCGCCGCCCATGCCTGCACCGCGCATGCCCGCGCCGCGTGCCGTCGACGAACCCGCCGCGCCGCCGCCGACACCGCCGAGCCCACCGACACCGCGGGCGCCGGTCCCCCCGCTGGGGGTCTTGCCCAGAAGTCCGCCCGCGCGCCCGCCGGCGCCGCCGCCACCCGCCACGGCCCCGCCGCCGCCGAAGAGGCCGCCACCGGCGCCCCCCGTCGGGGCGCCGACGCGACCGAGCGCGAGGGCGCCGCCGCCGCCGGCGACGAGTCCGGCCGACAGGCCCGAGCCGAGGCCCGCGCCCGGACCACCGGGGGTGCCGATCAGTCCGCCGCCGCCGCCGCCTCCTCCGCCGGGCAGGCTCGGGATGCCGCCGGGAAGGGTGGGCGTGCCCGAGATCGGGCCGTCGGGAGTCGGGTCGGGCGGGATGTTCTCGAGGTCGATCGGCGGCCGACCGGTCGGCAGGTCGGGGTGGCCGTTCGGGAAGGGACCGTACTCGCTCGGGCCCGAGGGGGTGCCGGGCAGCGTCTCGTAGTCGCCGGGGGTCTCACCCGTCGTGGGGGGCGGAATGTCGATGCCGCCGTTTCCCCCGCTGCTACCGCCGCCGCCGGGGCCGAGCGGCGACACGTCCCAATTCGGGTACTGCTCGATGCTCCGACCGCCGACGCGTCCAGGCCCGGGTTGCGAGCCGGGTCCCGGGGCGGGCGACGGATCGTCGTCGGGCGTGGCCGTCGGGTTGAACGGGGGCGGGTTGGTCATCGAGATCTGGTCGAGCTCGTCGGAGTGCGCTTGGAACTTCGTCCTCGCGTCGTCTTCGCGTCGATCCGCCAGGTAGCCGTTGATGACGTTGGTGGCACCTTCGCCCGCGAGGAACGACACGGGACCGAGCATGAAGGTGGAGCCCATGGCGGCCCCGCGGACCGCGGTCTCCTGCCCGGGAGTCATCTCCCCGGCGGGCAGCGAGGCCAGCGAGTCCCGCGCGCGCGAACGGATGTCGTTGGCATCCGCCAGGTATCGGGGGATCTCGTCTTCGACGTAGCCGATCTGCTTCGAGACCTCGGACGCGGTGGAGCTGAAAGCCGCTTGCGCCGACGTTCCCGCTCGTCCCACCAGGCCCGGGTCGCTGGCGACGCGATCGAGGACGTTCTTGAGCGCCGTGAGGCCGCTCACCAACTCGGTGCGCGTCGGAACGTCCCATGGAACGCCACCCTCGGCGAGGCGCTGCAGGCGCAGTTCCCAGTCTCCGGTCATGACGACTTTCCTCCCTCTGCCTTGCGGCGTCGGCTGATGGTGATGATGACGATGGTGATGACGATCGCGAGGACCACGAACCCGACGACCGCGCCGATGATCCAGGGGACGAGCGCCCCGATGTCGAAGCCGCTGGGCTCGTCGCCGTAGGCGTCGAAGCTGCGCGACCGCGCAGCGGGGGCGACGTAGCCCTGCGTCTTGGCGGTGGCGATCTGTTCCGCGGTCGGCATTCCCGCGGGCTTGTCCATCAGCGGGGTCTCATCGGGGTACTGCAGCGGATCGACGGAGAGAAGCGACGACAGCCAGGCGGCGCCGTAGCCGTAGCCGTCATCGGTGCGGGCCGGCGTGTGCACCTCGTCGTTCGTGGTGGCGATGAGGGCCTGCACCAGCTGGTTCCCCGTCGCCTGGGGCGTCTTCTGGGCGGCCAACGCGAGCATTCCCGCGACCAGGGGAGCGGTGTTCGACGACCCCGTCCCCGATCCGGTGGCCGACCAGTCGCCCTCGCGCCCCACCCCGGGGATCCGGAACCCTCCGGCGACCACGGTGGTGTGGGTGATGACGTAGTCCGAGCCGTCCGAGCTCTTCTGGATGTGGCCTTCGCGATCGATGGCCGTGGTGGTCACGACGCCGTTGAGCGCACCGACCGAGGTCTCGGAGTCGCCGAGTTGGCTGGGGTTCGCCGAGGCGCTGACGACGGCGACACCCTTCGCGATGGCGTACGCGATCACCGGGGCGTCCCGCTCGTCCCAGGGCTGGCCGACGGCCGTGTAGACGATCTCGTTGCCGTCGTCGACGGCGGTCTTGACCGCCAATCCGAATTCGCTGATGTCCTCGTCGGAGTTGACGTCGCACCGCTCGTCACTCTCGGGCCCGTATCCGTAGACGGTGACGTCGGCGTCGGGGGCCACACCGTTGATGTTGCCCGACCCGGTTCCGTTGCCGATGAGTAGTGCGGTCATCGTGGTTCCGTGACGCGCTGCCGAGTTGGCATCCGCCGTCTTCACCTCGGGGGCGTTGGAGCAGATCGGGAAGTCCGAGATGCGGAGGTTGCGTCCCTCGAACACCGGGAGGTCGGGATTGATCTGCTTCTCGATGACTCCGACCTTGACGCCCGCGCCGGTGAGGCCGGCCGCGTGCGCCGCGTCGACGCCGTAGGTGGAGTACCAGAACGCGAGGTTCTCTTGCGGGTTGTCGCTCTCGCCCTCCGCGAGGGCGGGAGAGGCGGCGCCGAAGGAGACGATGGTGGCGACGAGAACGGCGCCGACGGCGCGGCCCGCGGAACGGGGCGCGCTCATCACAGAGGGATGTTCCGACTCGAGAACGGCGATCGGCTGCCCGCCGACGGGGGCGTCGCCGCCGCGTCGATCAGCGAGAGGGCGTTGGTGGCGTCGCTGGCGTTCATCTCGTCGCGATCGCGGAGCGTGGTGACGGCCTGAGCGAGCGCTTCGGCGTTCTGCTGGACGTACTGGCGTACCTCTTCGATGCGCATACCCAGCATTTGGGCGCGCTGCTCGAGGTGCGACGTGAATGCGGCCGCGGGGACCTCGGTCGAGTTGCCTTCGACCATCGCGATGACGGCGGCGGACGGCAGCTGATCGGTCGATGTCGTCAGCGTGCTCGAGTTGTGAAGGGGAAGGTCGCCTTCGTAGCCGATGTCAGACATGGGATCACTCGTTTCTCGAGGTCAGAAGAGGGTGATGCGCGGAGTCTCCGCGCCCGCGACGCCGGGCCGGGGCGGTGCGTGCGACTCCGACGGCGGCGCAGCGCCGCAGAAGAAAGCCTGTCAGGGCCGAAAGAACCGGCGGTCGCGAGTCGCGACCGCCGGTTCGATGCGACTCAGACGAAGCGGCCGGCGGCGGACTTGTCGGTCGAGGTGTAACCCTGGGCCATCTCGTCGGTCTTGGCGGCGATCTGCTGGAGCAGTTCGTTCAGGCGCGTGATGGACTGCGTCCACTGAGCCTGGGCCTGGTCGTAGGCGGTCTGCGCTTCACCGTCCCAGGAGGCGCGCAGCGCGCCGACCTGCGACTCGAGGTCGTCGAGACGGGTGCGGATGCCGGAGGCACCGTTGCGGATCTGACCGGAGAGGGCGATGACCTGCTCGGGACGAACGGACATGGACTGCATGGGAGTTCCTTCTTTCGTGTCGAGCGGGGTCAGCCGAGCAGCGAGCCCAGGTTGCCGATGGTCTGCTGGTGCGACTCTTCCGAGGCCGCCTGGTCGCGCTCGGTGCCGCGCAGAGCGTCTTCGAGCGTGACGAGCACGTTGTTGAGCTTGGTGGTCTCTTCGTTCCACCGCTGCATGAGCTGCGTGTAGGAACCGGCGGCGGCGCCGGTCCAGAAGCCGGCCACCTGGTCGAGCTCGGTACGAACCTTGCGAACCTGCTCGTCGATGCCCGACTTCGCGGTGTTGACCGCTTCGGCTCCGCGACGAAGCGCACCCTCCTGGGCTGCGATGAGATCTGCCACGTCTGTCTCCTCGTTGTTCCTCCGGGCGCGCCCGGGCGTTGCGGATCATGTCTTCACGCACGGGAATCGGACCCGGACGCGGGATCGATGGAACAACCGGAGCCCCCCACCGACCCACTGAATGTACGTAAAGGAGGGGGTCACGGCAAGCCTCTTGCGCAAACCCAAAAATGACAAAATTCTCATCTTCACACCCCGGCCGTCGAGGACCACGCGGCCGGTGCCGGGCGGCTACGCTGGTGCGGTTCCCGCGCCTTCCGAGGCGGACGGGCGGCGAGAACGAGGGGGACCGTTGAGCGCTGAGGTGGTGCACGGGCGACGTGTCGCGCTGGTCGACGGCGCCACGCGGTTCGATCTCGTGGTTCCGCTGCACGCCAGCGTCGACGACGTCCTGCGCGCCGCGGCCGTCACGGGCGACGGCGTGCGGGTGGTGGGCATCGCCGGCCGCGAGATCGATCGGTCCACGACCATGCGCTCCCTCGAAGACGGCTCCGTCCTGGTCCTCGTCGATCCCGCGGCCTCGTTCGCCGCCGCGACCGCCGACGCGAAGCGGCCCGTTCTCGCCCGTCGGGCACCGGCCGTGTGGTCGGTGCTGGCGGCGGGGGGCGGCATCCTGGCCCTTCTGCGTCTTCTCGGCGGCGACGCCCTTCCGGCGTCGGTCCGCGTGCCGGTCGCGGTCGTCGCGCTGATCGCCGCGCTGGCCTCGGCCACCGCGTTCTCGCTTTCGGCCCGCTCGACCACGTCGACCCTCGTTCCCGTGGTCGCCCTGATCTCGCTCGCGTTCGGGGGAGGGGTGGCCGTCGTCCCCGACGTGCCGGCGTCGTCGGCGTCGGTGGCCGTGTTCACCGGGCTGCTCGGCGGGGCGATCCTCGCCGGCGTCATCGGCGTGCTCGGCGCTCCCGAGACCCTGCGCGCGCAGGGTCGGACGGCCGCGATCGTGGTGGGCGTGCTCGCGGGCGTCTGGGGCCTCTCTCTTCTTCTGCATCTCGACCCCACGGCGCCCGCGGCCGTCACGCTCGGTCTCGTCCCCGTCGCGCAGCGCGTGCTGCAGGCGAGCCTCGTCGACGTCGCGCCCGGCACGTTCGTCGACTACGCCCGGTTCCAGACCACGCGGTGGACGGTGCGGCAGAGCCTGCCCGACGAGGTGCGCACGATCGAGGCGGCCGATGCCGACGCCCTGGTCGAGCGCTCCACGGCCCGACTCACCATCGGGGTGCTGCTGCTGATCCTGGCGGGGGCGGCCAGCGCGTTCACCGCGCTGCCGTCGTTCCCCTCCGACGATCCGGTGATCCTGGGCGGGCGGATCGCCTTGGCGACGACGGTCGTGCTGGCGTTGCTGCTCGGCTCGCGCAAGAGCACCGTGCCGTTCCTCCGCTGGGTCGAGCGAGCGGGAGCCGCCGTCGTCCTGGCCGCGGTGCTGGTGGCGCTGCTCCCCGCGATCTCGTCGGGCCTGCTCGTGGTGATCGCCGGCATCTGCCTCGCGGTGGGTCTCGGATGCGCGCTGCTGACGGTGCCCATCGGCCGCGGCTTCCGCTCCCTCGGCTGGTCGCGCACGGGCGACGTCTTCGAGGCGCTCGCGACGGCTCTGTCGCTCCCGGCGGGCATGCTCGCCGCCGGAGCGATCGAGATCGCGCGTGCGATGATGGCGACATGACGCAGACGCCGCCGTTCGGCGCGCCCGCGACGGTGGGGGTGCGCGTGGGCGCCTTCAGCGTCGACGCCGCCCTCGTGGTCATCGCCGCGGGCGTGGCATCGCTTCTCGGCTCTCCCGTCCTCGGTGCCGCGGTCGCGGCCGAGGCGTTGTTGGGGCTGTGGATCCTGCAGGCGCGTCGGGGGTCGACCCCCGGTGCCCTGCTGTTCGGTGTGCGCACGTCGCGGATCGAGGCGCCGCTCGTCCCGGGCGCCGGGCGCGCCTTCGTGCGCGGCCTGCTCGTCGTGCTCGGCGGGCTGGTGCTCGTGGCGGGGGCGTGGGTCGTGGTGGCCTCGGCCGCCTTCGACCGCTCGGGTCGGCGACGCTCGTGGGCGGATCGCGCGGCGGGAACGGTCCTTCTGGCCGTCCCGCGGGGCGAGAAGGCCCCGGATGCCGACGACCCCCGCGCTCTGTCGGAGCCCACGGTCCATGCGCGACCGGCGTCACCGCGCGAACCCCTCCGCGTCGACGCCGGCGTGGCGGCGCTTCCGTCCGCCCCCGAGTGGGACTCCCCGCTCATCGCGATCGAGGCGCCCACGTCGGCGGGCGCACGCCCGGCCCCCGTGGCTCCGGCCGCGACCGTCGACGCCGACGGTGACGGCGACGCCGCGCCGACTCCGCGCACCGGTGTGACGGGCGCCGAGCTGCTGGTCGTCTTCGACACCGGCCAGCGCGCGCAGTTCGCACTCCCCGCCGCGGTCAACTTCGGGCGCGCACCGGTCGCCGATCAGGCCGGCGACGTACTCATCGCGGTCGACGACCCCGACCGCCTCATCTCCAAGACGCACCTGCGCCTCGAACACGACGGCGAGGTGGCGTGGGTCATCGACGCCGGATCGACGAACGGCTCCGAGCTCATCGACGACGACGGCGCCGTCCATCCCCTCCCTCCCGGTGCGCGCACCCTGCTCGAGGACGGCACCCGCGTGCGCCTCGGCGAACGCGTCTTCACCCTCAGCCGCCTGATCGGAGGTCCCGCGTGAGCACGGGTCCGCGCATCGCCCCGCCGTCGCTGCCGAACGGGCGGATCGTGCTGCAGCCGCCGCCCGAGCTCGTGCCGAACGAGGGCGGCAGCGGCATTCTGACCTCGCTCCTGCCGATGCTCGGCAGCGTGGGCGCCATCGTGATGGTCACCATCTCGAACAGCGGGCCGACGGGCTTCCTCATCGGCGGCATGTTCCTGCTGTCGTCGCTGGGCTTCGTCGCCGTCAACGGCTGGCGTCAGCGCGCCCAGCGCAACGCCGAGGTGCTGGGCAATCGGCGCGAGTACCTCGCGTACCTGTCCGACCTCCGCGAGACCGTGCGGGTCGCCGCGCGCAAGCAGCGTCGCCACGGCGGATGGATCATGCCCGCTCCCGCCGCCCTGCCGTACATCGCCGAGGAGCGGTCCCGCGTCTGGGAACGCCAGCCGGGCGACGAGACGTTCCTCCTCGCGCGCATCGGCGTCGCCGATCAGCCGCTCAGCCTCGCGCTCGAGGCACCCGAGCTGCCGCCCCTGGCGCAACTCGATCCGGTCGCCGCCTCCGCCGCCCACCGCTTCATGCTGACGCACGAGATCCAGCGCGACCTTCCCCTCGGCTTCCCCCTCGGCGACTACGCGCGCATCGAGCTCGTGGGCGCCGACGAAGACGCCGTGCGCAGCCTCGCGCGCTCGCTCGTCGCCTCGGCGGCGACGCTGCACGATCCCGAAGACGTGATCGTCGCGGTGCTCGCCGGCCCCGCGCAGACGGCCGCCTGGGACTGGGTGAAGTGGCTGCCGCACGCGATGTCGTCGCGGGTGCAGGACCGGCTCGGCCCCGCGCGCATGATCTCGGGCTCGCTCGACGAGCTCGTCGACATGCTGCCGACCCAGCTCGCCGGTCGTCCGCGTTTCGCGCCCGGCGGCGGGGTCACCCCGCACGTCGTTCTCGTCGTCGACGGTGTCGACACGATGGCGCACGCCTCGTTCGCGGGGCTCGAGGGCGCGCAGGGCGTCACCGTGATCGACCTGCCCGCGCGGTGGGACGAGCTCGACGATCCGTCGATCGCGCGCGTGGCGCTCGCCGAGACCGTGGCTCCCGTGCGGCCCCGCCGCGGCGAGACCACGGCCGTCGTCGCGCCCGCGGAGTTCATCGACGGCGCGGGGCGTGCGCAGACCTTCTACCCGGATGCCATGACCATCGCCGAGGCCGAGGCCACCGCGCGCCGGCTCATGCCGCTGCGGCCCGCGCCCATGGTGGTCGTCGACGCGCCGACGACGCAGGGTCAGGCCGAGCTGACGGAACTGCTCGGCCTTCCCGACGTGCGCGCGGTCGACTTCGACCAGGCGTGGAGCCCGCGCCTCGAGCGCGACCGCTTGCGCGTCCCGATCGGTCAGGAGCCGTCGGGGGCGCCGCTCATCCTCGACCTGAAAGAGTCCGCCTCGCAGGGCATGGGGCCCCACGGCGTGATGGTGGGGGCGACCGGTTCGGGCAAATCCGAGGTGCTGCGCACCCTCGTGCTCGCGCTCGCGATGACCCACTCGCCCGAGCAGTTGAACTTCGTCCTCGTCGACTTCAAGGGCGGCGCGACCTTCGCGGGCATGGCCGACATGCCCCACGTCTCGGCCGTCATCACCAACCTGGGGGCCGAGCTCGCTCTGGTGGACCGCTTCCAGGACGCCCTGCAGGGCGAGATCGTGCGCCGTCAGGAGCTGCTGCGCGCGTCGGGCAACTTCGCCAACGTCGGCGAGTACGAGGCGGCGCGCCGCGGCGGGCGCTCCGACCTGGCTCCGCTCCCGGCCCTGCTGGTCGTCGTCGACGAGTTCTCCGAGCTGCTGTCGGCCAAACCCGAGTTCGTCGACAGCTTCCTCAACATCGGGCGCGTCGGCCGATCGCTCCACGTGCACCTTCTCCTGGCATCCCAGCGCCTCGAAGAGGGCAAGCTGCGCGGGCTCGACACGTACCTGTCGTACCGGATCGGTCTGCGCACCTTCTCGGCCGCCGAGTCGCGCACGATCATCGGCACGCCCGACGCGTACACGCTGCCGCAGGAACCGGGCGTGGGCTTCCTCAAGAGCGACACCGAGAACCTCGTGCAGTTCCGCGCGGCGTACGTGTCGGGGCGGCCGAGGGGCAATCCCGGCGTCGCCGTCGACGAGTTCGACGCCGTCTCGTCGGGGCCCGCGCGGGTCGAGGTGTTCACGGCCATGGCCCAGCCCGATGACGACACCGACATCGAGATGGATGCCGCGCCGGCGGCGATCTCGGCGCCCGTCGCCGAGAAGCGGTCGACGTTCCAGATCGCCGTGGACCGCATGAAGGACCGCGGGCCCGAGGCCCACCAGGTATGGCTGCCGCCACTGGCCGAACCGTCCCCCCTCGACGAGCTCATGCCCGACCTGGCGGAAGACCCCGTGCTGGGCCTCGTCTCGCGCCGGTGGCGTGACGCCGGAGCCCTCACCGTGCCGATCGGTGTCGTCGACATCCCGCTGGAGCAGCGCCGCGACCACCTCACGGTCTCGCTCGGCGGTGCGGCCGGTCACGTCGCGATCGTCGGCTCGCCGCTGAGCGGCAAGTCCACGCTCGCGCGCACCCTCGTCTCGGCGCTGGCGCTGACGGGCACCCCGCAGGAGCTGCAGTTCTTCGTGCTCGATTTCGGCGGCGGCGGCTTCACGGCGATGCAGCGGCACCCGCACGTGGCCGGTGTCGCCACGCGAACCGAGCCCGAGGCCGTGCGTCGCGCGGTGGCCGAGGTCGAGGCCGTGCTCGACGCGCGCGAGCAGTACTTCCGTCGCAACGCCGTCGACTCCATCGAGACGTATCGCTCGCGACGGCGCGACGGGCGGCTCGACGACGGCTTCGGCGACGTCTTCCTCGTGGTCGACGGGTGGTCGACGCTCCGGGCCGAGTTCGAGCCCCTCGAAGCCCGCATCCAGACGATCGCCGCGCGCGGCCTGAGCTTCGGCGTGCACGTCGTGGTGACCGCGAACCGGTGGCTCGAGATCCGCGCAGCACTGAAAGACCTCATCCAGACGCGGGTCGAGCTGCGTCTGGGCGACCCGACCGACTCCGACGTCGACCGCAAGCAGGCGGCCAACGTGGCCGCGGGCCAGCCCGGCCGTGGCCTCAGCGCGACCAAGCTGCAGATGCTCACCTCGGTGCCGCGCATCGACGGCTCCGGCGACGCGGGCACCCTCGCCGACGGTGTGGCCGACATGATCGGCAAGGTCGCCGCCGCCTGGCACGGCGAGCCCGGCCCGAAGATGCGACTGCTCCCCGAGACCATCTCGCTCGACGAGGTGCGCGCGCTCGCCGCGCCCGACGACCCGCGCCTGCTGCTCGGCATCGAGGAGGCGCAGCTCTCGCCCTTCGGCGTCGACCCGCGCGTCGAGTCGCACCTGTTCGTCTACGGAGACTCGGGAATGGGCAAGTCGGCGTTCCTGCGGGGCGTGGCGAAAGAGATCCAGCGCCTGTACACGCCCGCCGAGGCGAAGATCTTCGTCGTCGACTACCGTCGCGCGCTGCTCGGTGAGATCCCCGACGACTACCTCGGGGCATATCTCACCTCGCACGACCTGGCCACGGGCGGAATGAACGACCTCGCGCAGTACTTCTCCACGCGCATCCCCGGCCCCGACGTGACCCCCACGCAGCTGCGCGAACGCAGCTGGTGGAAGGGCGCCGAGGGCTTCATCCTGGTCGACGACTACGACCTCGTCGCCACCAGCCAGGGCAACCCTCTCGCGGTGTTGCAGCCGCTGCTGGCGCAGGCCGGCGACCTCGGTCTGCACGTCATCCTGACGCGTCGGTCGGGCGGTGCGAGCCGAGCGGCCTACGACCCGATCATCCAGCGCTTCACCGATCTCGGCGTGACCGGCATCCTGCTGGGGGGGAACCCCGAAGAGGGCGCCTTGATCGGTCGGGTCAAGCCCGAGCGGGCAGCGCCGGGTCGGGCGCAGATCGTCAGCCGCGAGCACGGTCTCGTCGCCTCGCAGCTGGTCTTCTCGCCGCCGACGAGCTGATCACCCCTCCTCCCCACCGCCCCGGCCTCCCCCGATGGAGGTCGGGGCGGTGTCGGTGTCGGTGGGGCGGGTTACCGTGGAGGGGTGACATATCCCGGCGCCGCACCCGAGTCGTACGCCGACGCGCCGCCCGAGTCGTACGACACCCCCGACGACCCGTACGCGGGAGCGGACTGGGACCCCGATCTGTTCGCCCCGCCCGACGACCTCGACGCCCCGCCGCCGCCGACGGATGCCGCGAACTCGCGGTTCGCCCGCGCCGCGGTCGCGACGGGCACCGCCCGCGAGCTCCCGGCCGTGCGCGACTTCACCGGACGCGACCCGCGCGAGGTGCTGCACGAGGTCTACGGCTACGACGCGTTCCGCGGCGATCAGGCCGACATCGTGCAGCACGTCGTCGACGGCGGCGACGCGGTGGTGCTCATGCCCACCGGCGGCGGCAAGAGTGTCACGTACCAGGTGCCCGCCCTCGTGCGCCCGGGCACGGGCCTGGTCGTCAGCCCGCTGATCGCCCTCATGCACGACCAGGTCGAGGCGCTCATCGCCAACGGCGTGCGTGCCGGGTACCTCAACTCCACGCAGGCCCCCGCCGAGCGGCAGGCGGTGGAACAGGCCTTCCTCGCCGGCGAGCTCGACCTGCTCTACGTCGCCCCCGAGCGCCTCAACGGCGCGCAGACGCTGGGGCTGCTGTCGCGCGGACGCCTGAGCGTCATCGCGATCGACGAGGCCCATTGCGTGTCGCAGTGGGGTCACGACTTCCGCCCCGACTACCTCGCGCTGGGCGACCTCGCCGAGCGCTTCCCCGGTGTGCCGCGCATGGCCCTCACCGCCACAGCGACCACGGCGACCGCGCAAGAGATCGTCGAACGTCTCCGTCTGCGCGACGCCCGCGGGTTCGTCGCCAGCTTCGATCGCCCGAACATCCAGTACCGCATCGACGCCAAGGTCGACCCGCGTCGTCAGCTGGTGCAGTTCATCAAGGCGCAGCCCGAGGGCTCGGCCGGCATCGTGTACGCGCTCAGCCGCAAGAGCGTCGAGCAGATGGCGGCGTACCTCTGCACGCAGGGGCTCGACGCGCTGCCGTACCACGCCGGTCTCGACGCCTCGGTGCGGGCGGCGAACCAGTCGCGCTTCCTCCGCGACGACGGCGTCATCATGGTCGCCACGATCGCCTTCGGAATGGGCATCGACAAGCCCGACGTGCGCTTCGTGGCGCACATCGACCTGCCGAAGTCCGTCGAGGGCTATTACCAAGAGACGGGCCGCGCCGGCCGCGACGGCGACCCCTCGGTCGTCTGGATGGCCTACGGCCTGGGCGACGTCGTGCAGCAGCGCCGCATGATCGACCAGTCGCCGGGCGACCGCTCGTACAAGATGCGCCTGGGGCAGCACCTCGACGCCATGCTGGCGCTGTGCGAGACGGTCGGATGCCGTCGGCAGAACCTCCTCGAGTACTTCGGGCAGAAGTCCGACCCCTGCGGCAACTGCGACACCTGCCTCACCCCGCCCGACACCTGGGACGGCTTGGTCGCGGCGCAGAAGCTGCTGTCGACCATCGTGCGTCTTCAGCGCGAGCGGGGCCAGGCGTTCGGTGCGGGCCACCTCATCGACATCCTGCGCGGAGCCAAGACCGAGCGCATCGCCCAGCAGGGGCACGACCGACTGAGCACCTACGGGCTCGGCGCCGACCTGTCCGATCAGGACTGGCGCAGCGTCATCCGTCAGCTCCTCGCCCGCGGGATCATCGCCGCGCAGGGCGATTACGGCACGCTCGCGCTCAGCGAGGCGTCGGCCGGGGTGCTTCGGGGCGAGTCGCCCGTTCCCCTCCGCCGCGATGCTCTCGGGCGCACGGGCGGCGGCGGCGGTTCGACCCGGCAGCGCAAATCGAGCGCCGACGACGTCGCGCCCGCCGATCGCGACCTGTTCGAGGCCCTGCGCGCCTGGCGCGCCGAGAAGGCCCGCGAGCAGGGGGTTCCGGCGTACATCGTCTTCGGTGACGCCACTCTGCGCGCGATCGCGGCGGCGCGACCCGCCTCGACCGGCGACCTCGATGGCATCACCGGCATCGGTGCCAAGAAGCGCGAGGCGTACGGCGACGGCATCCTCACGGTGGTCGCGGCGAACTGACGGGATGACAGGGCGCCGTTTCCGCGGCGTCGGCGGCCCAGCTCCAGCGGTCGACGCCCGCGGTCGAGCGGGGTGAGCACGCGGTGGGTGCTGCCGACGGCTCCGGCGCGCGGTCAGCGCATCCTCGGAAATGGTGACCCCCCACAACCTCCGGGCACGACGTCCGCCGGACGAGTTGTGTACATCCCACAGGTCGATTGCCGGGGCGTTGTGGGACACCTACCGTGGGGGTATTCCTTTGCAACGTCGAAAGGTGCCGAGAATGACCGACGCCGCCGTCCGTCCCACCACGCCCGCCACGAGCACGCGTACCCCCGTCGGGGGAGCCCCCGCCGCCCCGCACACCGCCGCCGAGGCCGCCGAAGCGCGCATCGACACCGGGCGGGTCACCGACCTGCTGCTCGGCACGTGGGCCGACACCCGCCGCCAGGCGCGCGAGATGCTCAAGGATCCCGCGCTGTGGCGCGACGATTCGCTGGGCATGGACGCCCACCGCGAGCGCACGCTCAGCCAGCTGCACCTCCTGGTGCAGAACAAGGCGGTGCACCGGGCCTTCCCGAAGCGCTTCGGCGGAGAAGAGAACAACGGGGCCAACATCGCCGGCTTCGAGGAGCTGGTGGCGGCCGACCCCAGCCTGCAGATCAAGTCGGGTGTGCAGTGGGGCTTGTTCGGCTCGGCCGTGCTGCAGCTCGGCACCGCCGAGCACCACGATAAGTGGCTCCCCGGCATCATGAGCCTCGAGATCCCCGGCGCCTTCGCCATGACCGAGACCGGCCACGGCTCCGACGTCGCCGCGATCGGCACGACGGCGACCTACGACGCCGACACCGAGGAGTTCGTCATCCACACGCCCTTCCGCGGTGCGTGGAAGGACTACCTCGGAAACGCCGCCCTGCACGGCAAGGCCGCGACGGTGTTCGCGCAGCTCATCACGAACGGCGTCAACCACGGCGTGCACTGCTTCTACGTGCCGCTGCGCGACGAGTCGGGCGCCTTCCTGCCCGGCATCGGCGGCGAGGACGACGGCCTCAAGGGCGGCCTGAACGGCATCGACAACGGCCGTCTGCACTTCGACCACGTCCGCGTCCCGCGCACGAACCTGCTCAACCGCTACGGCGACGTCGCCGCCGACGGCACCTACTCGAGCGACATCGCCAGCCCCGGCCGTCGCTTCTTCACCATGCTCGGCACGCTCGTGCAGGGCCGCGTCTCGCTCGATGGGGCCGCCGCGTGGGCCTCGGCCATCGGCCTCACCATCGCCATCACCTACGGCAACCAGCGCCGCCAGTTCGACTCGGGCAGCGGCACCCCCGAGGTGACCCTGCTCGACTACGGCAAGCACCAGCGGCGTCTGCTGCCGCGCCTGGCGACGACGTACGCCGAGATCTTCGCCCACGACGAGTTCCTGCAGAAGTTCGACGGCGTCTTCAGTGGCGCGCTCGACACTGACGCCGACCGCGAAGACCTCGAGACCCTCGCCGCAGCCCTCAAACCGCTGTCGACCTGGCACGCGCTCGACACCCTGCAGGAGTCCCGCGAGGCGTGCGGCGGCCAGGGCTTCCTGTTCGAGAACCGTCTCGTGGGCCTGCGCGCCGATCTCGACATCTACGTCACCTTCGAGGGCGACAACAACGTGCTGCTGCAGCTCGTCGGCAAGCGTCTGCTCGCCGATTACGCCCGGTCGTTCAAGGGCAAGGATGCCAAGCAGCTCGCCGCCTTCGCCGTGGGCCAGACGGCCGGAAAGCTCTTCCACGGTGCCGGCATGCGCCAGCTCGGTCAGGCCGTCAGCGACTTCGGCTCCACCGCACGCTCGGTCGAGAAGGGGCTCCGCGCCGAACAGCAGCACGAGCTGCTGGCCGGCCGCGTGCAGCAGATGATCGCCGACATCGCGGGGCGCCTGCGCCCGGCATCCAAACTGTCGCGTGAAGACGCCGCCGCCCTCTTCAACGAGAACCAGTCCCAGCTCATCGAGGCGGCGCGCGCGCACGGCGAGCTCCTGCAGTGGGAGGCCTTCACCGACGCGATCAACCGGATCGACGACGACGGCACCCTGCGGGTGCTCACCTGGTTGCGCGACCTGTTCGGCCTGCAGCTCATCGAGAAGCACCTCGCCTGGTACCTCATCAACGGGCGCCTCTCGACGCAGCGCGGTGCCGCGGTGTCGAGCTACATCGACCGCCTGTGCGCGCGTCTGCGTCCGCACGCGCAAGACCTGGTCGACGCCTTCGGCTACGGTCCCGAGCACATCCGCGCCTCGATCGCGTCGGGTGTCGAAGACGATCGGCAGAACGAGGCGGCGTCGTACTACGCCGCGCAGCGGGCGTCGGGCAACGCCCCCGTTCCCGAGAAGAAGCCCGCGAAGTAGCGGCGTTCCGCGGCCGATCTGCGCGACGACGGGCCGGTACCCTCACGGGGCCGGCCCGTCGTCGCGTCTAGCGCGTCTCCTGCTCGCGCAGGCGTGCCGTCGCGTCGCGAGCCGCCGACAGCACCAGCTGGGCCAGGTCGTAGTGCTGGGCGTCGTCGAGGCGCTCGACGAGGTAGGCCACCGACAGTGACCCGACGGGGGAGTCGTCGGCGTCGAAGATCGGTGCCGCGACACTGCTGGAGAAGCGCACGCGCTCGCCCGCGGTGTGCGCCCAGCCGCGCTGCCGGATCTCGGCCAGCCGGTCGCGTATGCGCGCGGGGTCGGTGAGGGTCGTCTCGGTGTAGGACGGGCGGTCGCCGCTGAGGACGTAGTCGATGTCGACGGGGTCCATGAACGCGAGGATGCTGAGCCCGCTGGCACCCGACCAGAGGGGGACGTTCTCGTTCGTGCGGACGGTGATGCGGATCGGGTTGATGCTCTCCACGATCCCGATGTACTGCCGACCGTGACCGCGACGCTCGGTCAGCGTGGTCGTCTCACCGGTGCGGTTCGCCAGATGAGCGATGGCGGGCATACCCGCCGCGTGGAGGGCATTGCCCCGCGTGGCTCGCCGCCCCAGGGCGATGGCCGCCGGTCCCAAGCGGTAGCGACGCGTCTCGGCGAGGTAGTCGACGAGGCCCGACGTGACCAGGGACTGCAGGATGCGGTGCACCACGGCCTTGCTGAGGCCGCAGGAGCGAGCGATCTCGGACACCCCCAGCGGCGCCGTCGCATCTGCGAACGCCAGGAGGACTTCCGTCACCCTCGTCGTGGTCGATACCGACCCCTCTGCCACGCTCATGCATCCTCCGGTCCTGGTGCGCCTGGAACGCTGCCCCCGCCGGAGCATACCGAACTGTTTCATTCATCGGAACACGCGTGCGGCGTTCCGAGCCTGGCGAAACAGTCTGGTTACATCCGCGCAACTGCGGCTGTTGTCACGCGGCGTAGTTTCGCAGTCAAGCCCCACAACTTTCAGACTTCATGCGTTCCGCTCAACGAAACATATCCACCAGACGGAACACCAGCCCCAAGGAGATGCGTTGAACACCACCCGCAGAATCGCGACCTCGGTCGCGGCTTTCGCCCTCGGCGCGGTCGCCCTCGCCGGATGCGCCGGATCCGCCGTCGGCTCGAGCCAGGCCGACGCCTCGTCCGAGGCGCCCGAAGAGATCGTCATCGGTGCCCTCCACCCCCTGAGCGGGTCGAATGCCGCGGACGGACAGCAGATGAGCAACGCCGCGCAGATGGCCGTGGACGCCGTCAACGACGCGGGGGGAATCGCATCGCTCGGAGGCGCCCGCCTCGTGCTCGAAGCGGCCGACACGCGCGGAGAGCCGGAGACGGGCCAGAGCGAGGCGACCCGCCTCATCCAGGAGGGGGCAGCCGCCCTCGTCGGTTCGTACCAGAGCGGAACGAGCGCGAACATCGCCTCGGTGTCCGAGCGCAACGGCGTCCCCTTCGTGATGGACGTGTCGGCGCTGGACTCGATCCTCGAGCAGGGCTACACGTACTCGTTCCGCATCCAGCCCTCGGCCAGCATGATGGGCACGCAGAGCGCGACCTACCTCTCCGAGATCAGCACGGCCGCCGGTGACCCCGTGCAGAAGGTGGGCTACCTCTACGAGCAGGGCAACTTCGGAGCATCCGCGTACGAGGCCTTCGCCGCGAAGGCCGCGGAACTCGGAATCACCGTCGACCCGGCGATCAGCTACGACCCGACCTCGAGCGATCTGAGCACGCAGGTGCAGCAGGTGGCCGCCGCCGGCGCGGACGTGCTCGCCGTGTCCGGCTACTACAACGACAGCCTCGCGGTCGCCCGCGCGGTCAACTCGATCGCGCCGGAGCTCGACGCCGTCTTCGGTGTCGCCAACGGCGGGTTCGACCAGGTGCAGTTCACCAGCGACGCTCCGAACGGTGGTGCGAACTACCTCGACGCCAACTACCGCTGGGATGCGACGAACGAGGATGCCGTCGCCGTCGCCGACGCGTTCGAGGAGAAGTTCGGTCAGCCGATGCGCACGAGCGCGATGCTCACCTACGACGCCGTCACGCTCATCGCGGAGGCGATCGAGACCGCCGGCAGCGCCGACCCCGCCGCGATCCGCGACGCCATCGCGGACTCCGACTATCAGCCGCACGTGGTCAACGCGGGTCCGGTCTCGTTCGATGAGACGGGCCAGAACGTCAACGCCTCCGTCGTGACGATGCAGGTGCTCGACGGTGCCGTGCGCCAGGTCTTCCCGGCCGACCTCGCCCAGGAGCAGGTCGTCTACCCCGCCCCGGTCAACTGAGACCCGAGGAGTGAGCCCCATGACGATCCAAGCTCCCCCGCCCACCGCGTCCACCGCGACGGGGGTGACCGCCGTCCGCCGCTACAACGGACCCTCGGTGCGCACCCTCGTCGTGACCCTCGGCGTGCTTCTGGTCGCCGCCGTGGTCGCCGGGGTCGTCTCCGGCAGCACCACGGTGCTGACGCAGGCCCTAGTGACGGGTCTCCTGACGGGCGGGATCTACAGCCTGGTCGCCATGGGGCTCACCCTCGTCTACGGGGTGCTGCACATCATCAACTTCGCCAACGGTGCGATGGTCGCGCTCTCGATGTACCTGACGTACGTCCTGGTCGACGCGACCGGGATGCACCCTTACCTGACACTGCTCATCACCATCCCGGTCATGTTCGTGCTCGGGGCGCTCACCCAGGCGGGTCTGCTGAACCCGATCATGCGGGCGCCGATCCACACCCAGCTGCTCATCACCATCGGCCTGGCGCTCGCGATCGAGAACATCCTGCTGCTCGTCTTCGGACCCAACCCCCTGTCGGTCCAGCTCCCCGGCAACGCCGGCGTGCCCATCCTGGGGGCCACCGTCGACGTGAGTCGCGTCTACGCCTTCATCGGCGCGCTGATCCTGGTGGCCGTGCTGTGGATCATCCTGCAGAAGACCCCCGTGGGCACCGCCGTCCGTTCCGTCGCCGCCAATCCGGAAGGGGCGCGGCTCGTCGGCATCGACATCAAGGCCATCTACGTCTTGACGTTCGCGCTCGGCGCGGCCGCCGCGGGGGCCGCGGGAACGCTCGTCGCCCCGTTCACGACGATCGAGCCGACGGCGGGGTCCGTCTTCAACCTGACCGCCTTCGTCGTGGTCGTCCTCGGGGGAATGGGCAACGTGCCCGGAGCCCTGGTCGGCGGGCTGATCGTCGGTCTCACCGAGCAGCTCGGCGGTCTCATCATGCCCGGCCAGTCTCCGCTTCTGGCCGTGTTCGTCGTCTTCCTCGTGGTCTTGTTCGCCAAGCCGCGCGGCATCTTCGGGAGGGCCTCATGACACTCGCCGCACGACCGACCGCGCCGACGCAGGTTCGGCCCGAGGCCTTCGCCGCCTCCGCCCGCGTGCCGGTGTACCGCACCGTCACGTTCCGCCACTACGTGGTCCTGGGCATCCTCGCCCTCGTCGGGGTGGCACTGCCCTTCGTCCTGCCGACCGCGGAGCTCGCGGTCGCGATGCGGGTGCTCATCTTTGCGCTCATGGGCATCGGGTGGAACATGATGAGCGGCTTCGGCGGCATGTTCAGCTTCGGCCACGCGGCGTACTTCGGCGTCGGCGCGTATGTCACGGCCGTCCTCCTGGTCGACTTCGGCGTCAGTCCCTGGGTGGGGCTGCTGGCGGGAATGGCCACCGCCGCCGCGGTGGGGGTGGGGATCAGCTATCTCGCTCTGCGCTACAAGCTCACCGGCGCCTACTACGCCCTGTCGACGTTCGCCTTCGCCGAGATGCTGCGCCTGTTCACGGTCGGCAACGAGGGGCTGAACAAGACCGTCGGCTTCACCGTCCCCGTCCTGCGGGGCGAGGACTGGTGGATGTTCCAGTTCCCGGTCGGCTCGCCGAACTACTGGTGGATCGGCGTGGGCATGGTCGTCGTCGCGCTCGTGGTGGTCATCGAGTTCCTGCGGCGCCGCACCGGGCGCTTCACCCTCGCCGCCCGTGACGACGACATGGCCGCGGCCGCCATCGGCATCGACGTGCTTCGCTACAAGCTCACCACCGTCGCCCTGTCGGCGGCGATCACGGCGGCCGCCGGAACGCTGTACCTGCAGTACTACATGTTCATCGATCCCGAGCTCGCCTTCGGGGCGCACGTGTCGAACAACGCCATCATCACGGCGGTGGTCGGCGGAGTGGCCACGGTCTGGGGCCCCGTGGTCGGAGCGATCGTGATGGCTCCGCTGTCGGATCTGGTCGCGGCCTTCCTCCGCCACCCTCCGGAGCAGCTCGCCTTCCTCCAGGGCAACGGTGGGCTCGACGTGCTCATCTACGCCGTCATCCTCATCGTCTGCGTGCTCCTGCTTCCCAAGGGCATCTACGGCACCGTCAAGAACTGGGTGGTGAAGAAGAAATGACCATTCTCGATATCCGCGGGGTCAGCAAGTCCTTCCGAGGGCTTCGCGCCCTCGACCAGGTCGACGTCTCCGTCGACGAGGGAGAGATCGTCGGCATCATCGGAGCGAACGGGGCGGGCAAGACCACGCTGTTCAACTGCGTGACGGGCGCATTCCCCCCGGATGCCGGAACGGTGACGCTCGACGGGCGCGACGTGACCGGGGTGAAGATGCACACGCTGGCACGCGCGGGGCTGGTCCGCACCTTCCAGCTCATGCGTCCGTTCGCCTCGATGACGACGCTGGAGAACGTCACGATCGCCGTCCAGAGCCGCGGAGTCCGTCGCGAGAGGGCTGCGCGCGCCGAAGCGGCGACGCTGCTGGAGCGCACGGGACTGGTGACCTGGGCGGACGCGGAGTCCTCGACTCTTCCCACCGCCGTGCAGAAGCGGCTCGAACTCACCCGAGCCCTCGCGATGCGGCCCCGGGTGCTGCTTCTCGACGAGGTGCTCGCGGGTCTCGTCCCGTCCGAGCGGACACCCGTGCTCGACCTCCTCGACGAACTGCGTCGCGAAGAGGGCGTGGCGATGCTCTTCATCGAGCACATCATGGCCGCCGTGCGGCGGCTCAGCGACCGCGTCGTGATGATGGACCAGGGGTCGGTCATCGCACGCGGAGACGTGGACGACGTCCTCCAGGACCCCCGGGTCATCGAGGCGTACCTGGGCAAGGAGTACGGCCATGCTGCTTGAGATCGACGACCTGCGCGCGGGTTATCACGGCCTGGAGATCCTGCACGGGATCTCGCTCACGGTCGGCGCCGGAGAGGTGGTCGCCGTCGTCGGCGCCAACGGTGCCGGCAAGTCGACGACGCTGAAGGCGATCGCCGGTGAGGTGCGACAGTACGGCGGCGCGGTCCGCTTCGACGGATCGCCCGTGACCTACGGCCGGAGCCACCTCGTCTCCCGACGCGGGCTCATGCTCGTGCCCGAGAACCGGGCCCTGTTCGGCTCGCTCACGGTGGAGGACAACCTCCGGATGGGTTCGTGGGGCAAGAAGGGGCGAGACGGCTTCTCGGAGGACGAGATCATGGATCTCTTCCCGATCCTGCGCCAGCGGCGCCAGCAGCTCGCCGAGACGATGTCGGGCGGACAGCAGCAGATGCTGGCGATCGCCCGGGCGCTGATGGGCGCCCCGCGCCTGCTCATGCTCGACGAGCCGTCGACCGGCCTGTCGCCCAAACTGACGTGGGACGTGTTCCACGCCGTCAACGCGATCCGCGACCGCGGGGTCGGGGTCTTGATCGTGGAGCAGAACGCCCATCAGGTTCTCCAGCTCGCCGACCGCGCCTACGTGCTCGAATCCGGGGCCGTCGCCCTCGAGGGCGAGGCCGCGGCACTCGCCTCGGATTCCCGCGTGCAGGCCGCGTACCTGGGGCATTGACCGTGTACGGGACTGATCGGGCGCTGTCCGCGCTCGGCGAGTGGGCCGCGAGCCGCCCCTTCGACCGCACCCCCGAGCCGGTCCGGCGGTCCTTGCGACGCGCCGTGACGAATCTGCTCGCGGTGACCGTCGGCGGGGCGATGCTTCCGGAGATGCGGCGCCTGCGGGCGGCGTGGTCGCCGGCGGGGGGACCGGCCTCATTGATCGGCACCGACCAGCACGTGCCCGTGGAGGCCGCGATCTGGTTGAACGGCGTTGCCGCGGTCGTCACCGAGCGCGACGAAGGCAACCGCTACGCCAAGGGACATCCCGCCGCCCAGACGGTTCCCGCCGTGCTGGCCATCGCCGAGGAGCGCGCGATCAGTGGTGAGACGCTGTGGAACGCCCTGTTCGTGGCGTATGAGGTGGCCGCCCGGGTCGGGCGCGCGACGGAATTCGCCCCCGAAGTGCACACGCACGGCCCCCTGGGGGCCGCGGGAGCGGCCGCCGGGTGCGCCCTGCTGATGGGGGCGGATGCCGACGGGATCGCCCGCGCGATCGATGCGGGCGCCGCGATGGCGCCCGCGACCTCGTGGGCATCGGTGCACCGGGGTGCGGCGATCCGCGACCAGTGGGTGGGGCAGGGCGCTCTCGCCGGTGCGGCGGGAGCACGCTACGCCGCCGCCGACGCCTCGCCCGGCGCCGGGGGACTCGACGGAACGCTCGCCGGCACCCTGGGCGTGGTCGATCCCGATCTGCTCGTCGCCGGGCTCGGCGAGGAGGCGATGGTCTCGTCCAGCTACCTCAAGCAGCACTCGTCCTGCGCGTACACCCATGGACCGGCGGATGCCGCGTTGCGGGTGCGCGACCGGATGATGGCCGCCGGGATGACCCCCGACGACATCGCCGCCGTACGCGTCGAGGGCGTGGCCTCCGCCGCCTCGCTCCCCGCCACGACGTGGAGCAGCCGCCACGGCGCCTACTTCTCGGTGCCCTTCGCCGTCGCCAGCGCGCTGCGCTTCGGCGACGTCGCGGTGGATCGGGCGCAGGTTCCCCCCGACCCCGCACTCGCCCGCCTGGCCGCGCTGGTCGGCGTGACGGATGCGACCTCCTCGCTGTCGCCCGCGACCCCCACCTCGCGGCCCGCCCGCGTCACGGTGCACCTCACGGACGGGACCTCCCACACGGCATCCGTCCGCCACCCCGACGGCGACGCCGTCGACACGCCGTTCTCGGCGGGGAGGATCGACGACCTTCTGACGGAGGCCGTGCGCCCCGCGGGTCTCACCGCCGCGGACGTCCATCTCGCCGTCGAGCTCTTCGACGATCCCGATCCGCGTGCGCTCACCCGCGCGCTCCGCCGACTCGTCCCCTCTTCCCAAGGAGTATCAGCATGACCGACACCGTCGACTGGAACCACGAGATCGACACGATCCGTCACCTGCGCGCCACCCGCACGAAGGTGGGCCCCGGCTCGTCGCCCGCCGTCCTCGTCATCGACTTCCAACGCGCGTTCACCGAGCACGAGAAGATCGGCCCCGGCACCGCCGTCGCCCTCGCTCACACCCAGGACGTGCTGGAAGCAGCCCGCGCGGCCGGCATCCCGGTCATCTACGCGGTCATGGTGCTGGACTCCCTCGACGACCGGATGCTCGCCCAACGTGTGCGGTCGAGCCTCACCGAGCGGTGCGAGCGGGGCAACCCGTGGACGACGATCAGCGATGCCGTGCCGCCGGCGCCGACGGACCACATCGTCGAGAAGACCGTGGCATCGGCGTTCTACCGGACCCGCCTGCACGACCTCCTCCAGGAGCTCGGCGTCGACGAGCTCATCGTCACGGGCACCTCCACCAGTGGGTGCGTACGCGCGACCGTCGTCGACGCGGCCTACCGGAACTATCGCCTCAGCATCGTCGAGGAGTGCTGCGACGACTTCCGGACCGTGTCCGGAGAAGTGTCGCTGTGGGACATGCAGGATCGCTTCGGCGACGTGGTCGACAAGAGGTGGGTGCTCGATCGGTTGTCGGCGTCGACCCCGGCGCAGCGGGAGGACGGCGCTGCATGAGCATCCCGAACAACCGTCGACTGTTCTCCGCGCCCATGCCGACGCGTCCGCGCGTGACCTGGCCGTCCGAGAAGCCGCTCGCCTTCTGGCACGCACCCAACGTCGAGCACTACGACTGGATCCCCCCGGGGGGCGGTTCGCCGCAGGGCCGGGTCGCCGCACCCGACGCTCAGCACTACATGCACCGCGACGGCGGCAACCGGGTGGGCCTGTGGCGGCTGCTGCGCGTGGTCGACGAGTTCGAGATGCCCTCGACGGTCTCGCTCAGCCTGTCGCTGCTGGAGGAGCAGCCCGAGGTGCGCGACGCGATGGCCGCTCGCGACTGGGAGATCATGAGCCACGGGATCTCGAACCTCCGACCGCTGTACGAGATGTCGCGCGACGATGAGAACGCCTTCTACGACCTGTCGCAGCGTCTGAGCGAGACGTACTACGGCGGTCGCCGTATCAAGGGGATGCTGGGACCCAAGATCTCCGGCACCGACAACACCGTCGATCTCATGGCCGCGCACGGGATGCAGTACATCGCCGACTTCATCCACGACGAGCAGCCCCGTCCGCTCCGGACGGTCGACGACTCCCGTTTCGTGTCGGTGCCCTACAGCTACATGCTCAACGACGTCCCCATGATCCACGTGCGCAGCCTCTCCGCCGCGGACTTCGTCGCCCTCGCCCTCGCCCAGATCGATCGATCGCTGCGCGATTCGATGACCGACGGACAGGCACGGGTCGTGTGCCTCGCGACGCACCCGTTCCTGGCGGGTCAGCCCTGGTTCACGCAGGCGCTGCGCGAGATCTTCGCAGCGGTGCGCGCCGACGAACGCATCTGGTGCACCACGGCGGGGGCCATCACCGATCACTTCCTCGCCCACCACTACGACGAACAGGTCGCCTTCGCCGAGGCGCTCGCCGAAGAGCACGCGGCCTATGCGGCGGAGGTGCGCTCATGACGCTCATCACCCATCCGACCGACGCGACGGTGTTCGTCCCCGACCTCCCGCGCGCCTACGAGCCGCACCGAGAGCCGTGGGTCCTCCCGGGTGGCGAGAAGCTGGCCGTCAGCGTGCTGCTGCACGCGCCGTCCTACCAGGACGTCGTCCCCGCCGACGCGTTCACCCCGACGGCGATGCAGGGCGGGGTGGGACGTGACACCTCCGAGCCGCGGCACGGGCAGGTCGCGCGACTCTCGCAGTGGGACTTCGGTCTCACCACGGGTATCTGGCGCCTGCTCGACATCGCCGAGCGCGCCGGCGTCCCCGTCGCGGTGGCACTCGACGAGGCGGGTGTCACGACCGTGCCCGGCCTCGCTCGCGGCATCGCCGACCGCGCCCAGGAGATCGTCGTCCGCGGCACCGCCGCGAACATCATCCTGTCGCCGCGGATGGACCTCGAGCAGGAGCGGGCGTCCATCGTGCGCGCCAAGGACGCGGTCCAGCGGTTCACGGGGCGCGAATGCGTCGGGTGGTTCGGACCGGAGCGCGCGGGCACCTCGCGGACGACGGCTCTGCTGCGCGACGCCGGCTTCCGCTGGTTCGGCGACTGGCCGCTCGACGAGCGACCCGTCGCCCTGGCGGGTGCCTCGAGCGGTCTGACCGCCGTCAGCCACGCGCTCGAGACAGAGGACATGTTCGAGCTCTACGCGCGCGGCATCCCGGCCGCGGACTACGCGCAATTGCTGTCGGCGACGATCGACCAGCTGGTGCGCGACGCCGACGTCGTGGGTGCGCGCCATCTCGGGCTGAGTCTCTTCGGCTGGGTCTCGGGGCAGGCCTGCTTCGCCGACGTGGCCGAGCAGACGTTGCGCGCGCTCGCCGCTCACCCCGACGTGCTGCTCGTCACGCCGGGTCAGGTGGCGGAGCTGGTCGGTTGACGGGGGTGGTCGAGCGCGCCGCGACGGGAGACGCCCCGGGCCTGCCGCTGAGGATCCCGTGGTCGCTGGGCAGCGGCACCATCCTCCTCGGACTCAACTCCTCGGTCATCGCCGTCGCGCTGGTGCCCATGGTCGCCTCCTTCGGCGGGGGCGACGCCGCGACCGCGACAGCCTGGATCGTCAGCTCCCTCTACATCGCCGCCGCGATCGGCTCGCCCACCGCGGGGCGCGTCGCCGATCTGTTCGGACCGCGACGCGTGTACCTCACGGGTCTCGCCCTCATCCTCATCGCCTCCCTGGCGGGACCGTTCATCACCTCGAGCGCGTGGATGATCGCCGACCGGGTCGTGCTGGGGCTGGGCGCCGCCGCACAGTTCCCCGCGGCGATGGCGATCATCCGCCGCACGGCGGACCAGGCCAAAGCCCGTCCGTCGGGCGCGATCGGGGTGATCGCACTGTGCGGTCAGACCACGGCCGCCCTCGGCCCGACCGTCGGTGGGGTCGTGGTGCTGCTGTGGGGGTGGCCCGGCATCTTCTGGATCAACCTGCCGCTGGTCGCGCTGTGCGCGACGCTCGTGCTCGTCTTCGTGCCGGCGGACGAGCGTCGTCCGGCATCGACCGCCGCCGAAACGCTGCGCATGCTCGACCCCACGGGGATGCTGCTGATGATCGGCTCCCTCGTCGCCGCCATGACGGCTCTGTTGAGCGTGGACACCGACCCCCTCCTGGCCCTCGTCGCGGGCGCGGCGGCCGTTCCTCTCGGCATCCTGTTCGTGTGGCGGGAGCGCCGTGCCCGCCATCCCTTCGTGGACGTGCGATTGCTCGTGAGGTATCCGCAGTTCGGGGCGACCTGCGTTCGGGCGCTGACGACCTTCGTGTCGTTCTACGTGATCTTCTACGGACTGCCGCAATGGCTGCAGGCGACGAGGGAGCTGGACCCGGCGACGACGGGTCTCATGATGCTCCCGGTCTTCGCGATCGGCGCCCTCTCGACGGTGGGAGCCACCCGGCTGAGCAGGCACTGGCAGCCGCGCACCCTCCTGGCGATCGGCACCTCGGCGATGGTGGTGGCCGGGACGCTGCTGGCGATGCTGGGCTCGGCGTCGACGCCGCTGTGGCAGCTGGTGATCGTGGGCGCGCTGCTGGGAGTGCCGAACGGGTTCAACAACCTGGGTAATCAACTGCTCCTGCACCACGCCGTCCCGGCGTCCGCGGCCGGTGCATCCACGGGGATCTATCGCACCGCCCAGTACGTCGGTGCGGCGCTCGCCGCCGTCGTGGTCGCCCACCTTCTCGACACGGGCGACGAGCTCGGCGGCATCCGTGAGATCGGCGCCACGATCGCCGCGATCGGCGCGCTGCTCCTGCTGCTCACCCTCACCCATCTCATCCGGCATCGCCGCGACGGAGGAACGACATGACCGCGACCGAGTACGCCCCGACGGTTCCCTCCCTCGGGCACCCGCGCCTGCTGAGCCCGCTGCGACTGCGCGAACTGGTGCTGCGCAACCGCATCGGGGTCTCTCCCATGTGCATGTACGCCGTCACGGACCGCAGCGGGCGGGTCGACGACTGGCACGTCGCGCACTACGCGCAATTCGCCCTGGGAGGTGCCGGTCTCATCGTCACCGAGGCCACGGCCGTCGTGCCCGAGGGGCGCGTCACCCCGCAGGACGCGGGGCTGTGGAGCGACGAGCACATCCCCGCCTGGCGGCGCGTCACCGACGCCGTCCACCGGGCGGGTGGGGCGATCGCGGTGCAGCTCGCGCACGCCGGACGCAAGGGGAGCAAGTTCGCGGGGCCGCCGATCGATCAGCCGGGCGAGAGGGGCTCGGTGCCGCCGGCCGGCGGAGGGTGGTCGACCCTGGGAGCGACGGGGGAGCCCTTCGGCCGATTCGCCGCACCGTCCCGCGCGAGCGACGACGACCTCGCCCGCGTCGTCGACGGCTTCGCGTCGGCTGCACGCCGGGCGGTGGAGGCGGGCTTCGACGCCGTGGAGCTGCACGGGGCGCACGGCTATCTTCTGCACGAGTTCCTCTCGCCCGTGACGAACACGCGCGGCGATCGGTGGATGCGTGAGCGCTCTGCGCTCCTGAGAGAGACCGTCGACGCCGTTCGCGCGAGCGTGCCCTCGGGCATGCCGCTGATCGTGCGTCTCTCGGTCGACGACGTCGCCCCGGGAGGATCGGATGCCGAGGCGTCGGCGCAGCTGGCGGAGACGCTCTCGCACCACGGTGTCGACCTCATCGACTGCTCGTCCGGGGGGCTGGTCGCGGGCGCCGAATACGCGCCCTTCCCCGGTTACCAGGTGCCCGGCGCCGCGACCGTCCGCGCACGCGGCGTCGCGACCGCCGCCGTGGGCCTCATCAGCGATCCGAGCCAGGCCGAGGCGATCCTCGCCGACGGGCACGCCGACCTGATCCTGTTGGGGCGCGAGATGCTCCGCGACCCGCACTGGGCGCGCCGTGCCGAGCTGGTGCTGACCGGCGGCGCGTCGATCGAGCCCCGCTATCACCGCGCTTATCTCTGACGCCGCGAGTCCTGCTGCCTGGGGCGACCCGCACGCGGTGCTTCCCGGACACGGGCGGCGCGATGTCGTCAGCCCCCTCTAGCCTGGGCGTATGACCGACCTGGTGACCGGCGCCGACGGCGTCGTCCGATGCGCGTGGGCGGGCTCCGACGCCGAGTATCAGCGGTACCACGACGAGGAGTGGGGCTCCACGCTGCGCGGCGATCGCCCGCTCTTCGAGAAGCTCAGTCTCGAGGGCTTCCAGGCCGGGCTCGCCTGGATCACGATCCTCCGCAAACGCCCGCGCTTCCGCGAGGTCTTCCACGACTTCGCCCCCGAGGTCGTCGCCGCGTTCGGTCCCGACGACGTCGCGCGTCTGCTGCAGGATGCCGGGATCATCCGCCACCGGGGCAAGATCGAGGCGGTGATCGGCAACGCGGCCATCGTGGCCGCCCTGGCCGAGGGCGAGTTCGACGCGCTGATGTGGTCGTTCGCCCCCACCGGGCACACGCCGCCCGCGACGTTCGCCGAGGTGCCGGCCGTCACGCCGGAATCCACCGCGATGAGCAAAGAGCTGCGGCGCCGCGGATTCCGCTTCGTCGGCCCGACCACGATGTACGCCCTCATGCAGTCCTCCGGCATGGTCGACGACCACGTCGCCGGCTGCTGGCGCGCGTCGCACTGAGGCCGACCGGAGTCGCCGATTCCGCGTGTCGCCACTCCAGGCGGTAGACTGTTCGATTGGAGCGTTCCGCTCCCAGCGTCGTCGAACGCACCGGCCCCTCTCTCGGGCCTTTGACCTTCACGGCGAACGGATGCGCCACCCGGCGCCTTCGCCCATTGCAGCCGCAGCATCGCGGCATCCCGAACCGCCGTGCGTGCCCGCGCGCCGGCAGGAGTATTCATGACGTCTCAGACTTTCGCCGACCTCGGCGTGCCCGCCCCCCTCATCGACGTTCTCGCCGCCCAGGGCAAGAACGAGCCCTTCCCGATCCAGGCCGACACCCTGCCCGACACGCTCGCCGGGCGCGACGTGCTCGGCCGCGGCAAGACCGGCTCGGGCAAGACCCTCGCCTTCGCGCTGCCCCTCGTCGCCCGCCTCGCGGCCACGAGCGACCGTCGTCGCGGCCGTCGCCCCCGCGCTCTCGTGCTGGCGCCCACCCGCGAGCTCGCGAACCAGATCGACGAGGTCATCAAGCCCCTCGCCGCCGCCTTCGACCTGACCACGACCACCGTCTACGGCGGCGTGAACCAGAAGCGCCAGGTCGACGCTCTCGCCGCCGGCGTCGACATCCTCGTCGCCTGCCCCGGGCGCCTCGAGGACCTCATCGGTCAGGGCTTCGCCAACCTGGGCGACATCGAGATCACCGTGCTCGACGAGGCCGACCACATGGCCGACCTCGGCTTCCTGCCCGGCGTGACCCGTCTGCTCTCGCGCACGCCCGCCGACGGCCAGCGCCTGCTGTTCTCGGCCACGCTCGACAACGGGGTCGACAAGCTCGTCAAGCGATTCCTGCGCAACGAGGTGCTGCACTCCGTCGACGAGGCCCACTCGCACGTCGCCGCGATGACCCACCACGTCTTCGCGCCGGCCGACACCGAGGCGAAGAACCGCCTCGTGCAGACCCTCGCCTCGGGTACCGCCCGCCGCATCCTGTTCATGCGCACCAAGCACCAGGCCAAGAAGCTCGCGAAGGCGCTGACCGCGGCCGGCATCCCCTCGGTCGACCTGCACGGCAACCTGTCGCAGCCGGCGCGTGACCGCAACCTCGCCGCCTTCGGCGACGGCCGCGCCCGGGTGCTCGTCGCCACCGACGTCGCCGCCCGTGGCGTGCACGTCGACGGCGTCGAGCTGGTCGTGCACGTCGACCCGCCCGTCGAGCACAAGGCGTACCTGCACCGCTCGGGCCGCACCGCCCGCGCCGGTTCCGCCGGTGACGTCGTGACGATCATGCTCCCCGAGCAGCGTCGCGACACCCTCGACATCCTGCGCAAGGCTAAGATCTCGGCCACGCCCACGGTCGTGACCTCCACCTCGCCCGAGGTCGTCGCGCTCGTCGGCGAGGTCGCCGAATGGGTCAAGCCCGAGCCCGTCGTCGCCCCGCAGCAGCAGGGTGGCGGACGCTCGCAGGGCGCCAACGCCCAGCGCAAGCGCGCCGCTCGCGGCGAGGGCCAGCAGTCGTCGGGCCGCGGTGGCGCCCAGGGTGCCGGCGGCGGTCGTCGTCGCAGCGCCGGCGCCCCGGCGGCCGACGCCGCATCGGGCGCACGCGCTCCCCAGGGCGGTCGTGGCGGTCAGCGTTCCGGTGCGGGCCGTGGCCAGGGCGCAGGCGGCGCACAGCGCGCCGGTGCCGGCGCCGCACGTCCGCAGGGCGCGGGCCGCTCGGCATCCGGCGCCCCCACGACCGGCATGGTCGTCGGCTCCCGCTCGCCGCGCACCAACCGTCGCGCGCAGGGCTGACCTCACCTCGATCGACGCCCCCGCAGCTCCGGCTGCGGGGGCGTCGTCGTCTCAACCGGCCGTCGTCGTTCGGGGCCGGCGTGCGGGGAGCCTCGCGGATGTCGGGGGTCTGCGCCACACTGGGGGCGGCCCACCCGGGGCCGATCCTCGAAGGAGCGCCGCATGAGCGACCCCGTCCCCGATGCGCACGACGTCATCCGCGTGCGCGGCGCGCGCGAGAACAACCTGAAGGGCGTCGACCTCGACGTTCCCAAGCGTCGGCTCACGGTGTTCACCGGGGTGAGCGGCTCGGGCAAATCATCGCTCGTCTTCGGGACGATCGCCGCCGAGTCGCAGCGGCTCATCAACGAGACCTATCCCACGTTCGTGCAGCAGTTCATGGGTCAGCTCTCGCGGCCCGACGTCGACGCGCTCGAGAACCTCAGCGCGACCATCCGCGTCGACCAAGAGCGCATGACCGCCAACGCCCGCTCGACGGTGGGCACCGCCACCGACGTGCACGCCATGCTGCGCATGCTCTTCAGCCGTCTGGGGCAGCCGCACGTCGGGTCGTCGCAGGCGTTCTCGTTCAACGTCCCGTCGATCTCGGGCGCGGGGGCCGTGACCGTCGCCCGGGGCGCCCGCAAGGGCCAGAAAGAGCGACGCTCGTTCGAGATCACCGGGGGCATGTGCCCCGAGTGCGAGGGGCTCGGCAAGGTCAGCGACATCGACCTCGACCAGCTCGTCGACAAGACGCTGTCGCTGAACGCGGGCGCCATCCTCGTTCCGGGATACACCGCCGACGGCTGGATGGTGCGCGTGTTCAGCGAGTCGGGGTTCGTCGACGCCGACACCCCGATCGAGCAGTACTCGGCGCAGCAACGTCACGACTTCTTCTACAAAGAGCAGACCAAGGTCCGCATCGCGAACACCAACATGACCTACGAGGGACTCGTTCCCAAGATCACGAAGAGCATGCTGCAGAAAGACCGCGATGCCCTGCAGCCGCATGTGCGGGCCTTCGTCGATCGCGCCGTCACCTTCGTCGCGTGCCCGGCGTGTGCGGGAACACGGCTGAACGACGGCGCCCGCTCCTCGCGCATCGGCGACGTGAACATCGCCGATGCCGCCGCCATGCAGATCACCGACCTCGCGGCCTGGGTGCGGACGATCGACGACTCCTCCGTGGCGCCCCTCGTCGAGGGGCTGGGCGACACCCTCGACGCCTTCGTGCGCATCGGTCTGGGTTACCTGTCGCTCGATCGTGCGAGCGGCACACTCTCGGGTGGCGAGGCCCAGCGCACCAAGATGATCCGGCATCTCGGCTCGAGCCTCAGCGACATCACCTACGTCTTCGACGAGCCCACGGCGGGACTCCACCCCCACGACATCCAGCGCATGAACGAGACCCTCCTGCAGCTGCGCGACAAGGGCAACACGGTGCTCGTCGTCGAGCACAAGCCCGAGGTCATCGACATCGCCGACCACGTCGTCGATCTGGGCCCGCGCGCCGGGCGCGACGGGGGCCGGGTGCAGTACGAGGGCGACGTCGCGGGGCTCCGCTCCTCCGACACCCTGACCGGCCGGTTCCTCGACCACCGTGCGCGGCTGAAGCCGGCGGTGCGCGCGGCGACCGGCGCCCTGCCCATCCGCGGAGCCGTCGACCACAACCTGCGGGGCGTCGACGTCGATGTGCCCCGCGGCGTCCTGACCGTCGTGACCGGGGTCGCGGGGTCGGGCAAGTCCTCGCTCATCCACGGCCACCTGCCGTCGTTCGACGACGTCGTCGTGGTCGACCAATCGGCGATCAAGGGCTCGCGCCGCAGCAGCCCGGCGACCTACACGGGCATCCTCGACGCGGTGCGCGCGGCGTTCGCCAAGGCCAACGGCGTGAAGCCCGCTCTCTTCAGCGCCAACTCCGAGGGCGCATGCGTCGCCTGCAAGGGCCTGGGAGTCATCGTGACCGAGCTCGGGTTCCAATCGACCGTCGAGACCGTGTGCGAACTGTGCGGGGGAACGGGCTTCTCCGACGCCGTGCTCGAGTACACCCTCGACGGCAAGAACATCGCCGAGGTGCTGGCGCTGTCGGTCGCCGAGGCGGCGGAGTTCCTCGTCACCGGACCGGCCGTCGCGGTCCTTGCTCGTCTGAACGACGTCGGCCTCGGGTACCTGACGCTCGGTCAGGCCCTCAACACGCTCTCGGGCGGTGAACGTCAGCGTCTCAAGCTGGCGATCTCGATGGCCAAGTCGGGGGCCGTCTACGTGCTCGACGAGCCCACGACGGGCCTGCACCTGGCCGATGTCGACACTCTGCTCGGGCTGCTCGACCACCTCGTCGACGCCGGCAACACGGTCGTCGTCATCGAGCACCACCAGGCCGTGATGGCGCACGCCGACTGGATCATCGACCTGGGGCCGGGCGCCGGTCACGACGGCGGCACCGTGGTGTTCGAGGGCACGCCTGCCGACCTGGTCGCCGCCCGCTCGACGCTCACGGGCGAGTATCTGGCGCGGTACGTCGGGAAGTGACGCGCGGGCCCACGTCGACCGAACGCGAATTGTGAGGCTCCGCCCGACGGGCGGGACCGCGCGCGAACGGATGCGATGCGCTGCCCGCGTCGGACAGACGCGGGGCGCCGCCCGCGTCAGGCGGGTGCGGTGAGCGACGCGTCGTGCAGGTGGCGGTCGCCGTGCGGCAGCACCTTCACCATCACTCCGCGGCGGCGCAGGTCGGCGACCGCGCGCGTCTCGTCTTCGCGCGTGAGACCGAGGGCGTGGACGCTCGCGACCACGAGCACGTCCCCGTGCGTGAGGGTTCCGAAGAACCGGTCCAGCCGCTTCGCCCACCCCTCGAGCGTTTCGGGCGCGGGGTGGCGGAATCCCTCGATCGGCACACCGAAGCGCGTGAGGTCGTCGCGCTGCTGTACCACCGTCGGCATGTCGGGGCGCGAGACGACCAGCCCCACCAGGCGTGAGCCCGCGGGGCGGGCACGCCACCAGTCACGGTCGCTCTGCAGCTCGGTGAAGCACTTCGGGCACTCGGCCGCGGCGTGCACGAGGGGCACGGGGCTGGTCCCGGCGGCATCCGCAGATGACGGCATCGTCGGGATCGGATCGCTCATGGAAACCTCCGTCACCATTGTGCCGTACGCCGCGAGGAATCAGTCAGCTCGCCCCGGCGCACTCTCGTGTCGGTGTCCGGTTCTTGCGGGAAACGGCCGCCCGGATGCCGTCCGTCCAGCCGTCGGGGAACAGGCCTCGCCGTGCCGGACGCACCGCGGGCCCGTCGCGATGCGCGCGACGGGCCCGGGAGCGGTCGGCTCAGTGGGCCGAGTAGCCGCCGTCGACCAGGTGGTAGCTGCCCGAGATGAACGAGGCGGCGTCGCTCAGCAGGAACAGCGTCAGCGCGGCCACTTCGGCGTCGGTGCCCAGGCGACCCGTCGCGTGCTCGTTCTCGAGGTGGGTGAGGGCCTCGGGCGACAGGCTCGAGCGCACGAGCGGGGTGTCGATGAACCCGGGGCCGACGGCGTTGGTGCGTACGCCCTGCGCGGTGTACTCGAGCGCGGCGACCTTCGTCAGGCCGACCAGGGCGTGCTTGCTGGCGACGTACGCCGCGTTCTGGGCGATGCCGACCGAGCCGAGGACGGAGGCCATGTTCACGATGGCGCCGCCACCGGCCTCGACGATCGCGGGCAGCTGGAACCGGAGGCCGTAGAAGACGCCGTCGAGGTCGACCGCGCGCACGCGGTCCCACGCCTCGATGTCGTAGTCGCCGATGTTCTGCGGGGCGGCGCCGATGCCGGCGTTGTTCACCGCCAGGTGAAGGGCGCCGAACGTCTCTTTCGCGAAGGCGACGGCGGCTTCGGAGTCCTGCCACTTCGCCGTGTTCTGGGCGAAGGCGGCGGCCGATCCGCCCGCGTCGGTGATCTGCGCGACGACGGCGTCAGCCGCCTCGCGGTTGATGTCGGTGACCACGACCGAGGCGCCTTCTTCGGCGAGTTCCCGCGCGATCTCCGCGCCGATGCCGCTGCCCCCACCGGTGACGAGTGCGACTTTGCCGGTGAACCTGCTCATGAACGAACTTCTCTCCCGCCGTCGAGTCACCACGGCTTTCGCGGTGACCGCAGGCGCCTGGGGGAGAACCCACCAGCCGTCGCGCCTATTCCAGCCCCACCCCCGCGCGAGTCGCCGAGAATTGTCGCGTCGGCGTGCCGAAAGCGACACATCCTCGCGACTCCCGCGGGGGTTGGGGGCAGGGATCAGTCGTCGGTGCCGTCGTCGATGCGCAGCTCCAGGCTCAGCTGGTCGGCGTCGAGCTCGGCCAGGGCGTGGCGCAGGGCGGCGGTGCTGTACCGGCCGTCACGGCTGAGGCGGTCGAGTCGTCGGCGCATGGCATCCAGCGACGCGAGGCGCAGCTCCAGCAGGTCGCGCACCCGGCTGGTCGCCTCGTCGTCGGGCGGCCGGGTGAGCCGCGCTCCGGCGCGTTCGACCATCTCGGCGGGGAAGGTGCCGCCGTCGCGTCGGGTGAGGGTTCCCGACTGCACGGCGGCGATCGCGGCGTCGCGCAGCTCGGCGTCGAGCGCGCGCTGCTCCTCCCGTGACAGTCCCTGGCCGCCTTCCCCGGCCAGCCCGACCGTCCGCACCACCGCGGGCAGCGTGATGCCCTGCAGCACCAGGCTGAAGAGCGCGACCAGGAAGGCCACGAAGATCAGCAGCGGCCGCTGGGTCGTGTCTTCGGGCAGCGTCTGGGCGGCGGCCAGCGTGACGACCCCGCGCATGCCCGCCCACACGATCACCGTGCCGTGCCGCGCGCCCAGGGGCGTGTCGCGGTAGTAGTCGAGGTCGGCCATCGTTCGCGAGATGCGCGTGCGCATCCAGCCGATGCGCCGCGCGGCGCGGGCCGGGTCGTCGGCTCGACCCCTCGTGTCGAGCGCACCCGCGTGGTACGCCTCTTCGAAGTCGTCGAGGCGCTGTTGCGCGTTCTCGACGCGGTCCTGGTGACGCCAGAGGCCGTGACTGCGGCGGCCCTGCACCCAGACGAGGCCCGAGACGTACAGGCCGCGCACGACGAGAGCGATGCCGAGGGCCGACAGGGCGAGCCAGGTGCCGTGCCACAGGCCCTCGTGCTCGCGCAGGTTGCTGGTGACGATGTCTTTCAGCTCGAGCCCGAACACCAGGAAGACGCCGCCCTCGAGGATGAGCTCGATCGTGCGCCAGTTCAGTCGGTCGCTCATGCGCTGCTCGGGGGTGAACCGCCGGGCGGCGCCCTGGCCCGTGACGATGCCGGCGACCACCGCGGCCACCAGACCGGAGCCGCCGAGGTGCTCGGTGGGCAGGTAGGCGATGAACGGGATGGCGAAGCTCAGCGCGGTGTTGGCGGCGGAGTTGGTGACGCGCTCGCGCACGCGCAGGTTCACCCAGCCGACGACGGCGCCGAGCACCAGGGCGAGCACGACGGCCCACGCGAAGTTGGCGAGGGCGTCGGCGAACGCGAACCCGGATGCCACGGCGGCCACCGCCGTGCGCAGGAGCACCAGGGCGGTGGCGTCGTTGAGCAGGCTCTCGCCCTCGAGCATGGTCACCACGCGGGGCGAGATGCCGAGGCGCTTGGCGATGGAGGTCGCCACGGCGTCGGTGGGACTGAGGATCGCCCCGAGCGCGATGCCCAGAGCGAGGCCGAGCCCCGGGACCACCGCCCAGAAGAACAGCCCCAGAACGATCGAGCTGAAGACGACGAGCAGCACCGACAGCCCGGCGATCGGGGCGAAGTCGCGGCGGAACTCGATGGCGGGCAGTTGCACCGCGGCCGAGTACAGCAGGGGTGGGAGCACCCCGATCAGGATCACCTCGGGGTCGACCGCGAAGGCGGGGACGAACGGCAGCAGGCTCACGGCCGCGCCGATGGCGAGCAGCACGAGCGGGCCCGCGACGTTGAAGCGGGGAGCGATGACCGTCACCAGCGCGACGACCACGACGCCCGCGACGATGGCGAGGAGGGGATCGATCACCGTCCGAGGCTATCCCTCGCGAGCGTCCGAGTCCCGGCCGGGAGCCGCCAAAGCCCGATGCGGAGCCCTCACCCCTCGCGAGCGACGGCGGCGGCGACCGCACGCATACCGGCGAGGGTCTCGGCGAAGCTCGTCGACAGGGGCGAGAGTCCGATGCGCAGCCCGTGCGGGTCGCGGTAGTCGGGGATGACGTCGTCGGCCCAGAGCCGTGCGGTCACGGCGCGCATCGAGGGGTGCGAGAGCGTGAGGTGGCCGCCGCGCTCGGCGGGATCGCGGGGGGAGGCGAGCCGCACACCCAGCGGACTCAGGATGCCGTCGGCCAGGCGCAGCGCGAATTCGGTGAGGGCGACGGACTTGGCGCGCACCGCCGCGATGCCGGCCTGCTCGAGAAGATCGAGGGTGTCCTGCAGGGCGATCATCGCCAGCACCGGAGGCGTCCCCGACAGGAACCGACGCATGCCGTCGGCGGGGCGGTAGAGCGGCCCCATCGAGAAGACGTCGGCCGCTCCCATCCACCCCTGGACCGGCTGGGTGAGCGTCGGCTGGTGCCGGGCGGCGACGTAGGCGAACGCCGGAGACCCCGGGCCGCCGTTCAGGTACTTGTACGTGCAGCCCACGGCGAGGTCCGCACCCCAGGCGTCGAGCTCCACCGGCACGGAACCCGCCGAGTGGCAGAGGTCCCACAGCACGAGGGCGCCGGCGTCGTGGGCGATCGCGGTGAGACCGGCACCGTCGGCGAGGAATCCGGAACGGTACGACACGTGGCTCAGCAGCACCACGGCCGTGCGCGGGCCCACGACGGCGCGGAGCAGGTCGGCATCCACTCCCCGGGCGGTGTCGACCTCGACCCACACCACCCGAGCGCCCCGTTCGGCGGCGATCCCCTCGACGAGGTAGCGATCGGTGGGGAAGTCGTCGCGCCCCACGACGATCTCGACGCGGTTCACGTCGGCGGTCATCTGCGCGTCGAGGGCGGCGCGCAGCAACTTGTAGAGCAGCACGGTGGTGGAATCGCCGATCACCGTCTGGCCGCCCGCCGAGCCCAGGGTCGACGCGCCGATCCGGTCGCCGATGACGAACGGCAGCTCCATCCACGCCTCGTCCCACCCGCGGATGAGGCGACCGCCCCACTCGTCGGTCACGAACCGCGCGAGTCGGTCGGCGGTGGCGCGGGGCGGTCGTCCGAGCGAGTTGCCGTCGAAGTACACCAGCGGGCTCTCGGCGCCGACGAAGGCGTCGCGATGCGCCGCGAGGGGGTCGGCGGCGTCGAGGGCGGCGGCTTCGGCCTCGAGGGCGGAATCAGTCGGCACGGGGGAGCTCCTCGGTGGGGACGACCGTTCCGCGGCTGAGCCAGGTCGGCACGTCGTCGGGGTCGGTGGGGGCGGGACCGGCGACGAACGTCGACACGGCCTCATCGGGGACGGTGGCGGGCCACGGGTCGGCGAGAGCGGCGATCAGCGCGTCACCGCGCACGCCGGCCTCGTGCAGGGCGAGGAGTTCTCGGCGATTGAGACCGACCGGCAACGCGCCGTTGCCGAGGTCGGTGCCGTACAGCACGCGTCCGCCACGGGCGGCGAAGGCACGGAGGTTGGCGACCGCGTGATCGCGTGCGGCGCCGCGATGGATGTCGAGGGTCGAGATCCACGCCTGTCCCGCCGTGACGGCGCGCGAGACCAGGCGGCGCGACACGGGGGCGTCGAAGGGGGTGTGTGCCAGGGCCGACACGCCGGCCTCGACCGCACGGTCGACCTGCCCCGCACCCTGCGCGTGGGCGACGACGGCGAGACCGCGTTCGGCGGCGGCCACGATGACGGCGGCGAGCACGTCGTCGCTCACCACCGGTCCCGCGTCGGCGTGCAGGGCGATCTTGATCACCGACGCACCGGCGTCCGCCTGCTCGTCGACCGCCGTGCGTGCGCCCCCGACGACTCCCGGATGCAGAGAGGCGTCCCAGACGTCGCGCACGATGGCATCCGGAGCCCATCCCCGGCCACGCGGATACCCGCCGGGCGCTGTCAGGAAGGCTCCCGCGTAGGCGACGCGGGGCAGGCCCGTCGTGCGACGGGCGAGGGCCACCGGATCGCCGCCGAGGTCGACCACCCCGGCGATGCCGCGCGCCGCCAACCGCTCCGGATCGATCAGGTGCAGATGCACGTGGTGATCGACGAAGGCGGGAAGCGCCGTGCCGGCGACGCCGGTGAGCGCGCGGCGGGTGGGACGCGCGGTGGCGAGGGTCATGCCGACCCCGGTCAGATCAGCGACAGCTCGCGGAGCTTGGCCTCGACGTCGGCGTTCGAGGGCTCGACGTGGTGGCTGGAGTCGGGGTACAGCACCACCGGGATGCTCGTACGCCCGGAGATCTCTTTCGCGACGTCGGCCGCGGCCGGGTCGGCCACGAGGTCGACGTACTCGTACGCGACGCCGAGCTCGTCGAGCTGCTTCTTGGTGCGGATGCAGTCACGGCACCAGTCGGCGCCGAACATACGGATGGGAGCTTCGCTGGACATGCTTCCAGCGTACGCCGCCGCACGGCGACGAGCGCCTATCGGATCAGGCCGTCAGTTCGTCTTCGAGCGGCTCGACGGCCCGCACCGCCTTGCCCACGCGGCTCTTCTTGGGCGCGTAGACGACGAGGGCGTGGAAGACGAAGCGCACCACGAATGCCGCGACCAGCGTGAGGGCGGCCGCGATGACGCTGGGCATGTGCGCGCGCTCGACGAGGATCGCGATGACGGGGATGCGCACGATCGCCTCGACGCCGTTGAACGCGAACGACTTGACGAACCGGTGGCGCATGAGCCCCGACTCGGCCCGCATGTCGGCGAACACGAGGTACTCGAGCGCGAGGAAGTTGGCGACGATGGTGATGACGCTGGCGATGACCGCGGCGAGGATGTACTCGACGTGCACGGCCACCAGGGCCCACATGATCGCGAGGTTGGCCACCGCGCCGATGCCGCCGACCAGGGCGAACGCCGACATGCGGCCGAAGCGCAGCATGGTCAGCTGCGTGAGGAAGCGCATTCCCTGGCTGAACGAGGCCTTGGATTCACCGGCGAAGCGCGGCGCGAACGAGAAGGGGACCTCGGCCACGCGCATCTGCTTGCGGGCGAGGATCTCGAGCAGGATCTTGAAGCCGCGCGGGTGCAGTTCTTCGAGGTCGAGCGAGCGACGGTCGATGAGGAAGAAGCCCGTCATGGGGTCGGAGCAGTTGTGCAGCTTCTTCGGGAACATCGACTTGGTCAGCAGGGTCGACGCGCGCGAGACCGTGGTGCGCACCGCGTTGGCGAGCCCGTCGGAGGTGCCGCCCGCGATGTAGCGCGAGGCCACGACCACGTCGGCGTCGCCGACCTCGACCCGGTCGAGGAGTTCGGCGATGACCTCGGGCGGGTGCTGCAGGTCGCCGTCCATGACGACGCAGTAGTCCGCCGCAGCGGCCCGGATGCCGTCGACGACGGCGCCGCCGAGGCCTCCGACGGGGTCGTCGCGGTGGATGAGGCGCACCGGGACGTGCGCGGCGGCGGCGACGGCGCGGATGATGTCGGGGGTGTCGTCGGTCGAATCGTCGACGAAGATGATCTCGACGTCGCGACCGAGAAGCGCCTGCGTCGTACGACGGACGAGTTCGGCGACGTTCGGACCCTCATTGAAGGTCGGAACGATGACGGAAAGGTCCATAGGTGCTCGCGTTTTCTCGGTGAGACAGAAGTACACAGCGTAGACCGGCCGACGCGTGCTCAATTGGGCATTGTGGCCGAGTTACCTGGGAGACTGCGGATGCCCACCCCTGCGAAGCACGGGAATCCCCTCGGAAACGTCGGGAATCGGCATCCTGATCAGCCGATGTACCCCTTCAGGTCATCGACGGTCATTCCGTAGTTCATCCGGACGACCGGCAGGGCGAGCTTGTCGGTGCCGATGCGCACGTACCCCTGCTCGACGGTGCGCCCCATCTCGAAGCCGGCCTTTCGCACCGCCTCTTTCGTCGTGTCGTTGTAGTGGCCGAACGGGTAGGCGACCACTTCTTTCGCGCCCAGGATCTCGGCGGACTTCTCGAGGTCTGCGGCGATCGTGTCGACGTCGTCGTTGACCATGCGGCCCTTGCCGTTGGCCCCGGCGCGGTGCAGGTCGTGGGTGTGCGAGCGCTGCAGCACGAACTGGTTCGGGGTGGGCTCGGTGCGCGAAGAGGTGATGACGAACGAGGTCGTGAGCAGGTTGCGCCCGTCGACGATCGGTGCGGCGAGCTCGAGCCAGGAGCTGTCGGCGTCGTCGTCGGTGATGATGACGGAGTGCTTCGGCAGGTACAGAGCGCCGTCGATGAACGCGCTCAGCTCGTCCCACGTGGGCAGGTAGAAGCCGGACTGCTGAATGTACGCCATCTGCGCGTCGAAGTCGCCGACGTAGGCGTAGTTCAGACGCAGCCAGGTGTCTTCGCCCTGCGGGTTCCGCGTGAACTGGTGGTACATCAGGATCGGGATGCCGGCGGCCTCGGCCGTGTTCGCCTCGGGGGAGGTCCACCCGGCGTGCAGCGTGCGCTCGCGATCGGTGCACGACACCAGGTCGGCGCCGTTCAGTCGCGCGGAGAGGTTCAGCGCGGCGGCGTCGGTGGCCGCGGCGTACCACCCGGCGAACACGCGACCGGCGGTCCGGGGGATCGGCAGGCCCTGGTACCGGTTGCCCTCGGTCTGCAGCACGGGGGCGATCTCGATGCCTTCTCCCTCGTACGACACCGCGCAGGCTCTCGCGTCGGTCGAGGTGGCGAGCAGCTGCTGGGCGGCGCTCAGCGTCGGCGGGGTCGGCGTCGGGGTGCTCGTGGGGGTCTCGACCACGGCGGTCTCGTCGGCGACGGGTGGGGCGGCGGGCCCGCGGGTCAGAGCGAGAGCGGTGACGCCGGCGGCGATGACCGCGACCGCGACGGCGGCGACGAGCGTGCGGCGGGCACGGACGCGTCTCGAGGAGCGGCGACGGTGCTGGGCTCGGGTGGTGGTCATGGTGCCTCGGGCTCGGGTGGCGATTCGCGCCGATCCTATCGGGACGGTTCGCGGCGCCGATGAACGGTTTCGACGGGCGCGAGGACGGGGGGCGAGGACGGGCGCGAGGACTCGCGCGACAATGGGGGCATGATCCGCATCGGCATCGTCGGCACCAGCACCATCTCCGAGCGTCTCGCCGGGGCGGTGGCAGAGGTCGAGGGCATCGAGGTCTCGCGCGTCGCCTCGCGCGACCCCCGGCGCGCGCGCGAGTTCGCCGACGCGGTCGGGGCGCCCGGCATCGCCGTCGGCCTCGACGACCTGCTCGCGGCCGCCGACGTCGACGCCGTCTACCTCGCGAGCCCCAACGCGCTGCACGCGGAACAGGTGCGGACGGCCGTGGATGCCGGCATCCCGGTGCTCGTCGAGAAGCCGGCCGTGCTGACGGCAACGGACTGGGATGCCGCGGTCGCGCACGCCCGTTCCCGCGGCGTCGTGCTGCTCGAGGCGATGCGCACGGCGTACGACCCGGGGCTGGCCGCCGTGCGCGACGCCCTGCCGCGGCTGGGGACCCTCCGCCGCGTCTCGCTGCGCTACGAGAAGCGCTCCGCGCGGTACGACCACGTGCTCGCCGGGGAGCAGACGAACATCTTCGATCCCGCGCTCGGGGGCAGCGCCCTGCGCGACCTCGGCGTGTACCCGCTGCACGCCCTCGTGCGGCTCTTTGGGGCGCCGCGGAGCATTCACGGCGTGCGCGTGGGCATCGCCTCGGGCACCGACGGGCTGGGCAGCGCGCTCGCCGCCTACGACGGGTTCGTCGCCGACGTCGCCTGGTCGAAGATCACCGACACGGCACTGCCCAGCGAGCTCCAGGGCGAGACGGCCTCGCTCTCGATCGATGCGATCGACGCCCCGAGACGCCTGACGATCACGCCCCGCGACGCCGAGCCGCAGGTCATCGACGTCGCCGCTCCCGCCAACCCGATGGTGGCCGAGGTGGAGCGCTTCCGCGACGCGGTGCTCGGCGCCGACGTCTCCGCGGATCAGGACCTCACCGCCCTCACCCTGCGTCTGGTCGACGACCTGCTGCGGGTGCCGCTGACGTAACGGTTCACCCGGTGTTTCCCCCGGGGCGAGAGGATCCGGCCATGCAACGACCGGGACGCGTGAGCGAGGTTTTCCTCGCCTTCCTGCGCCTGGGGCTGACGTCGTTCGGCGGCCCGGTCGCCCACCTAGGGTATTTCCGCGACGATCTCGTCGAGCGGCGGCGGTGGATGGACGACCGCGCCTACGCCGACCTGGTGGCGCTCTGCCAGTTCCTCCCGGGGCCGGCGTCGAGCCAGGTGGGCTTCGCGATGGGTCTGCAGCGCGCCGGGATGCTCGGCGCGCTCGCCGCGTTCGTGGCGTTCACGCTGCCCTCGGCCGTGATCCTCGTCGCCTTCGCCGCGGGTGCGTCGCTCGTGGGCGGTCCCGTCGGCGACGGCGTGCTCTCGGGGTTGAAGATCATCGCGGTCGCCATCGTCGCCCACGCGGTGTGGGGCATGGCGCGCACCCTGACCCCCGACGCCCGCCGCGCGGGCATCGCCGTCATCGCCCTGGCGGTGGCTCTCATCGCGCCCGGCGCACTCGGACAGATCGGCGCGCTGGTCATCGGGGTCGTCGCGGGCCTGTGGCTGCTGCGCGGTGTCGCCGAGCCGCCCGCGGCCGCTCTCGCGCCGTTCGGTGTGTCGCGCCGGGTGGCGGTCGTCTGCCTCGTGCTCGCCGTCGCCGGCCTGGTCGGGCTTCCGGTCCTGGTCGCGCTGACGGGCTCGGGCACCGTCGCGCTCGCCGACGCGTTCTTCCGCTCCGGGGCGCTCGTGTTCGGCGGCGGCCACGTGGTGCTGCCCCTTCTGCAGGCCGCGGTCGTCCAGACAGGTTGGGTGTCGCCCGAGGTCTTCCTCACCGGGTACGGCGCCGCGCAGGCCGTGCCCGGCCCGCTCTTCACCTTCGCCGCCTACCTCGGCGCCGTGTCGGACGTCGGACCGGGCGGTGTCGCGGGAGCCGCGATCGCGCTGCTCGCGATCTTCGTGCCCGGCTTCCTCGTGCTCGTGGGGGTACTGCCCTTCTGGGACGCCCTGCGGGGGAGACCCCGCGTCCGCGCGGCGATGCGCGGGGCGAATGCGGCGGTCGTCGGCATTCTGGCCGCGGCGCTCTACAGCCCCGTCTTCACCACCGCGGTGACCGGGCCCGGGCCGTTCGTCCTCGCGGCGCTCGGCTTCGTGCTGCTGACGGCGTTTCGGGCACCGGCCTGGGCCGTGGTGCTCGTCGGGGCCGCCGGGGGAGTACTGCTCGGCCTCATCGGGTGACAGGGTCATCGTCCGCTGTCAGGATGAACGCACCGCACCTCGCCGTACCGTTGTCGGCCGTACCGTTTTCGAAGGAGAGAACCGTGTACCAGAGCCCCTTCCCGCGCATCGACATCCCCGACCAGAGCATCTACGACTACCTGTTCGGCTCGCTTGCCGACGACGATCTCGATCGCGTCGCCCTGATCGACCCGGCCAGCGGCGCCGAGACGACCTACGGCGGACTCCGCGCCCAGGTCGACGGGTTCGCCGGGGCTCTCGCCGCACGCGGGGTCGACACCGACACCATCGTCGCCGTGCTCTGCCCGAACGTTCCGGCCTTCGCGACGGTGTTCCACGGCATCCTGAGACTCGGCGCCGTCGTCACCACGATCAACTCCCTCTACACCGCGCGTGAGATCGAGACGCAGCTGCGCGACGCCGCGGCGACCTGGCTCGTGACGGTGTCGCCGCTGCTGCCGCAGGCGCTCGCCGCCGCCCGGGCCGCGGGACTCGACGACGACCGCGTGATCGTTCTCGACGGCGCCGAGGGGCACCTCGACCTGCGCTCCCTGCTGGGCGAGGGGCGCACGCCGCCCGAGGTGCGTTTCGATCCGTCGACGCACGTGGCCGTGCTGCCGTATTCGTCGGGGACGACCGGGGTGCCGAAGGGCGTGATGCTCTCGCACCGCAACCTCGTGGCCAACGTGCACCAGTGCCGCCCGGTGATCGAGATCTCGAGCGCCGACCGGGTGCTGGCGGTGCTGCCGTTCTTCCACATCTACGGCATGACGGTGCTGCTGAACCTCGCCCTGAGGCAGAGGGCGAGCCTGGTCACCATGCCGCGGTTCGACCTGACGGAGTTCCTGCGGTCGGTGCAGGATCAGCGGTGCACCTTCCTCTTCATCGCGCCGCCCATCGCCGTCGCGCTGGCCAAGCACCCCCTGGTCGACGAGTTCGACCTCTCGAGCGTGCACAGCGTGTTCTCGGGGGCGGCGCCCCTCGACGGCGAGACCGCCGAGACCGCCGGGCGCCGCATCGGCGCGCGCTTCTTCCAGGGCTACGGCATGAGCGAGCTCAGTCCCGTGTCGCACGCGATCCCCGCCGGCGGCGAGATGCCCGTGAGCTCGGTGGGCGTGCTGCTGCCGAACGTCGAGGCGAAGCTCGTCGACCCCGAGACGGGCGACGAACTCGAGATCCACGGCGACGAGGGACTGACGGCGCCGGGCGAGATCTGGGTGCGCGGGCCGAACGTCATGCTCGGTTACCTGAACCGACCGGATGCCACGGCCGAGACCCTCGACGACGACGGGTTCCTGCACACCGGCGACATCGGCGTGCACCACGTCGACGGATACTTCACGATCGTCGACCGACTCAAGGAGCTGATCAAGTACCACGGGTACCAGATCGCCCCCGCCGAGCTCGAGGCCCTGCTGCTCTCGCATCCGCAGATCCAGGATGCCGCGGTCATCGGCGTGCTCGACGACGACGAGCAGGAGATCCCCAAGGCGTTCGTGGTGGTCGGCCCCGGCAGTGAGCTGACCGAGGACGACGTGAAGGCCTTCGTGGCCGCGGAGGTCGCCCCGCACAAGAAGGTGCGACGCGTGGAGTTCATCGACCTCATCCCGAAGTCGACGTCGGGCAAGATCCTGCGCAAAGACCTGCGGGCGCGCGAGCGGGCCTGACGACGACGAAGGGGGCGGGGAGTCCGCGTGACTCCCCGCCCCCTTCGTCGTCTCACGCGTCAGGGTGCGATCAGCGCACCCGTCTGCGCGGCGGCCTCTTCGGCGCGCTTGTCTTCGTCGTCCTTGCCGCGGCGCTCGTCGGCGGCTTCCTGCAGCGCCGACTTGGCACGCAGCGGCGGCGTGCGGAAGAACAGCGACAGCACGAACGCGAGCAGCACGACCGACATCGCGACCCAGTAGACCGTCGTCGACGACGAGTTGAACCCGACGAGGAACGGCTTGGTCAGTCGCGCATCGGCGCCGACCAGGAACGACGTGTCGTCGAGGGCGGCACCCCCGAGCGCGGAGGTGTCGCCGCCCGCCGCGAACTGGTCCTTCAGCGTGGTCGCCACCGTGTCGACGAACGCCGAGCGCTCACCGGCATTCGAGAAGTCCAGGCTCACCGTGCCGTCGGTGCCGATCCGCGCGACCGGCACCTGCTGCTGGATCTGCGCCGACGCGGCCGAGAGGGCTTGCGCGACGGCGGTCTGCGTCGCCGCGGCCTGCGCCGAGGCGGGGATCTGCCCGGCGGCGACCTGAGCGGCGACCGCCTGGGTCGCGGCATCCGTCGCCTGTTGCACGCCCGCCTGCACCTGGGCGGTCGTGCCCGCGGTGACCTGCGAGAGGATCGGGCCGTAGATCGTCGACATGATCTTCTCGTTCGCCGGCGCCGACGACACCGTGGGATCGAGGGCGGCGTCGAGCGCGTCGGTGAGGGTCGCGCGGTCCGAGAACGAGCCGATCACGTTCGTGGGCATGAGCGTGAACAGCAGCGACAGCAGCACGGCCGTGCCCAGCGTTCCACCGATCTGGCGGAAGAACGTCGATCCGCTCGTGGCCACGCCCATGTCGCGCACCCCGACCGAGTTCTGGCTCGCGATGGTGAGCGTCTGCATCAGCTGACCGAGGCCCAGGCCGATGACGAGCATGGCGATGGCCACGTGCCAGTAGGGGCTGTCGTACTTGAGGAACGTCAGCAGGAAGAAGCCGACCGACATGAGCAGCGTGCCGAGGATCGGGAACATGCGGTAGCGGCCGGTGCGGGCGATGAGCTGTCCGCTGACGATCGAGGCGACCATCAGGCCGAGGATCATCGGCAGCATCTCGAGGCCGCTCTGCGTGGGAGAGGAGCCCAGCACGAGCTGCAGGTACAGCGGCAGGGTCAGCATCGCGCCGAACATGCCGAAGCCGACGAGCACGCCGATGACCGTCGCCATCGAGAAGGTGGGGGAGCGGAAGAGCTTCAGCGGAATGAGCGCGTCATCCTTCATCTTCGTCTCGGCGATGACGAAGGCCAGGATGCCGAGTGCTCCGATCACGTAGCAGGCGAGGGCGATGGGCGAGCCCCAGCCCCACTCGCGGCCCTGCTCGGCGACGAGCAGCAGGGGCACGAGGGCGACGATCACCGTGGTGGCGCCCCACCAGTCGATGCGCACCGACCCGCGCGGCTGCTTGGGGATGTGCAGGAACCGCCAGACGATGGCCAGCGCCATGATGCCGATCGGCACGTTGATGAGGAACACCCAGCGCCATCCGGTGATGAACAGGATCTCGCTGGCACCGGCGAACAGGCCGCCGACGAGCGGACCGATGACGCTCGAGATGCCGAATACGGCGAGGAAGTAGCCCTGGTACTTCGCGCGCTCGCGCGGGGCGAGGATGTCGCCCATGATCGCCAGGGGCATCGACATGAGGCCACCGGCGCCCAGGCCCTGGATCGCGCGGAAGGCCGCCAGCTCGACCATCGAGGTCGAGAAGCTGGCGAGCACCGAGCCGATGATGAAGATCAGGATGGCGATCAGGAACAGCGGACGCCGACCGAAGATGTCGGAGAGCTTGCCGTAGATGGGCGTCGAGATCGTCGAGACGATCAGGTAGGCGGTGGTGACCCACGCCTGCAGGCTCAGGCCCTGCAGGTCGTCGCCGATCGTGCGGATCGAGGTGCCGACGACCGTCTGGTCGAGGGCGGAGAGGAACATTCCGGCCATCAGGCCGAAGATGACGAACATGATCATGCGGTGGGTCATGACCGTGTCGGTGCCGGCGGTGTGCGCGCGGCGATTGCGAGTGATGTCTGACATCGGGGCCTCATCGGGAAGGGTCGGCGGGCGACTCGATCGAGCGGAGTCGGGCGCCAGGTGTTTGCTAAAAGTCAACAAATAGTAGCGCTGTCTGGCAGCCGCGAGGAACCACACCTGTCTGAGCCCGCCTGATGCGGCGATGGTGCGGGTCGGCGCGCCGGCCCAGCCAACCCGCAGTATCCGAGAGTCAGCGAGTGACCGGCCGGGTCGGGGCTGAAGTCTCAACCTTGTTCACATAGCCCTGGAGCGTCCCCGTCACACGGACACTCAGGCGACTGCCGACATGCGCCGCCTTTGGTAGGAAGGTGGCGCTCGTTGCTCCGGCAATAGGCTGCGCGCCCGCGAACCACTGGTAGCGCAGTGCGGCGCCGGAAGTCCACGTCCCCGCCTTCGCTGTCAGCGTGCTACCAACTTTGGCTGCTCCGGAGATGGTGGGCGGGGCCGAGGTCAGAGTGGCCTTCGTGACCGGATTCGTCGCGGCGGAAGTTTTGGAGCTGGAGGAGTAGCCCGCCAGCGATCCCGTCACGCGGACCGTGATCTTCTTGCCCACGACCCCCGCGGTGGGAACGAAGGTTTTGGCTTTCTCCCCAGCGATCACTGTGCCGTCGGCCGACCAGCTGTAGCGGAACGTCGTGCCCGCGGGCCAGGACGAGGGCGCGGCGGTGAGGATAGCCCCCACCTTCGCTGTACCCGTGACTTTCACGGACCCGGCGGAGATCGCCGGGGCTTTGGCGGTGACGGTGATGGTGGCGATGGTGCGGAATCCGCCGACGCCG